>JBATMZ010000174.1:0-152872 GCA_049290115.1 Saprospiraceae bacterium | reverse complement strand
GCTATATCTGCTGTAGGATTAGCATGAATCGTTAATGTTTTGGTTTCCGTATCGGTACATCCGTTGGCATCGGTAACTGTTACCGTCCTTGGTGTATTATCACTTACCGTAATACTTGATGTTCCTTCACTACTGCTCCATACATAATTCGTTCCTCCACTTGCCGTGAAGGTAGCATTTGCGCCTTGGCAAACAGCATTATCTCCAGCTATATCTGCTGTAGGACTGTTATTGATGGTTAATGTTTTGGTTTCCGTATCGGTACATCCGTTGGCATCGGTAACTGTTACCGTTCTTGGTGTGTTATCACTTACCGTAATACTTGATGTTCCTTCACTACTGCTCCATACATAATTCGTTCCGCCACTTGCTGTGAAGGTAGCATTTGCGCCTTGGCAAACAGCATTATCTCCAGCTATATCTGCTGTAGGATTAGAATGAATCGTTAAAGTTTTGGTTTCCGTATCGGTACATCCATTGGCATCGGTAATGGTCACCGTTCTTGGTGTATTATCAGTTACCGTAATACTTGATGTTCCTTCACTACTGCTCCATACATAATTGGTTCCTCCACTTGCTGTGAAGGTAGCATTTGATCCTTGGCAAACCGCATTATCTCCAGCTATATCTGCTGTAGGATTAGGGTTGGCAGTTATTACTTTGCTTGCAGTTCCGCTACATCCACTGGCATCGGTAACTGTGACTATGTAAGTACCTGCTGAATATACATCAATTGTAGAAGACGTTTCACCTGTACTCCACACAAAATCCACTCCTCCTGGAGTACTGAGTTGTACAAACCCGCCAGAGCAAAATGAGTTGTCACCAAGAATAGAAGTACTATAACTTGATTTTACTGAAACATTGACTGTATCGTTGCAAACTGTAGATTCAAAAATAAACATATAATCTCCAGTTACACCTGTAAAGGTCGCATTAGCACTTGTTCCGATAGTTCCACTTAGAGATGCCCCTGCTGGATTCATTGGATAAGCAACCCATGTTCCAGGATTATCACTACTTGCATTCAATAAAACAGAACCGCTCCCACATAAATCGATATCTACTCCCGCATTTGGCTTTCTTTCAAGTTCTATATCAATTGTACTTGTACATTCCATAGCATCAGTAACAGTAACTGAATACGTTCCATTATTAGCCGAGGAAGCTGGTGTAATTAATATGTCTTCGCTGTTTGACCCATAAAAATTTGGACCAGTCCAGTCATAGGTGAAGGGCAATTGACATGTTAAAGTTGTCGGCATTAAATCTAATTCAATATCTCCCGAACAAGCCCTAGAAAATTGCAAATTAGGTTTTCGCGGACCAACTCTTTCTAAATTCCCTGCATATAATTGTCTTACACTACCTACCGTAAATCCGTTACTAAAGTCACCATTAAGCATGCCTGGTGCACTTGAATTAGGGTCTACTCCATTTCTGAAAAATCTTACCGTCTCTCCACAATCTAATAATGGTAGTCCGGTAGCTTTATTCCAAACCCTTATACTAAATAATTTGACTGTGTCTCCAGTATATATTCTATTGTATTGATGTGCTGGTGAAAGTGCGGGTACAAAAGTATAAAAATTACTTTCTGGTTGGGCAGCTGGCGTAAAAACCTGCGTACCTATACCCCAATTATTGGGATTAGTTCCAGTAAAAAACTGATTTGCTTCTAATGGGAAAAACCTCTGGACAACTTCCATACTATCTGTTGCCTTTATTACTAGACTCACTTGAGCATTTGCCTGAGTTCGATGGGTAATCGAAACGGCAGAACCCCCTACTACTTTAAAACAAACATTATATAAACAAGTGGTTGTGTCATAAACCATTACTAATTTTATTGAGTCAAGTTGGGCACTTGCTTTAAATGATAAACTCAATAAAAAGAATAAGACTGAGAGGGTAATAAATTTTTTGATCATGCTTAGTTACCTTGAAGATTATACCTAAATAGAATTCTAAGAATTCTAACATCATAGAAACTGTGCCAACTAAACTATAAAAAGCCCCTTATTACTTCCAAATATTGGATAAACTAGAATAGATAAAAGACAATTTTTAGTCGGTTTTGGTTATTAGTCTTCTGGAAAAGATGTTTTCACACCCTTTCCAGAAGATTTTTAGAGATTATTTTTCTAGAATTACCAATTTCTCGGTTATTACTTGATCATCAATCTTGATTGTCATTGTATACACTCCGCTTTTCAAATTGGAAACATCAAATTGGAATTCGTGAACTCCTTTTTCGAATCGGTTTAATTCCGACAATGTTGCCACTTTTCGAGAACTAACATCAAACAACTCCACTGTAACATCCATATCTGAAGGGAGCTGGATGCTCAAATTTGTATTTTGTACAGCTGGAGAAGGAAATACACTAATATTTAATTCCCGATTATTTCTGATAGAAACAGTTTTACTAAAAGAGTATCTACCATCTAAATCAACTTGTTTGATTCTATAGTAATAGACACCAATTTTGGAAACATCCCTATCTAACGCACTATATATTTTATTAATATTATGCCCAGATTGTGGATAAATAAGATGGTCAATCTCATTAAAATCAGTGGCATTATTCAAACTCCTTTCGATTACATAATGACTAAGGTTAACTTCATTGGCTGTTTCCCAACTTATTACATGCTCATTTTCCTTATTTTTAAATACTTGAACATCTACCCATGAAACAGGCAATGCACCTTGAACAATACCAAGGTCAATGTTTTCATTGGTAATACTTGGTTCCATACTTACAGCTCTTGTTGTCATTGAGCCAAAACTATTGTCAACATCACTATTAATGGCATCAGAGCCAACTCTTGCAAAAGTTCTAGAATAATTTTGATAAGAGCTTGGTAATCTAAATTTCAAGTAGACATCTGTTCTTTCAAGATAATCGATATAGTATTCACCATCACTATTGGTAACTGCGGTACCTTTAATAACATGTGTTTGTGGATCTCTAGCCTCAACGACAACTCCTTCAACCTTAGGCTCTCCTAAATCCTGAACACCATTGACATTTGTATCAATCCATACTAAGTTTCCAGCGATGGCCATTTCGTAAAATCCACCCCCAAGGTCTGTTTTATTTTGACCAGACATTAAAGTGAATGTATTGGTCGTCATGTGACCATTAGCATTGGTTAGGTCACTGTCTTTATTAGGGTTATTACCTACATTAGCTTTAACCCTAACCAAGCCTATCAAAGGTAAATCTACCTGAATATAATATTCTCCAGGAGGAATACACGGAAATTCAAAATAACCATCTTCAGATGCAGTACCTGGCTGTTGACCTGTAGTGGCCTGCGTCCATATGACAAAAGTACCATTGACTTTCCTCCAAAGGAATACAAATAAACCATTTATTCCATTTTCAAAATTATCCTTTAAGTCATTTTTATGATAGTCATACCATAAAAACCCTGATACTTTAGAACAACGATACATTCCTGCATCGCAATCCAATCTATCTTGGCCTGGTTGTACACTGAAAAAATTAGTTGTACCAGAACCCATAGTGCCAGTAACATCGCTATCTAAGTTTACATCATTTCCAGCTAATGGAGGAGAATAGACATAATCTGTTGGTGTCGTTACCTTAACATAATAGTCTCCCGCTTGAACATCGTCAAACATATATTGGCCTGAAAGATCTGTCATAGTATTTCCAACCATGATTCCAGAATTGTTGTAAAGTCTCACCTGGCAATTTGGCATCCCTACTTCACCCAAATCTTGAATACCATTTGCATTTGCATCCAGCCAAACAAAGTTTCCTACTCTACTTGCTTGGTTTTCAGAATCGACAAGTAGGTGTAAAGTTGCTCTATCACAAGCTGAAGTAACATTATTGTCACATACATCATAGACCCATGCATAAGGACCATAAAATCCTGCTTCAGGTGTAAATGTATAACTTCCATTACTAAGAACTGTAAGATCTCCAACACCTGGAATAGAAGAAGTAATTGGTACTACAGATTGACTATTCCCTTCAGGATCCGTATCATTTGCCAAAAGACCGTTGGCTACTGATTTATTGATTGGTGTATTCCAAGGAGTTTGTGCATAATCATCCATTGCATTTGTTACATTGGCTGCTTGCGTCGATATCACTGTAATATATACCCATGTTCTTTGACAATTGATAGGTGTTGAAGTTGGGGTTTGACAAACTTCATATCTAAAAGAATCAATTCCAACAAAATTGCTATTTGGGGTATATGTATTATTTACTAAATTATACAACCCTTTAGTAGGTGGTGTGATGATGATTGGTGTATTCAAAGAACAAGTCAATGAATTTTGGCACTTATCGTTTGCCAAAATATTTATTTGAATAGGTACATTCATTTTTGTTCTCGCATAATCATGGTTAACAACTGGAGGCTTATTATTGGAATTTTCTTCCAAAACAGTTATTACCAATGGAACTATTTCGCATGAACCAGAACAAGAGTTAACTTCAAACTGATAAACACCTGCGATTCCACATGTAAAAGAATAGGAACCGTCCAATAGCAAGGTTGGAATACAGTTGGATGGATTACCTATTAAACTTTGAATATGGCTATAATTTGCATTTATAATACCATCATTAGAACTTACATTACCATTGACTGTAACATTTACATAAGTTACATCAAAATCAGGATTGTAACAATCACCCCTTACTTCTACTGTGGTGGAAGTTGGAGGAGAGGTACATCCATTTAGAGTTTGTGTTACACTAACTGTATATAATCCAGGCGCTGTAGGCACTAAAGAGGTTACTTCAGTACTACTTGGTATTAATCCTACTAACGGGCTTGATGCTATCCAACTATAAACCGCACCTTGTGTAGGGTTAACACTGATCTCCACGTTATTTTTAACACATATAAAAGATGGAGTTACATTTATTCCATTCGGTGGACTTGGAAGACCAGGATTTATAAGATTTACAGGTCCAGGATATATCCCTGAATTACATCCTTCTGCACTTGTCAAACTAAAATTCGTGTATATTCCGCCTACTAAATTTGTAATAGAAATCACACCACTTGCATTGGTTGCGCCATTGTAAGAACTTGGACTACCATTAAAAAGATAATTGACAGTAAAAGCAACATTTGGAGTCAATCCAAAAATACTGATACTTCCATTTGATAAGTCACAAGTTGGGTCTGTTTTTGACACATTATTTCCATCTGGAGTTGGCGGATTATTATTTACTACAACCAAAACTGTAGCGTTAGGTGAAGTACATCCAGCTACATTTTGAGATACCTGAACTGTGTAATTACCTGCAAGTGACGGATTCATTACATTTGTAGAAGTATTACTCGAACCCAAACCACCATCTGGTGATGATATAGTCCAGCTATAAACTGCATTCGGATTGTTTGTTACACTCAAATTAATCGTAACGCCTAAACATGCAGGATTAGGAATAGCGGTTAAAGCGGCTGGAGCAGGAGGTGAATTTGGATCGTCCAAATTGACTGGACCTGCTAGAATATTTGATGAACAATTTCCTGCATTGGTAACACTGAAATTACTATAAACGCCAGCATTAAGGCCCGTTAAAACTAAAACACCTGAACCATTTGCTATTAAATTTGCTGAAGCTGGAATTCCATTTCGTTGATAAATGATAGTATAATTCTGACTAGAAACATATCCTGAGAAAGAAATAGAACCATCATTACCTGCACAAACAGAAGGATTCAAAGAAGAAAGCACTACTGGTGAAGGTGGATTAGAATTTATCGTAATACTTGTGGATGCTGAGGATGAAGTACAACCATTGACTGTTTGTGTAACACTTACAATATAAGTATTTGCACTCAATGCTGTCATGGTATTTGTGTTACTTGACGAACTTTGAAGTCCCGCTTGTGCTGAACTTGCACTCCAATTGAATAATGCGCCTACTTCACCATTAACACTTAAGTTTACCGTAGTACCCAAACAAGTTGGATTCGGGATGGCTTGTAAATTGGTAGGAACTCCAGGGGCATTTGGATCAATCAAAGTTACTGGACCCGGGTAAATATTAGAAGGACAACCACTAACATTTATAATTCTAAAATTAGAATAAGTCCCTGCTGTCTGGCCTATTAATCTAGCTACTCCGCTTCCATCAGCTGTAATATTAGCGGTAAGTGGGCTGATGCCTTTATTATAATTTAATGTATAGGTTGTATTACTTACTAATCCTGATATAACTATCTCTCCATTGTTTCCACCACATGTAGTTGGATTTACACCCGTTACATTTGTGTTACTTAAAGTAGGTGGATTAGCATTAACTACAACTGTAATAAGAGCAGCTCCAGAAGTACAACCTGCAATAGTCTGAATGACGCTGATTACATAAGAACTAGCAACGATAGCTGTCATTGTAGTTGTATTTGTAGAGGAACTCACTAAACCTGCATCAGTTGATGAAGCTGTCCAAGTAAAAGTGGCTCCTGGCGTATTATCAACTGACAAATTCACTACATTTCCAAGGCAAACGGGATTGGGGATGGCCGTCAAATTTTGTGGTATAGAAGGTGCGCCTGGGTCAGTTAGACTGACAGAGTGAACAGAAGTGCCAGATTGACACCCACTATCATTAGTTAGTCTAAAGTTATTATAGCTTCCTGCGGTTAAATTCATCAAAACCAAAACTCCAGAACCATTTGAAGTCAAATTAGAGCTCTGAGGATTATTATTTTTAGAATATTGTAATGTATAATTTGTATTAGGTGTTAAACCAGAAATACTAATACTTCCGTTACTTCCACCACATGTTGTAGGATTCGTAAAGGAAAATTGACCTGCAACAGGTGTAGCTGGTTGTGAATTTACCACAACCTGCAAGGTAGCTGGTGGAGATGTACAACCTCCTACTATTTGAACTACACTTATGGTATAAGTAGCCGCCACATTTGACGTCATTGTAGTAGTTGAAGTTGAAGATGGAACTAGACCTGCATTACCATTTGATGCTGACCAAACGTAGGTGGCTCCAGGGTTGTTGGTTACAGATAAATTAACCAAAACTCCTGCACAAACTGGATTAGGATTGGCTGCTATATTAGCTGGTACTGGAGGTGCATTTGGGTCAGATAAAATAACAGGTCCACTTAATGTCCCTGAAGTACAGTTGAAAGCATTAGTTACACTAAAGTTTGTGTAGACTCCAGACGTAAGTCCAGTGATTACTAGATCTCCGCTATTATTTGAGGTGAATGAGCCTGAAACAGGATTTCCATTTTTTAAATAATTTACGGTAAAAGTATTAAAAGAGCCTAAACCTGCTAATGTGATAAAACCATTTGTTCCCGAACAAGATGTAGGATTTGAACCAATGGCACTAATTGGTGTAGGTGAATTTTGATTAGCCACTACACTTATAGACGAAGGTAAAGAAGTACAACCAGCAATCGTTTGGGTCACGCTGATAGCGTAGGTTCCCACTACAGTAGGCAACATACTATTATTGGAAGATGTGGAAACATTTAACCCAGCATTTGCGCTATTAGCACTCCAAGTATAGGTAGCACCAGGTGTATTGGTTACACTTAGAACCACAGAATTTGTTAAACAAACTGGATTCGGCGTTCCGGTCAAGTTGGCCGGAGCAGATGGTGTACTAGGATTAGTCAAAACGACTGGACCAGGATAAACCCCAGAACTACATCCTGAAATATTTGTAACACTAAAATTAGTGTAAGTCCCAACAGCTAAACCTGTGATGACTATATTTCCATTTGCTGCAGAAGTTATATTAACATTAACTTCAACACTATTAAAAAAGTATCGGATTCCAAATGATGTATTGGAAACATATCCACTTAAAGTGATAGTTCCATTTGTTCCTCCACATGTTGTTGGGTTTGTAAAAGTGACCGTACCGGCATTGGGTGTTGGTGGTGAAGCGTTTACTGAAACACCAAGTGATGCAGACGGAGAAGTACATCCCGCTACGGTTTGTGTAACCATTATATTGAAAAATCCACTTGTAGTAGGAAGCATTGTATTTGTTGAACTAGTACTACTTCCTAACCCCGCACCTGGTGATGTTGAAGACCAAGTATAGGTTGCTCCTGGATTATTAGTTACAGACAAATTGATCGTTACATTCTGACAAGTAGGATTTGGACTTGCTTGTAAATTACTTGGCACTGGAGGAGCATTTGGGTCAATTAAAGCAACTGGTCCTACATATTCTCCTGAAGGACACCCATTTGCAGAAACAAATACAAAATTGCCATACGTTCCAGCAGTAAGTCCTATCAAAATGGCACCACCACTTCCATCAGTTGTCACCTGACTTGATTGGTTACTTCCATTTTTTGTGTAATTAATAGTATAGGTTGTAAAAGCTGATAGACCACTAAAAGAAATAAATCCATCGTTACCGTTGCAGGTTGTAGGGTTCGTTGCGGAAACTGTAGCACCATTTGGAGTTGGGGGCGTTTCAAAAACTTGAACAACTGTTGTTGCTGCCGTAGAGGTACAACCATTTGCCATAGCTGTGACAGAAATGGTATAACTTCCTGCAACCAATGGCAACATGGTAGTGGATGATAAACCACTGGCCACTAAACCAGCATTAACTGAAGATGCAGTCCATGTGTAAGTAACCCCTACTACATTAGTTACACTTAGTGCTACCGATTGACCTGTGCAAACGGGGTTAGGGTCTGCAACTAGATTTAACGGTGTTCCAGGTGTGTTATTAACCGTAATTAATACTACATTACTTGTATCAATACATCCTGGTTCACTAGGAAGGCTATATACTCGTCTAAATCTATGTGTACCTTGATTTAGAATTGTTGTCGTATAATTTTGTGCGTTATTTGTGCCAGAAGCATTAGAATAACTACCTCCATTAAGACTATAAATCCAAAGATAATTTCCAGCTGCCGGTGAGGCACTAGAACCACTAATTACAATATTTCCAGTTGCCCCACAATAGGTCGATGGGTTTACCGCTGATAAATTGTTATCTGTGATAGCGCAACTGCAGTCTTCTCCTACTACTAATGTGGCAGTATCACTACAATTTCCAACAGTCCATACGAAAAAGTAAGTTCCTGAAGCACTAAACCCGGAAACAGAACTATTTGGGTCTAAAGAATTTCCAAAATTGGCGGTACCCGCACTTCCAACTCCAATGGACCAAGATCCATTACCAGTAGCGGCAAGAGAAGCTGATCCTGATATATAACAACTTACATTAGGAGGATCAAGGCCTGCATCAACTTGACTAATATTTATTTGGACGGTGTCACTACATGCACCTGTGTTATATCTAAAATTGTATGCGCCTGAAGCATTTTGATTAAATGTTGCATTGGCTTGGCCGCCAACACCAGGGGTTAAAGTTGCACCTGATGGATTTGATGGTAAAGCACTCCAAGTGCCTGTATTTGGATTAATCCCTGAAATGGTATATTGTGTAGAAACGCACCCATTTATATCACTGCCCGCATTCGGTTTTGAGACGGCCACTATGTTTGTTGTCGAGGTGCACCCTTTTGAATCTGTTACAGTAACTTCATATAACCCTGCATTTAAAGGTGTTGAAGGATTTATATTCACATCTTGAGTGGTCCCAGTATATCCATTAGGACCTGACCATTGATAAGTCAATGGTGTTTGACAAGCATTGGTTGTAGCTGTCAAATCCACTTCAATACCTTGAGAGCAGGTCGTAACTGCACTTAAAACAGGTGGTGGTGGATTAATTTGAGGTAAATTAGCTCTGTATCTTTGGGCTGTTCCTCCGACGGTGTATCCATTACTAAAGTCACCACCTCCCATTCCTGGAGCTGATGAAGGAGGGTCAATACCATTTCTAAATATTCTAACACCGGCTGCACAATTAGGCATTGGGTTAATATTTAATGCAAAAAGTTTTACCGTATCCCCAGCTGTCAAATTATTGAAAAATGACGAGGGGACAAGAGTAGGTACAATGCTATGAAAATCGGATTGAGGTTCGGCTGCAGGAGCTCCAACAAAACTACCTTTTTGCCAAATCATAGGGGTAGTACCCATATAGGTTTGGTTATTCTGAATAGGCATAAAATTTTGTGCAATCGTCACAGTTGAACCTGTAGGCACAACTATGGAGTATTGAGCATTACTTTGTGCCCTATGAACAGCAGTAGTAGCTGATCCTCCATTTATAATGATGTAACAATCCCAACGACAAGTTGTCGTGTTATACCTTATTTGATAATCGAGAGTGGTGATTTGGGCAAAGCCATTTTGAAATAGAAATATTCCAAAAAATACTAGGGCACACCCTAAGTTTCTTATTTTCATTTCCTAACATTTATAATAATAAAACGAGATAAAAAAAATGTATCCCGGTCCAGTGTATTCCATCTTTTGACCGAAATAAAGATGGAATACAACCGGGATACATTCAACTACCGACTATGGTAGTTGCTCTATAAAGAAGTCAAAGTTGGATAAGAATCCCTCATTTAGCAAATAGAACAATAATTGTGTATACAACATGTTCTTGTCATCATTAGGGTTATCAAACTTTGATTTACCATTCATATCATAATCACCTGGTAAATAACCAAACGCAAAGTCAAAGTTGGCATTAAAAGACTCATTGGTAGGATATCCGAAGACATCAAAGAACACAATGTTCATGTCATCACCTGGGTTATCCGCTTTGATTTTTCCATTTCCATCAAAGTCACCTGACCAAAGACATCTGTATCCAAATTTGACACCATCATTCATGGCTAAACCTGTGAAATCTACAGTAGTATACACTGGGTGATTATCTCCATGATCAAATAAATTTAAAGTCGGAGAAGTAAAATTGACCAATGTAAACAATTGAGTTGGTGTTTGTGCTGCAGCAGTCATCGCACCTAAGTGTCTGAAATGCCTTACCACTACATAATAATCATCAACGGATATTCCAGGGAATCTTAATCCATGAATACCATCTAAATCAACTACGTCACCGTCTCTTTGTAATAAACCCGTTCTAGTTGAGATAATATTTGTATTATCGTTTTTATCTCTTAACTCGATATAAACCCAGTCGACGATGGCTTCTTGACCAGTAACTGCAAAGACAGTTGTTGGATCAGGAATTGCCAAGAACTTCGTCATAACTCCAGTCACAGAAGGCTGGAATGATTGAACAGTTGCTATTGGATTAGTCCAACTAGTAGGTTTAAATAACGTGTTAGGGATATTAAATTCAACGGTATCTACTGGATTAGGATCACCTGATAGATATACAGGAGATTCTACAGGCATTCTGTATGGATCCATATTTGGAATATACCGCTTACCTGTGAACGTATTAACCCTAAGGTTATCTCTCATTAATGGTCTGCCAGAAGCTGTTTGGTTCAAATTATCCATCAACGAACCTTCCAAGTAAACTCGAACTTTTATTGTTAAATCTGGAACTATAAGGATATGTAATGTAGCATTGGCACAAGCATTTGCTGTATCACAAGATGTATACTTAAATTCTACAGGGCCAAAGAACCATTCTTCTGGCGTAAATGTAAAGCTTCCATCAGCTAACAAAGTGAATTCACCTTCTGCTACACTTAAAGTATAAGGTGTAACATCTAAAGGATAATCACCTTCAGGGTCGCTATCGTTTGTACTTACATTTCCTGTCAATTCTGTATCTTGAGCACCAACGGCAAAGTCATCAACTGCTACAGTTGTATTATCTGCATCAGGTGAAGATACGGTGATAATTTGTTTAGCTTGTGCGCAATTAGTGGGTTCCCCCGTAACACAAACCTCATAAACCAAGGTATCTAATCCAACGTACCCCAAATTTGGTGTATATTCTATATCTCCTGTAAGACCATCAACGGCAAAAGTACCTCTTGATGGATTCTCAACAACAATAACAGAGGTTGGGTCTAAAGAACAACCAGCTACTCTCATACAACCGTCATTTTCCAACGTAAGTAATGTAATAGGAACATCTACTAGGGTCGTACCAAAATCAACGTTGGCAATTGGTTGCGCATCAGGAAGTATATAGTTAGTCACTGTAATCGTTAAGTCTGATCTAGGACAACCTGATTCCTGTGGAGGCGTACATGCTGGAACTTCATATAAGTAAACCCCAACTAAATTAGCTTGAAACTCATAGGTTCCATCTCCATTTATTGTAATGACTGGTAAAGATCCACTTGGGCTAGAAATCAATACTGGTGTAGGTCCATACACTGCTGTTCCTCCAATGGCATCATTCGTGCTAACGTCTCCTAAAACTGGTACATTAACAAATGTAGCGTTAAAGTCAGGATTCAAACAGTGTGTAACACTAACTGTATCGGTTGGAGCCGCAGATGCACAACCTGTTGCAGCCAATGTAAAGGAAAAAGTTACTTTTCCAGGTCCCAATGTAGTGACAAGACCTCCATTTGTGACTGTAGCAACGGCAGGGTTATTACTAGTCCAGTTACCACCTGTTGAAGGTGATAAAGTGGTTGTTCCACCCAAACAAACGTCTGATGGTCCAGTAATCGTTGGTGTAGGTGAGTCCGCTACTTCTACAGGAGAAGTTGCGTCAGACGTACAAGTTGTATTTGAATCAGTAAAAATAAAACTTGCAAATCCAGGGTTTACACCTAGAACATTTCCGCTATTGTCTACTGAAGCAATTAAATCATTTGAAGACACCCAAGTACCTCCTGTGGTAGGAGATAAAGTAGTTCCACCTCCAACACATATAAGCGATGGACCTGAAACAGCTACTGTTGGCTTAGGGTGTACTATTATAGGTGTAGTTGGGTCTGATTTACATCCTGCAGCATCTGTAAATGTGAATGTTGCTTGACCTGCGCTTACAGCCGTTACAATACCAGCATTGGTCACTGTAGCAACTGTTGCATTGTTAGAAGCCCATGTACCACCACTATTTGGTGATAATGTAGTTGTTTCTCCAATACATAATTCATCATCTCCAGCTATGGATACTAATGGTCCCTGAGTGATGGTAACCACCACAGAAGAATCAGATGAACAACCAGTTGATGTTTGCGTGAAAACGAATCTTGCCGTACCCGCAGCTAAACCAGTCACAAGACCAGCATTACTTATAGATGCGACCGCTGGATTCGAACTTACCCAAGTTCCGCCAGTTGTAGGAGATAAATTAGTTGTTTTACCCACACAAATAGAGTTTGGTCCATTAAGAACCACTATTGGTTTAGGGTTAACAGTAATTAATGATGAATTTTCAGATAAACAACCATCTTCCGAAAGGAATTTGAAAGTAGCTGTACCTTCTGCAACACCTGTTATAACTCCTGTTATGGCATCAATAGTAGCAATCAAAGGATGATTGGCCGTCCAAGTACCTGGTCCAGAAGATTCCAATGTTGTCGTTGAACCAATACAAATTCCATCAGGACCTACTACCGTAATAATTGGTTTAGGTCTAACAGCAATACTAATTATTGGATCGCTAGGACATCCAGCGGAAGATGTAAATATAAAAATAGCTGTTCCTTGAGCCACACCAGTTATGATGCCACCATTTGTAATCGTAGCTACTAAACTATTTGAAGAAGCCCACACACCACCAGAAGTTGGTGTAACTGTAGTTGTGCTGTCTATACAAATTTCACTAGGCCCTGTTAAAACCACAGTTGGCTTAGGATTGATGGTAACCGTTATTGGCTGTGAAGCACAACTTGTACTAGTTTCAGTCCAAGTCAATTGTGATGTACCAGCACTAATACCGGTAATTAATCCTGCATTGGTAATGGTAGCTATTGCTGGTGAACTAGAAGACCATGTTCCTCCTGCTACAGGTGTAACTGTAGTGGTTTGTCCCACACATATACTGTTTGGCCCTGTAAAAGAAGTTACTGGATTTTGATATACTGTAACAGGAAGTGTTGGGTCAGAAACGCAACCACCTGTTTGGGTAAATGTAAAAGTTGTAGTTCCAGGTCCAACTGCTGTAACAACTCCAGTGGTTGGGTTTACGGTAGCAACTGCCACATTATTACTAGCCCATGTACCACCAGTTGTAGGTGATAATGTAGTTGTAAAACCAACACAAATTTGGTTTGGTCCTGTAATACTAACTACTGGTTTGTTGATAACACTTATAGGTGCTGTTGGCAATGAAGGACATGTTGTTGTACTAGAAGTGAAAACAAAAGTTGCATTTCCAACTGTCAATCCTGTTACTAAACCGGCATTATTTACACTTGCTATGGCTGGATTTATACTAGTCCAAGTACCTCCTGTATTAGGAGACAATTGAGAAGTAAAACCTACACAGATAGGATTACTACCTGTAATACTGACAACTGGTCTTGGTTGAACTGTAATTGTTAATGAACTAACGCAACCTGTTGAAGTTTCTGTATAAGTCATTAAAGATGTTCCTGCAGAAACTGCAGTCACAAGACCCGCATTTGTTACTGTTGCAACAGCTGGAGTACCACTTGACCATGTACCACCTGTAGAAGGGGTAACGTTTGTTGTCTGGCCAATACACAGTGTATTTGATCCTGCCAATACCGTTGGTCCAGGATTAACTGTTAAACCAGAGGTTGTATTTTGACAACCATTTAGGTCAGTATATCTAAAAGTGGCTAAACCTTGTCCTACAGTCGTAATGACACCTGATGAAGCATTGATTGTTGCTACACCAAGATTTAAGCTCACCCATGATCCACCTACAGGTGTAGCTGTTGCTGTTGTTCCATTACCCACACAAACTGTGGATTGATTTAATCCAACCGTTGGTCTAGCTATTACTGTTAGAACATCAGTTGGTGCTGAAGAACAACCTGTAGCTGTTTCAGTCCATGTAAATGTGGCTGACCCTGCTGAAACACCAGTTACAACACCCGAGTTATTAACTGTCGCCACAGAAGGAGCTGAAGATTGCCATGTCCCTCCAGTTGCTGGTGTAACTGTGGTTGTAGCATTAACACAAATAGTACTTGAAGTTAGTGTAACTACCGGTACACTTCTAACTTGAACATTTATTGTGTCAGACTTACAACCTGTGGAGGTTTCTGTAAATATGAAACGTCCTGTTCCAGTTGAAACTCCTGTTACTACACCACCGTTTGTTACTGTGGCAATTGCTGGAAAAACTGCCAACCATGTTCCGCCTGTAGTAGGTATTAAAGTTGTAGTCGACCCAACACAAACTGCTGAAGTACCACTAACGGCTACTGTAGGAGGTGGGTTAACTGTTACTGTGTTGGTTGTATTTGGACAGCCGTTTCCATCTGTAAATGTAAAAGTTACGGCACCTTGTCCGACAGCAGTTACAACACCTGTTATTGCGTCAACAGTTGCAACGGAAAGGTTATTACTAACCCAAGTACCACCAGCATTTGGCGATAAAGTGGTGGTCGCTCCTATACATATATTATTTGATCCGGTAATGCTTACAGTTGGTTTAGGATTAACGGTAAATACCATTGTATCCGCACAGGTAGGTGTGGAATAAATAAATCCATAAGTACCACTTGCTGCATTGGTAAATGTTACATTAGCTACTCCGGCAGGTAGTAAACCTAAGGTTGCACCTGCAGGGTTGCCTGGTCTTGCTGCCCAAGTACCTGTAGAAGGATCACTACCCGTAATTGTGTTTGATGTACCCGCACAAACTGTTTGGTCAATACCAGCATTAGGCTTGTTTGTTACAGTAACTGTTACGGAATCTTGACATCCAAGTGTATCAGTTACAATTACTTTATAGTCTCCAATATTATCTACAGTTGATGGAAATATGCTCACATCCTCACTTGTTGAGCTAAATGAAAAAGGCCCAGTCCAACTAAAATAAAGTGGATCTTGGCATTGTGAAGTTGTTGCTGTAAGATCAATCTCTATACCGGCACTACAAGTGGTTGTTGCACTTACAATAAGCGGTTTAGGAGGGTTATTCTGTGTCGAGTTTGCGTTATACCTTTGAGAAGGTCCACCAATAGTGAAACCATTGCTAAAATCTCCACCGCCCATCCCAGGATCACTGGAAGATGGGTCTATACCATTTCTAAAAATTCTGATGCTATCACCACAAGCATTGATACGACTTATATCCAAACTAAAAATCTTAACCGTATCCCCACTGTTTAAGTTATTATACTGTGCAGCGACAGAAAGATTTGGCGTAATGGAATGAAAATCATACTCAGGGGCTGCGGCAGGCGCAATTACTGAAGTGGTTACTGTCCATGCCGCAGGAACCGTACCCGTATAGGTTTGGTTATTCTGTAATGGCATGTAACTTTCAGATACAGTAATGGAGGTACCTGTAGGAACCACTATTGAATACTGCGCATTGGTTTGCGTTCTTCTTGCAACCGTTGATGCCGAACCTGCATTAATAATAATGTAGGCGTCATAACGACAAGAATCGGTATCGTACTTAAGCTGATAGTTGACACTCGTCACCTGAGCTTGTACTTGTTGGGTTAGAAAAAAGCTGCATAAAACTGCAACTATACTAAAAATCCTGGTCTTCATGTTGTTGAATATTTCAATTTTAAAAGGTTTTATTATAAAAAGATAGTTTTGAATCATATACTCAACGGGTGGGGTTTATTTGGTGGATGTCTGTATCTCAATAGGAAGGATTTAATCCTTGAGATATAAATGACATCACATGTTTTTTTTGTAAAATTTTTATTATTATTTCTAGCAATTACAAATAATGAATTCCTTTTTGTACCTAAAAACAAAATCCAAGTAAATGCCATAAGCATCACCTGGAAAAAATGCATTTGTGTTATTTGATAAAACTTCATATATATAATAAATTCACAATATGATAATTATAATACTGCTTGAAGCTCTAACACACTCTCAACAAGTAAAACACTTGTTTATTTATTGGTTTATAGCAACAAATGTATTATAAATTTTTTTAATATAAAAACGTTTTTTGTTTTTTTTAAAAAAATAAATTTTCCATTCTGACAATAATCCCTACTTATTAAATAGTTGAAGAGTTGATCTAGAGGTATTTTTTCAATCAAGAAAAAAGATAAACCTGTGACAAGTCCTGTCAAAAAGAAACTTTACAATACGAGTTCGGGAAAAAGAAAAAGAAAAATATCCACTTATATTTCTGTGATGTTTCGAATAAAACGCAACACCTTACATCACAATGTTCTCTCGGTTACTAAGACACTAAAAACCACCAACACCACCATGGGGCTTTGTAATATTTAAATGGCTGAACTATAATTAGTCCATCTTAATCATTTGTTTGGAAATCATTTCGTCATTTATATAAATAATAACCCTGTACATTCCAGACTGCAAAGTACTTATATCCAATATTTGTTTTTCATTTTGAAAGCTTCCATTATGAACAAGCACTCGCTGACCAACATTATTATATATCTCTACTTGTGATAACAATTCCTCCTTTTGCCCAATAAAAGAAATGAACAGTTCGTCATAGGTAGGCATCGGGTATAATTGAATGTTGATCCCGTTTTGGTTTTTAACTTGAATGGAAATGGGTCCAAATCGTTGAATTTTTCCATCGTAATCTACACTTCTCAATCTGTAAATATAAGTTTGGCCAAAAGAAATATCCTTGTCGATATAGTCAAACAAACCTATTTCTCCATTTGTAAAAACTTTTCCAATGGATGAAAATATTAAATCATCCACATTGGCTCGTTCTATCTCAATTAAATGGTGGTTAACACTTTGATGAATAAGCCAATGTAATACATTATAATGTTTGTCCATATTGTACTTTCCAGTAAAATCAGAAAGTTCAACAGGTAAAACAATTTGACTTACTTGCAAATTAACAGATCTTGTTGAGGAACAATCATGTTCACTTGTCACTGTAACGGTATACAAACCCCCAGCAGAAGTACTTACATTTTCAAGTGTAAAATTTTGCTGATTGGAAAAAAAATCATTCGGACCAGACCAAATATATGTTTGTGCATTTGTCCAATTCCCAGATTCGATCATCACATTGTCCCCTTGATTAGCAATAGGTAAAGTTGGAACAATGCCTTGTGGTATCGGTAATATAAAAACAGTTATGGAATCTTTTCCCTCACATCCATTTTGGTCGAGACCAGTGACACTGTATGTTGTCGTTTGCGACGGGGATACCAATATATTAGATGTTGTTTGTGTAGTTGACCAATTATAAGCTAAACCTCCTCCTGCCACAAGTAGTACAGGTGGACTATTCTGGCAATATCCAAAATCTTCGCCTACGTTGATAACTGGAAGTGAATGAACAATTATTTTAATTGTATCGATTAATGTATCAAAAACAGTAAACGTATAAAAATATTCGCCCATAGCCGATTCGTCAAAATAAACTAAAACTTCTCCATTGGTATTTATAGATAAGGAATCACCTGCAGGATTAGATCTTAAAGATTGCCATATTCCAACTTCGCAAGTTCCTACTAAAAATAAGGAATCGCCAGCACAAATAGTTTTGTCTTCTCCTCCATCGGATTCATGACATCCACAATATGGATTTGCTTTAATTAATAAAGTATCTGTACATGATTCATGATTCCACGAAATAAAATAATTACCAGGAACAGTAAAATCACTAAACATTTGTTGTGGGTTTCCGAATTGCGAAATAGGGAGAAATCCAGCACTGTTAGAAATGAATTTCCAGTGACCAGCCCCCGTAGCCAAGACAAATGCAGTATCCGTGGAAAAACAAAATAAGTCTATATCTTCTCCAGCATCAATAGCCTGTGATACTTCTATATAAATTAAGTTACTCGTATCAATGCAAATAGGTGTTCCAACTTTGGTGAAAATCCTAGCAAAAGTGTGCAGACCTGAAGACAAGAATCCTGTTTGATAATTTTTATTAGAAAAATTGCCAGGAGCTGTAATATATTGTCCTTCGTCAAGTTTATAAATCCATCTATAACTTCCTTGATCTAGTATTTCTGAACCTGATATATCCATTTGATTCGCTTTTTCACAAAATGAAAAAACACTTGGAATTTCAAGTGCATTTTTTATTTGACATGTACAATCACTTTGCACCAGTATGGAAATTGTATCGCTGCAGCTTTCATTAGACCATATAGCTCTATATTCACCAGGTGCAGAAAATTCAGAAAGGACAGACACTCGTTGATTTTCATGTGAAAAAATAGCCGTGCCAGGGTTGTTTGGATGCAAAGACCAAAGGCCGGAATCTTTTGCTTTTAAAGTCGAACTGCCTGAAAGATAACAGCGGACAAACTGGTTTTTGCCAGCATCAGGTTTTGCATAAGCTATAATACTATCTATTACGCTACATCCTAGAGAATCTTTAACTGTAATATAATACTTTCCATTTTGAAGTGGTCCAGCATTAGGCATGTGAACATTTGGTTGATCAGATTCAAATCCTTCAGGTCCTTTCCACAAATACTCTACTGATTTTTGACATTGGGTTTGTGCGGGACTAGCCGAAACGCTCAGTTCCAGTCCAGATGTACAAGATTTTTGCAAGGAAGTTATGTGGGGTCTTTGAGGGCCTTTCGGGTTGTCATTGCCAAAATATTTATTTTGAATTCCTCCCATGGTAAAACCATTTGAAAAATTACTACCATTCATACCTACTGCCAAGGGACCTGGATCATTTTCATTGTCAAATAACCTTACCCCTTTTCCACAATCAGTGATGGGTGAAATCGCTAAAGAAAAAAGCGCCACTGTATCGTTTGGAACCAAATTATTATAAAAAGAGGTTGGCGCTAATGTGGGTACGATGCTATAAAAATCAGATTCTGGCTTTGAACCAGGAGATACAACGACACTTCCCAATTGCCATTCCATAGGAATCGTTCCATTGTAATTTTGATTACTCTGGAGAGGCATATGTTTTTCTGCCATAACCACTGTACTTCCCGTCGGTACTACAACTGTATATTGTGCATTCATTTGGACCCTTTGTTGCATGGTTAATGCTTGGCCTTCTTTTACTACAATACAAAAATCGAATAAACACTTTGTTTCGTTATATTTAACAAAGTAATGCACCTTTTGAACTTGTGCCTGAAGCGTGGCTAACGATAAACAAAATACAATAACAAAAAAATGGGATGGTTTTGACCACTGCATAATATAGGAATTCTGAAAATTAGCGTTTACGATAAAAGTCCCCTTTAATTCAATGAAAAGAAAGACTCTATACTCCTAGACACAAAATCTACGTTGTCCCCTATACTCATATACAATTATTTTTATATAAGTATTTTATCCCCGAAATTTTTACCAGAAAAGAAATCTACTGGCAATAATACGTACCCTCAGATATATTGCAGTTTTACAAGTAGAATTACTCAATATTTTATCCTCTCTAAATAAAAATGACCTTTTGTATAATACTTTTCAAAAAAAATGATGAAATGTCCATTAATGTAGACGAATAAAAGGGCAAAATGCCATTATTGTCGAATATTGAGTAGTAATATAATTTCACTTTACATGTAATTTTCCATAGTAAACATGGAATTTACCACTATATGTAAAATATTGGAGAAAACTCGCAAAAGGTTAACAGTGTGGAAAATACATATAATAAAAAAAGCCTTTGAATAACGATTTCAAAGGCTCTATTAATAGTCGGAAGCTATTATATTAATCTTCAGTAACTCCTTGCACGAGCAAAGATACATCATTTTTTAATACTTCGATAAAACCTTTCTCTATTTTGAAAGATTTTTTTTCTCCTCCTTCAACGATGATTCTTACCGTTCCGGTTGTTAATGCTGAAACGATAGGAGCGTGATTGTTTAGGACTTCAAATTTACCTGAAATGCCCGGTATTTGAACGGACGTTACTTTACCGTTAAATATTTCTTTTTCTGGAGTTAGTACCAATAAATTCATAAATACAATTTTTATACCAAATCAAAGAAAATGACAGAATTAGTCATTTGCAGCAGCATCGGCCAACATTTTTTCACCAGCTGTTACAACCTCCTCAATCGTACCTTTTAAGTTGAAAGCTGCTTCAGGATATTTGTCCATTTCACCTTCCATGATCATATTAAATCCTTTGATGGTTTCTTCGATTGGAACCAATACCCCAGGGATACCTGTAAACTGCTCTGCAACGTGAAAAGGCTGTGAAAGAAAACGTTGAACTTTCCTTGCTCTAAATACCACTTTTTTATCCTCTTCTGATAATTCTTCCATACCAAGGATAGCAATAATATCTTGTAACTCGTTGTATCGTTGTAACAACATTTTCACCCTTTGTGCACAATTGTAATGCTCTTCTCCAATAATGGCGGGATTCAAAATCCTAGATGTAGAATCCAATGGATCCACCGCTGGATATATACCTAATGAAGCAATTTTCCTGCTCAATACTGTGGTCGCATCCAAATGGGCAAATGTTGTAGCCGGTGCAGGGTCTGTTAAGTCATCCGCAGGTACATAAACAGCCTGAACAGATGTAATTGATCCTCTTTTGGTTGAGGTAATACGCTCTTGCATTAGTCCCATTTCTGTGGCTAATGTAGGTTGGTACCCTACGGCTGATGGCATCCGTCCCAACAAGGCTGATACTTCAGAACCTGCTTGTGTAAATCGGAAAATGTTATCAATAAAAAATAAAATGTCCTTTCCTCCGCTAGGGTCAGAAAGATCGCCATCTCTAAAATATTCGGCCAACGTCAATCCAGACAATGCAACCCTTGCTCTTGCTCCAGGAGGTTCGTTCATCTGACCAAAAACGAAAGTGGCTTTTGATTCTTTTAATTTTTCAGAATCAACTTTGGTCAGATCCCATCCTCCTTCTTCCATGGAATGCATGAATTCAGGGCCGTAGTTGATAATGCCAGATTCTAACATTTCTCTCAACAAGTCATTTCCTTCACGCGTTCTTTCACCAACACCAGCAAAAACGGAAATACCGTCATACCCTTTGGCAATATTGTTAATCAATTCTTGTATTAATACCGTTTTTCCAACACCAGCTCCTCCAAACAATCCAATCTTTCCACCTTTTGAATAAGGTTCGATCAAATCGATAACCTTGATACCCGTAAAAAGAACTTCTGATTCAGTAGATAAGTCCTCAAATCGAGGGGGTGTATTATGAATACTGTATGAATTTTCTTTTCCTAAAGCTGGCAAACCATCTATCGGGTCTCCTACTACATTAAAAACACGGCCTTTAATTTGGTCCCCTGTAGGCATTGAAATAGGTTCACCCAAATCCAAAACCTCCATTCCTCTAGTCAAACCATCTGTAGAGTCCATTGAAACGGCTCGAACACTATCTTCACCCAAATGCTGTTGAACTTCTAAAATAAGTTTATCACCGTTAGGTCTTGTAATAGACAGTGCGTAAAAAATCTCTGGAACTTTTGATCCAGGAGCTGAAAAACTTACGTCCACTACAGGTCCGATAATTTGTTTGATTTGCCCGATATTCGCCATAAAATTTAAGTTATATTGGAAAAATGTTGGTATTTTCTGAAAAACGCCACAAAGATAAGCCTTATTATATTTACAATATAGTTTTTAGCCAACTTTTATCTAAGATTTTTTGTGGCTTTTCATAAGTACTTGAGACCTAAAGAGCAGCTACCTATTCAAAAGCAACCATATTATATTTTATATAACTGATAAATCCCGAAAGGTTAAAAATAACTTTAGTAAAAATCCTTTAAATATCAGAATTAAATATGGCAGGTATAAACCAAAATATTTAAATCTTTTTAAACCACTTTTTCATTTTTGATTGGTTGGGTACAATAATATATCTTAAAGAAATAGCCGATGAGGAAAAAAACCAACCCCTGGTATCTCTTCCCCAAAAACGGATACCTGGCATAATATCGTATCCAAAATTCCACCTTCCAATGGTAAAATCTATTCCACCTACCATTACTAATCCCGAAGATTCAAAATGTTCGGTTGGTTCGTCTTTGCGAATGATTAAATATTGAGATTGATAGTAACCACCCACACCATAAAACATATTCAGCCTTTTGGTGATGATGGGAACATGTTTTTTTGCCATAAAAGCTGTGCGATGCCGATCAATAAATAGCGTAGGCTCGTGCAATAAATCTACTGTGATTCCTTTGTAGACCCTTTGTGAAAAATTCAAACCTATATTGTTTCCAAAACGAAAACCAATGGAAGTTTTGTAATGTTGGCCTATTCCATCAAAAGATAGAAATACTAAAAACAAAATTATAAACTTCTTTTTCATGTACTTTTTTAAGGGCGAATCATTTCGAAAACCTTAGATGATGATACTATGACGTAATTTAGATAAAAATAGTACTTTTTGGAGAATAATTTTAAAACAACTTGCTGTTTCGTTGAAGAAACTTAAGGTATTTGCTTTAACTTTCTAAGTTTTAAGAAAAATTAAATGTAACACATGTAAACCATTATGCCATAATTTAACTCATATCAACATCCCAAAAAGCTTTCCCAACAGTACAAAACTCCATTAGATATTTTCAATTTTAAAATACTGTTGTTGTTTTGTTTAATATGTTTCAAAACTAATTTCCATGAAACTCCCCCATCTATAGAACAAATAACTCCTTCCTTATACGTGCAAAAAATGTGACCATCGCATTGAATAATTGAGGTAACTTCTTTTAAATTTTTTAGATGTTGATCGGCTGGGTGTATTGCCCACGTTTCTCCACCATCATTTGACATTTGGATAAAACCTTTTCTGCCAATATTTGACTGCTCATTTTGTCGAATGGCTACTAACTTATTTCCTAGTGTATTTACATTGTAATGCGATTTTACATCATTTGGATAAAGTAGATCTACAGATTGAATAAATAAATTATTCCAATGATGACCACCATCCTTCGAATGGATGATTCCCAATGAAGAACTTGCAAACAATTCGTTGTGAAGTAAAACCATATTTCCAACCCACCCAGTTGCGTAAATTTTTTCCCATTGGTTTTCGTCATTTTTAGAAACATAAATACCTTCTTGGCACGAAATATACATATTACCATCATCGTCTACTTTCAAATCGTGGATGTATTCAATGGTTTCGGGAATGGAAACTGGCACCCAAAAAGAAGTTCCCTTGCGTTGTCTAAATAATCCTTGGCGAAATACGTGTGCATATAAGCCGGCCACAGTTGAAAAAATGCTGGATACTGAAGTTTCTATCTCCTTTTTACTACAAAGAAACGCTTCATTAAGATTCATTTCTACCCAAGATTTTTGGCCGATTTCTGATTCGTAAATTTTAGCATGATCTCCTCCAAACAATATTTGATTTTCATTGACCTCAAATGTTTGGAAGTTTACGGTAGTGGGCCAATTTGTTTCTATTGTTTTCCAATTTTCACCAGAATTAGTAGAAGCCATTAATTTTCCTTGAAAATAGGTGGGTAATTGGTTTTCAACGCTACTTTTACATGTGATGGGTGGTAGACAATTTACTGGTTTTTCTATAGCCGTTGGGTTATTCAACCACAATAAAATTAAGCTCATTAATAAAGGAATTGATACACTCATGATAACTATATTTGATGTTAATTAATAAAACAAATATACGTCTAAATAGACCTCAACTTGTGTACAATTGATGTAAAAGAAGTGTAAAATAAGGTTAACCTTAGATTTAACAAAACTTTGGTATTGACAGTAAATACAAAGGTAAATTAATTCAGGCAAAGATAAACTTCTACCTATATTATCTCAATTGACGGCTAAATCAAGCGTCATTTTTTATCAATTTGTACCCAATACCACGAATATTTAAAATTTTCAGATTAGTATCGGGTTCTAATTTTTTGCGAAGTTTTGAAATAAACACGTCCAAAGTGCGTCCTATATAATCCCCCTCATCACCCCAAATTTCTCTTAAGATTTGGTCTCTTCCCACTGTCTTATTTGCATTTTCATACAAAAATGTAAGTAAGGCAGACTCTTTGCTACTCAATTCAACTTTGCCTAGGCTATTTGTCAATGTCATATTGATGGTATCGTATAAAAAGCTTCCGACTTTAATTTGATGTTCATCGAGTTTGGGTCTCCCACTTTTGAAAGCAAAAAATAAAAAACCGACAAATAAAACAGGCAGCAAAAAAACAAAATTCAACTTAGCAAAAATGGATGGTTTTTGGTCAGTCTCCAAGGCTGTTTCCCCATGATTTAATGGGTCCAAAAATATAAATCTGAGTTCATTTTTTGGCATAAAAGTTACAAAAAAAGTGTAACATCCATGAGGTAAAAGTCTACTCCCGCAAGGAATAAGTCCCTCTTCTGTTTTTTCCTTCATTTCAAAACTATACATAACCTTTTTACTCGTACAATCTTCTAATTCTACAATATAGTAAGGTGACATTTCAGCTTTTCTAAAAATACTGTCCACTAATGAAACCAACTTATTTGGGTTCAATTCAAATGAATGTTCAAAAGACAGTTTATAACGATTCAATTCTTTTTCAACTGGTAGAATACGAGAGGAAGTATCACCTGACAAAAGTAAAACATGGTGGCCAAGCAATCTAATCGCTACTTTAATTTTACTTTCACTAATCGCCTTTTCTCCCTTTTGATCAAAGGAATATATAGGCTGGATAAACAAGAATATAAGAGAAAATACAATAAATCGTCCGATCATTGTGCAAAATTAGGCATTTATTCCTTTTAAAGCGGGATAAAATGAGTGATTTACACTAATTTACATTTTTCAAAAAGGTTAATCCATAAATTATCCATTCAAATTAATGTGAAAATGATTCCTTTTTAAAATTTGATGTTTATTCTCTATCTTTACCCTATTAAACCTACAACATGCGCTTGCTGCCTTTTGAAGCATTTTATCCAAATAAGGACTTAATATCCTCTCCCGAACTGTTTTTTGGTGAAGTGAGTAATCAATATACGGATTTTAAGAAGGCTGGGTTTTTTAAAAAAGTAGATCAAAGAGGGCTTTATGTGTACGAAATTTCAAATCCACTCAACCGTCATCGAGGCCTCATTGGTAGTCACGATATAGCAGATTTTGAAGAAGAAAAAATATTAGGTCACGAAAATACTATAGCTGAACGAGAACAACAAATCATGCAATTGATGATGTTGCGTAAGGCCATGATCAAACCTGTTTTACTAACGCACGAACCCATAAAGGAAATCCATGCTTTACTAGAAAATTACATTGAATATAAAACACCTTTTCTTTCCCTTTATTTGGAAGAAGAAAAAGAATACCATAAAGTATGGTCAATAGATACCGATGGTGATATTCAAACCATCATCAATCTTTATAGGGACAAATTGGACACACTTTACATTGCTGACGGGCATCATCGCTCCTCTACGACCATAAGATTACTAAAAAATCACCATTTGTTAGGTAAGACACCTGAATCTTCAGCTATTTTGTCGTGTTATTTTTCCTTCGACCAACTTAAAATATACGATTACAATCGGGTTGTTGATGTTTTTTCGAATATTTCGCCAGCTACGTTTATTGCTTTATTGTCCAATTATGCAACGATAAAGCCCATCAAAACAAAAAGAAAACCTAGTAAAAAGTTTGAAATTACCATGTACATCCAAAAAGAATGGTACGTTGTAAAGTGGAAAAAAAAGTATATAGAAGCAGAACTAAAGAGCAATAAAATCATCCTTGATACTACGCTAATCAATCATTGGGTCATGGAAAAAATATTAAATATTGGGGATGTGCGCACGACTAAACTCGTTCAATATTTTGAAGGAAAATCTGGTTTAGATTCGTTGATAAAAGAAGTAAATAAAAATAAAAACCTCGTAGGAATCTGTATTTATCCAGTAGATATTCAAGAAGTGGTTGCTTTTTCAAATGCCGGCATCAGCCTTCCCCCTAAGAGTACATGGTTTGAGCCTAGGATAAAAAACGGTTTACTTGTTAAAGAAATTGATGAATAATAACCAGAATGTTTAAGATTACGGCCAATAAAATATTTGATGGAAAAGGAAATGTCCTTGAAAACAAAGTCCTCATTTTAAACAGTAAAGAGGAAATTTTAGCTGTTGAAGATTTACCCAGTGATTTGGGTGATATTCAACAAATCGATGGTTGGATTTGCCCTGGTTTTGTAAATACCCATTGCCATCTAGAATTGTCACACATGAAAGGAAAGGTAGACACAGGTACCGGTCTCATTCCTTTTATTTCTTCAGTAGTTGGTCATCGCGATATCGATCCAGAGATGATCCAAGCGGGTATTTTGGCTGCAGATAACGAAATGTATGATTCGGGTATTGTCGCCGTTGGAGACATATCCAATAAAACAGATACTGCAATCACGAAGTCAAAAAGCAACCTATCCTACTACACTTTTGTAGAGATGTTTGATTTTATGCAACCCCAATTGGCTGAAAAAACGTATCGACAATACTTGGATGTATATCAAAATTTTGAAGAAAATCACAAAGACCAAAAGAGTGTTGTTCCCCATGCGCCATACTCCGTAAGTGACCCCTTGTATACATATATCCACCAGACCAACAAGAGTAAAAAGACCATTTCGATTCATAGTGAGGAGACTATGGACGAACTACTACTTTTTCTAGAAAAAAAGGGTGGATTTTTAGATTTTTATGAAGGGTTTGGTATGTCTTTGGATGATTTTAAACCAACAGGTAAATCATCCATCTACCATGCCTTAGATAGGTTGGATCCTGCTCATCGCACGATATTCGTACACAATACACTTACAACAGAACAGGGTATTAAGGCTGCTCAAACCTGGTCCGATCAAGTGTATTGGGCGACCTGCGCCAATGCCAATTTGTATATAGAAAATCGGCTACCTGATTACCGAGCTTTTATCAGTCAAAAGGCAAAAATGACCTTAGGCACCGACAGTCTTACGTCCAATTGGCAACTCTCTATATGGGAAGAAATCAAAACTATACGCACCTATTGTTCGTATATTCCCTTAGAAACCCTGATTACTTGGGCAACGATAAATGGCGCAGAAGCCTTAGGATTTGATCATCGTTTAGGCAGTATCGAAGTGGGCAAAACACCTGGTTTGGTAGCAATTGAAGGGGCAAAAGAACTTGATGGAATGTATCATTTGGGCGATTCTACATCTAGAAGAATTATAATAAAATAGTCGGGCTACGCAGTGCACGACTATTTTTAAATATGATTCTCATAACCTACAGATTATCTCAATGTTACAGTTTGATTTTCCAATCACTTAATGCCTCATACTGGCGGGCACTTACTTTTGTTTTCGTTAAAAGAAAGAGAACAAAAAATAAGCACCTGCTTGCCAACAATAATTAGAATAATAAGAAGGACGATCAGGAAGAGTCTAGGCCTAAAAACGGTGCTTGCAAGCACCGTTCACTTTCGAATCTTCATGCTTTTTCTTTTGCCTCGTCAAGTTTTTGCTTTATTATTCAAGCTTGTTTAGGCAAAAGACCCAATTCCTCCCGTTCCCGTCATACGTGACGAGACGGGATTCGTTCACTAAAACTGTTTTTAGGCCGAGGAGACTTTAAAGATAACATTTTTTGTCATGTACGAAAAGATCAGATATAAAAGGTTGTAGATGTTTTTATTAAATAAAAAAGGCAGGCCCCGTTTTGGCCTGCCTTTGAAACTCTCAATATGGATCGAAATTTTATGTCAGATCTTACGACCTGTTTAATCTATCATGATTGTTTTGATGGTTTTCACTTCATTGTTGTATTTGATTTCAACAAAGTATAAACCTGAATACAAAATCTTTTCTCTCGTAATCGTCACTTGTTGTTCTCCGGAATTATATCTATCCGTGGAAGAATATACCGTGCGACCTGTTTGATCTTTTACTTTGATGGACACGTAATTTTCCGTAGGAATGGTAAAGCCAATCATCGTGCTTTCTTTCCATGGATTCGGTTGTTGTTTGGTGATTTCGAAAGGGAAATCAGCTACATCAATAAATTGCCACCTAAGTACTTTCGGTGTTTGCACACCATCCACATATACTTCAGCTTGTAATCTGTCGTCCACAAAGTTGATCATATCTTTAATAAAACCATCTTTTATTGCTCTAAGTGTGACTACAAATAAGGTTTGGTCGTGATTAACTACCTGGCCTTGGCCTATAGCTACACTGAATCCTACTTGTGTACCATCAACCGAAACAGACTCGAGGATAGAAGGAATCAAGTTTGAAGTGACACCTACCCATTCCGCATGTGACAATTCCATTTTTTGTTGCCATCCAAATAATGTTGCATTGCTATTGGCTTTGACCATAATTTGGAATTCTTCACCAGCTTTCACTACTTTATTATCCGTTACGAAGGCAAAGTTGTGTCTACTTTCCACATTTTCTGGTGACCATTGATCTAGTTTTGCTGTTTCGTTGACGTCTCCAATTTTTACGCCTATAAAGTCAGCTTTCATATCCTGTTGCATATTCGCAAAAGAACAATTACCAGGGATAAACAAAGCCAAAGGATTGGATGGATCGATAAACTGGAAATCTTTTTCCACAAATCTCCAACTAGTATTATTAGGGAATGACATCATTGTTCCTAACACTATTTTCCTCAATTCTACTAAATCAACAGAATTAATTCTATTATCATTATTGACGTCGGCAGCCACATATTTGTACAAACTTGGCAATTTTTCAATACCTAAAATATGACGTTGAATTAAGACCATATCAAGGGTCGAAACACCATTATTATCGTCTCCATCCTTTTCAGGATTGATGCTATAATTATTCCCGTAAGGAAGTTCATAAAATCCAAATTTACCTGATTGTTCTGTGAATTGAGCTACTTTTTCAGTTCCTTGTAATGATACTTCAACATCTAGTATAGGCAAATCCTTTTCATTGGCAATCCTGCCTGTTATTGCTCCTAGTAACATATTGTTAGGGCATCTGTAATGCAACGTATCATTATTGGTTACTAATAAAGTTGTTGTACAGAAAGATTGATTTCCATTCAGGTCTGTTACGTACATTGTAATTGGTTGTTCGCCTAGATGGCTACATCCAAATACCCTCAAAGTATCATTTACATCTGGTGAATAACTAAATAAAAGTGGAGAATCTGGATAACATGGGTGTTTGCTATGGTTGTTGAATTTTGTAACGTGAACTTCTACCATTGCCGTGTCAGGTGTACCATCCATATTTAAATCCATCGTAACCAAATTAGAACTCAATCCTTTGAAGCATATAGGTGTAGCCGGTTTAACACTAATGACTTCGAATGTATAACTGGTTAGGGCCAAATTGCCACATCTGTCTTCTACTGTGAATTCGATTAAGTAATCTCCTAATGGATAGATACCACTAGCATCATTTCCAGTGCCCGTTTTATATACAACTCCTTGATCGTCGTAAATGGTATACGTCCAAGACAATTCGCTTGTCGGTGTACAATCTGTTGCACTAGCGGTCAGTTCGATGAGTCCACCCAAACAATTGACATCAAAAGATTCACTAATTCTAGTGGTATCAGGACTTGTAATCATTGGAGACACATTGTCCATTACTTTGATTTCTTGTTCATGTGTCCAAGTTCTATAATTGCCATCGCCATCTTCTTGACACCAATCAATAACGGTCCATTTTCTAATAACTTTGAAACATGCGCCGTTTGTCGTGAATGGGAATACCAAATCTTCTTTAGTAAAACCAACTCTATCACAAGCGTCTTGATGAATGACTGGAAAATTAAAACCCTCAGGTAAGTTTTCAGGCTCGACCATTAATACATTACAGGCATTTATCGCTGTATAATTAGCCGGCCATTTTAAATCTAATGTATCATTTCCATCAAAAGCATCGTTGTTTGAAAAGGAAATGGTTTGCGAACAACTACCATACAAGATACCGTTACTACTCACTTCAAAATTCCTAACTAAATCACCAATACCACATTGATTTCTACTATCAATGTGTGTTTGAGTTAATAAATTATTAGCTGGGCAATTATCGTAAATAATAGCGGCTCCAAAATAGAAATCTAAGTTGGCTGGATCAAAAGTATAGGTACAATCCGTAATGGTTACGTCCGCTGGACATGAAATAGAAGGGTTAACTTTTTCTTGAACATTTACAGTAACCATACACATATTCGTATTTTCACTGACATCTGTCACCAATAAAATAACTGTTCTAGAAATATTAGCATCTAAGCAGCAGAATCCAACTTTTGAATGCCATCCTATATTAAAATCAGTACCACAAGGGTCTTCCATTCTTTGGAGTTCAAGTTTTACCCCCCCACATTCGTCAAAACTTCCGTCATCTACGGCAACGGCTGTTACCTCGGTATACCCATTTGTTTTAATGCTTACTGTCGTAAATTGGTCACAGACAGCAATTGGATTGGTATCATCTTGCACTTTGATTGTAAATCGTCTGACAGAAGAGTTACCGCAAATATCGATGGCGGTATATTCAATTCCATTGTCACCCACTGGAAGTTCCATAAAACCACCATTTGTATTTAAAGTGCCTACAGGTGCACCATTATTATAAGCATTTATTATGATGGATTTAAGACTATTACAATTATCTGTAATGTTCAGGTTTGGCAATTGAGCTGTAGCCGAACAAGATTTGGTATTTGTCGTCAATATCATGTCATTCACAATAGGAATTACTGGAGCAGTATCATCTACGATATCAATCATTTGAGGTAATCCTATGAAGAATATTTCTAAACCACTACAATGCCACTCGTAAATCTTCCAGGTTCTTCTAATTTTAGTTTTACATGGAGAAGATATCAAAAGAACATCTTCGTAATCTATGGTAGCGTTACAAAACTGCATTTGTAAGGCACTCGTTGGATAAACAGGTAGTCCATTAAATGTTGGTACTCCTGTTACACTTGGATCAGGAAAACCAAACCCTTTGGTGTCTTTTTTATACGTGTCAGAACACTGTAATTTTGCATTTGCAGGTGCAACAATACCGCCAAACTTAGATCTCAATAATAAAATGGTGGCAGTACAGGAGTCTACACTTTGATTTCCATATTTGTCAATAGCAACATATCTCCTTGTAATCCTTCCAATATAATCATCATTACAATCAATTGTATCGTGTACTTCACCCACAATCAAAGGGTGAGCAATACAATTATCAGAAGCAAATCCTAAGACTAAATCGTCTGTATCTGTCAAACAACTTACTTCAATATCTCTACAATCAATTGTAGGCGGATATTTATCTTCAATTAAAACCTCATTCCAACAAGTAAAGCTTTGAAGGGTATGAGAAACTTTAAACTTTAGTGTTTTTCCTATGTGATGTTTTAATTGGTCTACGGTTATTATTTCATCATTTTTGCCATAAAAGGTAATGATAAAATTTTCTGGACATCCAAGAAGGATTTCCCCTGGACTTGGTCCTTGCCAACCCGTTAAAAATATAGTTGGATCTAAGGAAGATGAACAAAATTCGTCTAAGGACAAATTAACAGGTTTACATGCCAAATTTGGGTTGATGTAGTCATAAACTATTACGTTAAAAGTACATTCATCTGTATTGTTACTTCCATCAGTTGCTGTTACTGTCACTGGTGTAATACCAATTGGAAATAGGGACCCTGAAGGAATAGAATAATCAATGGCAGAAATACTACAATTGTCTGTAGCTGTTGCTGGATTAGGATAAAACACTTCCTCTTCACAATCTAGAGGTAGTAAATAGACCGTAACATCCGCTGGACAAACAACCACTGGATTTTGATTGTCAACGACTTGAACGTCAAAAGAACATTCATCAACATTTCCAGCAGAGTCTTCTGTGCTATAAGTTACTGTAGTTGTACCTAATGGAAATATAGAGCCACTTGGAAGTCCAGCATCCAATGTTTTTGGCAGACCAGAAAATTCGATGATATATCTGTTGAGTACTGGTAAGGCTAAAATTTCAGCAGGTGTGTCATGCCATCCATTAAGTAAAGGTGCATTTATATCCCAGTAAAATACATAATCTTGATTTCCTAGTAGAACTGGTTCTCCAGCGGCCCAATTTGTATAGCCTAAAGGAGTACCAGATGTCCATTTATAGGCACCTCCAGGGACAATAGAACTTGACCATCTTAATCCTATCCAGAATGAAGAAAAGAAGTTTGTAGGGATATTGGCTGCTAGGTAAGCTTGTTCGCCAGGACTAGTAATATTTACTAAATGTCCACCTAAAGATGTGGCAGCTAAATTGGCAGCTTCCCAAGACAAGAATCCATTCGATCTGAAATAAGTACTTCCATTAAAACTTCCAATATAAGTATGTCCTGCCAAAGTTGGCGGATAATAAAAAGGACAATCGTCCGTAGTGGTTATAGGAAAACAAACCACTGCGTCACATCTGTCAAAGTCTGTATTCATGACAAGGGGTCCTACTGGACAAGTGATGACAGGGTCTGCATTGTCATTAATTTCTATGGTAATTGTACCCGAACCTGTGCAACCATTCGCATCCGTAACGGTATAAATCAATTCATACGCTCCTAATTCGAAGTGATTAAAAATTGGGTCAACTATTGTCGTATTATTTAAGTAAGCAGAAGCAACTCCAGTCCAAGAATGGGTAAAAGGTGGAGTGCCCGCTGTTGGGTTTCCATTTAAAAATATATCCGTCAAAATACACGCTTCGGCTGGATCTGGTGTAATACTTACCGTTGGGTTAGCATTTACTGTTACAATAATATTGTCAGACGCCGTACATCCATTATCATCAGTCACTGTATATGTGAGATTATAGTCGCCAGGCATGTTGTGGTTAAATACCGTAGTTTTAGTATTTGTCAAACTTAAATAAACGGCACCAGGTCCTGTCCAAGCGTGTGTACTATATGGTTCAGTTCCTCCACTTGGATTTCCATCTAAAGTTAAATTGAAACCTGCACAAATAGCAGCAGGATCCGGAATAATACTTGCAGAAGGATTAGGGTTAATAACCAACCTTATATTTATAGGACCATCATTACAAAAAGGGTCATTTGTCAACTGAGCCATTACTTGAAATCTCAAATATATAGGCACTAAAGTAGTGTTGACCAAAGTTTCTGAAATTTCAGCTATAGCTGAAGATATAATATCTCCGACACTATAAGTACCCCCAGTCAAACCTACTGGATATCCAGAGTTGGCTAATGGATATGTTCCTCCCCCGTCTGTACTATATCTAATTTGAACAACTTCAAATTCGTAATCACTTAATGTTGGTGCGCCGCCGCCAATCATTTCAAAAGCATTGACACCTAAGTTGATATCGATAGTTTCACCAGAACAAATTTCACCATCTTGAGCAGTTGGGTTAACAAAAGTTGCGATTGTTTGTGGAGTAGGTTGTATTTCAAATCTCAACTCAATGGGAGTACCTGTACAATCACCGGCATTCAAATCATCACTTCCATCCAAATCTGTGTATGGTGTAATACGGATAACAACAAATCCCCATTGGCTTCCCACTTGTAATCTGATGTCATCAATAAAATTCATCCATGTAGTTCCGATTGACCCAAGTGGACCATCTAATGGCAAATCATCCAAGCGATCAGTATCACCACCTGGGCCTCCACCTGCAAGGTTGATATTTGAAGAGCTCGCTATTTCTATGTATAAAAATGCATCATTGCTTGTATTGGTTTGTATGATATCCGTAGCTGTTACATTATTATTTACATTACAAATTTGTCTTGTTAGTAATAATGGACCAGGATTGGATATTGGTGTGCCAAGCACTGTGGATGAGACTTCAGGGGTCACAACATTAAACCTAAATGTGCCAGCATGATATCGACCCGTTGGTCCACCGTCTATGGTTCCAGGTAAGGTTCCATCCCAAGTTGTGGTAGGATCAAATCGATTACCACCATAAGAAATGACAAGGGAGCTTGATAAACCTGTAGGAAGACCACCTGGAAAAGCAGTATTACCATTTGGATCGTTTCCATCAAATCCAACGGCTACAATGTGGTAAACTCCCGGAGGTAAAACAACTGGAGTAACCAAATCAACCATTCTAAACCGGCCGTTCAATGTTCCCATCGTTCCTGAAATAACAATGGGGCCTACAACTGTACTTGTACCAAATTCGTCGATAATTCCGACCGTAACAGCACCATTAATGCCATTGACCAAGTCGTCGTCAAAGACGCCTAATTGGTTGACTTCAATGTGTCCAGAAGTTCCAAACTGCATGGCCATCTGACCTGTATAGGCTTGGTTGCCTGTGGTCATAGCACCACTGTACGCTGGTTCGAGGAAACATTGTGCAGTACTATTAAAATGTAACACTGAAGTCAAAAAGAAAAGGAGCAGAACCAGCATTCCAGAAATACTTTCTGTCTTTTTAGTTTTTTGTAAAATAGACATAACTAACAATTTTTACTTTGAGATAATCCTAATTATTAATTACTGTCGTTGGGCGACGGGAAAATGAAAAAACTATTTTCCGACGCAAAACTACAAAAGGTTTACATATTATGATAATTTATAATGTATATTTTACTAATAATCAATATAATTATTTTTTAATATACATAAAGCTCCTAAATTTAAGAAACTACATATTCAATTTAATATGAAACATATTGACTTTTAAGAGAAAAAGTAATAGCTAAATGGAAGATAATAGTAAGAAAGTTTCAACATTTCCATAGGTCAAATCTAGCCCTTACTATAGCGATATTTTCAAATAAATATCAAAATGAACCGTAAAAAAAATCGTATCTTCGCCTTTCAAAATATTATTTTATGAAACATTTTCTTTTTGTTTTCGGATTTTTATTGGCTGGTAATCTTTTTGGGCAATCAAGTCCGCAGAGGGTTCAAATGGCCGAAAAAATGACAACCGTCCCATTAAGCCCTGAATTATTGTGGCAATTAGATCGTCTTTCAGCTTTGGGTATCACTAAAGATGAAAAACAGCTAGTCTTCAAATTGTCCTCTCCTAAAATGGAAGAAAATGTTATTAATTCAAGGTTTTTTTCCATTCCACTTAACGGCGGGCCTTTAACTACACTTGAAAGCGCAGAATCCGTATTAAAAGATAAAAATGTTTCACCTGATGGAAAATATAAACTTAGCCATAAAGAGGTGAAAATTAGCAAAGTAAAAGGAGTAGACTATTATCCCGATTTAAAAAAATCAAATGTATTAATATACGATGAATTAGGTCACCGACATTGGGACACTTGGACTGATGGAAGTTTTAACCATGTCTTTTTATCCTTTACTGCAGAAGGTACAGATATGACGACGGATATTTTACAAAACGAACCATACCACTGCCCTCAAAAACCATTTGGTGGGGCGGAAGATTATGTTTGGCATCCAGATAGTAAAAGTATTGTATACGTTTGTAAAAAACAGACAGGAACACAAAGTATGTTGAGTACAAATACTGACTTATATCAATATTATATCGAATCTGGCCAAGTCAAAAACCTAACCATTAATAATAAAGGTTATGATACCTACCCTATGTTTAACTATAAAGGGCACTTGGCTTATTTATCTATGAAAACAGATGGATACGAAGCTGATAAACAAGACCTCATCGTTTTGATGGATGAAAAGATGACTAATCTTACTAAAAACTGGGATGGCACTGTTGCTAATTTTGTATGGGCTAAAAGTGGTGATAAAATATATTTTACAGCGCCTATTGATGGAACAGTTCAATTATTTCAAGTAAATATTCCCACAGGAAAGAAAAGCACTATCGCTATAGAACAAATAACAACTGGTGATTGGGATATCACATCCATCATCGCAGAAATAGATGGAAAACTTTATGTCACCCGTACAGACATGAATACAGCTCCTGAGATATACAGTTATGACTTAGCACTTAAAGATTGGAAGCAAGTAACTCAAGTGAATACCAATAAATACAATTTGATATCAAAATCTAAAATCGAACGACGCTATGTGACTACTACAGACAAAAAAAGTATGTTGGTTTGGGTAATTTACCCACCAAATTTTGATCCAAAAAAGAAATATCCCACCTTGCTTTATTGTCAAGGAGGACCGCAGTCGCAAGTAAGCCAATTTTATTCTTTCAGATGGAATTTTCAACTTATGGCAGCACAAGGATATATCGTCGTGGCACCTAATAGAAGAGGGCTACCTGGATTTGGAGTTGAGTGGAACCAGCAAATCAGTAAAGATTATGGTGGGCAAAATATAAAAGATTATTTAAGTGCCATAGATGAAGTTTCTAAAGAACCTTTTGTAGATAAAAAAAGAAGGGGAGCAGTAGGTGCCAGTTATGGAGGATATTCCATCTTTTATTTGGCAGGTGTTCATGAAGGAAGGTTTAGTAGTTTGATTTCCCATTGTGGAATCTTCAATACACAGAGCATGTATGGATCAACTGAAGAAATGTTTTTTATTAATTATGACATGGGCGGTCCCTATTGGGAAAGTAAAAATGCCATGTCATTCACAGATTTTAACCCTGCTTCTAAAGTAGCCAAGTGGAAAACACCAATTCTAATTTTCCAAGGCGAAAAAGACTTTAGAGTTCCCGTTGGTCAAGCCTTAGAAGGTTTTACGGCAGCTCAATTAAAAGGCATTAAAAGCCGGTTAATTAATTTTCCAGATGAAAATCACTGGATTGCCAAACCTCAAAATGGTCTTCTTTGGCAAAGGGAGTTTTATCGATGGTTAAAGGAAACGTTGTAGTAAAAATGTTGAAGAAACATTTTCTTTTTCAAAAACAAGTACTGGAATACTTGATATAATGTTCGTATTACCCTTTAAAGTATACATTGTATTATCTTTTAATACTTATAGGTATTGAATGGGTTTGAGGTTTTTATTATAGTGAAATTTTAACTTAAGGTAATATTTCTTTCACCATAGACAAAAACTGTAAAGCGATTATTTTTGAATCAAATTCCTCCACCGCTTTTGCTCTACCTTTGGCACCCATTGTCAGTTTTTGAGGGGTTTCAAGCGCCATAAATTTTTCCATAGCCAATACTAAACAATCGGCATCCTTAATTTGAATTAGGTATCCATTTTCCCCTTCGTCCACCGTTTCTTCGCATCCCGCTGTTTTAGTGGTAATCACCGGTTTTGCCATGGACATTCCTTCAATGATAATGCGAGGAAGACCTTCTCTGTAGGAAGGCAAAACAATACAATCCGATTGACGTATAATCGGTCTTACATCCTTGACAAAACCATGGTAGTATACGATGTCATTATCGACCCATTGTAGTAAATCTTCTTTATCGACAGTTGCAGGATTTTCAGCATCCAAATCACCCACAATCCAAAAGGAGCAATCGTCTCTTCTTGCCCTCAGAATTTGAGCAGCGGTCACAAACTCTTTGATTCCTTTATCATACAATAATCTACCTATAAATGTGAATATTGTCTTGTTGCGAACTTCCTTTGAAGGTCTTTCGTTTATATAAAATTGTGTATCAACGCCACATCCTTTGACAGAAATAGCTTTTTTACTTACTACTAATCCATGCTCAATAAAATAAGCTTTGTCTCTTGTGTTTTCAAAAATAATTTTGTTCATCCAGCTAGCCGTTGCTTTATACAAATTGGTTATAATCTTTTGCATCCAACCGTTGTGAATAAACGTATATCCTAGTCCCGTTACTACGGACATGTTTTTTATTCCCGCCATTTTTGCCGCAAGTGTACCGTATATATTTGGCTTATTTGTAAAATGAATAATCAAATCAGGCTTTACTTTTTTATAGCGCCTAAATAACTCAAAGATAAGAAAAACGTCTTTGACAGGATTCATCCCGTCTCTATCTAAAGTCCTCAATCCATAGTGTTTCACCATGGGATAAGACTCCTTGTAATTGATATATTCATCAACTGGCGCAATCACAACAACCTGAAAACCATTTTTAATAAAAATATCAATAAGATTCAATCTAAAATTGTATATATTCCAGGTAGAATTGGCGACTAATGCTATGGTTGGTTGAACTTTAATTCTAACTAAAATTTATAAATGGGGAAAAAATAAAATAGGGCATTTAATGATTTTCTCGTGGCAATTTAATCAATGAAATAGCACAAAAGTAGCTATATCTCATCTAGTTTTTTAACAACTTCCTTGATTTCTTGCTCATCTTTTTTTGGATAAATCAGCAATGCATCGTCTTCGTCCACAACTATATAATCCTTAAGCCCCTTGATCACTACCATTTTCTGGTTATTAGACATCACGATGATTTCGTCACTATCAACTACATGTATTTTCTCGCCAATGATCACATTTCTGTTTTCATTGGCCAAATAGGCATGTAGACTATTCCAGGTACCCAAATCACTCCAGCCTATATCTACTGGGATTGTGTAGACATTGTCGGCTTTTTCCATGATGGCATAATCAATGGATATATTTGGGGTCATTGGATAAATTTGATTAATATGACTTTGTTCTTCTTCTGTGTTATAATAAGTCGACATTTCTCCTAATTTTGATACAATATCTCCAGCGTGTTGATAAAAAGCCTTCAAAATTGATTGGACACTCCATATAAACATACCTGCATTCCACAAATATTCTTTGGATTCGAGGTAAGATTGAGCGGTGACTACATCGGGCTTTTCTTTAAAGGATTTTACTTTATAAAAAATTCGTTCCTTTGAGTTACCTGAACTTGTTATGCTCAAGGTTTCATGACCAAACTGAATATATCCATATCCCGTATCTGGCCGATTGGGTTGTATTCCCAATGTGATTAATACGTCATTTTTACTTGCCAAGGTAAAGGTATCTTTGAGAATAGAAATGTATTCTTCTTCTTTGAGAATAACGTGGTCAGAAGGTAAAACGGCAAATACTGCCTTAGGATTCATCGCTTGAAGTCGAAAAGTTGCATAAGCAACACAAGGTGCCGTATTATTCATACTTGGTTCGCACAATATGTTTTGTTCGGGAATTTCAGGCAGGTGTTTTTTAACCAAATCTTTGTATAAAACATTCGTCATTATCAACACATTAGAAACTGGAACAACTTGAACACTTCTTTCAAAAGTCATTCGAATTAAGGATTTACCAATACCCAAGATGTCCAAAAACTGCTTGGGTCTTTGTGTCGTGCTTGATGGCCAAAACCGGCTACCAACACCACCTGCCATGATGACAATATAGTGATTTTGTTGCATGTTAAAATTAATTAAAAAGTGCTACTAAATCTTCGTTATTTAAAGACTTAAAGACATGTTCATCTGTAATAATTAAATCCGTTGCCAATTGTTTTTTCCTCTCTTGAAGTTTGATAATTTTTTCTTCAATGGTATTCCTACAAATCATTTTGTAGGCAAAAACATTTTTATCCTGACCAATTCTATGTGTTCTGTCGATAGCCTGAGCTTCAACTGCAGGATTCCACCAAGGATCTAGGATGTACACATAGTCTGCTTTCACTAAATTCAGCCCAGTGTTGCCCGCTTTCAAACTGATTAAAAATAATTTAACTTCTTTATTGTCCATAAACATATTGACAGCTCCTTGACGATCTCTTGTACTTCCGTCTAAGTAGGCATATGGTATATTTCGTTTGTCAAGTTCGCTCCTAACCAAAGCCAACATAGATGTAAATTGTGAATAAACCAGTGCATGATGGTCTCCTAAGTCGTTTTCAATGATATCCAATAAAGTTTCTATTTTGACAGATTGCCTTAAATGGTTGGGCAGATTTTGGTCGATCAATCTAGGTGAGTTACAAATTTGTCTTAGGCGAAGTAATCCTTCAATGACCTTTATCCTCATTTTCTGAATACCTACTTGTTGAACACCATCTTCAATTTCTGATTTAATTTTTAATCTAAATTCCTCGTACATAGCTCTTTGCGTATCGCCCATTTCGCAGTATAAAATACTTTCACTTCTTTCTGGCAAATCTGATGCCACTTGAGCTTTGGTTCGACGTAGCAAAAATGGATGGATCAATTTTCGCAACATATAAGCGGAATCCCTGTCATTTTCTTTATCAATTGGTACGGCAAAATTGGTTTTAAATTGCGAAACGCTGCCAAAAATCCCAGGATTCACAAAACTAAACTGTGCAAAAAGATCAAAGGTATTATTTTCAATCGGCGTGCCTGTGATAGCTATTTTATTGTCAGATTTCAGTAAACGCATGGCTTTGTATCGTTTTGATTCGGGATTTTTGATGGCTTGAGATTCGTCCAAAATCGCATAATTGAAGGGCAATTCTTTCAGAAATTCAATATCATTGGTAGCCGTATCATAAGTGGTAATCACTATATCAAAATTAAATAGCGTGGGTCTTACCAAAACTCTTTCAGTACCATGATAATATACATATGTGATATCTGGAAAAAACTTATCAATTTCACAAGCCCAGTTAAATAACAAACTTCTAGGTACAACAATCAAACTTGTGTTTTTTTGAAGCTTCTTTTGATCAGCCAATAACGTAAGTACTTGAAGTGTTTTACCTAAACCCATATCATCCGCCAAACATCCGCCAAATCCAAGTTCAGAAAGAGACTTTAGCCACTGAAAACCTAATTTTTGATAATCACGCAATGTTACATTTCCATGTTCTGGAAGACTGTGTTTTTTTTGGAAATCATATTCTCCCAAAATGGAAATTTTATTTTTAATGTCCCTGTATAATTCTTCATCTTCAATTTCTTGAAATAATGAGGAAACTACATTAAAATGAAAATGATTTAGTTTAACTTGACCTTTTTCTTCATACGCCACTAAGGACAACCTTTTAAGTGTGTGAAACCATTCCTCGGGAATCATACCAAGGCTGCCATCGGATAAAAGTATATATTTTTCATTTTTTCTAAGTGCATCGAGCCAAGCCTTAGCCGACACTTTTTGGTCACCATAAACCATATCTACATCCACATTAAACCAATCAATACCCGATGATAATCCCATTTTAATGGAAGGTTTATAGGTATTCATTTTAAAATTGTCCAGTTCTGCGTGACCAGTTATATCAATACCATTGTCTCTACATTTTTCAAAAAATTGTAAAAACCAATTTTCATGCAGGTAGTCTTTATAATGGATATAGAAGGAACCATGATGAAAAATATTAGCTTCAAACTGTTCGTGTTGTTCCACCATAAATTGAGTAAACTTCTCCACATCATCTTCAGGAATAGTAAAAACTCGAGGACCATTTTGTTCGGTAAAAAGCCATTTTTCAACAGGTAAAGTAACCTCTAAAACGTCCCCATATTCTAGTATAGGTTCAAATAAAAGGAAGCTACCCTTTTCCTTAATTTTTATTTTCCATCTAGGATTTTCTAATGAATTTATATGTGGTGCTAATGTATTTGGATATTGAACTTCTATGACATTATTTAAGGAATATAGTAGCGATTTGAATTGGTCACTATGGGCAGTATCTACCAAAATTTCTTCCCAACCCAACAAGGAAAACAACCGACCCAATTCAGGATGTTTATATACAAAGGCTTCATGGTCAATAATTAAAAAATAAGGCATCACTTGTATGCTCTTTTCTTTAGGGTTGATGATTGTTTCGTTAATTTTTATAAAAGCCTTCACTCTGTAAAAAGCTTCATCTTGTTCAACCTTGATTTGTACGTCTATAAAATGTGGAGAAAAAGTAACTTTTTTAAGATTCCTTTTTGAGAAAATCATTGACTCCAGCTTAGACAATGGAATATAATGACTCACCTGGTTTATTTCTCCAAGGTTAAGTTTTAAAAACCGATTCCATGATCGATCTCGAGGCACTACACTATCTTTTCCATTTTCTTTAGTAAATCTTTCTATACTATACCAGAGGTTTTTTTCCATAGAAGAAAAATATTCTGGAAAGGATACCATTTCTATTTTAGACAAAAACTCATCTCCCAGCTTATCCATTTTACCTTTGAGTAAAAGAACTATTTCTTTTGAAGATTCATCATTCCATAAAACAGCGTTGCCAAAATCACCATTATTTTCATCCTGTTGATCAGTTGCTGGAATACCGTTTTGATGGTAAAATTCGGTATCAATTTGTGTTTGAAGTTTGAACAATTTTTGAGCGGTATAAAAATTAAGATTGACTAAAACAGCTTTAGTTTTCTGGTTTTCTATTACTATTTCATATAGCTGAATAAATTTTTCGGGAACAATATCCATCTTCCGAGCCCATCCTCTTACTTCAGCTATAAAGTCCGGTATTTTACCTTCAAATAATATAAATTTAATGTCATGGTGTTTTAAAGATTCATATTGATGTATACAAACAGAAAAACTTTTTTCTTGACATGAATTACATTTTATTTGAAAACTTGTGTCTGTTTTTATAATATAAACAATATGCACTTTTTCAGGACGATCATCTTCAAAATAGTGTTTTTCTGATAAGTGGCATTGAAGGAGTTTTTCCTTTTTTAATACAATTTTATTCATGGCTAGTGATGTAAAATTGCGCAGAAAAGGAGGTTTGTAAACGATTAAAAATTCCTGATATGTGTTTGCATCGCGGACATCAATTTTTCGAAACTCATTCAAAGGATAGGTTGGTAATGACTCATATTCCGATTCTTTTCCTCCTACCATAGCATAAGTAAAAGCGGAAGGTATATCTAGTGTTTCGACCAGTGTTTTATCCTCAATTTCAAGCAAATAATATAATCCAGCAAAAATGTGTTCACAAGGAAGGTTCTCACCACAATTACAAAATACCTTGTCCAATTTGAAGGCATTCAAATAATGAATAACCACGTGACTTTCTTCATCAATTTCTAATAATATTGACTTCAACTTAGCTTGATGTAAAGGATGACTCACCCTATCCTGTTTGACCAAATCAGCACCGATTTTTGCCAATGGATGAAGGCCGATTTCTTTGATGTATTGGTGGATGGCGTTGTTTAAAAACATATATTTATTTTCCGATAAGGGGAATATTATTAGAGAGTAAAAAAGGTAAATGGATCAAAATAAAAAAAGCATACAAACATTCTCTGGTTTCAGCTATGCCGTTTCTGACGGGCAATGAAGTCACATAGCTTAAGGCAAATGAAATAATCACCAATGTCCAAAAAACGAATAAAAAGTAGTTGGGGATTTTTGGAAAATGGTGTTGTATAAAAACGGATTTAGAACGAATGGCAGGTAACAACATAAAATAAACAAGCAATCCTAGTTGAAATAAAACCTGTGTAGAAAAAATAAGTTCGGTGTTAAAGGTAAGATTTCCCTCTTGGTCCAGAGTCCTTCCTTTACCAAAATATTTTAAATTATGAAAATTAAATTCTTCTTGCAAATTGTGTTTTTCAATGCTTTTGACGGAATAGTTTAATTGCCTTTGTAACCAGCTGGTTTCTTCACCAAAACAAATAATTGAAAATATTATCCAGAAAATTGTCAGCGAAGGATACAAACTTTTCCTATAAAAATATAAGGCAAAAATGGTCGAACAAATGTAACATATTGCAGACATCCATTCGATGAGTCCATCTTCTCTTGTCAGGCTAGAAATGTCCTTTGAAAACCAAAAAAACAAGGCAATAAATACAAAAGCTGCTGTATATACAATCGGTGGAAGTAGATTGAAAATTTTCAAGGACAAAGAAGATTTTAATAAAGGTATTCGATTATTATTAGGATTGTATAATTATAAACGGTGTTCTAAATAATTATTCATATTTATACAGGTGTAGGTCGAATTAGGGTAATTATCTTTCCAGGAAGTGGGTGGGTTTTTAAGTTTTTTATTGGCTTTAATCTCATACCCATGTAATATACCATCCCTCAATTCGACTAAATCAATTTCGGCTCCACCATACGTTTTCCAAAAATAATATTGACTCTGTTGTAGCCCATAATGATTTTTTTTCATCCTTTCTATGATGACAAAGTTTTCAAAAAGACTTCCTTTGTCTTGTCGTATGTCCATGGACGAAAAAAACAGTTCGTTGAAACTTATCGATAAAAATACAATGATTTTAAACTTTATCTCTAATTTTTAAGGTTTACCTTAAATACTAGCTCTAATTTTTCAGATTTAATGAAATGTGTGCTTAAAAACTTCTTTTGGGAAGTGATGGGAAAATGGTATGGATCAGTATAGAGTTGGGAAAAATGATTACCCAGGCAGTTAAAAAAATACAAGTCATATCCACATATAAGCTTTGATGCGTTTGATACCATTTTTCAACTTCTCCTTTGTAGGGATAAATTGTATTGGAATAATATTCCCAGGTGTCACCCCCTTTTTCTTTGACTTTGGTTAATAATTCTTCTTCATCCCTAAATAAGATAGACCCGATACCTGTTAACCCAGGCTTTACATTGTAAATAACTTTTTGGACATCCAAAGGGTAGGTATCAAAACTCTTTTTCATCAATGGTCTAGGTCCTACTACACTCATTTCCCCAAAAAATATATTTAAAATTTGAGGCAATTCATTGATTTTTGATGACCTTAAAAACCCACCCATCGGTGTGATTCTTGGGTCTTTTTTTAAAGTGATTAACCCACCAGACATGTTTGGACTATTTTTCAACATGGTGGCAAATTTATAAATCTGAAAAGGTCTGTTTTTGTAACCAATTCTCTCTTGAAAATACCAGACATATCCTTCACCAGTAAACCTTAGCCCAACCATAATCGGTAGTAAAAGTGGGGATAAGATGCATAAGGCCAAGCCAGAAGCTAAAATATCCATTACACGTTTTATAATTAAGTACATGATTTATTTGTTATTGTAGTGGTAAAATGGAAGTAATTATGTCCAAGTTTTGTGTGAAAAGTTGGGAGAAGCGTTCAATATGGTGGTAGTTTGACGATAAGGACTACATTTTTCTGCCATATCATCTCAGAATTTATCACTACAAACTGCTCACAGCAAACAATCCTTAGCGAACTTCCCTACATTTTCTGATCCAAGTTTTTACCAGTCTCTATGTGTTCAAAATCTGGAAGATGTTTTTTCATTAATTGAACGATGTCGTTTTTATCATATGATACGCCATCCAATAATTGTTTCATTTCACTAATACATGATTCAATCTGTTTAATGCCTGGTTTAGGTGCATTTTTGATTACGCCCATACCAGAATATGTTTTTAAATCTGTCACATCAAATGAAGTGAAAAACTCTTCATACAATTTTTCTCCTGAGGTATCGGATGTAAAAAAATATACAGGGTACTTGACTGGATTCTTTTTTTGACTAGTCCAAGCTTTTGCCTCTTCTTCAGAGACACTCTCTTCAATTTGTATATTCAATTCTTCAAAAAAATCAAGCGTAATATCTTTAAAGTTGACCATTTGATCTTCGGATAACTTTGGAAAAAATATTTCACCACTTTGACCCAAAATACAGGCAAGCATACAAATCTGACCACTTTCTTCCGGTGAAACAAAAAATCGTTTGACATCTGAAGGACAAGAAATGGGTTGGTTTTTGAATATTCGTTGCAAATAACCATCCAAGAGACTTCCATTGCTAAAGGCAACATTGGCAAATCTGGCTGTTGTAATCTTTATTTTATCCGCATATGCCATGATGGTTTCTTCCATCAATTTTTTACTAGCCCCCATGACATTAACAGGATTTGCCGCCTTGTCAGTCGACACACAAAAAAAATGCTGAGGAGGGTACTGTGTTAGAAATTCTAAAAAATCTTTAGCCTTAAACACATTATTAGAGAGCATGGCCTCTATCGAATAGTGATCTTTTTCGCTTCTAACGTGTTTGTGTGCAGCAAAATTGGCCACGATATGAAAAGGTCCTTCCTTAACGTACATTTTTTGAAAAACGGGATCTCCAAAATCCATTGGGTACGTTTTAAAATCTCCTGGGATGTATTGAGCTTCCGTAGATCTGAGGTCTCTTGTAAGTTCCGTCAATCCATTTTCATTTAGGTCTACAACATAAAGACGGTCAGGTTTAAAATTCAACATAGCTTTAATAAAAGAAGACCCTATAGTTCCCGCCCCTCCAATGACTAAAACTGATTTTCCTTTAATATTGGACATTAATACTTCATGATGAAGTTCAATATCTGATTCAAAAAGACTCTTTTGTCTTTTTGTTATAAACGTTTTTATAAATTGTGGTATATCAATGACAAACATTCGGATATTTTTAGATCAAACTTTATACTTTGCATTTTACATCCCCAGGATAGCCAAATTTATTAGGCTTTGTCACGCAAAAGAGAATAATTATATAACTACTATTTTTACTTAGTTATAGGTATGTGCTCCAAATTAATTTGGATCTCCTATACGTTTTCTTAATAGAACGCCTTCATTACATATACAACTTCTTCAACTTGGGCATCTGTTAAATTGGTCGATGATGGAATACTAATACAATGTTGGTACACCTCATTTGAAACATTGTTTTGTGTAATATAGGGACAGTCTTTAAACATCTTTAATTGATGCATGGGTACCCAAAACGGTCGACATTGAATTTCATTTTTTAACAAATGCTCAATCATTGGCCTTTGTTGGTCGACCCAAATTGTGTGCAACCAATTATTAGGTGAAACATGATTTGTTACTTTTTGAAATCTGTTTGTTTCATTTTCTAAATGACTTCTGTAATACGAATCAATCGTTTTTTTCCTTTCCAAAAACCCAGGTAATTGTTCTAGTTGTGCTACGCCAACAGCAGCCAAAATATTGACTAATCGGTAATTGTACCCAATCTCGTCATGATCGTATTCAAACGGATCTGTTTTTGCTTGAGTAGTCAAATGTTTAGCTTTTTTTGCTGAAAACTCATCATTGGTCAATATCATGCCACCGCCACCCGTGCTGATGATTTTGTTGCCATTAAAACTACTTGTACCGAACATTCCAAACGTACCCGCATGTTTACCTTTAAATGTCGATCCAAGTGCTTCAGTAGAGTCTTCAACTATGGGAATGTGATACTTTGAACACAACAATAAAAGCCTATCCATGTCACACATATTGCCCAAAACATGAACGGGTAAAATAGCACCAATTCTTCTTCCAGAATCCTTCAAATGGGCATATACCTCCATCTTACCATCTTCCGTATTTCCCTCCACTAAAAAAGTATTTTCTTCTAGAAAAGATTCTAAAATATCCAAGTCCATTTGCCAAGAATACCTATCCACATCTATCAATAAAGGCTCTGCTCCAACATACGTAATAGTATTGCAGCTTGCCACAAAAGTGATATCGGGTACAATGACAAAATCTCCCATCTTTACACCTGCTAGTTGGAGGGATAAATGGATAGCTGCCGAACCATTCATAGCCGCTACGGCATATTTTGCTCCCGTAAAAGAAGCCATTCCTTCTTCAAATTTAGTCACATAACTTCCTACAGAAGAAATCCAGCCGGATTCCAAACAGTCTTTGACATAAGTCCATTCGTTGCCGCAAATATTAGGTATGGAGAGTGGTATCATGTTGAAAGGATTTATTGTGTTATGGTTTGGCACATAAGTGGTTTAATGAAGTTTTGCATACATTATTCCTATATACTCATGAAACGTAGCGCTACATTTATCAAAATTGTTTTTGTTGGTTTTCCATCCAGAATCAGGTTGTTGGTCTAATGAAATTTTGCTCGATTTTTTGTTTTTTTGAATTACTGGCCCATAACTTCTTTTAAGAATATGATCTGCAGGCGCTGCAATGGGGTTTAGTCCTGCCTTTTGGAAAAGGTACATAGACCTTGGCATATGGATATCACTAGTCACTAGAATTAGAGTTTTGAACTTTTCCCCAAATTTTTTCTTAAAATAAAATGCTTCCTCTTCAGTGGTTGCTGGTTCTTCTAAAATGCTTATATGGCTTGGATCAACACCTAAACTTACAGCCGCATCTCTAGTAATAGCCGCTTGTGTCATACCTTTTTTAGAAGCAAAACCTGAAAATAAAAGTTGACTCTCAGGTAATTCATGGTACAGCCTAATTCCCTCATTTAATCGGGCAAGTGAGGTGTGGGATAGTCTTTCTTGTGGTGTAATTCGAACATCATAAGTACTACCTCCACCCAATACCAAAATAGGAATTCCTTTGTACTTTGTAATATCAATAGGCGTAAAAACATCGTATCTTTTTTCTAAGGAATAAACCAAAAAATTTGGTAACCACCTTGTGCCCGTTGCCAACAACCAAAGCAAGGAAGAATATAAAAATATGTTTGCCCATTTTTTATTTCTATGGTTGAACCATAAAAATAATACGATTCCTACCCAGAAAATATTAAGTGGCTGAATCAGAAAATTTATACCGACTTTTAGAATTGAAATCAAATCTGCTGATCTAGTGATTGAATCCATGCCAAGGATAATTCCTTGGGTTTTTGAGGAATTGTTTTAAACACTTTATACACCAATGCTGAATTCTTGAAGAAAAGCGATAAAATAGTAAGCAAAAGGATGGTACTATCCGTCCAAAAAGAGATGTGATGAAAATACCAAGTTTCCAAAGCTCCTTTATAGGGATAAATATATAATTTATAATACTCAAGGGGGTCTCTTCCAGTTTTATGGTAAGTAGACACTAGTTTTTCCTCGTCGCGAAATACGAGAGACCCCAAACCTGTAATCCCTGGTCTATTTTGGTAAATAATTTTTTGGACATCAGGATGATATTTATAGTAACTTTGAATAAGTAACGGCCTTGGACCGACTAAAGACATATCGCCTTTGACGACATTCAATATTTGAGGAATTTCATTCAATTTAGATATTCTTAAAAATTTACCAACTGAAGTAATCCTGAAGTCATTGCGCAATGTCACCGTTTTTTTACCCATGTTCATACTGTTTTTTAGCATAGAAGCAAACTTGATGATGCCAAAAGGTCTATTTAAAAAACCCATTCTTTCTTGGAGATAAAATATTTCCTTTTCTCCAGTAACGGATAAAATCAACATGATAAATAAAAATAAAGGAGAAATAATAATCAGACCAGCGATAGAAAAAATCAAATCAGAAAATCTTTTGAAAAAATTATACACTCAATAAATTTTCCTCATTCATAATAATAGGCCTTTCATCTACATCGCGCAAAAATATCAATCCTTCTGAAAAATGGTATAATTGAAAATGCGGATTAAAATGAATATCCTCATCTAAAAGTCGAACAGTATCTTCACAAAAATTAGCTCCAGCAGCTGCAAAACATTGCGTAAAGGCCACATGTCGCACATTTATTTCTGTAATCATAGGTTGACCGTGGGCATCTTCCTTTAAATCAACCGTAAAAAACCCATGTTTGAGTGCTCCTGTATGTTCAAACATAATATCCATAGCCTTTTCTGACCTTTGAAATACATTTTTATCGTTGATAAATCTACCATACGAAGTGTTTCCTGTGATACCTGAGGGTGATACTTTTGCCATAATATATTGGATTCGTTCCGCACATGCTGCCCTGATCAATCGGCCTTCAAAATAAAGCATTTTGCAAGCCAGATTGCGCCCTGGCAAATAGTCACTAGCTATAAAGTTGGTGATCCCTTTATTGATAGAAATCCATTTCAACAAATCCTCATATTTTTCGATTTTAAAGGAACCAAGACCCGATGAACCCGTGGCAGACCTGATCCAATATGGGTATAGCAGTTTTGACTCCGTTTCGTTTTTTAACTCTTGGCTGTTAATATCGATAATCACAGAATGGGGCACTAAACCACTTTTTGACAATACCTGTGTTAACACGCCTTTATCCAACATTTTGTCCACTGCCGCCTTATGTGGAATCAATGCTTTACAAGGAAGTACCCCTTCTTCTTGTTTTTTTGACCAAGCCAAAACCTCCTGCTCTGGAAGGATAATAGCCAGATCAATTTCTTCATCCACAATGATTTTTTCTATCTTTTCCCAATAACCTGGTTCAGAAGACTTTGGAGTAATGTAAGCTGCATCAAATAAATCAAATAAATACAAACCTATTGCATAAGCGTGTATGTCCGTAGCTACTAATCGATAATCTGAATAGTTGCCAATATCTTTGATGGCTCTGGCAAAACTCCTAGGAGTAGGTCCACCCACGCCAGTAATCAAAATGTTTAGTATTTTACTCATGTATAATATGCTTGTACAACTTTTCTTCTTTTTCCAGAATCCAAAAGTGGAATTTCATGGACTATTTCAATATCTATTTTTGCATCCTGACCGAGGTAGGATTTATATTCATAAATAATCTCCTCCGAACGATTAAACCCGGAAGTACTAATCCTTAAAGTATACTCCTTTGCCCCTTTTTGTATGAGTTGGTATTGATCAATTTCACTATATTTCCACATATTTTTGTATACCAAAAGGGATGAAACCAACTGTTTTTGTGTGTTGTACAAAACATCAAGCTTCCTGCCTTCAAGATTGACCAATACCCTTTTACCACTGACAGAATTTTGAATAATGCTACCAATATCACCTGTATCATATCGTAGCATTGGCATGGCAAAATTGTATAAATCCGTAATGACAATTCTACCTATTTCACCGTCAGAAAGAACCTCATCCCGTTCGAAATCCATGATTTCAAAATAATAACTGGCGTGATTGAGTTCGAATTCTTCTGTATTATCCATTCTTTGTTGACCTAAAATACCATTCTCAACATTGGAATATCGGGCTACAACGGTTATACCGAAAAACTTAGTCAGTTTTTGTTTAACTTCTGAGGAGAGTGATTCTGAAATAGAAATCATTGACACCATTTTGGTATTACCAATTTTTTCCGGAAGCCGATCACAGTATTTACAAAGTGTTTCAAGGGCTGATGCATACCCGATCACACCAAAGGGATTGTTTTCCTTTCTGAAATCATCTAGTAATTTTGAAAGTGTATTATCATCAAGGTTCAACACATCTATCGTTTCAATATTTTGTATCCATTTTGTCCACAAACTTTTCCGATTGGCCAAACTCCATATTTTTAAATAGTATAACTTTTCTCCGATACAATAATCTGCTTTTTCAGCAAAAACCATTGTATCTGCTGTGTTTCTGTTCTTTTTGTTTTTGTCTTGATATACAGAAAATGGGGTTCCCGTTGAGCCGGATGTTGTAAGTTTAAATAATTCACTCTTGTCAAACAAATCAGAAGTAAACGTTTCTATTTCTGATTTGATAATGTTTTTAGAAACCACAGGTAACTGTTGCAAAGAGGTTACCTCATTATATTTTTTATAAAAAGGTACAGTTTTAATTGTGTGTGATAACAATGTATCTAGCTGCTTTTGATTGATTTCCTGTCGATTCAGTAGATCCTGTACTTGCTTGAAATGACGCCAAACGTTTCCACCTTTTATGAAATCAAGTGTCCAAAACACAATCCTTCTGATATAGGTTAATAAAACTTCCGTATTCATATTAATTTTGCCATTTAATCACCTTTTTTTTAGCGAGAAATCGTGCAAATTTTGCTCTTTTTTTCAAATAAAAGGTGTAAAAAAAATTTGTTCTGATATCCTTGAAATTTTTGTAAACAGGGACAAACATTTTTTTTCGTCTATGGCTTTTATAATAAGCAATATAGTCCTTTTCGGTCATTTTTTGAAAAGGACTATATTTTTTCAACATTTCAGAGTCTTCAAATTTTTCTGAATTTAAAAAAGTCAGTGTGTGGTCATCATTGTAATTGAACCAGTGACAGAAGGCTTGTACCTTTTCAAAATCAAATTCAAAAGCCAACTGTAATTTAGAAAATTCTGGAAAATGTAAAGCGCCCCCGGCAAAAACCCAGTTTGGGATGTAAAAATTTCCTAATCCATAGACAATATAACCCTCTTTGTATTTTTCCCCGCCCTGAACACAATGTGAGTGGCAGCCCACAACAAAATCAACCCCTTCATCGATCAAAGCCATTGACCATTGTCTGTACATTGGAAAAGGAAGGGTCTCAAGATCAAAACTCCAGTGTAAAAATACTAGAATCTTTGCTGAAGGATTATTCTCCCTGATTTTACTAACTTTACCAAGGAGTTTATTTTCGTCAATTGTATGTATAAAAACGCCATCCTGAGGGTTATGTTGGTGGTATAATAAAAAATTCCAGCAAGCTGATAATACAATTACTTCCTGACCATTATCAATAAAAGTGATTGGTTTAGCAGCTTCTTCTGGAGACTTCCCTGCCCCGTTGTACGCTATATTATTTTTAGATAATTCAGAGGACGAAAAATTAAACTGTCGCGTCAGATCCAAGGTGTGATTATTAGCTAAACTCACCGCTTTAACCCCAGCATCAACCAATGTTTTTATAACCCTTGAATGATTGTACAAAACAGGTTTTCCATCGTGTTGAATTTCCTCATTACAAATCAATCCTTCAAGGTTACAAACCAAACTCTTTCCTGTAAAAAGCGGTGTTTTTGAAAAAACATCTACCAGGTTTTGGTTTAATTCCTTTGTCGGACAAGCTATATCTCCTAATACAATCATACTATTTCATTAAAGCTATCAGTTCACGGGTTGTCATAAACTCCACGTCCGGCCACTTTTCAACGATTTTTTTTAATAATTTTTTTAAAATAGATAAACTGTTTTTGCGATTATTTTCATTGAGGCATCCAATAAAATTTTTTCGATGGGGACCCAATATGGCTGGTTTTCTGTACGAAAATGCCGTTTCAATGTCTTTTAAAGCAATACCTAGCCAATCAAGCCCGGGTTCGTTGGGCTCAAACAAACAATTCCTCAAAATATATTTTTGATTAAATTCATTGGTTTGACCAAGATAACGGAAGGTGTTTTTGGTAGTATTTCCTTCAATAGGAATCTGGTAAATAAACGAAGCATACAGCGAAGAAATACCTGATTCATAGGTGGTTTTTTCAAGGGATGGATGAAATAAACCATTAGGTGGAACAAAAAAAGAAGCTTTATAGCCAAAAAGTTCTTCAAATAAACGAAGACCGTCAGTGACAATTTTTTTTTGCTCTGTTAGATCTTCTTGTTTACTCACATTAAAGGCTATCTGGTACGACGGTTTATTGTTTAACCGGTCAAAAGCCCACATGCCGTGGTCAAATGCTATCCTGGTATGTTGGTCGCCTTTCTGTAGATTTTCTACCCAGAGCAACGTATTCAAATGTTCCCGACTGTGCGATTCCGGAAAAAACACTTTATTTTGTAACCCTTCTTTCCATAATGCAAAGGTTCGGTTGTGTCCCTGATATTTTTCAAGTGTTTGGGTAAACGGTTCGTAATAATATTGGTCAAAAGCATTTTTTTCCATTTTCTCAAAATCCGGGTTGGCAACAACACTCACGGCAGTAAAAACTGCCGGGTTTTCGTTTTTATCTCTGACAGAATGTAAAACCTCAAACAATGCAGTCAAGTCATCTTCATCCGCCAACGTATCAAATCTGTTAAAAAGATTTCCTCCATGACTATCCAGTCTGATACCTTTTGACAACAAAGAATCATACACTTTATTTGAAGGCATTCGGATACTTCCCCAATCATCGGATTCAAAAACGACAATTTTGCGATTTGTTTTCCATCCAAGCGACCCTTTTACCCATTGAGCAAGGTTTTGTTTGAGCTTACTTATCAAAATGATCTACCTTATCCACGATTAAACGATATGTCTTTTCAATCAAATAATTTTCTTTTAAAAATTGATTGCCCGTTTTGCCTATTTGAATAAAATCTTTTGTATCCATTTGGACAAATTTTTGAATTAACGTATTCATGGCTTCTACATCCCCAGAATGGCACCAATATCCAAATCCGTTTTCCTGTGCTATTTTTCCAATATCTGTGTGTACATCCGTAGCTGACAAAACCGGCATATAGTTTTCCATGTAGGAAAGGATTCTATTGGGGAAGTTCGGTATTTTAAACCTGTTATCCAATAACAATAGACCTACATCGCCCACATTTATCAAAATATCGTATTCTGATTTTGGAACAAAGGATAGTAGTGTTACATTTTGGGGTTGATTTTTTGTAAGCCACTTTTCAATTTTACCGTATTCGGTCCCGGTGCCTACAATTAAAAAATGTACCTTATCATTTTCCAAATTCGATTGAAGAACCTCAATCAAGAATCCAATCATTTGTGGTTTTCCTAAATTTCCACCGTAGAAAAACACCTTGGCATTTGAGTTGATTTTGTATTTATTTTTTAAGTTTTGAATTAATTCAATATCTTTAACTGGTTTTATAGGGTCTATCGTATTAGGATTTACTTCTACTTTTTCAGAAATTAATTCCGGGTTATTTTCTAGTAAATATCTAACATTGGCAGGTGACATACAACCTATATAATCCGAAAGTGTGTAAAGATATTTTTCCTTTTTTCTAAAATAGGCATACAAAAAAGAGTTTTTAGACAGTAAGCCTAGATCTGCAATATTGTCAGGAAAAATGTCCTTTAGGAGCAAATAACAAGGTACCTTAAATTTTCGTTTGATGAATTCAATTGTCCTTGTCATTGTGATCGGAGGCGTGGCATACACCGCAATGTCGATTGGACCCCTGACATGATTTTTAATGGCTCGTTTTAATAAAAAGTCTATAACAAATGTCGAAACTAACTTTTCGACATAATTGGTTTTCGTATTATTCAATGTTTTGTATCGAATATTTGTATATCCTTCGCCTTCTATAATTTCAGACGAATTTTTTTCTCTTCTTTCCACAGGAGAAAGAATGGTAACATGATGGCCTTGGCTAATAAAATATTTAATCAAATCAGGATAAATTCCTCTTTTTTCCAGGTTTTTGATAATAACCAGAGAAATGAAAAGAATGTTATAATTTTTATTTTCCAACATGAATGATTTGAATCAATCAACAATTAATTTACTATATAAAGGAAAATATTTTTGTAATAATGTTTCCTTTACCGCAGGTTCAGGGTAACTGATTAAAACGGCTTTATACACGCCTCTAAAAACGAATAAACTTCCTGCAGAAGCACCTACAATACCGAAATTTGAAATTAATTTTCCTATATCGTCTAGATTTCCGGCGCCCCCTAAAATGGTGAGTGGAACCGTAATTTGTTTGCGAACTTTTCCAGCCAGTTCAATGTCATACCCTTTCATCACCCCGTCTTGATCGACTGAATTTATCACGATTTCTCCAGCGCCCATCTTTTGAAACAAAACAGCCATTTCAACAGGATTTTTTCCCGTTGATTTTTTTCCATTGTGTGTATAAATTTCATATCCCCCTAATATTTTTTTCTTAACATCAAGAACAACAACAATGCTTTGTGTACCAACTCGTTCTGCAAGTTTTGTAATGAGATTAGGATTTTCAATAGCTGAAGAACTTAAGGCCACTTTTTCTACGCCGAGTGAAAATATTTTCTGCGCCTGTTCTACTGTTTTTATACCTCCCCCATAACAGAGCGGCATTCTGCACTCAGATGCCAGTTTTTCAATTAGAATATAATCAGGTTCTGTTCCATTTACAGAGGCATCAATATCCAAGACCATCAACTCGTCAGATTGTTTTTCATTAAATATTCTGACAGCATTGATGGGATCCCCAACGTATTTCGGATCTCTAAATTGAACAGTCTTCACTAATCCTTTATCGTGAATCAATAAACAGGGAATGATTCTTGGTCTTAACATTTATAATTTTGAAAAATTTTCCAATAACTTTACGCCAAACATGTGACTTTTTTCAGGATGGAATTGTACACCATAAATATTTTTATGTACAACAGCACAGGTAAATTTTTCACCATAATACGATTCTGCCATAATATTTGATTCATCCAAACATTCAAAATAATAAGAATGTAGGAAATAAAACTTAGGATTTTCAGGAAATCCTGTAAAAAGTATATGGTTACGATCAAGGTCGACATCATTCCAGCCCATGTGAGGAAGATGTGTATCGAAGTCAATTTTTGATTCGTCAAAACGTTTTACAACCCCATTTATCCAACCCAAACCGGGTAATACACCTTCATCACTCGATTTCGCCAGCATTTGCATACCTACACAAATTCCTATGACCGGAATATTTTTTTCCAAAATCATCTTTTCAGTGACATCCCGCATACCGGAATTATTGAATGTTGACATAGCATGATCAAAAGCCCCTACACCTGGGAGGATGAGTTTGGTAATCTCTGAAAAATCTTCATGATGGTGCAAAATTCTGACGGGAATATGTAACCTGTTATATATATTTTCAAAGGCTTTAATATTTCCCAAACCATAATTTATTATACCAATCATCTGATTAATCGTTTTTCGAGTTTCAACAACGTTAAAACTTTTCCGCCCAGATTTATGATATGTCTTTTATTCCTGTAATCCTTGAAGGTTTTGTTTTCACCTTCAAATAGTTTCTGTAAATCTTCCACTGTGAGATCAAGTTTGTGGGCCACATATTCAAACTCATTTTTTAACGTTTGTTCGTCGAGTTCCGGTCGTGAAATTCTTTCCAAAGCTTCAGTTCTAGTCATCTGACCAGTCAAGATCAAACTTGAAAAATGAGCGCGTCTCTTTTCAAAACCGAATTTCCGTGGCAACCAATAATCTTCGTAAAATCGTGTGAAGCGGGATTCGTGGTGTTTGTGTTGAAATTTTTCCCAACCAAACTTTTCAAACAATAAATTTTCAGCATCTTTTTTGATATAAGGTACTAAATTGAGGGGTTTAAAAACCTTCATGCCTAAAAATACCTGATACCAAACTTTGTATTCCAGGATGTCCATAACCGGAAAAGTTTTTAATTTACCTTTTCCGAATTTATTGTAAATGTCCATCACAAAAATTTTGTCGATGCCTGGATAAGCCCCCCATTCAGGCGGTTCTTTGCAACACTCTGTTGAAAAATTGGCTCCTGTTAATACATATTTGATTTTATGTTTTCTGGCAAATTTATACATGGCTGAAAAAAATGCAATGTCTTGTGGACCATCCTGTCCCGGTGTCTGAGCTTTCAGAAATGCAACCTGCAAATCTTTCATTTCTTCCCAATTAATCACTTCAGTAAACAATTCCAAACTTAAACCATTGCAAAGTTTTTCAATATTCCCCACTGCTTTATCGGTATTCCACCCTGCGTCCACATGAAATAATAAAGGGCGGATTCCCATAATTTCTTTGGCCACATAAGTGAGAAAAGAACTGTCTAAGCCGCCACTAAGACCAATGATACAATCAAAATCTTTGCCTTTCCCTTCATTTTTAATTTTTTCTGCAATTTTCATGAGTTCATTGTGTCCCCCCTCATCCGTATGCCAATAAGGCATTATATTTTTGTGAAAATTATGGTAATAATCACTAATACCTTCCTCATCGAATACGATATTCGGGTCAGTAGTATCCATGATGGTTTTAGTACAAATTTTGTAGGACATTATAAATTAATCTTATATTTATCTAAATAATAAACAATAAATTATGACTAGATTAATGACTCATTTTCTCTTTATACAACTGAATATACTTATCGTATTGTGTGTCTATATTGTAAAATTCTTCTACATTTTGACGACACTTATTACTATAGGTTTTTTTTCCATTTTGCAGTATTTTTTCAATTTTCTTCTTAATGCCAGTTATATCCGACTTTTCTACTACATATCCCGTGCCAGATTTGATTAATTCAGGTGTTGCGGTTAAATTATATCCGACAACTGGTGTACCACAAGCCATAGCTTCAATTGTAACCAAACCAAATGATTCTGCAAAAGAAAGGTTGACAAAAACATCTGCCAAAGAGAAGTATTTTACTAACTCACTTGAATCACTCAGTCTTGTAATACCGATTATATTTTTAGGCAGACTTTTTATTTGACTTGCAGTTAGGCCAATTAGAATAATTTGGTGATTTTCGTCAAGAATAGCTGACAATTTGATAAAATCATTTAATCCCTTTAAATCACTCCACGGGCTCGCTACCCCTAACAATACTTTTTTTCCTTGCAATCCATGTTTTTCAATTAAATAAGTCGGGTCAGTGTATTGAAATACATTGATATCAACACCATTATGAATCGTAAAGATATTTTTTGATTTTAAGAAAGATTGAGACACTTCATTTGCTAACCAATCAGAAACTGGCACAAGTGTCAGATTATTCAAAGCATTAAATAATTCATTTTTAATCCTATAATTATTTTTAGAATTATCAAAGACTAGGCTTTGTGGATAATAATTAGTCAATGGACATTTATAGCACTCGGTTTTCCATTTTTCGCAATTATATCTGCTATAATAACAACAATGACCTGTATATGCCCAACAATCATGTAGTGTCCAAATGACAGGTTTACCAGATTTTATTAAGTATTCAAAAAGAATTTCTATGTTAATGTAATAGCCATGAATATTGTGTAAATGAATAATATCAGGATCTATCTTATCTATTTCTTTAATAAACAATTTTGTTCCTAACACTGAGCCAAAACCATGTTTGTCAAATATCCTTGTCAATAACAAATGATGTGCTTGTTCAAATTTATTTCCAATTTTAATTTTTTTAGATTTACTTGAACCTTCATATCTGCCAAAGGCTATGATACTTTCCCCATTGTTTTGTAAAATTTTTAAACCAATTTGCTCTGCAATTCTTCCTGTACTTCCTATATTTACAGAGACGTCAATTTGCAATACCTTCATATTCAATTATTTATATTTCGACCCTTTTCTAAAATAAAATCTAAATACATTTCACCAATTGTATTTAAATCCAAATCATTTCTTATTTTATAGGCATTGGTAGCCAGATAATTTCTTATAGTTTGATTTTGAATTAATTCATTTATCATGTTTGTCAACTGACCTTCGTTTCCAGGTTCAAAAAGCAATCCATTAATTCCGTGTTGTATAATATCCCTAGGACCCGCTACACAGTCACTACTGATACAAGCCAAGGGTACAGACATGGCTTCAACAAGTGCATTGGGAAAACCTTCGTAAAAAGAAGGAAGAACAAAAATTTCGGAACAACCTAAAATTTGATTAAAATTCTTGAGATGACCATAAAATACAACCCTTTTGCGAATATCGAGGTCAGTTACTAATTTTTCTAAATTGGGTCGTTCTTTACCATCTCCTACGATATGTAGTGTCCAGTCAATATTATCTAACCTTGCAAAAGATTTTATCAATACTGTGTGCCCTTTCTCCCTTGACAACCGTCCTACAGTAACAATTTGCTTTTTTTTATCTGAAGTTTGAGTATTGATGACATTTAGTGCATTGGGTATAATTTTGATATTTTTAGACCTAGTTTTTTTAAATAATATTTCTGCCGCTACGGATGTTTGAGCTATGATTCCGTTGGCATATTTATACATTATTTTCCGTGCAGACTCCATTAATAAACCAAGGTGAAGTTTGGGTCCCATCCTATCAGAAACGTACACAGGAATTTTTAAAAACCTGGTGGCTATAATGACGTAGGCATTAAACCATTCTCCAAAGCTGAGCACTGTATTAGGTCTTATCCTTTTCAGATTTTTTCTTATATAAGAAATCAACTTGGCTGCGTACAACAATCGATGCATTGATTGTCTATCAATCGAAGGCCAGATTAGGGAAATCGAAGGATGTAGATCAAAAAATACCTCTGTCTTGAAGAGATTCAAAATAGTAACTTGGTAGCCTGACTCCGCTGCATAGTTGGCAATATTCGTGAGTGACCTTTCCATCCCTCCTCCAGCTAGTCCTGCACTAACAAAACAAATATGAATTTTTTTTTCTTCCACTTCTATGTAAGACAATAGAAATTTCTATTCAATTAGACCAAAACTCCTTTGAAGCTATTTTCTTCAATTTCACCATAAATTATTTAAAAGGCATTCCATTTTAGATTTACAATCTACCCATACCTGAATATAAGATTATTGGACCATAAGGTACCACAGTCTAAGGAATTGGTTGATTTTTTAAAATAACATCATTTAATTCATCCGAGCTCATAAACTCAACGTCTGGCCAAGTTTTTAATATTTCTGGAATCAAACTGCGTAATTTTTTAAGATTTGAATCCCTGTTGGTTTTGTCAATATAACCGATGTAATTTACCCTGTGCGATTGTATTATAGCAGGTTTACCTACGTTAAATGCCAATTTCATTTTATTCAAAACTTCTTTGTTCCAATCATTAATTTTGATTTCAAATGGTTCGAAGTATACATTTCTGGTTAAAAAAATTTGATTTAATTTATTTTTTTGTCCTGTATAATGAAATATTTTTTTCAAACTATTATCTAAAATATTGGGTTCAAGCTGATACCAAGATCCTTGTAACGTAGTTACACCTGAGTCATACAAGACCCTATGTAAATCACTATGCCATACATAACATGGAGCTATAAAAGTTTTTGACTTATACTTAAATATTTGTTCAAACAAAGACAACCCTTCACGTAAATACTGTGTTTGAAAATGAATATCATTTTGGCCATCTATTTGCAAAGCTTCCATAAAAGCCACTTCATTCCTTTCAAGTCCTATGCTTAAATCATACATTTTGTATTTAAAAATTTTCCTTGCCATCGAATTTTCATTGGCAAGGGCTTTCATCCATCTTTGTACGTTAATATGCTCTCTTCCGTGGAACTGTGGTTTAAATACACCAGCTTGTATGCCCTCCTGCCACAATTTAAATGCGTTTTTATGCGCTGGGTATCGATTTAACGTATCAGTAAAAGGCTCGTAAAAATATTCTTTAAAGTCACTTGATTCTATCTTTTCAAAATCTGGATTAGCCACAATAGTATTTGCTGTAATTTTTACAGGATTTCCATTTTTATCGGAAAAAGAAGATAATACTTCAAACAAAGCACTTAAATCCTCTTCGCTCGCCAATGCGTCATATCTATTGTATGTAGCTTTATCTAGTGGGATACCTTGTTTTATTAAATCCTTATAAATTTCTCGTGAAGGAAGTCTAATACTACCCCAATCGTCACTTTCAATAACAACAATTTTCCTTTTTGTTCTGAACCCAGGCAAATTGCCTAATTGGTATTTAATTTTTTCTATCATTTATTCACTCCAAACTACCCTTTTAATATAATCCGTATAACTTAAAATAATCCTAACAACTTTATCACTCACGTTGGGCATTGAATAGTCGAATACTTGTCTAAAATTTCTTTCCAAGCCCGTTTTTTGTAAAACCACTTGTTCTAAACCTTGTAAAATTCTTTCTGGATTCAACCCTACCATCATCACTGATGTTTCTTCCATGGCTTCTGGTCTTTCATGAGCCTGCCTGATATTTAACGCTTTAAAGTTTAAAATAGTTGATTCCTCACTGATTGTTCCACTATCTGAAAGTACGGCAAAGGCATTAATTTGTAATGAATTATAATCACAAAATCCCATAGGTTTTTGCCATTGAATTAAGGAGTGAAGGTTGAGTGATTTTTCTTGGTTATTCTGAAGTGATTCCAATCTTTTTCTAGTACGGGGATGGGTACTTACAATAATAGGAAAACTGTATTTTTCCGCTATTTGGTTTAAAGCATCCAATAGATCAAAAAAGTTTTTGTCATTGCTGATGTTTTCTTCTCTGTGGGCAGATACGACAAAAAATTTATCTTTTTCCAATCCGAGTTTTTTTAATATATCACTTTGCTGAATTTTCGGCAAATAATGGGTCAAAACTTCAAACATTGGCGAACCCGTCTTGATTATTCTATCTGGCGGCAAACCTTCTCTCAATAAATATTCCCTTGCGATATCTGAATACGTCAAGTTGATATCTGAAATGTGATCTACGATTTTTCGGTTGGTCTCTTCCGGTACTCTTTGGTCAAAACATCGGTTTCCTGCTTCCATGTGAAAGATAGGAATATGTCTTTTTTTGGCCGGAATGGAGCACAAACAACTATTTGTATCACCCAAGACCAAAAAAGCATCGGGTTTGACTTCTTCCAAAATCGGGTCTATATTGATCAATATCTGGCCGATGGTCCCTGTCGCCGTTGCCCCAGCAGCATTCAAAAAATAATCGGGTTTACGAATACCCAAATCTTCATAAAAAACTTCATTCAATTCATAATCATAATTCTGCCCGGTATGAATTGTAATATGTTCGATTGCAGGACTCTCGTCGAGTTTTGCCATTACCCGGGATAATCTTATGATTTCAGGACGGGTACCAACGACGGTTACTACTTTCAGTTTGGTAAGTGGTAATCGGTGATGGGTGATGGGTGATGGGTCCATATTGTGTTCATTTTAGGGTGATGGGTGATGGGTGATGGGTGATCGGTGATGGGTAATCGGTGATCGGTGATCGGTAATGGGTAATCGGTGATGGGTGATCGGTAATGGGTGATCGGTAATGGGTAATCGGTGATGGGTGACACTCCTCACTCATTACCCATTACTCCTCACTAAATTTTAAGTGATTTTTTTAAACCGTGAGTCATTCTTCTCACCGATTCAAGTTCAGAAATAAGTAATTCAAAATCCTGTTCATTCAAATATTCCAAATTTTTGGATACAATTGCCTGAGTCTCTAGTTCTGCAATTGAACCAAGTGATATAGCTAAAAAATGATTAAAATCTTTTGCTGTATTTCTTGCAGCTCCTTCAGAAATGTTTGATGGAATCGAAATTGCTGATCTTCTCAATTGGCTGGTAAGTCCATAAAGTTCATAGGCAGGAAATCCTTTGGTAATTTTATACACCAGTGTAACCAAATCTATGGCCTTTTTCCAAACGTCTAAATCACGATGTGTTTTCATACTAATTTTACCTTCAAACTCCTCACTCATTACTCCTCACTCATTACTCATCACTCCTTACTGATTACTCATCACTCCTTACTGATTACTCATTTCTCATTACTCAAACATTCTCCATCCAAGTATCCGGGTCTTCCACATTATACGGTTCGTTAATCCAAAATAAAGTCACCAAATCATCTTCGCCGATGTTGGTAATATTATGCGTATACCATATCGGCATATCGACATAAGACGGGGTTTTTCCATCCAAAAAATAATCTAAAACTTCATCACTATCAATTCGTCTTAATGAAATTTTGGCCTTACCCTGAATGACCGCAAACCTCTCAACTTTCCTTGTATGAAAATGATTGCCTCTTGTGATACCGGGTTTGGTAGTTGAATAAGAAAATTGACCGGAGGTATTGGTCCTTGCGATTTCTACAAAAGATCCCCTTTCATCCGTATTGAGTTTAAAAAATACCGGATAATGATCTTTAGGTACATAACACCGGAACGTGTTAAATAGATCCAGCTCAAAAGGAATAGATAAATCAGGAATAATTCCATGATGTAAGTATAAATCCTTGAATCTGATTAAACTTGATAAAATATCGGAAACGCGCATGGTGTAATTGTGCGGAATTTCTATTCTTCCTGATAATGGTGTTAATATGTAACCGTATAACCTCACCACTAAATCGTTAATATATATCAGATTTAAAGTTTTATCCTGAATTATTGTTGGGCTTTCCTTATTCACAATCTGGTGACAAAAAGTAGCTATAACTGAATTGTAAAAAGGAACACCGAAAGGCCCGAATACATTCGGAATAATGGCACCTGTGACCAATGCACCACAATCTTTTGCCCAGGATTCCAACACTTCTCTTCCTTTTCTTTTTGAATCTCCGTATATAGTTTCTTCTTCTTCCTGCGTCGAGGAAGAAAAAATAATATGTGGTTTACTAAATGTTCTTTGACATGCTTCTACTATTTTAACACAAAGGATGACATTGGTTTCAAACATTAATTCTGGTGAAGAGTGCCGGTTAAGACCTGCAAGATGAACGATACAATCACAAGACCTTACAAAACCATCCATTTTTATCGGTTCTTCAAAAAAAACTCTATCAAAAGGAACGATTTCTATATCATTCTGAAGTAAAAGAAAGTTATTCAGATGTTTTCCGACAAAACCGTTGGCTCCGGTAATTCCGATTTTCATATTTAGTTTTCCTTTTTTCTAAGTAAAATATCAATAAAAGAAGTTTCCAAATCTTCATCAGAAATATTGACAAACTGTTTACTTAATTTATTGCGTGAAATACCTTTACTTATTGGCTTTCTTCTATTAAATTCAATTATTTCAAATCCTGACTTCAAGGCATATTCATTGTGATTATTTGCCGGTTCCCTATTTATTGCCCAGTCATTTGTTCCTCTGACTTTATCCCATTCGGTTTCTGTAAATGCCCAATGACCATTCCAATGACGGGTAAATTCGTGACACTGAAAATCAACTAAATGAGAACTATAACCCCCAGGCTTCAACCATTTACTCATCGCTGTATAACAACCCTCAAGTTGATCAACATGTTCAAGTACACATTGGGATAAAATAAAATCAATAGAAGAGTAAATAATTAATTTATCATCAGTCCACGGAGCATAGTATTTTATATATTTTGAATTTTCTCCATGGAGAATAATCTCATCTCTTATTGTTTTGATTCTAGTTTCATTCAGAGATTTTTCTAATATATTATCTGTAAGAATATGACTTGGAAAGTTCCCGTTTATTTTTCTTCTTTCCTTAAAGATATTAACCATTTCGTCAAAATCTTTGATAAGTTTATCTCTATTTATGTAATTCTGAACATCTAATGCAAAATAACAAGACGAACCTGACAATAAAGCAGCAAGTCCAACTCCCAATGTACTACCTGGGCCCAATTCTGCAATTGTTTCAGGTATTTTCCCATTTCCGTCTGAATAAAGTTTATTCAAATGGCGAATCCATACAGAAAATGAATATTCCGGACTCCCTCCTGTACCTAACGGAAAGATATAATTAAACAGTTTAAATTTTCTTAACCTTCTAACTAAATAAGTTTTTATGTTTATATTGTTATAATATAATTTCATTTTATAATAATTTATTTGGATACTGTATTTAAATGCCTTAAAAATCAGTCACGAATCACATTTTCAACGTCTTCCCGAATAAAAGTCAATTTCATTAATAAATCTTTGGTCTCCTGAACATCAAGCCGTCTTGTATTGTGAGAATGATATTCCTCTATTCTCTCCATATCCGGTTCTCCTTCTGAAAAGTATTGAGCATAATTCAGATCCCTGTTATCAGCTGGAATCCGGTAATAATGTTCCAGATTTTCAGCCTTGGCCATCTCCTCCCTGTTGACCAGGGTTTCATATAATTTTTCTCCGTGCCTAGTTCCGATTATAACTATCTCATTGTTTACTTTATACAATTCTTTTAATGCTTCAGCTAATATCTCTATAGTAGAGGCCGGTGATTTTTGAACAAAAATATCACCAGCTTTTCCATTTTCAAAAGCAAATAACACCAAATCTACTGCATCTTCAAGTGTCATCATAAAACGGGTCATATTAGGGTCGGTGATAGTCAGTGCTGTGCCTTTTTTTAACTGGTCAGCAAACAATGGTATTACAGATCCTCTGCTCGCCATCACATTACCATATCTGGTACCACAAAGTATAGTTTCGGAAGATAATCTGGATTTGGCCACCATCACTTTTTCCATCATAGCCTTCGAAATGCCCATAGCATTAATGGGATAAACCGCTTTGTCGGTACTCAAAACGACCACTTTTTTCACCTTATTTTTAATGGCTGCTTCCAAGACATTTTCTGTACCCATCACATTGGTTTTTACCGCTTCCAATGGGAAAAACTCACAAGAAGGTACTTGTTTTAATGCTGCCGCATGAAATATGTAATCCACACCAATGATAGCAGTTTCCACACTTCGGTAGTCTCTCACATCACCTAAATAAAATTTGATTTTAGGATTATTGTGAAGGCGTCTCATGTCGTCTTGCTTTTTTTCATCCCGGCTAAACACTCTAATCTCACTAAAATGATCCGTGTGAAGAAAACGTTTCAAAACTGCATTGCCAAAAGAACCAGTACCACCGGTTATAAGTAAAGTTTTATTTTGCATCTTTTATTAAAATTGATAAGTAATTGTATAAGTTTTTCCCCTGTATATTTTTATTAAATGAAGTCTCAGCAACGATCTTTCCTTGTTTGCCTACTTCATTGGCCAATTCCTTGTCCTGTAAGGCATATATCATGGCATCAGCGAAGGAATCTATAGACCCAGGAATAGCAAAAAAAGCAGATGTTTTATCTTTGAGATAAAGTGGAATTTCTCCGACTGTAGTTACACAAACAGGGCGACCTGACGCTAAATATTCACCCAGTTTTGTGGGAAAGCCACCTTGCGCTTGTCTGGAATCGGGACGAGGTAGTGCACATAATGTAGAACTAGAAACAAAAGACGGTATTTCATCGCGATGTAATACACCCAAAAACTTTATACTGTCCCTATGTTTGGCACGCTTGATTAAATCTACCATTTTATCTCCATCGTTCTCATAATAAGCAGCAATATATAACTTTACTTTAGGAAAGTTGTCCACAATTTTATCAAAAGATTGTATTAAAATATCTATGCCATCTTTTTTAAAACTGGTTGTTCCACAATAGGCTATATACGGCGATTCGATATTTTCAAAGGGAGTTACATCAACAAACCTTTCCAAATCTACGGTCATCGGCATATGGTGTAGGGTACACAAATTATTTTTTTCCAATAGGGAACTAAAATGTTCTTTGAGTTTATTGGTCATGACTATCAACCCATTCAATTTCGGCAAAATATGGGTCAAGAGCAATTTATTAAAACTAACGACATTTTTTCGTTGGATAAAATTGGTCGCATGTTCCGAACCAATATCGTTGAATTCACTGATTTCCATAACCACCTTCAACTCCTTCAAAACATAGTAGGGTATTCCTATGAATAATCTGAAAACACTTAGGTGTGGTTGAACAAATAAAATAGTAAACTTCTCATTTTTAATGATTTTATTCAATGAATACCTATAAAATGGTTGAAGTATATACTCTAAAAAATAGGTATTCACCCTTCTTTTCCACAATGTAAAATTGGATAATTTACAAATGTATTGGTAGGCAATTTTACAGTCACTATCAATAAATCCTCTAATTTGATATTGATCAAACTCCATTCGGGTACTCCATCCACTTGTGATTAATATTTTTACTATAGCGCCTTGAAGCACTAATCCATCCACGATCGTACGCCATCTATTGGCACTAGCTCCTTCCGAGGCATATGGATTAATGGATGTTAAAAAATATATTGTCATCATGATATGGTCGTCAGTTTTTTAGAATATTTTTTTTGATAGATGAATGCCATTTTTTTTGTAATGATGCCAAATGTCAACAAAGTCTGAAATGAACCCATATTTTTCCTGTCAAAAATTATTACGTGGCGTTTAATTCTCGAATGAGGTAATTATTATCATAATTTCTTGTCACTCTATCTAAACAAGTGGCCACTGCAATCCACAACATAAAATAAAAAACAGAAAAGTTTAATAACCCAAAACTTATCATGTACAAGATTTGCCAAAGAACAATAAATGAGAGACCTTTAACTAGATCATTTTTGGATTTAAAATAGCCCAAATAAATACTACTCAAAAACAAGGTCAGCATCAGTAAAAGATACACAAAACCACCTTTGAGTAATGAATCAAAATAGCCAATTTCTATGGATCGACTGAATTTTGTACTTTTTTCTGTGGCAACAATCCATTTTCTAACCTTGCCGTTCAAACCTCTTCCAATAATATAATCATTAGGCCTACTACCATAATCATTTAGAAAATTCAGCACCGTTTCTCCTCTAGTGTCATTAAATCCATCTTTATCCAACCCTCTTTGAAACAAATATATATCGCCACTAATCGAATAAACATATAGGCTCGCTGGAATTACTGCCGATAAACTCAAAGCAATAAAAATTCCTTTTTTTATAGTGCTAATACTCGAAGACCTAATCCTAATCCACACAAATAATATGAGTGGTAGGAATTGTTCGAAAGTTTCACCCCGTCTTCCTAATGAAGCAAGTAAGATGATAAAAAGTATAGAATACAATAAGGCCAAAGGGGTAACAAATCTCCATTTCAGCAAATGTGAAACATATAGCAAAAGTGCGTTAGCAAATGAAAAAGTAAGTACAATGAACACATTATCAGGATACTCATAAACATCGGGAAAAATAATAAGGAAAATAAGGGATAAAATAGCAAATGGAAGTATGCTATAAGTAAGTCTTAGTATTGTTCTAAATGTCGATAGAGTGTACCTAAGCCTTAAAAATATTATAGGTACTACGTATGGTAGTAAATAAAACTTATCGCCAAAGGCTTCTTGAATATAAAACTTTTCAAATCTAATGGAAGTAAATAATAAATACACTAAAAATAAAATAAAACTCGAAACCAAAAATTTTAAGAAAAAAGATTGGAATCTTATCCGATCAGAATACCAATAAAATATCGCCAAACTTAATAATACATACACACTTGCCAAGTATTTAAGAATGTTTGGTAATCCATATAGGATTTCAAAAGAACAAACAAGTATAAATAAATTACTAAAAATAAAGGCATGTACAATGGCTCTATTTTTAACAAATTCCCTACCTGTTTTAAAAATCATTTATAGTTGAATCCAATCAGGTGGACAAATAGGATATTTATCCAAACTTTGTTGATAAAATGTATCATTAAACCATTTTTTAGGTGTAAATACCAGATTCCCCTTATGAATATTTAAATAAGCGGCCCAATAACTAAATGAACTGTTTCCGATAATATTATGGCGACAATGTTTCATTAATTGATATTCTTCTATGTCGGCTAAACCAGTATAATTTTGACATGCTGGTAAATCGACAAATATTGCATCCTTCACAAAATCCATATTCGTTTTGGCCCAATCCAAATCATTTGAAAAGATAAAAAAAGTTGGCTTATTGAGTTTTTGCGAAATTTCTGAAACGGCTTGTTGATAGTATTCAACAGGTATCACTCTAAAAAAATGTTCGAGCTCTAGATAATCTCCCCGACGAATATGTATAGAAACTGAGTTTGTAGCCTGAATGTGATTTAAAAAATTTTCCGCACACGGACTAAAGGGTTTTTTAGGTAAAAAATATTGCTTTAGATCTTCTTTGATTTCTCTTACATAAACTTCCTTTGCACACCAACCTGAAATATATGCAGAATGAGTAAGGTTCATTAAACGGTCATCTGGCTTAAAACCAAAACCATCTATAATATCCGTTTTTTTTCTGAATTTGCTGTAAATCCCGAGTTTAGATAAAACTCGATTAAACAAAGGGGCGTTCGCTTCGTTTTTCAATTTTTTAATTTCTTCAGGTGTGGCTGGGTCAATAATGACATTGACCTTATCTAATTTATACCAGTTTCTATATTTTTCCTCCTCGTAAAAACTTAAATCAACTTTAAATTTAGCGTTCAATTTTTTTGCCAGCATTAGTCCCGTTCCGTATTGGTGTAATTGATTTCCAAAACCTCCTTTTATGTGGCTAATAATTAATTTTTCTTTCATGTTTATTCTTTATGCCACTTAAGTAGTAGGACTAAAAAAGAGATTAAAAACTCCTTCATAAATACTTTATCGAGGTTATAAAACATACCTTTTAATGCCATTTTTTTCCCTTTTATATAAGGCGCATACCAAGTAAAACAGCGGAAATGCCATTTTTTGATGGCCTCTTTATAAAAGGGAGATGTACTAAATTGTTCGATACTGTTTTTGTGTGAATAAATTGTTTTAAAAGATAAATTTTTATTGGGAATACTTTGATTAACCCTGTACCCGCTTAAAAATTCATCGATAAATCCAATAGGATAACTTTCGGCTATTCTAAGATTCATATCAAAATCTTCTGCCCATATATGTTCTTTATAATATCCTAATTCCTTTATTACAAGAGCGGACAACATATAATTGACGGGGGGATGAAAATCAATATTAATTAATTCTTTGAAAATAAACCCACCTTTCAATTTTTCGTTTTTTTGACGTGTTTGTTCGACATCTTCCTCATTATTTTCATCCACGATTTTGGCTTTACCATATACCATGGCATACTCGGGATTGTCTTCCAAAAATTGTACTTGTTTTCGAAGTTTACCTGGCAACCAATAATCATCAGAAGCACAAAAAGTCAAATATTTGCCTTTGGCTAAATCTCTGAATCCTTGGTTTAATGTTTTGGCTAGTCCTTGATTTTTATTCAATAAAAGCTGAAATCCATAAGTTTGTTGCAACGTTTTCAATATGCTTGGACTTTCATCCTTTGAACCGTCATCAATGACGATTAATTCAAAATCTTTAAAGTCTTGACTTACTATACTCTTAATACAATCCGCTACAAAAGGAGCATGATTGTAGGAAGGAACAACGATGGAAACCAAAGGATTTTTATATTGCATACTCAACAAAAAGTATAACTATTTCAATCATTAAAATGAATTGACAACATCGACTATTTTTTTCATTTCTTCCAAGGTTTGAACAGGTGAAATAGGAAGGCTCAAAACTTCCCTATGTATTTGTTCTGTTATAGGAAATTCCATCTGATTTAACTGGTGGTATGCCTTTTGTTTATGCGGTGGTGTAGGATAGTGTATTAATGTCTGAATGCCCTTTTCAGACAATAGATTTTGTAACTTATCTCTATGTGTTGTGCGCACTACAAACAGGTGAAAAACATGGGATTTTATCGTTGGTTTTTTATGGTTGCCCCATAATAAATTGGGCAAAATAATGTGCGGGTTTTTTATGTTTTTGAGGTAGTATTGTGCGATTTCAGTTCGCTGTTGGTTTTCCTGATCGAGGTATTTTAATTTAACACTTAAAAAGGCTGCTTGAATCTCGTCTAATCTACTATTTAAACCTTGATATTCATTGACATATTTTTGTTTACTTCCATAATTAGCTAAAGCTCTAATGGTACTGGCTAGTGTATCGTCATTCGTGGTCACAGCTCCGGCATCTCCTAGTGCGCCCAGATTTTTACCGGGATAAAAAGAAAACCCCGCAGCATCACCCAAAGCACCTGTTTTTACACCATTCCATTCTGCACCAATGGCTTGTGCATTGTCTTCAATAATTTTGAGGTTGAACTTTTTTGCTAAGGTTTCGAGTTGATCACCCCAACAAACCTGACCATAAAGATGAACCACCATGATGGCTTTGGTACGATTTGTAATTTTTTCTTCGATTAGATCTAAGTCTAGGTTATACGTATTCATATCAGGTTCGACCAAGACAGGCTTTAATCGATTGTCCGTAATCGCAAGAATTGAAGCAATATAGGTATTTGCGGGAACGATTATTTCATCACCTTCCTTCATAAAACCTAATTCCATATACGCTTTTAAAATCAGACGAAGAGCATCTAAACCGTTTGCCACGCCTATTGCATTTTGAACGCCTATGTAATGACTAAGGCTTGTTTCAAATTGTTTTACCCGTTCTCCCATCAGATACCACCCTGAATCAATCACTTCAGAAGCTACTTGTTTAAGTTCTTCTGCGTATTGTGCATTTATTTGTTGTAAATCAAGAAAACTAATCATTTTAATCTTGGTTCATTATTTATTAATTCATACTTCTGGCCTTCACGGTCATTGAGATCAAAAGACAAAACCAGTCCTTCACGAGTTACATAACCTCGGTGAACCGCAGGATTTCCAAACCACAACGAAAAAGGAGCTGTACTTTTTGTTACCACACTTCCTGCCCCTATCATAGAAAAAGCACCAATAGTTACCCCTGCCAAAATGGTAGCGTTTCCTCCAATACTTGCTCCCTCTTCGATTATGGTTTCAATAAATGATTCAGGATATTGTTTTGATCTGGGAAAAAGATCATTGGTAAAGGTTGTATTAGGTCCGATAAATACATTATTCGCTATTCTTAACCCGTCCCAAATTTGAACTCCTGGCTTTATGGTCACATTATCTCCAATAAAAACATCATTTTCAATAAACACATTATAATTAATATTACAATTTTTTCCAATCTGAGCATTTTTTAAAATTACACAGTTTTGCCAAACTACTGTATTCTCACCTATACTAAGAGACTGTACTTCTGCGGATGGATGTATTTTAATTGCCACTCTTCAAATTTTTAAAATCATTATATTCCCTCAAATAATCATCTTCACTATATAATTCAGATGCTAAAACTAAACATATAGATCCAGAAGAAAACTCCAATAATTCGCGCCAAATACCTGGCACAACGAGAAGTCCAAAATTAGGCCTATTGAGTGTAACTATTTTTTTATTTGTACCATCATCGAGCAAAACATCAAATGATCCACTTGTAGCTACAATTAATTGTTTCAATTGTTTATGTGCATGACCACCCCTACTTTCGCCCCCAGGTATATCATACAGGTAATACAATCTTTTTACATCAAAAGGAACATTTACTTCTCCTTCTATTATAGTAATATTACCTGCACGATTATTGATTTTATTCAAGGGTAATATTACACAATCGTAAACACTATTTTGCCTCATAATTATTTATGAATTTAAGGAATTCGTTATAATTAAAGATATAGTCATTGACATCAAAATGAGTAGAACTAACAACCAATGCAAGCGCATTTGTAGAAAAATTTTCCATATGCCGCCATACACCTGCGGGTAAATATAAACCATAATAAGAACGGTTTAAAGAAAATATTTGCTTTTCGGTACCTGTGTCAACTACTATATCTAAGCTTCCAGATAAAGCTACAATAAGCTCTTGTTGTTGTTTAAAACAATGTCCGCCTCTGATTTGGCCACCTGGCACATCGTATATCCAATACGTACGTTGTATTTTAAATGGAACATGTTTAAACTCTTCAATAAAAGAAAGATTACCTCTCGGGTCTTCGAATTTTGGCAGATTAATCAAAGAAACATTTGCGAAGCTTGATTTTATTTTGTCCATATTCCCATATCCTTTTTTTCCATAATTAAGTTGAATTGTTTACTATAAATATAGCTATTTAATAGTCCAAAAATAATACCAGGCAGTACCAAACTACTCAATCCAAAATCTAAATAATGAAATAAATAGACCAAAGGGATAAAAAGTATAGCACTCAATAAAAGTGTATAAAACTGCAAACGGATTTTCCCTATTCCATTCAGAAATAAAGTGTACACGGAAGAATACATTTGGAATACACCAAAAATTCCCAAGGTAATGATCAAAAATAAATCTGGCATCACCTTACCATCGACCCACAAATTGAAAAACAGTTTATATCCTATTATCATGATGACAACCATAAAAGTAGCACCGGCAAAAGCTTTAAAAATATTATTCATGGTTGATTTAATCCAAATGTAATCTGCTTTTGTGTACGCTTCTGTAAATGCAGACAAAAAAGGCGTCAAGACCATCACAAACAACATTGTACTAATAGCCATATAGTTTTTAGCTAAGTTGAAAACGGTCACATCTTCAGGACCAAAAAACTGAATGACTAAAAACAAAGAAATTTGTGTGGTGACTAAATAGAGGATTTGATTTAAAAAAAACCAAATACCTAAATTGATCAGCGGAATACTCTCCTTAATTTTGATTTTTTGGAACGAAGGCCTGATGTGTTTTAACTTACCTGAAAATAATACAAGGCTAGCGATCAATAAACCAAATGCAGTTTGGCTTCCGTATACCATACTTAAGTATAAAAGCGAGCCTTCGGAATTATTTATTAGGATAAGAATTGCTATTAATCCTATTATTTGGGTTCCTACGGAGATTATATCTTTTATCGCATATAATTGTAGTGCCTCTAGAATCGAAGAAATTGTCTTCAAACTAAAACTCAAACAAAAGAAGAAAAAAATGATTATTACTATCTTTAATAACAATTCATTGGTTAAAAAATGGGTGTTCAAAATGTCATTCCAAGATACTAAATTGGCGACTACAAAAAATACAATAAATAAGAATAAAGCAATTCCAGAAATCAGGAAGTAGGCCGAACTAATATACGTTTTCACTTTGTCAAAATCGTTTTCAGCAGCAGCTACAGCCAATTTATTTCGTAGACCATTGCCTAGGCCAATATCAAAAAATGAAAACCAAGTAACGATGGAAGAAATGGTCAACCAAACTCCATATTCTGCTTTGCCCACATAATTTAAAGTAATGGGCACCATAAAAAATGTAATAGACAACGAAATAACATTGGCAACAAACGAAACACTCAAGTTTTTATACGCTCTTTTTGATCGTTCGTTTGAGTTGCGTATTCTATCCAGAATTTGCTTTAAATTCAAGGTGGGGTTATTCGTTTATATCTTCTTTTTTTACGCACAAAACAATTATTTCTAGTTATAAGAATCCAAGGCTTGTTGTAAAAGGTTTAATTCCTCTGTCATATCGTAATGATGGTTACCTAAAAATAGGCCATTGGTATCGATCAAGTCAGCGTTTGACAATGGACCACTGACTTCATAATTAAAATAAGAGATCACCTCATTTTTCACAAAATTTCCAGCTACAATGGGTCTATATTCGATGCCAAATGTATCCAAAACTTTTATTAATTTTTCTCTACTTTTACCCGATGAAGGATTGATAATGAGTGAAAATCCAAACCAACTACTTTCTCCAATTTCCCTTTGAGCTATTAGCCAGTCATATTGTTTGACGACGTTCAAAAATTTTAAAGCATTTTGTTGTCTGTTAAAAACAATCGACGGGAGTTTTTTTAACTGCTCTTGACCAATTGCACCACTCATCTCTAGGGGACGAAGATTAAATCCGGGTAAAACAAATTTGTAGGACTCCGTAAATGGGTCATCCGATTTGATTCCCGTAACTTGATTTTCTTTGGGTAAATTTCTCGTCCAACCATGTGCTCTTAAACACAAAGATATATGGTACAATTCTTCATCATCTGTGATTAATACGCCTCCTTCCATCGTCGAAATATGGTGGCTAAAAAAAGTACTAAATGTTCCCATCAAACCAATACTACCTGCAAATTCACCTTGGTATGTTGCACCCATGGATTCACAATTATCTTCCAGCAAATAAATGTCTTTACCTTTTATCAATGATTTAATATCATTAAAATCATTTGGGTTGCCGAGTAAATTTACGGCCAAAATAGCTTTTGTTTTTGACGTGATGGCTGCGGCCAATTTTTCAATATCAAAATTAAGCGTTTGCAAATCGATATCGACAAATTTGACTTTCAAATTATATTGTTGGAGCGGCATATAAGTTGTCGACCACGACACGGCAGGAACTATCACTTCATCACCTTCTTGAAGTGGATTTGATTTTTTAAAAAATAAAGCAGCTATCATGACTAAATTTGCCGAGGAACCAGAATTTACCATCACCGCATATTTTTTACGGAAAAAAGCGGCAAAATCTTTTTCAAATTGTAAAACCTCTTTGCCCATAGTAAACATATCAGATTGAATCACCCGATCGATGGCATTGTATTCCGCTTCATCCCAAGTTTTTGTAGCTAACGCATATTTTTTACTCATTCTCTAAAACGTTTTTTGTATAATATTCAAAGGTTTGATGTAAACCATCGGTAAGACTGGTTTTTGGACTCCACCCTGTTTTTGTTTGTAAGGCGATGTCCACAAGTTTTTGTTTCATACCTACGGGTTTGGTTAGGTCATGGATAAATTCGCCATCAAACCCTACCACTTGCGCAATGGACTGATAATATTCGTTGATACTGTAATCAAACCCCAACCCCACATTTAGTAAATCTGGTATGGAATCCAGATCTTCAATGGACTTCCAAATGAAGTCGGCTAAATCTGCCACGTACATAAATTCTCGTCTTGCGGTGCCATCTCCCCAAATAGAGACAGATTTGTCTCTGTTTATTTTAGCCATATAAATTTTTTGAATAACCGAAGGAATCATATGTCCCCATTCTGCATCAAATTTGTCGTATTTGCCGTAAAGGTTGCACGGGATATAGGTTTTATAATGGTTGTTTTGGCCTTCCTCATTGATATAACTACAAAGTTTTTGCGCAAATATTTTAGCTAGAGCATATCCCTCATTCGTGGGCTCAAGACTACCTGTCAATATTTGTTCTTCCGTTAATGGATTAGTTGCCCGCTTAGGATACATGCAAGAACTCCCTAAATTTATAAAGTGCTTCACTTGGTTTTCGTAAGCGCCCCAAATAATATTATGTGCCAACAAGGTATTTTCTCTTAAAAACCTGACTGGATTGTTAATATTTGCTTGTATTCCTCCTACGATTCCAGCAGCGTGAATAATCAAATCGGGTTGTGATTTTTTAATATATGAAGAGACCTCCTCATAATTCAACAAGTTTAACTCAGAAGAATTTGGCGACAATAAATGTATGTGTGCTGGCTTTTGGTCGGAAATATTTTTGCCTACCATCCCTCCACCACCTGTGAGTAAAACCTTCATATTATTCAAAATAGTTTTTAATGGTGAATCCATATTTTTTGAGGTGTTGCTCTTTTTGCATCAATTTCATATCAGATTCCATCATTTCTTTGACAAGACTATGCAAATCGTATTGGGGCACCCAACCTAATTTTTGTTTTGCTTTGGAAGCATCCCCAATCAATAAATCGACTTCTGTAGGCCTAAAATATCGTGGATCTACTTCAATAATTGGGTCTATTGACGTAGATTGTGACAAGGAAGTATTTTTAGTGATCAAATGTTTTTCCAATTTTTCAATATGTTCCTTATCGGTAAATTGAGAAAGTTTATCGCTATCAATGGCAACTAAATAACCTTTTTCATCTACACCTTTCCCTTCAAATTTTATGGTTAATCCAACTTCATCAAATGCCAAATAGACAAAATCTCGAATACTTGTGGTGACACCTGTAGCAATGACCCAATCTTCGGCCACCTCTGCTTGCAATATCATCCACATCATACGAATATAATCTTTGGCATGTCCCCAGTCACGTTTTGAATCTAAATTACCAAGGTATAAATTGTCTTGAAGTCCAAGTGCAATTCTTGCCACTGCACGGGTAATCTTTCTAGTGACAAATGTTTCTCCTCTGACAGGTGACTCATGATTAAACAAAATGCCATTACAAGCAAATATATTATAGGCCTCCCTATAATTGACGGTAATCCAATAGGCATATAATTTGGCAACTGCGTATGGACTCCTTGGATAAAAGGGTGTTTTTTCAGTTTGTGGAATTTCTTGTACCATACCATATAGCTCAGAAGAAGAGGCTTGATATATGCGTGTTTTTTTCTCCAAGCCTAAAATCCTTACCGCCTCCAAAATACGCAGCGTGCCTAGGCCATCGACATTGGCCGTGTATTCGGGTGTAGCAAAACTAACATGAACATGGCTCATAGCAGCTAGGTTATAGATTTCATCAGGTTGTACTTCTTGTATAATACGAATAAGGTTAGTACTGTCAGTCATGTCTCCATAATGCAATTTAAAATTGACATTCTCTACATGAGGATCCATATAAATATGATCAATTCGATCCGTATTAAAAAGGGAAGATCTTCTTTTTATTCCGTGAACCATATAACCCTTTTTTAAAAGGAATTCACTTAAATAAGCTCCGTCTTGACCTGTTACACCTGTGATAAGGGCGGTTTTCATTTTATTCTTAATTTTAATATATTCTAATTAAATGTTGTGTTATTTCTGTATTTTTTCTTTCATTATATTTGCTACAAGAGTAGTAAATTTGTCAGCACCTTTAGAATTTAGGTGGAGAGGGTCGGCAAAATAATTTGGGTTATGTAGAAATGTAGTATCATTTTCAAGATTAAAAATCTTTTCACCAAATTTAGTATTTAATTATTCTGAAATAATGCTATAACTACTTTGACCAATTTTATCACTAAAGTGCGGAGAGATAAAAACAAAAATATCAAAAGAATTAAAAAGCACTTAAATCGTATTAAATTTTTTAAATTTAATTAACCAGACTTCACTTTTAATACAAATCATTCCACATTTTGCCATTGTAACCCTGGTGTTTATTATTGGTGGTATTAAATATAATCAAACCAGCTGCCGGCGAAACAATTGCATTTCGTTCTTTGGTTGTCATCCTAGGTGGTAAAAAACCTTTGTCCGTAGATTCCACCTGAACTGCAGCACTTTTTTCAACAATACCTTGTCCAAAAATGGTTTGACCATGAACGCGAAGCCCGTCTTTAGGAGGAGGCGCATTTAAGATATTGCCGATGGTCATTCCTCCATCAGTGCCAAAGGTAGCTGCTACATTTTTACCACCTGGCGCAATTCTAAGCTCTCCAGGTTGTTGCCCATATTGAACCCACATTTCTGTAAAATGCTTTTTTTCATCAATACCTTCTTCAGCTATTCTTAACCTATTATTACCCCTGGAAAGTAAAATAGGGGTAAAAAGTCTACTTTTTTGGCTGACTACTCTCGTAAATGGTCCGTAGGTTCCGATATTTCCGGAATAAGAAGAAATAATATTAAATGCATCTGGTTTTTCAATGCCATAAAGTTTGGGGTCTTCGCTGTTGATGACATTAAAAACATTATGCGTGAGTCCCACCTCAAAATTACTAATCCAGTTAACTGCATTACAATTTGATCTCATAATAATTGAATGGTCAACTAAATAAAATTTACACCCTTCAACATGAATAATATCATGGTTGTCTACCAATATTCCAGCAATTTTTCGATTATCTAAAGTTTTGTGGTAACCTTTAATAAGTGAATTCGAAATAGTAACCATGCCTCTATTTCCATTACTTTCTCCAAAATTTTGGGCGTTTACATCAATAATTGGAATGATACCATTTTTGTACGTTTCATTGGGAACATTTTCGGTATATAAATTATCAATATGAACCGTGTTGTATTGTTCAATTTTGATAGCACTATGGTCAGTCATCTCAATGGTACAGTTTTTTAACCATAATGAATTGCAAGATTTGTGTTCTACAAAAACACCATGCGTTGCCCCGTTTACATTAAAATGTTCAATTTCTGTGGTTGTACTAATACTGCCTTTGGTTTTTTTAACATACAATCCATACTTTTTTACTTTTTCGACCCTGACATTTGAAACTTTACAAAAAATTGCATTCGAAATTTCAATACCACTTTCCAGTATTCTATTTCCGGAAATCATAACATCTTTCATAACATTGCCCGAAGCGCCTTCCATGTCAACCGCAGATTTACAGGGAGATAATGCAGAAAATCTGATTCCCTCGATTTTTGCACTTACATAGTTCATTTGAGACCCTGGGAACCGTATAAATTTAATAGCTGACCTTGTTTCATTATTTAAGTCGAGAAATATCGTATTACTTCTAAAATTATGATCATTAGATGCTGTAAAATCTCCCTTTAAGGTAATATTTTCATAAATTTCGACCGTATTTTTTAAGGTTATTGTTTTGTCAACAACGATTGTACCTGTGGTACTTAACTGGTCATTTCCGTTAATCACACCATTGGATATATTTTTATCATTATTCCTTACATGATAAATAAAATCAATGGCTCTTTGAAGTGTAATATCATCATTCTCATTACCAATTTTAAACCAACTAAATAAATAGGCATCTTTGGCTTGCAGGATAGCATACTGGTTATCTATTTTTAAAACGGAGATGCCATCAGGTTGCCCATTATTAAAATTTAACAAGGGCTTTCCCCGAGTTAAATATTCAGCTCCAGAGTTTGAATAATATCTTTCTGAAACATCTCTTGTCCTTTCCTTAGTACTATTTGTAGGAATTCCTTTTCCGGGATTCTGATTTAAAATTAAAGAATGGCTATTTGTTTTACATCCAATAAATATAAAAACAGTGAAAAGTAAAATATTGGTTTTATACAATGACATACAATTTATTCTCTTTTGTTTCCCTAAGTATTTTTGTATTTGATAATCTCCATTTTGATATTCCATTTTTTGATATAAATTTCATTTATAAAAATCAATACTCCTTTGAAGTCCATCTTTTATTTTAATTTTTCCCTGATAATTTAGGAGCCTCCCTGCCTTTTCGATATCGGCCAGACTGTGAGGAATATCGCCATCTCGATTAGGACCATGATTAGCTTGCATTTTACATTCGGTGACTTCACAAATCATATCCCAGAGTTGGTTGAGATTGGTTTGTTCGCCGCAAGCCACATTGTAAATTTGATTAACGGCTGCCTGGTTTCCTGTAAAAAGGGCTAAAATATTAGCTTCAACGGCATTGTCCACATAAGTAAAATCCCGACTATTATTACCATCTCCGTTGATGGTGGGTGGCTTATTTTCCAAAGCTGCTTTAAAAAATAAAGGAATCACGGCTGCATAGGCTCCGTTGGGGTCTTGTTTCGGGCCAAACACATTAAAATAACGCAAGCCAATAAATTCTACCCCATAGGTTTTGGCAAAAACATCGGCATATAATTCATTGACATATTTTGTGACTGCATAAGGAGACAAAGGTCTTCCAATTTTATCCTCCACTTTAGGTAAGCCCGGACTATCGCCATAAGTGGATGATGAAGCGGCAAAAACCACTCTTTTTACCTTTTTTTGAACGGCCGCATTAAAAATATTGAGCGTACCGGTAATATTTACATCGTTTGTTGTCAAAGGATCTTTGATGCTTCTAGGTACTGATCCTAAGGCGGCCTGGTGTGATATCAAATGTATCCCTTCACAAGCCTTCAAGCACATATTATAATCCCGGATATCCCCTTCTAAAAATTCAAACTTCGGATTTGGTATAAACGGAGCTATATTTTTTAAAAAGCCTGTCTCCAGATTGTCCAATACCCTGACTTTATGTACTCTTTGATCCTCCAAAAGGGCTTCCACGAGGTTGGAACCAATGAAGCCGGCACCGCCGGTAACGAGGATGTTGAATTGGTGAATTGGTGAATTGGTATTGTTCAAGGGAATTAATATTTGCTTGTTAGATTTTTAATTACGCTAATTTTTCTACTTTTTTTACGCTAAATTCCGCAAATTACGCTAATTTTTATGGGCTTTCTTTTTACGCTAATTAACACAGATCACGCTAATTATCGCTGATTACGCTAATTGTTCATAAAGTTTATTTAAATTCTCCAGGAATATAATGGTCAGAGTTTATAACTCTCCTGGTTTGCAATGATTCGGCTCCAAAATTTATGATTAAACCCAAAGGGCTTTTTGCAATGGAGATATAATTTAAGGTAATATTTACGAAATCATCATGAATTTGGTCAACCGCTTTAATCTCTAATACCAAATCGTTATAAACTACAAAATCCGCATAGAAATTATGTTTTAAAATGATATCTTTATAATGAACTTCATATTCTTTCTCCCTAACAAAAGGGATATTATTCTTTTTAAATTCATACTCCATGGCATCCTTATACACAATTTCCCTTAGTCCTCGCCCCAAAATTCTATGAATTTCCATACAAATTCCAATCACCTTATAACATTCGTTTTTAAATATTAATTGATGTTTGGTCATTGTCTTTCTTTAATTAGCGTAATTTGTGTTAATTAGCGTCCAACCTTTTAATTCGTGTAATTCCTACAATCTACCGTCTACAGAATTTTTCGGCAAAAACGCCTTCACATCGTACACAACACATTTGTCTTTTTTTAAGACGTCAAGTGGAAGTGATGCAAACGTCTTATGTGCTACGGTAAGAATCACTGCATCGTACTGCTTATCTGGCAATGCCGTCAAGGAATGAATACCGTATTCGTGGTATACTTCTTCTACTGATGCCCAAGGGTCATAAATGTCGACGTATAGGTTGTAGGTAATTAATTCATGATAAATATCAATGGCTCTTGTATTTCGAATGTCGGGACAATTTTCTTTAAAGGTAATTCCCAACATGAGAATATTACTTCCTTTTATTGGAATATCTTTTTTTACCATAAGTTTGACGACCTCAGTAGCTACATGTTGTCCCATCGAGTCATTTAAGCGCCTTCCTGCCAGTATAATTTCGGGATGATAACCTACTTCCTGCGCTTTCTGAGCCAAATAGTATGGATCTACGCCAATACAATGCCCACCCACTAATCCTGGTTTAAACGGGAGGAAGTTCCATTTTGTTCCCGCAGCTTCCAACACATCATGTGTATCGATATCAAGCCTATTGAAAATTTTGGACAATTCGTTGACAAAAGCAATATTGATGTCTCTTTGGCTATTTTCTATCACTTTTGCTGCCTCAGCAACTTTGATTGATGCAGCTTTAAAAGTACCAGCAGTTATGATAGACTTATACAATTGATCGATGGTTTCAGCTGATTCTGGCGATGATCCCGATGTCACTTTTAATATTTTAGCTACCGTATGTTCTTTATCTCCTGGATTGATACGTTCTGGACTATAACCAACAAAAAAATCAACATTCATCTTTAATCCAGAAATTCGTTCCAAAACAGGCACACATTCGTCTTCTGTCACGCCTGGATACACTGTCGATTCGTAAATGACATAATCACCTTTTTTTAATACTTTGCCTACCGTTTCGCTTGCTTTGTACAAGGGTGTTAGAACGGGTCTGTTGTTTTTATCAGTTGGTGTGGGGACGGTCACAATATAGGTATTGGAATAGGCCAAATCATCTAATGATGTGGTGACAAATAAACCGTCCATGTCAAAATCTGATGAAGAAGCCAAAACGTCTTTTAATGTTATATCATCGACTTCTTGTGTAGAATCTTTCCCACTTATTAATTCATCAATACGACCTTGATTGATATCAAATCCGACAACAGGATATTTTTTAGCAAATTCAACGGCTAAAGGTAATCCCACATATCCAAGTCCAATGATGGCTATTTTATGCTTCATATTATAATTTATTTCTTAGTACTTTTATTAAAGTTTTCTTAATCAACATCCAAATCATGTCCCATCTTATCTTTTTTTGTTTTCAAGTAATGGGAATTTTCCTTTTTAGCAGGGATAATCAGCGATTCTCTTTCAACGGATTCAAAACCAACATCTTTAAGTGCGGACAACTTTGTAGGATTGTTAGTCAGCAATATAATTTTTGTTATGCCTAATTGCTTTAAGATATTTACAGCAGTATCATAATGACGAGCATCGATTTCCAAGCCCAAAATTCTGTTGGCTTCTATGGTGTCTAAACCTTTTTCTTGCTGGCGGTAGGCATGTAATTTATTGATAATGCCTATACCCCTACCTTCTTGTCTTAAGTAAATGATTAAGCCTCCTTTTTCACTGATGATTTTCATCGACAGGTCTAATTGTTCGCCACATTCACATTTAATACTACCAAATAAATCTCCAGTGATACACTCACTATGGATGCGGACGTACACTGGTTGGTCAATTTTGGTGTGGTCATTGATCAAAACTATAGTGGGAATATAATCGGTCTCCGAACAAGAATATGCCCGCATTCTGAATTCGCCATATTTCGTAGGAATATTGGCTTCGCCTTGTAAAATGATTTCACTCAAGCTATGATCTTTTTAAGATTTTTATCAAATATTCGCCATAACCACTTTTAAGTAGTGGTTCTGCGAGTTTTTCAAGTTGTGCACCATCGATAAACTTCATTCTCCAAGCAATTTCTTCGATACACCCTATTTTATATCCTTGCCTTTTTTCGATTACCCGCACATATTCGGAGGCATCGTGAAGAGAATCAAATGTACCTGTATCTAACCAAGCAATCCCTCTATCCATGATACCAACTGACAATAAGCTTTGCTCCAAATAATGTTGGTTAACAGTTGTGATTTCGTATTCCCCTCTAGCTGAAGGTTTGATATTTTTGGCAATATCGACTACATTATTATCGTAGTAATACAAACCTGGAACTGCGTAATCTGACTTTGGATTTTTTGGCTTTTCTTCGATGGAAATAGCTTTTTTGTTTTCGTCAAACTCAACAACACCATAACGTTCAGGGTCATAAACATGGTAGGCAAATACCCTAGCACCTGCTTGAATGGAGGCACTTTCTTGAAGTAATTTACTTAATCCAGAGCCATAAAATATATTGTCGCCAAGCACCAAACATGACGTTTCATTTCCAATAAAATCAGAACCAATGACAAATGCTTGTGCCAGTCCATTGGGTACTTCCTGGACTGCATATGAAAAATTACATCCTAGTTCACTTCCATCACCCAACAATCGTACAAATCCAGCTTGATCCTCAGGTGTTGTAATAATGAGTATATCTTTTATCCCAGACAACATTAATATCGACATTGGATAATAAATCATCGGCTTATCGTATATGGGCATAAGCTGTTTGCTGATGGCCTTAGTGATTGGGTAAAGTCTAGTGCCGGACCCTCCTGCGAGTATGATACCTTTCATTTAGTAATTATTTGATAAGTTGAAGATTACTATGGTTATAACTTCCTGAAGTCTTATAAAAAGCATTAATTTTATTTGTCAATTCATTTATTTCGATCCTATTTTGGACTATTTCCAGCTTCTCAAAACCCTATTTTTCCATTATTTCACTTTGAATCAAATAATCAAACACATCTTACCTTCACAAAAATGGATGTTTCACCGTAGGTAAGTTGCAATATGGATGGTAATCTCCTATTAATCCTATAGATTTTGCCTTTCTAATTTGATAAGCTACCTCTGTGGAAGCTCGAATGTCTTCGATTCCAAATCCGTGACCCGCTAAAATATTATGGTAACTAGCAGTATGTAAATCTGTAAAACCATCTGAAAACTCAATTTGTTGTCCCTCCACTTCAATACATCGGTAAGTTCGATTTTTTTGTATGTGTTTAGGTAATGTATCAGGATGAATACTTAAAAACCATCGAACTTTTGCTTTTTCTAATTTTAAGCAGCCACTCGCTCGATCATGGTTATGTAAGTGCACCGTGTTTTCTATTACTTTGCCAAAAATCCATAATAAAACATCAAAAAAATGTATACCTATATTCGTAGCAATGCCTCCAGATTTTTCTAAGTCTCCCTTCCAAGATGCATAATACCATAAACCTCTTGAAGTGATATAAGTCAAGTCGACGTCGTATATTTTGTCTTTGGGGCCTTCGAGTATGTCTTGCTTTAATTTAAGAATGGAAGGATGCAATCTCAATTGCAAAATATTAAATACTTTATTTCCTGATTCTACCTCCAATTGTCGAAGAGGATCAATATTCCAAAGATTTAATACCATTGGTTTTTCGCAGATAACGTCAGCTCCAATTCGGAGACCAAAACGTATATGGGCATCATGCAAATAATTTGGACTACAGACGACGATATAATCTATTTTTTGTCCTGCCCTTTTTAACTTTTCCAAATGTCTGTCAAACCGTTCAAACTCCGTAAAAAAAGCCGCTTCAGGAAAATAAGTATCCAAAATACCTACGGAATCATTAGGATCCATTGCGGCCAAAAGTTGATGACCATTATCTTTAATGGCCTTCATATGACGAGGCGCCACAAAACCAGCAGCTCCAATTAGCGCAAAGTTTTTAGTCATTTTAAATTCCTTTTTCTCTTGGATTTTTATAACGATTGTTTTGGTATTTTCTTTTTACAACTCAGTTCACTAAGTAATTAAAAACCTGTCTTTAGTGTTTCTGTGTGCTCTTAGTGGTTTTAAAATACGTGTCTTTTTACCACTCAATTCACTAAGTAATTAAAAACCTTTCCTTAGTGTTTCTTTGTGTCTTTAGTGGTTTTATATTACCATTTCTTTTTACAACTCAGTTCACTAAGCAATCTATAAGTATTTAACGTGTCAAGTTTTATTCTCCTTCGTTCAATTCTTTAAAAAGTTCATTAACCATAGGTATCAAGCCATCTCTTGTAAGATTAATAACATTAAAATTGATCAACAAACCTTTAGGAATATTATTTAATTTCATGTACGTTAATAACTGAGCTTTATGAATCGGGGCAAAACTTTCCTGAGCCTTAATTTCAACGATTACACAGTTCTCAACCACTAAATCTTGTCGATAATGTCTAGGAATTTCAACTCCCTTATAAACAATTTCAATTTTTTTTTCTATTTGCACAAAAAGGCCACTATTTCTTAATTCAAGAGCTAAACAATCCTTATAAATATCTTCAAGTAATCCTGGACCTAAGGTTTTATGCACTTCAATCGCAAGTCCGACTATTCTAAATGCAATATCATTAACCATTTTTTTTGTTAAATCTTCCCGCATAATTAATCATTCTAAATCAAAGCTTACTTCTCTATTTTCATACCACTCAGTTCACTAAGTAATTAAAAACCTATCCTCAGTGTTTCTTTGCGTGCTTAGTGGTTTTAAAATACCTGTCTTTTTACCACTAAGTTCACTAAGTAATTAAAAAACCTATCCTTAGTGTTTCTGTGTGTGCTTAGTGGTTTTATATTACAGTTCCTTTTTACCACTAAGTTCACTGAGTAATTAAAAACCTATCCTCAGTGTTTCTGTGTGTGCTTAGTGGTTTTAAACCGTCACATCTTTTCTACCTTTCCCTCAATAAAGACATATTTTTCTGAACTTTCAGGACATATAGCCTGGTCTTGATGGTTAAAGACCAGTTTATGCCCATATTCACTCATCCATCCAGTTTGCCGACCAGGATTTCCAACATAAAGTGCATAGTCAGGCACATCTTTTGTCACCACTGTACCTGCACCGATGAAGGCATATTTTCCAATCGAATGACCACAAATAATAGTTGCATTTGCACCAACAGTTGCTCCTTTTCCAACATGGGTTTGAAGGAACTCTTTTTTTCGATTGACACTACTCCTAGGATTTACAACATTCGTAAATACACAAGAAGGGCCTAAAAAAACATCATCTTCACAAGTGACCCCTGTATATAGAGAAACGTTATTTTGAATTTTAACATTATTACCTACCCTTACAGACGGAGAAATCACCACATTTTGTCCAATTGTACAATTTTCACCAATTACACTTCCCGTCATAATGTGACAAAAATGCCAAATTTTGGTATTTTTTCCAATGGAGCAAGTACCATCGACATAAGAAGATTCGTGTACAAAGTAAGACATTTTTATATCGTTATGAATGATGAATTGTTATCCTCACCTGAATGTCAATTTTAAACTAAGAAAAGTGGTTCTATTTTTTAAATTAAAATACTAGCTAATAAGAGCTTACCAATAGATCTCCTAAATTAAGTTGTACGCATGGCATCCAAAATAATCTTTCTACCTAAAACAAAGCTCACAGCTAAAAAACCTCCTAGCAAAGCCCCTTTAATGAGTTCTAAAAGCAAAAAAGGCATGATTGGGTCCAATGGTGGTAATGGTTCGTCTATAATCGAAATTTCAGGAGTTCCTGCTGAAAGAGAAAAATCTGCTATTTCTCTGTTTTTGGTTACTTCTGCATACATAGTTTTGAGTTTTAACAATTCCGTTTCCATAAGCTTTCGTTGAGTTAACAAACTTGGATCCGTCAGATTTCTATGCGAATCATTAAACTTAGACAATTGATACTCTTTGGATTGCATAGCGGAAAAAATAGAGTCCGTTTTGGCCTCAGCAAAATCAAAAGTCGTTTGATTTCCCTTAGTAGACGTCAATAGGTAATAGTCTTTCAATTCTTTAAAAACCCTATTACAATATTCAATTGACAAAGTCTCATTTTCTGTTGTGGCCGACATGGTCAAGATTCCAGTATCTTCATTAAAACGATTTCCAAAAATCTGATTTTTTGTACTAGGTCCACCCACCACTTTTCCGTGTAACATTTTAAAGGCTTGCAATTCGTTCTTTGAAAAAGAATCCACGATGCCTGTTGAAAATCGAAAGCCTTCCCAACTTTTATATTTGTTGGTCCAAAATTCATCCAAATCGTGTAAATCAATTATATGGTTAGCAATATAGTCTACTTTAACACCAGCTGAGTCAATGGCCATCTTTGAAAACAAGACTCTCTGCTGAATATTTCTTGATTTTGAAAGCTCTACAATTTTATCGAGATTTAATTTACCTCCCTTTCCAAGACCAAATGAACCTAATATTCCAGATAGTCCACCTCCCCCACTACTGCCATCATTTAAGGTATAGGTTAAATTTGCTTGATAAGTTATTCTTGTGTTTTCTGCCTTATAAGCAAAGTAGGCAATAAAGGGAACGGTCAACAAAATAATCCACCATTTTTTTGCCCAAATCTCTCGCCAAAATTCGATGACTTTTTCAATCATTTCTTTTAGAGTGATTTCCTCGGTTGGGTCTGGGCTTTGCCCCCTAACTTCTGTTATTGTTTCATGATGATGAACTGACATAATTATTAGATTATAACGTGGTTTTCACAAAAAAAATAAGATGGACGAAGGTTACATGAAGTAATCAAACATACATTTTTTGATAATATTCTTGGTAAGCACCAGACGTAACATGATCGAGCCAATCTTGATGATTCAAATACCAATCAATCGTTTTAACAATACCTGTTTCAAAGGTTTCAGTAGGGGTCCAACCCAATTCTCTCTCAATTTTAGTGGCATCGATGGCATATCTCAAATCATGTCCTGCCCTGTCCTTAACAAACGTAATCAATTGACTACTTTCGCCTGGATTTCTATTTAATTTTTTATCCATAAGATCACAAAGAAGGTTCACAATGTCGATATTCTTCCATTCGTTGTGGCCGCCAATATTATAGGTTTCACCTGCCTTTCCACGGTGTAAAATAGTATCGATTGCCCTTGCATGATCTTCTACATATAACCAATCCCTGACATTTTCGCCTTTACCATAGATTGGTAATGGTTTTTTATGGACAATGTTATGGATGATGAGTGGGATTAATTTTTCAGGAAAATGGTTAGGACCATAATTGTTGCTACAATTTGAGATGACAATAGGCATGTGGTAGGTATGCCAATAAGCCCTCACTAAATGATCCGAACTAGCTTTTGAAGCCGAATATGGTGATCTGGGGTCATAGGAGGTTGTCTCTGTAAACATACTATCGTCCAAAGGAAGGGATCCATACACTTCATCCGTACTTACGTGATAAAATAATTTCCCATCCCAATCTCCATTCCAATACTTTTTAGACACTTGAAGCAAGTTGGCTGTTCCCAGAACATTAGTTTTTATAAAAATCAAGGGATCTTTAATTGATCTGTCCACATGAGATTCTGCAGCAAGATGAATCACATGATCAATTTTATACTTTTCAAAAATACTTTCGACCAAATGCTCATCACAAATATCTCCTTTTACGAAAGTGTAATTCGACTTTTGTTCTATGTCTTTTAGATTTTCAAGATTACCAGCGTAGGTCAGAGCATCTAGATTTACGATGTGATCTTGTGGATAATTATTTACTATTCTTCGTACGACATGCGAACCAATAAATCCGGCACCACCGGTGATAAGTATATTCATTTATCTAAAGGTATAATATATTATTATATAAATAAAGCACTTTTTTTACCTGCGATGAAATCTTTAAAATTCATCATTCCCCTTTCATCTCCCAATACTATCGTAATAAAAACCTAATGCTCTTGTTTGCATCACATCGTAAATATTCCGACCATCAAAAATAACCGGTGCCTTCATGATTTTTTTCATTTTTTCAAAATCAGGGTTTCTAAATTCGTTCCATTCGGTGATAATGGCCAATGCATCCGCACCTTCTAAAACTTCGTATTCATGTTCGCAATACATAATTTTATCTCCGAATATTTGTTTGACATTGGGCATGGCTTCTGGGTCATAAGCCATTATTTTTGCTCCTTTGTTCAATAACCTAGGAATAATTGTCAATGCTGGTGCTTCCCGAATATCATCGGTATTAGGCTTGAATGCTAGTCCCCAAATACCAATTGTTTTTCCTTGCAAACTTCCACCAAAATATTGAATCATCTTATTGGACAAAATCTCTTTTTGTAAATCGTTGACCAACATGACCGATTTCAAAATTTTAAAGTCATATTCATTTTCCTGTGCTGATTTAGCTAATGCTTGAACGTCCTTTGGAAAACAAGATCCCCCATAACCTACACCAGGAAATAAAAATCGTTTGCCTATTCTGGTATCAGAACCCATTCCTCTTCGAACCATATCCACATCAGCACCCAATTTTTCACACAAATTGGCTATTTCATTCATAAAACTAATCCTTGTTGCTAGATAAGAATTAGCCGCATATTTAGTCATTTCAGCACTCCTCTCGTCCATAAAAATGATAGGATTTCCTTGTCTTACAAAGGGTTCATACAAAGCAGACATTACTTTTTGAGCCTTTTCAGAAGAAGTACCAATGACTACTCTGTCCGGCTTCATAAAATCATCCACAGCTACACCTTCTCTTAAAAATTCGGGATTGGAAACAACATCAAAAAGAGAACGATCCAATTTTTCCATTAATACAGCTTCTACTTTCTCCGCTGTTCCGACAGGAACTGTACTCTTGTCTACGATAACTTTGTAATCCGTGATGATGTCACTCAAGTCTTTAGCTACGCGCAAAACATAAGATAAATCGGCTGAACCATCAGCGCCTGGAGGCGTAGGTAAGGCTAAAAATATAATTTGTGCGTCCTGAATTCCTTCTTTGAGGTTGGTCGTAAAATGTAATCTACCTTGTTTTGTATTCCTTTCAAAAAGTACCTCGAGGCCTGGTTCGTAAATGGGAACAAAACCATTTTTCATTTTTTCAACCTTGGTTTCATCTATATCAACACAGGTTACAAAATTGCCCGATTCGGCAAAACAAGTGCCCGATACAAGACCTACATATCCCGTTCCTACTACTGTTATTTTCATGAAAAAAAAGTTGTACTTTAAAAATGTTTTACCTAAAAAAAGCCAAAACTGTTTTTGTGATAAATGCTAATTGGGTTTCGTCCATTTCTGTATGAATAGGCAAGGAGATGACTTCCTGACAAAGCAAATCCGTGTTTTCTAGAAAATTGATTCCTTTGGAAGAATTTTTAAACGCCTCTTGTTTGTATAATGGAACGGGATAGTAAATCATATTTGGAATTTTTTCCTGATCCAAATAGTCTTTTAAAGCATCTCTTTTACCATTATGAACCCTCAACGTGTATTGATGAAATACGTGCGTTGAATAGGGTGCTCTATAAGGCGTGGTCAATTCTTTTATTGGTGCAAATGCATTATCATAGTAATCGGCTACGGACTTTCTAGCTACATTATACGTATCCAAATGTTTTAATTTAGCTGATAATACTACGGCCTGTATCGAATCTAATCGTGAATTGCAACCTACTACATCGTGATAATACCTGACCGATTGGCCATGATTGGCAATTTTAAGTAAAAGAGTCGCCAATTGATCATCATTGGTCATAATGGCTCCTCCATCTCCATAACAACCAAGGTTTTTGGATGGATAAAATGAGGTGCAGCCTATATGTCCTATGGTTCCGGTTTTGGAAACTCTGCCATCCGGCCATGTATAATCTGCACCAATGGCTTGTGCATTATCTTCTATTACAAACAAATTGAATTTTTCCGCCACTTCCATTATAGTGGCCATGTCTGCTGATTGACCGTAAAGATGAACGGGTACTATGGCTTTAGTTTTGGTGGTGATATATTTTTCTAAAGTGGAAGCATCAATATTGAAAGAATCTTTTTCCACATCTACCATGACTGGAATTAAACCGAGCAAAGCAATTACCTCTGCTGTGGCTACGTAGGTAAAAGCTGGAACAATAACCTCGTCGTCTGGCTTAAGTCCTAGAGCCATTAAGGCGATTTGAATAGCATCTGTTCCGTTGGCACAAGGGATGACATGTTTTACATTCAAATAAGCTTCAAGTTCCGCTTGAAATTTTTTAACCTTTGGTCCATTGATAAAAGCTGTTGTATCTAACACTTCTTGGATACCTAAATCAACCTCTTCTTTTATTTTAAGATATTGGGACTTGACGTCCACCATTTGAATGGTCATGAATAATTATTTATTTGCGTGATAAATGGATGATTTCAACTGTCTTTTAATCGTTAAAATAAAAAACAATCTTGAACAACTTTTAAGATGATATTTACAAAAAATGACATGGCTTCGCCGTTGATAAGTCGCAAGTACATTATCTCATTTTGCAAAATCACCTACACTTAAACACCTGATTATCAGGCAATAAGTTTTTCTTTTTGGATTGACCTCAAATTTTCGAGATCAATTTTTATTCTTAATTGATAACCAATGGTTTCTAATTCAACAATGAATGACTTTTTACCAGACTTGGAAACAATTTTTCCCTTCATTCCCGCTAGGTGACCAGAAGCTACTTCTACATCTTCTCCAAAATCAAAGGAAAAATCAGACGAATTGATGGAGACTTCTACGTCACCAACCACTCTTTTCAAGAGATCGATTTCTTCATTGGGGATCGCAATCAAATCCTTTCCTTGTCGTAAAAATTTCAAAACATGATCCGTCTCAAGTGTTCGTATATAGTCTTGTTTTTTAATTTTTACAAAAACATAACAATTGATCAACGGAACCTCAAATACTTTCTTTTTCCGTTGATACTTTTTTACACGAGTCACTAAAGGAACATATACTTCTATGTTTTTTTTGTCCAATTGTCCTGCGACAAATTTTTCACATTTGTACTTTGTATACACAGCAAACCACTTAGGTTCAAGCTCAGTGAGTTGATTAATAGAATGATTATATGAATTGTTTTTAATGTCTATCATATTCACACTTCATCCAATGACCATAAAAGTAAAGCAGTTGAGTTTATCTCTTCCCAACTTCCATTTTCCGTTTCTTGTTCGCTGAAAACTATATACCTCACCCTTCTGGAAAGGTGTTTTTCAACTTTTTTTATTAGTTCTGCCAAATAAGTCGTGTTTACATTCCCGATAAACACAAGATCAATAATCGTATCATCCAAACCTTTGGCAAAAGCTCCAGTAACATATACTTTTTTGACTTCTCCCAATCGCTCGATTACAGAGTCTATGATTTTGTCAAAACCAATATATTTGAGCAGTAAATTGTGGGTATCCTTGTACAAAGGATGTTCTGTGTTGGCAATAAAAAACTTTTTATTCCCTTTTATAAAAGAAGTAAGCATTCCTGCTTTTTCAAATCGATTTAGTTCTATTCTGATAGAGTTGGTCGAATCACCAAATTCTGCCTCAAGACCCCTCAAATAAGACGTAGATTTACTGTTGAGAAAAAACTTGAGCAGAAGTTTGATCCGGGTCTTCGAGGAGATCAAAGTTTCTATCATGTAAAGAATTAATTATTGAGTAATAAAATTGCTCAAAGATAATGAATATTATTAATTTACATTTTGAATTAATAAAATTAAAGATAAAATTGCGGTTGCCTGTGCGATGGAGTTAGCCAGCACTTCTCCCCACTTGACATCTTCTTCTTTTTCTTTTTCTTCCTTGCTTTTTTCTTCTTTGAATCCAACATTAATTGTACTTCCTGGTTTTACTTGAGGATATATGTTAAAGAATAAAAATTTCTCTGTTTTCTGAACTTTTCCTGAAGCGTCTATTACTGAAATTTTGGATTTTGATGCTTTTTTAGAAACTCCACCGGCATATTCATTGATATAAAACATGACCGACTTTCTTTTAGAAAAATTTACGTTTATTCTACCAAATTCCGCCACTTTTTGAGGATACCATTCATAAGCATTGGTCGCCCCAGTTATGGTCACAAGGTCATTCTTTTTGGGAATAACAATCTCATCACCTTCTTGAAGTATAATATTATCCTGGTTGTTACTATTTTTGAGTGCCGCATCAAGGTCGAAAATTACATATCCTACATTGTCCTTTGTTCTGAGAAGCGTGGCACCACCTAAAAAACTTTCATTTGTTGGTCCCCCAGCTTCTTTGATCAGCGTACTTATTTTCATATTATAACTTGTCAAAGCATAGGTACCTGGATATTTTACCTCACCTATGACGACAACATTCCTTTGCAATTCAAATTCTGGGGCGTACCGCACAAAAACTTGATCGAAGGGCTCTAATTCAAAATTATCATCTCCTCCTATGACATTGAGATTGATATCTAATTTCAATTTAGCCACCAAAACACGAGTAGATTTATTGTTGGTCAAATCGAGCCTATAAATGTCAACCCGATCCAAAGCAGCTTCTTGTTTCAAACCGCTTGCTAATAAAATTAAGTCTTTCAATTTTAATGAAGGGTGGTAAGGGAAATCACCCGGACTTCTTACTGCGCCACCAACAGAAATAAAAGAACCGTCGATATAATTATATTTTGAATAGACGATTAATCTATCATTTGGATATAATAAAATGTTTGAATTCGAATTTGGATTATCCACCGCATCTTTAATATTGACATAGATATATTCAGGTGCTTCTTTTTCTTGCCCATCCTTCCTATAAATATACGCAAATTCGGTCGCAAATTCTTGCAGTCCACCACCCATAAAAATAAGGTCAGACACTTTCAAATTTGCTTTCACATCCAAATCAATCTTTACAGGTTTTCTTACAGCACCTTCAACAGATACGGTCGCTTTTTCTACAAATATTTCTTTACTAATGATCATTAAAACATCGCCTCTTTTCAATTTTTTATTCTCTCCTCCCGAAGGATTTTTAATAGCCTCTGCTATATTTATAAATTCATAATGGATCGTCTTGAGGTCATCATTAAACCGCTTTAAATAAGCTAAGTCTGTAACGGCATTTTCCTTCAATCTTGCCTTGGTCAATAAGACCAAAACATCATCTCCTGGGGACAATGCATAATCTCCAGGATTTTCTACGGCACCTTCTACGGATACACTATTTCGAATGAAATCATCGATGTGTTGAACCGTTATTTCATCACCATTTCTAAGCTCAAAATTTTTACCATTTTTTTCCAACAAAGCAAAATTGATGTCGATTACTTTTACAGAATCATTTTCGACCCTTCTTATTTTAATGTTGTTTTTTACTGCATTTACTTTTAATCCTCCAGCGAATTTAACCAGTTCAATTAAATGTTCATTGTTTAAAAGTTCGTATTTGTACGGCCTGTTGATTTCCCCTTCTATTTTGATGACTTTCTCGGCAATAGGAACAAAAATAAAATCATTTTCTGCCAAATAAAATTCTTGGCTTAATACAGGATTTGTCAAATAGGCATATACATCCAATGTCTTCGGTTTTTGTCCTGGCCTAGTCACTTGGATTTTTCTTACACTACCAATATCGGTAGGACCACCAGCGGCAATTAACGCATTAAAAGCTGAGTTGATGGCAGAAATATTAAAGGTTCCATTCGCAAATACTTCCCCGTAAATGTTGACATTGATTGTCCGAGCTGTAGTAACGGTCAACTCAAAATTTTCCTTTTTGAAAAAATAATAATTCCTCAACCGTGAGGACATCAAACTTTGAGCCTGCTCCACTGACAATCCGGCTAAATAATATCTTGGTAATCCCGTAGGTTGAATGTATCCATCTTTTTCAATTTCAAGGGCAAAATTTTCTTGAGTAGGTCCCCAGATTGAAATAGCAATTTTATCACCAGGCCCAAGTACATAACTTTTGCTTGGTTTGGCATCCTCAGCTGTCCTAAATAATTTCAATGATTTGTCCCTAAAAATGTGCTGGCCGTAAGTCTTAGGAAAAGGCAAAGATTCATTTGCCACTTCTTGGATTTTTTCTGACACTGCTTCTTCAATGGTTGCCCCTTCTTTGACGGCTTTTTGAATTTCTTTTGTTTGGGTATTTATAGCTGCTTTATCTGCATTCCTTCTCTCTTCGGCTACAGGTATGGTTGAAGATGTGTTCGCTGGAGGCTGACTAACACTTTTTTCTTGTTGTTTTTTTTCTTTTTCCAACATGTCTATCACTTCCCGTATCACTTTTTCATTAGCTAGGAGTTGTTGCTTATTATTTGGATCAATGTTGTTAAGGTCAACACCCCTTTTTAATAACTCTTCTCTTAGTCTTCCTTCATCCAAACCTCTTTTTTCAAGTTCGGTTCTAGCAAGGACTTCCACATTATTCTGGCTAAATGCGGTAGAATAAATGAAAAAACATACCACAATGAATAGGTATTTATAAAACATGCCGTCTATTTTATTGATCAATTATATTTTATAACACAAATGTGATGCCAACCACCGTTCTACGACATCTAATTCCAAATTTTTTCGTATAGCATAATCAACTGTCTGATCTTTCTGAATATTGCCTAAACCAAAATATTTTGCAGAAGGGTGGGCAAAATAATAACCACTTACACTTGCTACAGGGTACATTGCTTTACTTTCCGTTAAGGTTATCCCAATGGTATTTTCTACATCTAAAACCTTCCAAATAGTATCTTTTTCAGTATGCTCAGGACAAGCAGGATAACCTGGTGCAGGGCGTATGCCTTGGTATTTTTCTTCAATTAATGCACGATTATCTAAGGATTCATTTATGGCATAACCCCAATAGTCTTTCCTTACTTTTTCATGAAGATATTCTGCCAATGCTTCAGCCAAACGGTCGGCCAAGGCCTTCATCATGATAGCATTGTAGTCATCGTGATCTTCTTGGTATTGTTTGACCCATTTTTCAATACCAAAGCCAGATGATACGGCAAACATACCGATAAAGTCTTCCTTCCCTACACTTTCAGGACATATAAAATCGGCTAGACAGTTGTACGGTAGTCCATCAGATTTTTTACGTTGCTGTCTTAAAAAATGGATGGTTTTTTCTTGGCCCTCCTTCAGTTTAATTAAAACATCATCTCCTATACTTTTTGCAGGGAACAACCCAAATACTGCCTTCAATTTTAATCTTTTTTCGGACACAATTTTCCCCAACATTTCTTGTGCATTTTCGAATAATATTTTTGCTTCACTTCCAACAAAACTATCTGAAAAAATATCAGGGTATTTTCCTTTCAGCTGCCAGCTATTAAAAAAAGGTGTCCAATCGATGTACGGCACTACATCTTCAATAGATATATTTTCCAACACATGAATTCCTGGCATAGATGGTGTAGGAATTTCGTAAACCTCCCAATTAAGTTTTACACCATTACTTCGGGCTAATTCCAAGGAAACATATTCTTTATCGACATTATTTTTTTCGCGTTGTATCCGCAAATCTTCGTAAGCTTTTTTTGTTTCAAGTACTAATGAATCTTTTTCTTTACTCAACAATTGGCTGACAACACCTACACTTCTGCTAGCATCCAAAACATGGATTACCGATCCTTTGTAAACAGGATCTATTTTTAATGCCGTATGTGTTTTGGAGGTTGTAGCCCCTCCAATAAGCAAGGGCAAGTCCATATTCCTTCGTTGCATTTCGGAAGCTACAAACACCATTTCGTCCAAGGAAGGCGTTATCAATCCACTTAATCCAATAATATCAACCTTATACTCTATAGCCTTATCCAAAATAATATTGGCCGATACCATTACGCCTAAATCAATTATCTCGTAATTATTACAAGCTAAAACAACTCCTACAATATTTTTACCTATATCGTGTACGTCTCCCTTCACCGTGGCTAACAATATTTTGCCTCTACTTTGAATACCCGCTTTGTCTTTTTCAGCATCAATATAAGGCGTTAGATAAGCCACTGATTTTTTCATCACCCTTGCACTTTTGACTACTTGAGGTAAAAACATTTTACCACTACCAAATAAGTCTCCCACCACATTCATACCATCCATCAAGGGGCCTTCAATCACATTGATCGGAGATGGATATTTTAATCTGGCTTCTTCGGTATCTTCATCAATATATTCTGTTATACCTTTGACCAAAGCATGGGACAATCTTTTTTCAACTGATTCTTCTCTCCAAGTCAAATCCTTTGTTAAAATTTTGCCATCTCCTGACATGTTTTCAGCATACAAAGTCAGTTTTTCTGTTGCTTTTTCATTGCGATTGAAAAGAACATCTTCGACCAACAATAGTAGTTCTTTGTCAATTTCTTCATAAACTTCTACCATTCCGGCGTTGACTATTCCCATATCCATCCCCGCCTTAATAGCATGATATAAAAAAGCGGAATGCATCGCTTCCCGCACTTTGTCATTGCCTCGGAATGAAAAAGAAATATTGCTCACCCCACCGCTGATTTTAGCAAAAGGACACGCTTCTTTAATTTGTCGGGTCGCTTCAATAAAATGTAGGGCATATTGATTGTGTTCCTGAATACCTGTGGCAACAGCAAATATATTGGGATCAAAAATAATATCTTCTGGTGGAAAACCAATATCCTCTGTAAGGATTTTATAAGCCCTCTTACAAATAGTAACTTTCCGTTCTACTGTATCTGCTTGACCTTCTTCGTCGAATGCCATCACTACGGTAGCTGCTCCATATTTACGCAAAAGTTTGGCTTGTCGTTTGAAAACTTCTTCCCCTTCTTTCAAAGAGATAGAATTGACGATAGATTTTCCTTGTACACATTTGAGGCCGGCTTCAATGACATCAAATTTGGACGAATCAATCATCACTGGTACTTTGGCTATCTCTGGTTCGGACATCACTAAATGTAAAAAAGTCTTCATAGCTTCCTTGGAATCCAAAAGCCCTTCGTCCATATTGACATCGATAATCTGAGCTCCATTTTCTACTTGTTGCGCTGCTACTTCAAGTGCTTTGCCATACGATCCATTCAAGATTAGTTTGGCAAACTGTCTCGAACCCGTTACATTGGTTCTCTCACCAATATTGATAAAATTGAGGTTATCTCTTACAACTAACGGCTCAAGTCCAGCATAAGTGGAAACATTGTTTTTGGTCGGTAAGGGTCTAACGGACATTCCTTCGACAGCTTCCACCATTCGGGCTATATGTTCAGGGGTCGTGCCACAACACCCACCAATGATGTTTACCAGTCCTGAAGAAACAAATTCACGAATATATTCCTTCATTTCTTCGGGGCTTTGGTCATAAGCCCCCAATTCGTTGGGCAATCCTGCATTTGGGTAGGCACTCACCAAACAATCCGCTATTTGGCTTAAATCGTGTAAATGTGGCCTTAATTCCTTAGCCCCCAAAGCACAGTTTAAACCTATACTAAATAAATCGATATGTTTGACAGAAATATAAAATGCCTCTGCCGTTTGACCACTTAAGGTACGGCCACTGGCATCTGTTATAGTACCTGAAACCATCACAGGAATATCTATTTGCCTTTCTTCTTTTAATTGGCTTATGGCAAATAATGCCGCTTTACAATTTAAAGTATCAAATACGGTTTCAACCAATAAAATATTTACACCGCCATCCATCAAACCTGCTGCTTGCTCTCTGTAATTTTCTACAAGTTCGTCAAAATCCACCGCTCTAAAACCTGGATTATTGACATTGGGCGACATGGACGCAGTTTTGTTCGTGGGGCCAATAGCACCAGCCACAAATCTTGGTTTTTTTGGGTTTAGAATAGTAAATTCCTCAGCAATTTTTATAGCAATTTGTGCTGATACTCTATTGATTTTGTAGGCATAATGTTCCAAGCCGTAATCCGATTGCGAAATTCTGGTGCTATTAAATGTATTGGTTTCAATAATATCAGCACCTGCTTCAAGATAGGCTTTGTGAATATCTCGTATAATATCGGGTCTAGTTAACGACAGTAAGTCATTGTTGCCTTTTACGTCTGAGGAATGGTTTTTGAGTAACTCACCTCTATAATCCGTTTCTTTGAGTTTGTATTGCTGTATCATAGTACCCATGGCACCGTCCAACACCAAAATTCTTTCCTGAGCTATTTTTTTTAATCCATCCATATCGTGGCAAAGATACAAATACCATGGAGTAAAAATCAAAGGTATTTTACTAATAAGACGTTAATAGACTTTTAGCAAGTATCTAAAATAAGGAAACATTTATAATCAAAGGTGTAGTAATAAAGCCATAATCATTTGAATATAATATTTTTATAATAAAAAAGGTGCACCTAACACTAAGTACACCTTCCTTTTTACCTAAAAGATTTCCAATTATCTTCCTCTTTTGTCAGAACGATCTCTGATCTTTTCCATCATTTTACCCTTAAACTCTTTTTCTGCTTTCAAAAGTCGGATTACTTTGTTAGAGGAAAGTACTGACCTGAATTTTCCAATGTATTTTTTTTGCATGTCGAGTTCTTTTGACCGCATTTCTATCATCGAATTAAGCGCAGTGTCAGCTTCCTTTTCAGAAATTTCAGTATTCATTTTTTCAATAATCTTGTCTTGTCTCAAACTTTTTTTATCTTCTTCATAGGCTCTGTAAATTGGCCAAAATTTTTCCGCTTCGGCTTCAGTCAACTGCATTCTATCTGTCAGAAAGGCTATCTTGTGGGTGTTGATTTTTTCCCTCATTTTAGCATGAGGTTCCCCTGATTTTTGTGCCATCGAAAACGTACTTCCTAGGATAAGAAAGACTGCTGGCAACCACATTTTAATATTCCAAAAACTTTTCATATTCTATTATTTATTTGTGATTAAAAAATTTCTTCTTCTAATAATGACGAAGTTTCAATTTGTTCTGACGAATCAATTTCGTCGCTTTCAAATGATTCTAAACCATCTTCGTCGATTAAACCATATTGTATAAGATCTTCAGTGTCAATTTGATATATATTTTCTTCAATATACATCCAAGCCATCTCATCCGTAATCTCTATTTCAGAGGATGGCCATTTTAAAAAACTGATCGCTAAGAGTAAAATGGATATGGAGGCTGCAACCATCCAAACAACATTTCTTTTTACTACATTTTTACTAGCAGGCATCCACTTAGTTTCGTTGGATGAAAAATAACTTTCCGTTACGTCAAAGTTTGGTTCTTTGGTAACTTCAGAAATTGTAAACTGAGACATCAATATTTCTTCTAATTGGTCAAAATATCCATCTGGCACCTCATAATTAGGTCGCTCGATCAATTTTTTACCGACCAAAGGAGATATACGCTCCAATTCTTGTTGTATGTCTGTAAATGTACTTTTCATATCACGTAATTAAAGATTGTTTTCCTTGATAAAAGATTCTAATTTTTTGATGGCATGGTGGTAAGAAGCCTTGAGTGCACCAACCGAAGTTTCGGTGATGTGGGATATTTGCTCATAAGTCAATGCCTCATAATACCGCAAATGAAAGACAAGTTTTTGTTTCTCTGGCAACGCTAAAATGGCCTTTTCAAATAAAACTATGGCTTGTTGTTCGTCAAAATATCCTTCAGCCTTACTGTTACCAAATAAGGGAATTATATTGTCTTTCACTACATGATTATTTCTGGTTTTGGTTTGTAATAAATTCATAGCTTCATTGGTTGCAATACGATAAATCCATGTAAATAGCGATGATTTTTGTTCAAATCCATTCAAATTTTTAAATATTTTCAAAAAGGTATTTTGCAAAACATCATCTGTATCTTCATGCGTTTGTACTAAATTTCTGATGTGGGCATACAACCGTTTTTGGTACTTTTTTATCAATAACCTATACCCTCGTTCTCTAGTATTATTTTGACGAATCAATGCTAAAATTTCATCGTCCTTAAATTCCATTTCATTAGGCAGAGATAATAACATATGGTTTATTTTTTACCGACTTTCAATAGTCAGATGATTTATTTTGATACTTTTGACATTAATTATAGCGAAAGGTTTAATCAAGCTTTCAAAAAAATAACATGATTCGATTATTTTGTAGATTGATATTAAAAATTTGGGGATTTAAACAAACGGGACACTACCCTAAGGAAATTAAAAAAAAATTGTATGCGGTTTACCCTCATACTTCAAATTGGGACTTCCCATTAGGCATTTTGATGAAAGGTGCCATACCAATGGATGTAAATTACGTTGCTAAAGATTCCTTATTTAAATGGCCTTATGCTTGGATCTTCAAAGCATTAGGAGGTATTCCAGTGGATAGAAATAAACGAACACATTTTGTCGACAATATGGTAGATCTATATAATAAATACGATGTTTTGTCTTTTGCTATTGCCCCCGAAGGCACCAGAAAAAAAGTTGGCGTTTGGAAAACTGGATTTTACTACATTGCTTTAAAAGCTAAAATCCCACTCATACTAGTAAAATTTGACTATAAAAATAAAGAAGTGCATTATTCTGACCCCTTTTGGCCAACTGGAAATTTTGATAAAGATATGATTTTTATCGCTAAACATTTTGAAGGAACGATAGGTAAAAATCCAGAATTAGCCAGTGATTTGACCATTTATTTAAATATAATGGCCTAAAATGAGTACAAAATATAAAAAAACCACTTCTTTATTTACTTTATAAGAAGTAGCAAAAAGTCTTCATTTCCCTTCTATACTTTTAAACAATATTACTTTACCATTGTCTATTCTGGAAATATAATTTACCATGACCAAAAGATTTACTCTTTATTTAATGTTTTTTAGTTCAGCGCTGTTATTATTATCTAATGCTAGTGGTGTACCCCAAGCTGTAACCATGGCACCAGGAGAATCAGGGAAAAATTGTGGTGCATGTCACATTGGAGGCAATCACAACACCACCGTACAATTGACTGTGAAAGATTTAAATGGTGAATTAATAAACCAATATAGTCCAAGTACCAAATATCAATTAGAGGTGAAAGTACTAGGCGAAAATAATCCCAAGTCCTATGGGTTTCAAATGGTTTCTTTGAGTGAACTGGATCAAAAGGATATGGGCAACTGGTCAAGCTTGGGTCAAAAAGTTAAAAACCAAACGATGTTGCAAAGAAAGTATTTGGTACAATCTGGTCACAAACAAGATGGTATTTTCACCATGCAATGGACAGCACCTACGACTGACATAGGTTCGGTAGTATTTTATTTTTCTGGTTTAACCGTCAATTTAAATGGTGATATAACTGGAGACACACCAACATCAAACAGACTAACCCTTGCCTCTCCAACTACATCCTCTGATAGTAAAGTAAATAATATACCCCTTACCGTTTTTCCTAATCCAGCCAAAGAAATATTGTATGTACAGTCGGAAGAATACATTTCTTCCCTAAAAATAAGAGACATGTCAGGCAAACTAATATCTGAATCCTACAACTTTGGTTTTCTTTCTTCCGTTGATATTCAATCGCTTCATTCGGGAATGTATATCCTTGAAATTTTATTTGTCAATCATTCGGCTGTTCAAACATCCAAATTTTTTAAATTCTAATAAATCATACTTTTATTAGTTTGATCAAATACTTTTCTATCATCGCTTACATCATCATGTTCATGATTGTACGTCTTCCAAAAGTGTAAAATCTTTTTATACTTGTATATTTGCGGCCAATTTATTACAAGTCATGTCCCACACTTCAGCCCTCATCATACCAATTTACAATCCAGAAACAGGGTGGGAACAAACTTTCTTAAAACAATACACCCTATTTATTTCCAAAATTAGTCAAAACATTCCAGTGATTTTATCAAATGATGGGAGTAAAGTAGATTTAGGCGAAGGAGTGGATTACTTAAAAAATAATATTGGAGAATTATTTTACTACGTTAACAATGAAAAAAATCAAGGCAAAGGCGCTGCGTTAAAAGCAGGTGCTCGAGCTTTAAACGCAGATTTTTATTTATTCACAGACAATGATTTTCCTTATTCGATCGAAAGTATGATATTAGTGTACAATACTTTATTAAACAAAAAAGGTATTGTCATGGGTGTACGAGATCAATCTTATTATCAAGATCTTTCTACCTTCAGGACCTTATTAAGCAAGATATTGAAAAATTTTAATAAAATATTGCTTCGTCTTCCTTCGAATGACACCCAATGTGGTTTGAAGGCTTTTGACCATGAAGCTAAAGAAGTACTTTTGGGCTGTGAAACAGACCGGTTTTTAATCGATTTAGAGTTTTTGATGGCGGCTCAGCACCAGCGTATCCTCATCACGCCAATACCTGTTATTTTAAGGGATGATATTTCCTTTACCAAGTTTAATTCGATGGTACTCTTCAAAGAGTTAAAAAACTTTCTCAAGCTGATCCTTAAATACAGATTAGGTTTAAAGTAATTATTCTATTTTTTGGACTTTATATATTTTAGCGTTGGACAAGTTTATTGCATCGCCCTTTTTTTGTCTGTCTTTATAGATTCTCACGGCAATTTTGTGCGTCTCTGTTTTGATAACAATAGGTATTTCGATATACAATTTGTCTCCAACAATCCTTTTATAGTGATAATTATTTCGAACTGAAAATTGATCTACGTTTTGATGTTCGCTCGTAATTTGCCAAACGCCTGTTATGGCATTTACATCCACATTTTCCTTAAACTGTACTTCAAAAGCCAAAATAGCCTCTCCTCTAGTCGTAGAGTCACAATACATAATGGCATCCTGCCCCCATTCTTTTTCTTTGATATTGTATTCAAATACAAGAGCTTTAGAAAATAATGTATCTATTTTTGTCTTTGAAAGTGAATCTCTAAATTGGGCAACTATGGTATCAAAATGATTTAACGGCAATTCCCTTAACCTAAAACCCTGCCCTTCGTACACTATTTGAGTGCCTTTGGTCCAATGCGATAAAGAGCTGTTTTTGGTGTATAAATCCAATGTACTCTCGAGAACAAGTAAAGGTCTAGAATCTTTTTCTTTCAAATATGTTATAATCTCAGGTACATCGTATGGCTGACAAACTAATTGATTTAGTAAAGCTGCCTGCTTAAGGGACTGTCTACTCATTACAACAGCTAAACTTGGTATAGCTAATTCATACACAATATGAAAAAATTGATCTTGGTTTCCCCCGAGCGGTGGCCAACTAAAACACTCTGAACCACTATGAAGATATGGATCAGGTAAAAGTGCTTGATACGCTTGAGTCAAAAATGTAGGAGAAACTTCGTGTCTTTTAAACATTGATTCCAATTCAGGAGGATTTGGTCTCAATGGTAATTTATAATAACCTTCCGCCAACAAAATCAAAGGAATCATGATAAATAGAGAATATTTAATCCCTTTGTTTTTAAATTGGTTTAACTTGTCATATATGTAAGGTATGGCTAAAAAGTTAATTGCATAAAAACTTATCCAACCCACCCTGCCTATTGATCTAAATTGTTGAAAAGGTCCAGTATATTCATGGAGCCAACCCATTCCGTGTATTGTAAATGGGAATCCAAATGAAATCAAGGCAGACAATAAAAACACCCAAAAAAGTTTGGAATTAATATTCAATTTTTGAAAAAATAGTGTTGGTATTTTTTTAATATGAATAATAGACCAAATTATACCTAAAATAATAAACCAAACAGAAGGTAAGCCAATATAATTCACCCCTTCAATCATATCGATACTTCTAATGTGAATGATTCTTTCGTTAATAAATTGGTATAGAGGGGATGTATGACTGAACATCAATCCTTCCCAAGATGAATGATAAGAAAAAAATCCCCACACCTTATGAGGTCTATCACTTGCAGGGTAAATTAGATTTGAAACTGAATATAATATGGAAAAAGGAATCGCAACTTGAAATAATAAGATTACAAATTGTTTTTTAATATTTTGCCAAGATAAATCATCAAAAGTATTTAAAAATGATGTCAAAATGCAAAGAACTGAAATGGTCAAAAAATGATACATATGGATCAGTCCAAAAATAGTTGCAAACAGACCAATAATAAAAGAGGGAAACCATAATGAGTCCTTTTTCCAAATCTTGATTAAATAATAAAAAACCCACGGCAATATAGGATAGACCATCGAATAATGACTGTTTAAACGCGAAATCTGAGGTTGTAAAATCATCAGACCAACAGAACATGCTAAGGCAAAATAATATTCCGTTTTTAATTGTCGTAAAACAAGAAAGATACCCATTCCCCCAATTAATATACTAAAGATTAATATCCAATTATGAATGCCAATGCATTGTTCTGTTGTTAACGGAATTATTTGATGAACTAGTTTTACGACATTAGAAACTAAAGGCTGATTGTCTGTAAAAATTATATTTTCTCCAAAAGGGTAATTCATACCATCAAACCTCCAGTAACTTGAATCATGTTTTATATGGTACAAAAAAGTAAAGTAATTTTTACTACCATCACCTCCAGATACTAACATTTTAGATGGAGTAATGATATAGTCTCTAAAGATGAAACAAATGAAAAACAGTATGACTAAAAATGCAATCCAGTCAATATTTTTAGATGATTGATCTAATTTAAGCAAGTTTATAATATTTATAAATGAGCATAATTAATGTAAATTTGAAAATAATAATTAGAATTATTTAAATTTTGAAACATAATTGTGTAATAACAAAATCAATCGCAAACGTTTGAGATTAAACACAATGTAAAAAATTTAAATAAATAAACTTTTATTTAAATAATTCTACAACAAGCAAACCTTCATGGTTTCCAATAACTTTGGATTTATATGCTAAAAACTCTTCAGATTCCAACAATGATTCCTCAATTATCATATATCTGGCTCCTCTTTGAACGGCATCACCAAGATTTACTCCAAATAACCTAGTCCAGCCGGGATTATTCATTAAATAAAGCGTAACATTTGTTGTTGGATCTGAAGGACTATAAACCAACTCATTCCTATCAATATTCAACGATCGAAGGTATTTTTCAATGGTATAAAAACCTTTGTGAGGAATAGCATTCCACTGAACATCATACTTCCTATAAAGGAATTGAGCCCTTGCATCCTCTGCACACATCATAAACAGGACTGCAGATAAAATCATAAAATTTTTCAAGTTTTTTGGATTCAATTGGCTTTCAATAACATGAAAAAAAGCTATACTTAACAGTATTGGAAAACAGAAAACATTGATAAAATAATAATCGTGCACGTTAAATACAGCAAAAAAAGACAATAGATAAATGATACAGGCTATTAATGTTACTGGCAGAAAAAATTGAAAAACAGGATGAATTTTTTTCCAATAAAAGAGTAAATAAATCATTACAGGGACAAAAAATAACCATATTTTCTTAGAAATTAAGGCAGGCACCCACTCTGTAAAAGTCCGTTTAATAATGTAGAGTATTTCATTTCTATCAACTGTCCATATTCCCATGGTACCTTGTAAATTACCATAATATTGACCGATTTCGTTGTATATCTTAACAAAGATCAACCAACTTAAAATGGATACAAATCCCATGGTTAAGGTAAAAAATTGAATCTTCGTATATTTTTGATTTTTGTTAAAAATGAAACTGTAAACAACATAAAATGCTACTGAAAGAACCAAGATGGCCGACGATATTTTAAGCAACGCCGCCAAGGTTAAAAACAAAATAGACCAAAGAAAATCGAGATCTCTTTTTTCAAAATAATGTTTTACAAAAAAATAAAATCCAATGATGGCAAAACATAAAGCTGGTACATCAGGTAAAAAATTGGATCCATAATACATAATAACACATGACATCATAATTAAAATGGTTGGAAAAGTAGATAACAACCAGTTTTTAATAATATACTTACTGGTCAATGTTAAACATATCAATGAAATAAACAGAATTACATAGTTCATCCACCTTAAATAATAATCATGAAATCCAAAAATTTTGTAGATTTTTGAAACAAAATAGTACATAATTGGAAATTCACTACTCGTAGCCCCATCTATTGCGTGACGATGGTGTACTTGCGGTGAAAAAAATCCCCTGTCATTTTGATAATAATTTAAAGCATAAGAAGTACAATCCGTTTGCCTCCAAACATGTACACTACAAGGTCTTTGCACAAGCCAATGCGGCATTTCGTAGTACAAAGATAAAATCACAAAAACCAAGGTGACAACAATTAAAGGTTTATACTTTTCTTGCATGAAATACTTACATATTTTTTTTACTACTAAAAATTGATTTTACTAAATACTACATCAACAAATAAAATAATCTATTAGTAAATTAAAAATTTCAAAGATACAATTCTCATTTGTAAAAGGATGATTGCTCCTTTGACAAAACAATAAAAATAAATTACTAAAAATTACTTCTCTTGTGCTAAATTGCTCTTATTAAACAATGGGAAGGAAGCGCTTCCATAATGTGAATACTTGCGGGTAGTCTTTAACGGCAATTCAGAAAATCCTATAAAACTATTGAAGAATTGGGTCAATTCATGATAGTTCATGTTTTTAGAATTGGGTTTAGGGTGGAAAACAATATAGTCAATGCTTCCATCTGTATCCCAAAAAACATTAATCCATATCTTAATTCCTTTGAGGTCAAAACCCGATTTTTGTGCATGAATTTCCATGTCCCGCAATAATGTATTCCAATGTTCGTAGGCACCTTCCATCGAATTGTTACAAGCTTGAAACAACATCAATGAATATTGATTTATTAAACCCTCGTATTTTTTTTCCTCTTCCCCTATAATAAAAACCTTATTGCCAGATGTAGCCATAGATTTTTGTTGCTGAGCCAACAAAGATGCTGGAATCACTAGAAAACCACAAATGATTACATGTAAAAATATTCTGAACATAGGATTAAAACGGGATTAAAAGACAAATATATATAATGTGAACACATTTAATAATAATTTAATAGTGTTTTTTATAAAAAATAAAATTTAATCTCGCACAATATATCGAAAAGGTTTTTTTTATTAAATTCAATGGTAATATATTCTCCAAGAATAGCAACCTCATTTTCGGCCAAAATCTGCAGGTATTTCACCCCACTTTTTGGTTTCCCATTTGATGATTTTATTTTTGTACGAATTCGATTGTAGCCATGATATTGCCCTGTCCATTAATTCAAATAAGGCTTCATTTTTATCAGTAGGAATTAATTTAGATTTTGGCTTTTTGTCCCTTACCCAAGCCATGGCTGTTATAGAGTCAGTATAAATAATCGTATCGGGTTTGTTGATTTTTTTTAATAAAGCTAATGCGTGAACTATGGCTAAAAATTCACCAACGTTGTTGGTGCCTTCTTTGAATGGTCCTTGTCTAAATATTTCCTTGCCAGTGACGGTTTCGACACCTCTATACTCCATGATGCCGGGGTTTCCTGAACAAGCGGCATCTACACTGATACTATCATTTTGTATAACAGGTTTTACCAAATTTTTGGCTGTAACCTTTAGTTTTCTTTGCGTATCTTTACCTTTTTGAAAAGCTTCATTTGCCAAAGCTAAATTTTCATAAGATTTGTAGGAAGCATTTAAAAAGCCAAATACTTGTTTTTGACATTCTTCCCAATTGTTATAAATTCCAGGTTTATGACCGTTCCATACAACATAAAATTTGGGTTTTTTAGACATGGTAAATCGTATTTTTAAAGAAACACAAAAGTAATCATTTAGAAAGATATGTTGATCGATACCCATGCACATGTATATACAGACGCCTTTACTGAAGATTTGGAAAAAATTTTAGAAAAAGCCTATGAAGATGGCATTGAGCAAATATATATGCCTAATATTGATAGCGCCTATATTACCGTTCTTCATGAGGTTGAAAAAAAATATCCATTTTGTAAAGCCATGATGGGTCTTCATCCGTGTTCGGTTGGGGCAAATTACAAAGAGGAATTAGCCGTAGTAAAACAATGGATCAACCAAAGAGATTATATCGCCATGGGCGAAATAGGTATTGATTTGTACTGGGATAAAACCTTTGTTGTCGAACAAGAAGTAGCGTTTCGCCAACAACTTGACTGGGCCAAAGAAAAAGGATGGCCTGTGGCGATTCATTCCAGAGATTCTTTAGATCTGACCATTTCAATTGTGAGCGAATATGCCGGAGATGGATTTAAAGGTGTTTTTCATTGTTTTAATGGAGACGAGGACCAAGCTAAAAAAATCATGGAATTACAATTCTACCTCGGTATAGGCGGCGTGCTCACCTATAAAAATGCAGGATTGGACAAAGTGGTTGAAAACCTCTCTTTAGACTACCTAGTTTTGGAAACAGATTCTCCCTATCTGCCGCCGGTTCCATATCGGGGGAAAAGGAACGAACCGGCTTATTTGATAGATATTGCAAAAAAATTGGCAGACATAAAAAATATTTCTTTGGAAGAAATTGGCGCTACCACGACAAAAAACGCAAAAAACTTATTTTCTCATACACCCTAACCTAAACGACTTTTCATCTTATTATTGTAGAAATGAGCGAAAGGTTAATTTTTGTTTTTCGAAAAGAAAAAAATAAAATATTATTTAATAAACAGTAAGTGTATAGAATACACATTAAAATAATATTAATTAATGATGCTTACTTGTTTGTTTGGTTTTTTTTTTGAAATTTTGCCCTCTGTATTATTATTCAGGAGAGTTGTCCGAGTGGCTTAAGGAGCACGCTTGGAAAGCGTGTATACCTCAAAAGGGTATCGAGGGTTCGAATCCCTCACTCTCCGCCATAATTGTATAAATTTGTTGGTAGATTAAAATATTATTTTACTTTTACAATTTGAATTCTTTTTAACTTTTATCTAAAAACGTAAATTTTTCAAATCATGCGAAAATTCTTAGTTCTAATTGGTTTATTTATCACAACAGCTTATTTTGGCGCAATTGATATGATGGCCCAGGCGGCAGATGCTGCAGAACCTTCCATGTTTCAAGTCTTGAAGGAGAAGTTCATCGAAGGTGACTGGAAATTCATGAGTATTGTGCTAGTGACACTTATTTTGGGTTTGGCATTTAGTATTGAAAGAATCATAACTTTAAGTTTGGCTTCTGTCAATACGGACACTTTAATCCAAAGAATTGACGAAAAATTGGCTGAAGGGGATATGGAAGGTGCAAAAGATATTTGCAAAGCCACTCCAGGTCCAGCTGCAAGTGTATTGTATGAAGGGTTAAGAAGCCATACTGGTGGCCCTGAATCAGTAGAAAAAGCCATTGTTAATTATGGTTCTGTCCAAATGGGTCTACTTGAAAAAGGGCTTGTATGGATTTCATTATTTATTGCTCTTGCGCCAATGTTGGGGTTCCTAGGTACGGTAATTGGTATGATTCAGGCATTTGACAAAATTGCTGCTGCTGGGGATATTTCTCCAACGATTGTTGCTAGTGGTATCAAGGTTGCCCTTTTGACAACTGTATTTGGTCTATTGGTTGCAATTATCTTACAAATTTTTTATAATTACATTGTATCTAAAATTGATGGAATCATCAACAGAATGGAAGATGCGTCTATTGGATTAGTAGATGTAATGGTGAAAAACAAAGTATTTAAATAAGCCTGATAAACAGTGAATCATGTATAATAAATTATTAAAAAATGGGACGGCCTACGCCATGCTGGTAGGGGTTGTTCTGATTATCTTATTCGCCATAGGAATTATTACTGGTGAAACCACCGTAGATGCTAATGGTGTTGAAGGTGTGGATGTTGGTCTTGGCTTACAGATTACTATGGTATTAATTGTCTTGACTTTTATTGTAATGGCGTTTGCCATTGGCAAAGATATCCTCATCGCAGGCAAAAAAGGAATTCGTTCCGTGATTGCTTTTGTAGTGCTGTTGGTCTTGTTTTTTATTTTAAAAGCATCTGTTACCGTTGAAAAAGGCGGTACATGGGATGTTATGTACAAAGAATATGGCGTTTCAGAAAGTGCTAGTAGTTTGGTAAGTGCGGGACTTTATACTTGTTTTGCCTTGTTAATCATCACTATTGTTGTATTTATCTATAGTGAAATAAGAGGATTCTTTAATTAATGTTTTAAATTATCATTATGGCAAAGAAAAGCAGTAGGAATAGAATGAGTAATGAGATCAATGCTGGCTCAATGGCTGACATTGCGTTTTTATTACTTATATTTTTCCTGGTTACAACCGTCATAGCAGAAGACAAAGGTGTATTAGTTAAATTACCACCTTGGTCAGACGAACCACCACCAGAAATAAAATTAAATACGCGAAACGTATATTCTGTATTGGTCAATGCTCAAAACCAATTATTGGTCAGAAATGAACCAATGGATATAAGCAAGTTGAAGGAAAACACTAAAATGTTTATAACCAACCCTCAAAAAAGGGAAGATCTTTCAATTGATCCAACGGAAGCATTGGTTTCATTGAAAAATGACAGAGGTACAAATTATAAAACATACTTAGAAGTTTATAATGAACTGAAGTCAGCCTACAATGAAATTTGGGAAGAAGAAGCTAAACGAAGGTTTGGCAAAGCTTTAGACGATTTGAATAAGGTGGAAAAAGATGAAATTTCTTCTGCCTTCCCTTTGGTTATCTCTGAGGCAGAACCTACCAAATTTGGAGACGAAAATTAATTTTTAACCAGTCGAACCCTTTGAATTATGTCAAAATTTCATAAAAAACAAGGCAGTGCAAAGCCACATATTTCGACGGCATCATTGCCTGATATTGTATTCATGCTTTTGTTTTTCTTCATGGTGGTGACCAAAATGAGGGATACAGAATTGAAAGTAGCCGTCAATACGCCAACCGCTTCGGAATTAACGAAATTGGAAAAAAAATCGTTGGTTAACTTTATTTTTATTGGACGCCCAACTTTAAAATATCAGGAAGAATACGGTACAAAACCTAGGATTCAACTAGGTGATAAATTTGCTACGCCTGACGATATTCCACTTTTTTTAGAGAAACACCGAGTTACGGTGGCTGAAGGTCTAAAAGAAAGAATCATTACTTCGTTGAAAGTAGACAATGAAGTGACCATGGGTATTGTTTCTGATGTCAAAACTTCACTCAGAAAAGCAGGACAAATCAAAGTCAATTATTCTGCTAAACGAAGAGAAAGAACGAATTAAAAGAATTCATATAAAAAAGCCTTGCAAATCAAATTGTAAGGCTTTTTTTTTGGCCGTAAGCTCGATCAGTGGATTGAATGCTTACTTTCAATTTTATTTACAATAATCTCTTTGCAGATTAAAAGTAAATCACTACATTTGCGCCACCTTTCAAAAAAGGGGAGTTCTTAAACAGGCGGGTGTGGTGAAATTGGTAGACACGCCAGACTTAGGATCTGGTGCCGTGAGGTGTGGGGGTTCGAGTCCCTCCACCCGCACTTGTTTCTTCCGCTTGGGAACGCTACACTTTAAACTCACTAATTTTCACGAATACTTTAATATATTTTCTATGCAAGTTGTTAGAAAAGATGTAAGCCCATTACTCTATCAGATTAATATCACCATTGAACCAGCTGATTACGTTGAAAAATACGAAAACGGTCTGAAAAAATATAAAAACCAAGCCCAAATTAAAGGTTTTCGAAAAGGCATGGTTCCCATGAATACATTAAAAAAGATGTATGGCAAATCTTTGCTCGCCGATACGGTATACGATGTCCTAAACACTTTATTCAATGAGTATCTGCAAGAAAACAAGATCAATACTTTAGGTAGCCCCCTTCCCTCTGAAGACCAAGAGCCCGAACTAAATTTTGATATCAATCACTACAACTCTTTTTCTTTCAAATTTGACGTTGGAGTTATTCCAGACTTCACTATATCCGGTGTTACTGACCAGGATATTTACGATTATGACGAGGTAGATATCGACGAAGAATCCATGAATGAAAATATTCAGGAATTTTTGAAAAGGTATGGTAAACAAGTTGAAGTAGAAGGGGAAATTGAAGACAACGACATATTGGAAATTCATGCCGAAGAGTTGGATGAAAATTCATCTGTTAAAAAGGATGGTTGGAAAACAGAATTCACCGTAATGGTTAATACCATTATCGACAAAGAAGTAAGAAAAAACCTGATCAACAAAAATATTGGCCACACCTTTACCTTTGATATAACGAAACTGGAAAAACCAGACAAAGAGTTTATCGACAAGTACTTGCTTAACCGGACTGAAGCTGATAAAGAAGTAGAAATTGGCGATATGTTTACGGGTAAAGTACACAAAATCAAACGTCAGGCTCTAGCTGAAATGACAGAAACATTTTTTGAGGAATTGGGCGATGAAAAAATAAAAAGCGAACAAGATTTAAGAGATCAAATTCACAGCGAACTCAAAGATTCCTATACTAAAAATGCTAATAGTCTTTTAGAAAGAAAGATTTTTGAAAAAATAAAAAAAGATACCAACCTCGAAATCTCTAGGGCGTTTTATAAAAGACTCTTAGAGATGAACGAAAAAAATAAAGAGGTTGATATTGACGACGAGTCTTTAGATAAAGCTTTAGAAGGTACTAAATGGATGATCATCAAAGAAGATTTATTGGCGAAGCACGAAATAACCGTCAACGAAGGAGAAGTAAAAAATTATTTTTTCAACCAAGTTATGAGCTATTTTAGATACTATCCAAATATGGATTATTCTGTCATGTTTGATTTCGTAGAAAAACAAATGAAGAACAAAAACTCCGTAGAACGAGCAGAAGATGAAATCAAAGTCAGTAAATTATTTGCTTCCATTTCGAAAATAGTTCAAAAAAACCCTATATCTATATCATCTTCCGATTTCAGGAAAAAAATAGATTCCATGCCACAACCTGAATAACTATTTTATTATTTTTTTGTTACTATACAAAAATCTGATAGAATGTTTTCACAAGAAGAATTTAAAAAATATGCTGTCCAACACTTGGGCATGAGTAGTATGCACCTTGAAAAATACATGGAAGCATCAGCACCTAATATTCAAGGATTTACACCTCAAGTAATCGAAGAAAGACCGATGAATATTGTCGGCATGGACGTATTTTCGAGATTAATGATGGATAGAATTATCTTTTTAGGCGTGCCCGTCAATGACTATGTTGCCAATGTGGTTCAAGCTCAGTTATTGTTCCTTGAATCTACTGATCCAAAAAGAGATATTCAAATGTTTATCAATAGCCCTGGTGGAAGCGTCATCTCGGGTATGGGTATTTATGACACCATGCAATATGTAGCCCCAGATGTTTCAACTATATGTACTGGTTTGGCGGCTTCAATGGGCGCCGTGCTTTTAGCAGCAGGAAAAACAGGCAAACGAACCTGTCTAAAACATTCAAGGGTGATGATTCATCAACCATCAGGGGGTATGCAGGGACAATTTTCAGATATGGAAATTTCATATAACCTAATCAAACAATTAAGAGACGAACTTTACCACATCTTGGCACAACACACTGGAAAAGATGTGAAATTGATCACCAAAGATTCCGATAGAGATAAATGGATGACTGCCAAAGAAGCCAAAGAATATGGATTAGTAGATGAAGTACTCGACCGAGAATTGAATAAAAAGAAATCCTAGTTTCAACACCTTTTAATTTTTTCCAATGTCAAAATATAAAGAAAATATAAAATGCTCTTTTTGCGGAAAAGATAAAAGAGACGCCCTCATGTTGATTGCAGGGATTGATGGACATATTTGCGAAACTTGTGTAGAACAAGCTTTCGAAATCATCAATGAAGAATTGAAAACGAAACCTTCTCTGAAGTCAAATAATTCATTTCTTTTACCGTCCTCCATCACACCGCAGGAAATCAAATTATTTTTAGACCAATACATCATAGGGCAAAACGAAGCTAAAAAATACCTTTCTGTCGCCGTTTACAACCATTATAAAAGGTTAAATTCCAATATGGAAGATGAGGTAGAAATTGAAAAATCGAACATCATTTTGGTTGGAGAAACGGGAACAGGTAAAACACTTCTGGCAAAAACTATTGCTAGGTTTTTAGATGTTCCTTTTGCCATAGTAGATGCTACTGTATTTACGGAAGCTGGATATGTAGGTGAAGATGTAGAGAGTATGCTCAGCCGATTATTACAAGCTTGTGACTATAATGTGGAGGCAGCAGAAAAAGGCATCGTTTATATAGATGAAATTGATAAAATAGCTCGTAAAAACGACAACCCATCGATTACAAGAGATGTGTCTGGAGAAGGAGTTCAACAAGCCCTACTCAAAATGCTCGAGGGAACAGAAGTCAATGTCCCCCCTCAAGGAGGCAGGAAACATCCAGAACAAAAAATGGTTAAAGTCAACACATCGAACATACTGTTTATTTGTGGTGGCGCTTTTTCGGGCATCGAAAAACTTATCGCCAAACGATTAAACACACAAGTCATTGGCTATAATACGGATGAAACTGAAATTATAGATAGAGAAAATATCATGCAATACGTGACACATCAAGACTTAAAGAGTTTTGGTTTGATCCCTGAATTGATTGGGCGACTTCCTGTTTTGACTTTCCTCGAACCTTTGGATAAAGAGACCTTAATTGCTATTCTCACTAAACCTAAAAATGCTTTGATTAAACAATACGAAAAATTGTTCGAATTGGAAGGAATAAAACTAGAACTTACCGAGGAAGTGATTGATTATATTGCACAAAAAGCTTTGGAGTACAAATTAGGGGCAAGAGGGCTTCGATCGCTTTGCGAATCTATTCTCACGGATGCCATGTTTGAATTACCTTCTAAAACTGATGTGACAGAATTTATTGTAGATTTATCGTATGCCGAGGACAAAATTAAGAAGACCTCCAAACAAAAATTAATGGCGGCTTAAGGTCGGATTGTATGCGATTTTTTATAGACTTATCGTATTGTGGAAACCAATATAATGGTTGGCAATCACAAAAAAAGCAGTCAAATTCTCGTTGCATTCAACAAATTATTGAAGAAACACTTTTTACACTTACAAGAGAAAAACATAACATTGTAGGTTGTGGAAGAACAGATGCTGGTGTTCATGCCAAACATTTTATGGCTCATGTAGACAGCTCTTCGCAGCTAGACACAAAAATTTTTATTGACAAATGTAATAAGTTACTTCCTCTAGATATAGTTATTCATCATATTTTCGAAAGTGAAGCAGCTAGTCACGCTCGATTTGATGCAGTCTCAAGATCTTATGTTTATAAAATTCACCTGGAAAAAACACCATTCCCAGAACTATCATTTCATTATTTTTATAAAAAACCAGACTTAGCAAACCTAAATGCAGCCGCACAAATTTTACTGAATTATTCGGACTTTTTTACCTTTTGTAAAACAAGAGTCGACGTCAAAACAACGCTTTGTAAAATAGAATCTGCCTATTGGGTACAAATTGAGGAAGACAAATATGAGTTTCACATCACCGCTGATCGATTTCTCAGAGGAATGGTTCGCTTGATTGTAGGTATGTGTTTAGAAGTGGATCGCGGCAAACTAACCTTAGCGACGGTGCAACATTCATTGGAAAATAAAATCAGATTGCCTAGACAGTGGAGTGTTCCAGCCATTGGTTTGTTCTTACAACAAATAAAATATCCCGACTCGATAAAAAAAATGTAGGTCGACAAGATTCAACCTACATTTAGTCTAAATTTATCCAATGTAACAGCTTAAAAAATGTTGGCCGTTATTAACTATGTGCTTCTTCCTCTTCTTCTTTATGTGCATCAATCAATCTCTGTTGGATATCCATCGGTACCGCCACATATTCTGCAAAACGCATGGTAAAATTTGCCCTACCTTGAGAGATAGAACGCAATTTTGAAGAATATTGATAGGTTTCTGCCAGAGGAACCCTCGCCTTTATTTTTTGATAATGGCCGTCTGAGTCCATTCCCATGATGATAGCTCGTCTTGTTTGTAAGTCGCCCATAATGTCGCCCATGGCCGATTCTGGGCATGTTATCTCAACATCGTAGATTGGTTCGAGGATTTGAGGCTGTGCATTTTTAAAAGCCGCTCTGAAGGCTCCTATGGAAGCCAACATGAAAGCCATATCATTTGAATCCACCGAGTGCATCTTACCCTCATATACACAAACTCTAATATCCTGACAATTTGAGCCAGTTAACGGTCCTTCGACCATTTTTTGCATGATACCTTTTTTAATGGCACTAGAATATTTTGCATCAATCGTACCACCGACGACGCACCAATAAAAGGCCAATTTTCCTCCCCATTCGAGTTCTTCTATATCCACATTCCTTACGGACAAACCACTTGGGTCAGGCATTCCTTCGTAATAAGGTTCAATTCTCATGTGGACTTCTCCAAACTGACCAGCACCTCCACTTTGTTTTTTATGTCTGTATGCCTCATTGGCCATTTTGGTGATGGTTTCTCTATATGGAATTCTTGGTTCTTCAAAATCCATATGAACTCCATTCACCTTTTCAATTCTATATTTAATTAAGTCAAGGTGTAATTGGCCCTGACCGTGTAAAATCGTTTGTTTTAGTGTTGGAGATTGTTCCAATATTAGCGTAGGATCTTCTTCTTCAATTTGATGTAAAGCCTTGATCAGTTTTTCCATATCATTTTTACTTGGTGGTACTACGGCTGTTCGAATTCGTGGCTCTGGAAAATGTATAGGATCTATAGGCACTGCGAAACCTTTACCGGCCAAGGAATTATTGGTATGAGAAGACTTCAATTTTAATGTCACGCCAATATCTCCAGCCTGAAGAAAATCAATGGTATTTCGCACCTTACCATTGGCCTCATATACGCCACTGATCCTCTCAGAAGTATTATTTTTAAGGTTTACTAAATCATCACCAGATCTTACGGTTCCAGAACATACCTTAAAATAACTTACTAGTCCTACTTGTGGCTCTGACATCGTTTTATAGATAAAAAGCACTGCAGGTCCCTTAGCATCACAGCTTAATATTTTTCCATTTTCTAATTTGGCTGCCGGCCTGTCAGCTGGCGAAGGAGCTATATCGTTGATAAATCCCATAATCCTTCCACTTCCCATATTATTCTGAGCTGATGCACAAAAAATAGGGAAAATTTGATGGTTGGCTAAAGCAATATTTAATCCTTTCGTGAGTTCTTCTTCACTTAGTGTACCAGACTCAAAATATTTATCCATGAGGCCTTCATCATTTTCGGCAGCAGCCTCAACAATAGCATTATGTAGAGCAGCAGCTCTAGCTTTTTCTGCTTCAGGAATATCAACTTTATTAGGTTTTCCCCCTTGAGGGTCAAAAACATACATCACCATTCGCAACGCATCGATGATACTGTTAAATCCAGCACCTGAATTATATGGATATTGGAATAATAGTGCATTACTTCCAAATCTAGATTGAATTTGTTCTAAGGAAACATCAAAGTCAGCCTTATCGTGGTCCATTTGATTAATCACAAAAATCGAAGGCGTTTGAAACTTCTGCACATATTCCCAAATAATTTCAGTTCCTACTTCAACACCGTGGGCAGCATTGACCAAGATAAGGGCTGTATCTGCTACTTTCAGCGAACAAACAACCTCTCCAATAAAATCGTCAAAACCCGGTGTGTCAATAATATTAATTTTAGAGTCCCTCCATTTAACGTGCATTAAAGTACTAAAAAGAGAGTTTCCTCTTTCTTGCTCAATGCTAGTGAAATCGGACATCGTATTTCCACTTTGAACATTCCCCATTCTGGAAATGGCTCCGGATTCAAAAAGCATTGTTTCAGCAAAACTTGTCTTACCGGAGCCGGAATGGCCCAACAAAACTACATTTCTAATGTTTTTGGTATCTACACTCATGATGGTTTATTTTAATGAATATATGTATTCGATCGTCAAATCGAACCTATCAGACGAAAAGGTAAAACATTTTACCATGTTCACAAAATATTTATTAAAGAAAAATTAGAAAAACAGTCCTGATTTTAATCAATGTTTTTATTCTAAATATTTAGGCCTGTAAGGCTCAATCTATTGGATATAATAAATAATAAAATGATGAAAAGTGGAATAAATTTTAAAATGTATGTTTCTTTGACCAAGTTTTTATATGACTGAAAATAAAATCGATAATACAGCCTGGTTTTTACTCATTATTCTGAGCCTTATTTGGGGATGTTCTTTTATTCTCATCAAAAAATCACTGATAGCCTTTACACCCGTTCAGCTTGGCTGTCTACGATTAGGCATCTCCTCTCTAGCCTTTACGCCCGTAATTCTATACTACAAAAAAGAAATACCCTGGAATAGAATAGGTACTTTTTTTATAGTTGGACTTACTGGTAGTGGTATTCCAGCCTTTCTATTTTTTATGGCCCAAACTAAAGTGAGTAGTTCTATTGCAGGCGTCTTAAACAGCATGACCCCAATTTGGACATTGATTCTTGGCGGCCTTTTTTTTAGTACCGGTTTTACCAAACACAAGATGATAGGTGTCTTGATTGGTTTTATAGGTGCCGCTTCCTTGTTGTGGAAAGGTGGTGATGCCAACATGTCTCAGAATTTTTCTTATGGTTTATTGATAGTTTTTGCCACGATGTGTTACGGTTTTAGTGTTAATATGGTTCAGCATTTTTTTAAGAAAACCAAACCTGTCATCATCAGCGCTGTTTCCTTTTTTTCAATAGGAATTCCAGCCTTGGTCTATCTTTTAACTACAGACTTTGTCCTTGTCTTACAAACGGACGAAAATGCCGTTTATTCTTTATTGGCAGTAACTGCATTATCCTTGTTTGGAACGGTAATCGCTAGTGTTTTGTTTTATTATCTAGTACAAAAAACCAATGCCATATTTGGTAGTTCGGTTACCTATTTTATGCCAATTGTTGCTCTTGCATGGGGTTTGGTAGATCATGAAATCATTGGCCTTATGCATATTATTTCGATGGCGCTAATCCTAGTAGGCGTGTATTTAATTAAAAAACAATAACATGTTTCAAATTCCAGGATTATATGTTATTGATATTAAAGACAAAGGAAGAGGTGTATTGACAGCAGTGGATATACATGAAGGTGATATGATAGAAATTTGCCCTATAATATCTATACCCTCTTGTGAATTGCCCTTGGTGCATAAGACTACTTTACACGATTATTATTTTGTTTGGGGTGAAAATATGGATGCCTGTGCCATTGCCCTAGGATTTGGTAGTTTGTACAACCATGCAGTTCACCCAAATGCCAATTTTCTTTTGGATTTCGAAAATGATTCGATCGAAATTACTGCCATTTGCGATATCTTGGCTGGACAAGAAATCACGATAAATTATCATGGCGAACCAGGAGAAAAAGAGAAATTATGGTTTCCATTAGAAATTGACAAAGTTTAATATTTTCTCTTTATGATGTCTACACATTGGTTTGACCACGTTTTGTTTGCATTCATAGGGATTATTTTACCCTGGATGAGTTTTCAATCAAAATTACATCAGGACGAAGAAGGACTTGCCTTAGAAATTCCTTCAAAAAAACAATTGTATTACAATAACTTTTTCCTTCTACTCATAGGCATGTTAATATGTCTAACTGCGTGGAATGCTGGAAAAAATGATTGGGAAATGTTGGGAATTGCCAAAATGGAAAAAAGCTTTATTGCGCTGGTTGCCATGATTTTATTGGTTCTTTTTTATTTATTTGATGGACTCTTTACCCTCAAAAGTCAAAAAACCTCCATATCATATTTTGAACGAATGAAGGACATAATCCCACTTACGTGGAATGAATATATATCCTTTATTCCACTAGCCATTATGGCCGGAATTGGAGAGGAAATCATATTCAGGGCGTATTTATATCAATATTTGCTTACTTTTTTTCCAGATATTGTTTGGGGCCCATATTTAGCAATAGGGATTACAGCCATAGGTTTTAGTTTGGGTCACTTGTATCAAGGATGGATTGCCGTAGTAAAAATATTTGTTATCGCAATGCTCTTCGGACTGATTTATGTTCATTCGAAATCTTTAATTGCTGTTGTCACTATCCATGTAATGATTGATATATTTTCAGGAATGTCGGGAATATGGATGAATAAAAAATTAAATGCCAAGGATTCTACCCTTTGAAAAGTGTGCAAATAGCAATAAGTTTTGCCTTATGATCATTCACTAAATTCAATTTTAATACTTGGACTAAATTTATTTTTAATCTATTTATTAAGCAAATTATCTTATAAAGTTATATTTGTGTTGAAATATCTTCTACAATTTTGTCATTTCATTTTATGGATGATTGCTTTGCATTTGGAGGCACCATCTTACCCTTAAATTTTAATTATTTTGTTTGCCAATTCTACCTATATACTTTTTGAAAAAACCTATTCCTATTCATTAAGACTTAGTTGGTTTTTACGGTGGAGTTTATATTATAAAACCTTTATCTTGGCCGTATTAGTTTTAGCCTTCCAAAATGGTTTTGGTCAAAACAATATAAAAACTTCCATAGGTGAGCTAAAAGGTAGAATCATCAATGAATTAAATGAACCTGTCATGTTCGGGTCAATTGCCCTTATGAACACCGATTCAACCATCGCACAAGTCGAATTAAGCGACGAAGATGGATATTATGTGCTTCCTATCAATAGAACTGACATTTATTTTATTACCATTGATCATTTGGAATATGAATCTTTTTCAAGCAATTCGATAGAGCTTCAAAACAATAAAATAAAGAATTTTAACGAGATTGTTTTGAAAAAGGCTACTGTCAACCTCGACGAATTAGTTATTACTGGGCGAAAAAAATTAATTGAATTACAAGCTGATAAAATAGTATTTAATGTTTCTGCCAGTCCATCTGCGGCAGGAAGTAATGGCCTTGATTTATTAAGAAAAGCACCCGGAGTCACTATTGATATGGACAATAATATTTCCTTACAAGGCAAGCCTGGTGTTTTAATTTATATTAATGGAAATCCTTCAAGACTGTCTGGAAATGATCTTACCATACTACTACAAAATATGACTGCGGATAATATTGAAGCCATTGAAATCATAGCTAATCCCTCCGCTCGTTATGAAGCAGAAGGTAATGCTGGAATCATCAATATTCGACTGAAAAAAAATGTAACCCAAGGATTTAACAGTAATATAAACACCAACATAAATAAGGGGAAATACTACAGAAAAAGTGCAGGTCTTTCATTTAACCTAGGTTTAAAGAAGATTAATTCTTCTTTCGATATTACCGCTTCTGATGATACTAACCAAGATGATTTTATTGATACCAAAGATCAAAGTGGTTTTTTCTTAGATCAAAAATCATTTGAAGTAAAAGACCGCCAAGGTATGAATATTGGATTGGGTATTGATGCACAACTAAATCAAAAAAACACCCTAAACTTTTCGGCAAGAAGTGTTTTAAACCAAAGTGACAACCAATTAAATAGTACAACAACTATTGATCATCTCACCACTTCACAGCCTAGGCAAATATTGAAGTCTGGAGCTTTTCAACTTAGTCCGTCAAGAAACCATAATCTAAACTTAAACCATAAGTTTCAACAAAATGAAAAATCTTTTTTAAGTTCTGATGTAAGTTTTGGGCAGTTTTCTAACTCCAGAGCAAATAATCAGCCGAACACAATATTCGAAGACGACGGTACTTCAATACTCGAAGTTGATGATAAGGCCTTTGATGCAAAAACGTCGATTGGGCTTTGGTCTTTTAAGACTGATTACGAAAAAACATTGGAGAATATTCAACTTTCCCTTGGTGGAAAATATGCCCATATCCAAACCAATAATCAATTTGATTATTTTGACGTAGAAAGTGGTGTTAAGTTTCTTGATGTGGAAAGAAGTAATGATTTTTCCTATTCAGAAGATGTGGCTGCCTTGTATGGCATTTTTATGTGGAAAATTGATGATATTCTAACCCTAAATGCGGGGATAAGGATGGAAACTACTTTTTCAAGGGGAGTCCTAAATACAGATCAACCCATATTTGACAAAGATGTCGTTAGAAAATATACAGATTTTTTTCCTAATGTGAGCTTAGCCTTTAATAATCAGAAAAATCACTCCTTTAGTCTTGGTATTGGTCGAAGGATAACACGTCCAAACTATCAGGATTTAAATCCTTTTGAATCACCTGTTAGCCAGTTGGTTAGATGGAAAGGAAATCCTTTTCTTACGCCAAATTATATTATGAACTACCAGCTTTCTTATGCTTATAAACAAAAACTAACTTTCACAAGTTTGTACAGTATTACCCGAGATTTTTTTGCCACCATTCTGGAAATTGATGGAGATAAAGGAAACCTTATTATTCCTAGGAATATGGAAAAATCAACCAATATAGGATTGTCTTTAAGTTATCCATTAGAGGTCACTCCTTACTGGGAACTTGTAAGTTTTGTCAATGGTTCTTACCGCACTTATGAGGGTAATCTCGAAGGAACAGTAATCGACCTCGCCATTACCACCTATGATTTTAGAATACAAAATCACTTAAAACTTCCATTTGGTATTACAATGGACCTAAGTTACTATTTAGGTAGTAATTGGATTTGGCGGGGTTCGATTGTTGTCCAAGGCAATCATAATTTAGGCTTTGGTATCCGTAAGGAATTTCTAGATAAAAAATTAATGGTTGTTTTTACGGGTACTGACGTTTTTAGGACAGACAGTGACTACTTTTACAGAGGTGAATACGGCGGTTTAATCATCGATGGTATACGTACTTTTGACAACCGACGATTTGGGCTGAGTATGGTTTACAAATTTGGAAATCAACAATTAAAATTAAAGAAAAAATCTAAAAGTGCTTTGGATGATGAAATGGATAGAATCAATCAATCGGGTGGGTAAGCTTCTATGGAATTTAACATAAAACCATCCATTATTAAAGAAACTATTGTTTATGTTTTTCAGACAATAATGGGTCTTACCTAGGCACCAATTTAATTACTGGGCAAATCATTTCTTCAAGGGAAATACCACCATGTTGAAAGGTGTCTTTGAAAAAATTGTTGTAATAACCGTAATTATTCGGATATAAGAAAAATACATCTTCCTTTGCAAAAATGTAGGTGCTACTCATATTAGGTTTAGGCAATCCAACGTCCGTAGGGTTTTTAACCTCAAGTACATCTCGTTTATCGTATTGTAGGTTTTTACCAACTTTGTATCGTAGATTTGTTGTTGTCTCCCGATCTGCCAATACTTTAGAAGAATTATTTACTCTAATAGTACCATGATCCGTTGTGACAAATAAGGTAATATCCCGCTCTGCCATTTTTTGAAGTGTAGCCCATAATGGTGAATTGATAAACCACGATTTTGTAAGTGATCGATATGCTTTTTCATCTCCGGCAAGTTCTTTGAGCACTTCCATTTCTGTTCTCGCATGTGACAACATATCAATAAAATTATATACGATAGCTGTAACGTCATTGTTGAGGTAATTTAAGGCATTGTCAAGTAATTGTCTCGCCGCCGAAACATTGGTAACTTTTACATAATCTGCTTTAATATCCTTTTGAACAAACCTTTGAATCTGGTGGTATAAAAATTTATCCTCACTCGCATTTTTACTTCCTTCTTCAAAATCTAATAACCAGTCATCTGGAAATTTTGCCTGAATTTCTGAAGGCAACATTCCTGCAAATATTGCATTTCTGCTATATTGGGTCGCTGTAGGTAATATGGAGTAAAAATAATCTTCCTCTTCAATTCGGTATAGTTCAGAAATGATAGGTTCGATGATTTTCCATTGATCAAAGCGAAGATTGTCCAATAGTAAAAATACCACTTTTTTCCCCGAGGCTACTGTAGGGAAAACTTTATTTCGCATCAAATCATGAGACTGAAGAGGACCATTTTTTTGTTTCATCCACGATTCATAATTTTTAACTATAAACTTAGAAAACTCTTTATTGGCTTCACTTTTTTGCATGATTAAAATCTCCTTCATTTCAGGATTCTGACTATCGTCGAGCTTTAATTCCCACGATACAATTTTTTTATAAATATCAACCCATTCGGAATAATTTGGCCCGGATAATATATCCATGGTAATACGATTGAACTCCTGTCGATAGTCTGTAGCTGTTTTTTCTGAGACCAATCTTTTGTTATCTATGAGTTTTTTAAGCGTAAGCAAAATTTGGTTAGGATTCACCGGCTTGATCAGATAATCGTCTATCTGTGAGCCAATAGCCTCTTCCATGATATTTTCTGCTTCATTTTTCGTAATCATGACAATAGGTAAAGTGGGGTTGGTGGTTTTCATCCTAGACAGAGTCTCTAATCCAGACAACCCAGGCATACTCTCATCCAAAAAAACTACATCAAACTGACCATCCTCTTCTAATATGTCAATCGCATCATGGCCATTACTTACAGTCACAATTTTATATCCCTTTTTTTCTAAAAAAAATAATTGTGGTTTTAATAAATCAATTTCATCATCGGCCCACAAAATTTTAATTTGATCTGTCATGTTTATGTTTTGTGTAAAGTAAACCATTTTTTGGCTAAATTATTGCTATGGTAAGATGTAATATTATGTTAAATTTATCAAACATCGCATGGTAAAGAAAAAAATGCTCAACGACCCGATATACGGAATGATGAGTTTTGAATACGATGTCTTGTATAGAATTATTGATCATCCCTATTTTCAAAGGTTGCGGCGTATTTCACAACTCGCCTTGTCGCATTATGTCTATCCTGGAGCACAGCATACCAGGTTTCAACACGCTATTGGCTCCCTACATTTGCTTACCCAGACATTACACAGTTTGAAGGGAAAAGGGGTTTATATTTCAATTGAAGAATGGAAAGGAGTGAGTATTGCCATTTTATTGCACGATATAGGTCATGGCCCATTTTCTCATGCACTTGAAGGAAAAATTTTGCCGCTTTCACATGAAAAAATTTCGTATCGAGTCATGAACATCATAGAATCTGACCTGAATGAAGATTTTAGTTTGGCTAAATTGATTTACAAAAATGAATATCCAAGAAAATTTCTCAACCAATTGGTTAGTTCGCAGCTGGATATGGACAGAATGGATTATTTAACCCGAGACAGCTTTTTCTCTGGTGTTGCAGAAGGTATAATTGGTTATGACCGCATTATAAAAATGCTAAACGTCGTTGACGACACATTAGTTGTTGAAGAAAATGGCCTTTTTTCTATAGAAAAGTTTTTAGTCGCTCGAAAACTAATGTATTGGCAGGTTTACCTTCATAAGGCAGCGATTGCTTCAGAACAAATGTTGGTGTCGACGTTTCAAAGGATTAAAGATTTAATCTTTGAGGATGACCCATTTCCTTTTCCAGAAAATTTGAAAAAAATTTTACTCGGAGCTTCATCCGATCCAGAGGATCATCTAATTCATGCTTATATGTCCCTTGATGATGTAGATTTTATGTATCTCATGAAACAAGGGATTAACCATCGTGATAAGATTTTACAATTACTTTGTACGAGTGTCATTAACAGAAACCTCTTTAAGATCATATTAACTACGGATAAAGGGCCTATTTCAGATATACCCGAGGCCAAAAAAAACATATTAAACTACCTGAAAATAAATGAATCAGACATTCAATATTTTTATGTGCACGGCCGTGAATCATTTTTAGAGTACAATCATCAAAAAGATGAAATTATATTCCTCATGAAGGGAGGGGAATTAATCCCTTTTTCTGAATTAAATAAAGATTATTCTACAAAAAAAACCATTACAAAAAATACCCTTTGTTTTTGGTCACCTGATTCAATGAAAGTAGAATCTATACAATAATTTACTTTTTTAACTGATAAATGGCAGGCAAATTTCTACCGATTCCATTGTAATCCAAACCGTATCCAACCACAAATTTATTGGGTATTTCAAAGCCAGGATATGTGATTGGAATATCGTGTTGATGTGCTTCGGGCTTCACTAAAATGGCTGTGAGTGTTAAAGATGCTGGTGACATTTTTTCAAGCGCTGGTAATAGTGACGACATGGAATTACCTGTGTCAATAATATCTTCCAAAATAATGACATGTCTGCCGGCAAGTGTAACCTCTTCAGGCATGAATATTTTAATGTTACCCGTACTCTCCGTTCCATGATATGACTTAACCCTTATAAATACTAGTTCCGCAGGAAAATCAAGTTTTCGGATGAGATCTGCAGCAAACATAAAAGCCCCATTCATGATGACCAAAAATAGGGGCACTTTATCGTGATGTTCTTTAGAAATCTGATGGGCAATATCTTCTACTTTTCGTAAAATCTCTTCTTGAGAAATAAATTCTACAAACGTTAAATCTCCTATTTGAATTTCATTTGTTAACTCCACAATAATGTATTTATGGTTGTGACTCTATCAAGCCATATTTATCTATAAAATATACTAAGCCAGCCATTGCGGCTGCACCCAATTTTAATTCCCTTTCGTGTACTGCATCAATATTGTCTACCTTGGTATGGTGAAAATCAAAATATTTTTGAGAATCTGGTCTCAACCCTATCAGCAAACCCTTTTGAGATCTTAATGGTCCAATATCAGCACCAGAACCACCCATCTCAAATTGTAAGCCAAAACCTTCAAAAACTGGGAGCCAATCGTTCACTTTTTTATAGTATTGTTTAAATACCGAAGTATCTGCTTCAAAGCTAAAGCCTGTGGGTGTAAATCCGCCAGCATCGGACTCGATAGCTGCTAAATGAAATTCTCCATTTTCATTGGATAATCTAGCGTATTCCAAACCTCCAGCTAATCCATTTTCCTCATTAGCAAACAAAACACAACGGATAGTTCGTTTGGGTGTATAATCCAATTTTATCAAAGCATCCAACACTTGCATCGCTTGAACACAGCCAGATCCGTCATCGTGGGCACCTTGTCCAACATCCCAACTATCTAAATGGCCACCTACCAAAATGATTTCGTCTGGAAACTCAGTTCCCCTTATTTCACCAACAACATTGTAGGTTGGTTTTAAACCTTCAATCTTACAATTGGTATTTAAATAAACAAAAGTGGCCGCCTCATTCATAGCTGCGCTAAGTGCATTGGCATCTTTAGTACTCAAACCAAATGCTGGAATTTTCGGCTGATCTTCATCAAAAACGGTAACACCTGTATGTGGGTTGTCATCTAATCGCAAAGTCATAGAGCGCACCAACGCCGCTACAGCCCCCTTTTTTTGTGCCCTCGATGGTCCATAAACCCTTTGATCAACTGCCCTGCCATATGCCCTAAATGTATTCGTAAAAGAAGGATCCATAGGCCTGTTGAAAAAAACAATTTTTCCTTCTACCTCTTCATCGGGCAATTTATCTAGCGCTTCCAAACTTTTCACTTCAATCACTTGATTCGTCAAACCGCCTTCAGAAGTAGATCCTGCCATACCAAGACTGATAGCTTGCAATACTTTCATGTCACCGTCTGGCATAATTTGATAAGCTTGTTCGACATCTCCCCTATTCCAATACATAGTCTGGCATTCTTGGAGATAGGCTGAATCCAAAACCAGGGACGACAAGATCGAAAGGGTATATTTTGAAGCACCTAAATCAGCAGTCGATCCTGCCAATCTACCAGGATAGCTTGAACATAATTCAGTAAGCCATTCGTAACATTTTCCTTCAGATAAAATATGCTCGTGAAGCTTTCTCATCATTTCGTTATCTTCATTTTGCCCCCAAGCAAAAAATGGAAACAACACAAAAATAATACCCAATCGAATATTCATATTTTTAAATTTGAAGGTGCAAAACTAATGGTTTTAAGGGATTCATAAAAATTTGAAGCCCGAAACTATATGAATCCTCCTTACCATAAGACCTCATTTTCAATATAGTGGGGTCTATTTCTTGTTTCATCGTAAATCCGCAATACATACTCTCCAATAATTCCCAAAGCCAATAATTGAATCCCTCCCAACAATAGAATAGCAATGGCCAAAGTAGTAAATCCTTGTGGAACATCGGGATTGGTGATTTTAATGTAGAGGGCATAAATACTATACAATATGGAAATGGAGACGACCCAAAAACCTAAGGTTGTTAATATTTTGATAGGTAACTGACTAAAACTAAAAATTCCATTGTATGCTAGTTGTAATAGTTTTTTAAAGGTATATTTTGGTTCTCCCACTAGTCTTGCATCTCGTTCGTATTCATAACCATACTGATTGTATCCCAACCAACTTCTGATACCCCGCAAAAATAAACTTTGCTCCTTCATTTGAAGCATATTTTGGACAACATTTCTTTTCATCATACAAAAATCACCACTATCTAAAGGGATTTCAATCGAGGCCATTTTTTTAAGAATTAGATAATATACCTTGTACAGTAATTTTTTAAAATAGCCCTCCTTTCTTTTACGACGTACACCATAAACAACGTCGTAATTATTTAGTATCATGGTGTTATAAAAATTTTCCAATAACTCAGGCGGATCTTGTAAATCACCATCAATTAAAGAGACAAATTGTCCATTTGCTCTATTTAAGCCACATAAATAAGCTTGTTGGTGGCCAAAATTTCGAGAGAGCGAAATAACTTTCCAACGTGGATCATTATCATGTACTTTACGAAGTAAGGACAAAGTATTATCCTGACTACCGTCGTTGACACAAATGACTTCATAAGAAGTTGCCCAAGAAGTAAGTGCATCCGTACACCTCCGATATAAACTATCGATATTTTCTTCCTCATTATATAAAGGAATGACCAAGCTTATTTGAATCATTTGTTCCATTTAATTTGGCGTTCTTTCAAACAATAATAAACTCTCTTCACTCATTTTTTCATAGGTTGCCTCATCATCCCAAAAATATTCCGTTGGCTTTTGGGGGCTCATATTTGCCATTCCAATCAATTTATAATTTTGCTGTAAAAACTTACTTATCCATGTAAATAACGCACTGTCCTGATTTGTATTCAACCACGAATAACCTACTCGACTAAACACAACAAACCTTGGTTTACTATTGTCTCCACGGTTGATAAGATCACGTTGAAGTTTTTCATTTTGACTTCCACCATCAACAAGTTGATAGTAGTGCATGTGTTCGGATATAGATGGTAATTTGGAATAAAATAATATTTGTGGTTCGGAACCAAGAACAAGAATGGAATCCCCTTTGGTACTCATTTTTTGAATTTTGTTACCCATAATATAACTTTCTTGAAAAGGATTTGTGCCATAGACTCGTCGTAGTATATTGCTTTTCTTTTCTTTAAAATAATAGTCTTTGCTTGGAGAAAAAGCCATCAAAAGTGGTATAAAAGCCACTAAGCACAATAAAGGAATTAACATACTATTGGATATTCCAATCTTTTTTAACCAATGGCCCAATGTATAAAAAACAAGTCCAAATCCAAGGCATATTGCGGGAAGGAAAACAACAAAATAATGTGGATAATAATGAAATCCTATGGACAAAGATAAAAACCCAAATAGGGCTAAAAGTGTTGGGAATACTTTTTCAGAAAAAGAAACTTTAGAAAACCATATCAACACAACACCTAAAAATCCTAGATACCAAACGGGTTCTACATTATTCGTGACCATACCATACATCATTTTAAAAATGTCCATATTACCTGTTTGTGTTGCCGCAAATTGACTTGGCCAAACAAAAGTCCAATACCAAAAATTTTCCAAAGCACCAGTCATAGCAAACCAAACCAAGCAGATTAAATAAGGCAAAACGGCAAAAAAAGTAAGGATAAAACCAGATTTCAACCAATACAACCATCGTTTTTCTGGATATAATGCTTGAAAAGAGAGCATAAACCCTCCGAGCAACATAAACCCAAGTGCTTGTTGTTTGATTAAAAAGGCAAGACCTAACAATAAACCTCCAGCGCCTATTTTAACCATGTTTTTTTGATCTACACCTAGCCTTGTCAACCAAATTCCAGCCATTGCAGGCCAGACCAATAATTGAGTTGCGTGGGCTGCAAAACCAAAAACATTGCTCATGGAAGACAATAAAATATAAGAAATTACCGCAATCAACGCTACGCCTGCATGGTAATATTTTTTCAAAAATAAATAAAACGTAATGGCAAAACCAATATTAAAAATCAATAAACCCGTATGGATTCCTGCTGTACTTTCGCCAAACAATTTCGCAAAAATCCCATACAAAATATAAATCATCGGCGGCTTAACATCTACATAATCCGTAAAAAGAGGGGTACCATGGATCCAGGAATATCCCATATATGCGAATCCGCCTTCATCTCTTTCAAAGGGGATATCTAGTAATCTGGAGCGCAGGGTTATGGCCAAAATAGCCAATAAAACACATACAATTATTTGGACATTTTTCCTTTGAAAAAAAACATTTATGTCCCAATAGGGTACGGCTATTTTTTTATCTAATGACTTGGAATATGTGCGTTTTGATTTCATGTACTAATGATTTGTGGCAAATATAATATATTATTATTGAATGTATTATATAATTCAAAAACCACCATTTAAGTTATGTTTTGAATGCCCACTTTCACTAAAAAATATTTCTATTCATATTTTAACCTTTGCCCAAGCCAAATAATAGAAACTCCTTTGGAGACATACCTTTTCCCCATCCAAAGTTTTTCTATAGAGAAGATTTTTTTTAAAATTAAATTCATCCAAGATCGAAAGTTTATATCAAAATCTGAACTAGGCTTCTCGTTTTTATAGCATACATTTTTAACAAAACGAACCAACCTTATCGGAAAATATAAAATGGAATTAAAATGACTCGAATATAATTGTTTAATTTTTTGGTCATCCATTAATTTTTGGATACTTTCAATAGTATAACGCCGAAAATGGTGGTTAATTACATCATGTTGACTCCATAAGGACATGTCAGCAGGTACAGTGATCGCAATCGTTCCTTCTTTTTTGCAAACTCTTTTCATCTCACTAACAGCAAGCGTGTCATTTTCTACATGTTCAATGACATCAAAGGCACACACCACATCAAATTCTCCATCCTTAAAGGGCAAATCAGTGACTGAAGCTTCCACCACATCTATTTGTAAGGTTTCTTTTAAAAACAAACAAGTGTCATGGTCATATTCAGAAGAAATCACTTGGCCAAAGGAACCTAACATTTCTGATGTTGCTCCAGTAGCCACGCCAATATTAAGAATTTTTAATTTTTTTACACGAGGTAAATGCTGCTCCAAACACTGGTGGATGATAGAAGATCGAACTACAAACCACCAGTGATTTCTTTCTAAGCTAAAATATTGTTTATAATATCCACGATCCATCTCAAACTTTTGGCCTATTTGAAAACAATGATGGGTGATATTTATAGGTATATTCACCTATAAGCCTCATTCCTTCCAAAGTTAACATTTTGTCTATATTATCTACTTCATTGTGCAGTTTTTCGACCACCGTAGAATGACCCCCAGTAAGGATAACTTTGAAATTATAACCCACTTCATCCTTGATAGCATTAACTATTTCTTTAAACAATCCAAGGTATCCAATCATAATTCCCGCTTGGATGGCGGAAACGGTATCTTTCCCCATAGCAGATGCTGGATATTCTAAAGGTACAACTGGTAATTGAGCTGTTTGATCTGATAATGATTGGGCCGCCGTTTTTAGTCCTGGAGCAATAGTGACACCTATTATACCTCTCTTTTTATCAACAACGACAAAACTTAAAGCCGTTCCAAAATCGGCAATAATCAACTGATCACCATATTGTGCTAAAGCACTATAAGCATTGGCTACCAAATCGGCACCAATTTCGTAAGGATGTGGAATATTCATATCCAAATTCTGATAAACACTTGGACCTATGATTAGCGTTGGACAACCTAAAACAGAAAAAATGGCTTCCTGAACTACTTCATTCAAATCAGGCACGACACTACTAATGACTCCGATTCTGATGTCTTGTGTCACTATTTTCCATTCCATCAATATCTGCCGTAATGCTATTTCATAATACACTTCTTGCTTTATTCCCTTAGTTTCATACCTGAATGTATGCCCCCATTGCCCATTATTGAAGGCGGACAAAACGATGTTTGAATTCCCAATATCTACGGCTAAAATCATAAATCAATTTGCAATTTATCATGCAATGTTACAACTTTTTTAAATTTACCCTTTTTCATGGGCGTTATTTTTTGAAGAAACGTAATTTTGTGTTTTTATCCAACCCTTTATCTTTATGCTTACTTTTTTTCAAGAAAATGAAAACTTTTATTCCGTTGAATCCGAACACAACATAAAAGCTGATGACATATTGCAATTAAACTGGCTGTTAGGAGGTGCAGTTGCACTAAGAAATGTCAAACTTGAAGGAAATTTTATAGGCCCAAGACCTTCCATGGTGACTCCATGGAGTACCAATGCCGTAGAAATCACTGCTAATATGGGTATCAAGGGCATTAAAAGGATTGAAAAATTTGTTCGACATGACAATCCACTACCTTTTGATCCTATGTTGATGCAAAAATTGTCTCAATTAGACCAAAATCTTTTTGTAATACCCCTAAAGGCTGAAAAAATTAAAAAAATTGATGATATTTCGGCCTATAACCTTTTGGAAGGCTTAGCTTTAAACACTGAGGAAATTGACTATCTATATGATGTCTCAAAACGTTTGGGTCGAAACTTGACTGACTCCGAAATTTTTGGATTTTCTCAGGTCAACTCCGAACATTGTCGTCACAAAATTTTTAATGGTTCTTTTATCCTTGACGGAGAAAAAAAATCGATGAGTCTGTTTCAACTTATCAAACTTACTTCTAAAGAAAATCCTAATTTTATTGTTTCTGCCTACAAGGACAACGTAGCATTTATTGAAGGTCCTGATATGGTTCAATTTGCACCAAATGTGGCAGATACTGCTGGATTTTATGAAAAACATACCATTTCTTCCGTTATTTCTCTCAAGGCTGAAACGCACAATTTTCCTACCACTGTGGAACCATTCAATGGAGCAGCAACAGGGTCAGGTGGAGAGATACGGGATCGTCTAGCTGGAGGTCAAGGATCTATTCCCTTAGCAGGAACTGCAGTTTATATGACGTCTTATCCAAGACTTGACGAACAAAAAAATTGGGAAAAATCAAATACTCCACGCCCTTGGTTATATCAAAGTCCGTTAGACATTCTGATTAAAGCCTCTAATGGTGCCAGTGATTTTGGTAATAAATTTGGTCAGCCTCTCATATGTGGTTCACTACTTACTTTTGAATATTTTGAAGAAAGTAAAAACCTTGGTTTTGACAAAGTGATCATGTTAGCCGGTGGTATAGGTTACACAAATGCAAAACAAGCTCAAAAAAAGCAACCTCAAAAAGGAGATAAAATTGTGCTTTTAGGAGGGGATAATTATAGGATTGGAATGGGTGGTGCTGCCGTATCTTCTGCAGATACTGGAGATTTTAGTTCTGCCATCGAATTGAATGCCATTCAAAGATCGAATCCAGAGATGCAAAAAAGGGTGGCCAATACAATTAGGGCTATGGTTGAAGGTACAGAAAACAGTATCGTGTCCATCCACGATCATGGTGCAGGTGGACATTTAAATTGTTTTTCAGAGTTGGTCGAAACCACAGGTGGGAAAATTAATCTAGATAAACTGCCTGTTGGAGACCCTACACTTTCTTTCAAAGAATTGGTAGGCAATGAATCTCAAGAGCGTATGGGATTGGTTATTTCACCTGATGATTTGCCTTTATTACAAAGAATAGCCGACCGGGAAAGAGCCCCAATTTATGTAGTTGGTGAAGTCACAGGTGATCAACATTTTAGCTTTTATTCTGAAAAAACTAAGGAAAAACCAATCGACCTAGCACTTTCCGATTTTTTTGGTAGTTCGCCTAAATTAACCATGTCTGACAACAGACAACAAGCATCTTTTAAAGATATTTCATACGAAGAAACCCAACTTGAACAATACCTTAACGATGTACTCCAGTTGGAGTCTGTCGCCTGTAAAGACTGGTTAACCAATAAGGTGGATCGCTGCGTAGGAGGCCGGGTCGCCAAACAACAATGTACTGGGATTTATCAACTTCCACTTAACAATTGTGGCGTCATGACCCTAGACTTTGACAGTAATTTTGGCATAGCCACCTCCGTAGGACATGCTCCAATTGTTGGTCTTATAAATCCAACCGCAGGAAGTATTTGTTCCATCACAGAATCCTTAACTAATATAGTCTGGGCACCTCTTACCCACGGATTAAAAGGAGTTTCATTGTCAGCCAATTGGATGTGGCCATGCAAAAACCCTGGAGAAGATCAAAGATTGTACGAAGCTGTAAAAGCTTGTAGCGATTTTGCTATCTCCCTAGGTATAAATATTCCCACAGGAAAAGACAGTCTCTCCATGAAACAAAAATACTCAGACGGTTTGGAAGTGGTTTCGCCAGGAACGGTTATCATTTCTGCTACTGCTGAATGCAATGATATTTTTAGGGTTGTGGAGCCCAATTTAGACAATACGGAAGAATTTGTTTACTTCATAGATTGGACTTTAGACCAACCAAACCTAGGTGGTTCCGCTTTTGCACAAACGCGAAATACTGTTGGAAAAACGGCCTCATTTCCACAAAGTGCCGAATATGTCAAAACTTGTTTTGAAGCCATTCAGGAATGTATAAAAAATGACCTAATATCAGCAGGTCACGATATTGGAAGTGGTGGTTTGATTACCAGCCTTTGTGAAATGACTTTTAGTTCGAATATAACTGGCCTAGACATTTTTGTACCAAAGGATACCAACCTAATCCCCTTTTTATTCGCAGAAAACAATGGGGTTTTAATTCAAGCTCCTCTTGAAGTTGAAGCTTATTTGTCCAAAAAAAATATTCAATTTGTCAAGGTTGCTAAACCTAATCCATCGAATATAATTTCAATCCACCAAAGTGATCGTAATTGGGAATTTTCCCAAAAAGAATTGCGCAAAACTTGGTTCAAAACGTCGTATCTTTTAGATCAAAAACAAACCAGACCTGATAAAGCAGAAGAAAGATTCCAAAGCTTTGATTCGAATCCACTTACTTTTCAATTTCCTCCCTATTTTAATGGTAAAAAACCAACACTTCCAGTTAAAAAACCTGTCGCTGCCGTTTTAAGGGAAAAAGGAAGTAATTCGGAACGCGAACTAGCCAATGCACTTTTTATGGCTGGTTTTCAGGTAAAAGACATACATACGACTGATTTGATAAGCGGCAGAGAGAATTTAGAGGATATTCAGTTTTTAGGTGCAGTAGGTGGGTTTTCTAATTCAGATGTACTTGGTTCAGCCAAGGGCTGGGCTGGCGCTTTAAAATACAATAATCGAGCAAAAAAGGCCATTCAAAACTTTTTTAATCGTCAAGATACATTGTCCATAGGAATTTGTAATGGTTGTCAATTGTTTGTGGAACTAAATTTAATATATCCCGAGCAAGATTCACCACCAAAAATGTTATGGAATGATAGCCAAAAACACGAAAGTAATTTTTTAAATGTCGTAGTACTAAACAATCATTCGGTGATGATGAAAAATTTGGCTGGCGCACAACTAGGTGTTTGGATTTCACATGGTGAAGGAAAATTTTTACTTCCAAAAGATGCTTCCGATTATCACATCGTGTCAACTTTTGTAGCTAATAGTTATCCTGCCAATCCTAATGGATCAGATTATAATACAGCTATGTTGTGTAATCAGGACGGCAGACATCTTGTGATGATGCCCCATATTGAAAGATCAATATTCCCGTGGAACTGGGCTAACTATCCAAAAAAATCGAAAGGAAAGTTTGACGAGGTAAGCCCTTGGTTACAAGCATTTGTCAATGCAAGAGAATGGTTTCAAAATGCTCAATAATTACATTGACACTATAACTTTTGGTGGTTTGAAACCTAATATTATTAAGTCCAGTCCTTACGTTTTTTCAATTCAGTTATATGAGCTAGGTGGTGATTACAGTGCCAACTATATAGAAAAATAGACTCGAGGATAGTAATACTTCTATGTTCGCCGGGGTGAAAATACGTCCTTTGGATTGTTTCATCAGTCAAGGACTCTAACAGTATTACCCATCTTTCGTGTACACCCTCCAAAATTTGTAATGAAGGTTTTATGGAAAAATTTTGACTGTCCTCAAGCTCAGCCCACCGATCTTCAAAATATGGTTTTATTACCGGATTTCCTTCTGTCAAAGCCATTTTGATCCTCGATATACACTGCATATGACTATCAGCACAGTGATGTACTACTTGCCGAATGGTCCATCCTTCAGGTCTGTATTTAGTGTCGAGTTTTTCGTCATCCAATGACGAAACTTCTCTTTTTAACCTTTCGGGAAAATTGGAAATAACCGAAATATTTTGTTTAATCTGTTCGGAAGAAGCTTGATTTGGGTAAATAAATTTTCCTATAGGGTATGACAAATTTTCCATAACAAATTTAATGATCTGCGTACTTCGAATAGTGTTTCGTTTTCAAAACACTTATAGCTTGTGGTAGAACTTTCATTATCAAATTCCCATCACTCACAAAGGGTTCCCCGTCAATATGTGCATAGGCATATTCCGCTTGAATATGCACCACATCATTTGTTTGACTATAATGTATAAACTTTGTGCTTCGAAGGCTTCCAGCAAACATTTTGTAAAAAAACAAGAGATAATAATAAATAGGAAAAGGTCTAATTAAAACCAAATCGATTTTACCATCGTCCAATTTAGCTAAAGGTGCTATTAAGGCATTATTACCAAACTGGCGGCTATTGGCCATAGTGATGGTCGTATACACTCCATAAAAAGTTTGATCCCCGTACTGAATCGTGGCTTTAAAAGGTCTAAATTTTAATATTGATTTGATAGTCAACCATATGTATTTGTACAGCCCTCTTCTTTTTTGATGTTTAAATGCATCGGCAACATATCCGTCAAAACCAATTCCAGCAACGTTCACAAAAAACCGATCATTAAGACATCCAACATCCAGTTTTAAAAACGCTCCTTTCAATATGTCGCCAACTAAATCCTGCAAATCATTAATAAATCCCATTTCTCTTGCAAAACCATTACCAGAGCCAACGGGCAGTACACACATAATTTTATCCAATTTACCTACAAAAAAAGGCAGTGCTTGATTTATGGTTCCATCACCTCCTACGATGATAAATATTTTGTACTCTTCGATTTTTGAACCTAAAATAACTTTGGCATCTTCTTCACTTTCACTAACAGAATAAGCCAATTGAGGAAAATCCTTTTTTATTTGTTCTATTATCCAAGATACGCTTCTATTCCCTGCATTCGGATTAAGAAGGATAAATACATCAGCTAATGATGGTGTCGTAACAGTCAAAATTCTTTGATTATCTAGAAACTATATATAAAAAAACCACCCGTAAGATGACGGATGGTTTTTATATTATTTTCAAAAAAAAGTAGTTTATTGTTTAACAAATTTGAAAGTTGCACTACCATTTTCAGTTAAAACATTTAAAAAGTATACCCCTGGAGAATAAGCTTGAATGTCTACAAAAGTAACGTTAGACAGTGTGGAAGAAACTTGTCTACCCAACATGTCTGTGACATAAATTTTATAATCCAAAATGTCTTCAATTCGGCTACTTATGTTGATGATATCTGATGCAGGATTTGGATAAACAAAAAATTGGTCTGCCACTTCCTCATTCACACTAGAAGACAATAAAAATCTTGATAAGACAGTCTTAAGTGTAGTGAAATCATAGTCTGACACCATTTTTGGTTTGATGATTGTTCCATCCATTTTTTCGATTTCCACACCTGGAATAGGGTTGGTTGCTGGATTAAATGATCTCAATCCGTCCTGTCCTGTGTCTGAGATTGTCATAGTCAAACAAGTAATATCCGTATCTGGCAAAGTGATATCATGCGTAAATGTTTTATAAGCATCCGGGCCACCACTTCCAAATTGTCCTGATCCAGCCGTGTAGGTTTTCTTAAAAATTGATCGTTGTTTGTTGTCTTTCAATTCCCAAGTTGTTTCGCCAGGATAAAAATCCGTTGTGAATTTTATTCTGTACGTTGTTTCTTCAACAATAGGTCTCAAATATGTACAGGAAAAAGATAACCGCTCGTTTACTGGCAATACAGCTCCGTTTATCTCGGAAACATTGACTTCAAATAAAGTGGTTTCACTAAATTGATTGATGGTAGGTATCGGCAAACTCAATTCCTTAAAAACAGGCACATCTTGGTTGTGATCTATTACTTTGACCTCGCCATTACGGATGAATTCAACTTTCAAGGATTGAATATTTTCACTTCCTAAATTTAGAATACTTGGTTTTTGGCTGAATGCAGAATTGTTGCAAAACGTTTTCGATTCCATTTGCGCTACGGCTATAATATCAATTGGTTTTTCTGGAAACATTGCCTTTTGCCAAACTTGTGTATTAGATCTGTAATTTCCGATTTCAAACACTCTTTTGTTGGGTCGTATTACATATAAAGTAGGGAAGTAATTGATTTGAAGCATGGTTCTAAATGAGTGATCATTGATGATATGATATTTAACACCCGTAGTCCAGTTGCCCAATGTAGAATTATACAATTCGGATTCTGGGGTTGTAGCATCGGATTCGATAGAAACTATACGCAATACATCCGTTCCCTCAGGACCATATTGTGCATATAAGTTTTTAAGATATCCAGAATTATGGAAACTCCAACAGGGTCCACACCATGTTGCAAATACGTCGAGGATTACGGTCTTACCTTCACTCAACCATTTGTTCACATCAATCGTATCTCCTTTTACGTCTATCCCCGTAATATTGCCTGGCAACAAAGCACCTGAAGGTAACTGTGCTGTCAAACTTAGTCCAGCTAAAAGAAAAATAAAAGTAAGTAAATGTTGTTTCATTTGTAAACTGTATTTTGGTTATAAAATAAAGAGGTAATAATAATCAAAATAATATCAATATGTAAAAATAATATTTCGACAATGCAATATTACGACATTTATTGTGTTATATCGTTAAAAAATGCTTAAAAAAAGTGATTTTCACTGGCAAAGCATTACACCATTAAGAAATAAATAGTAACTTGCGGTCGATTAAGTGTTCTCACTATAGATTTTTAAATAAACGGTTATGGCAAGAAGTATACTCATTGTTTTTTTCATTAGTTTCTTTTATACGGCTCAGGCTCAATTTACCTACAATCCAGATCCTTATAGTATCGTTGTATCTAATTGTTCAGATCCTTATGCCAATACTAAAGAAAATTTAATTCTTACTGTTGTAAATGACACAACTTACACCATTTATTGGAAAATAGAATTTACAAATTTCAAAGATGAATGGCAATTACAATTGTGTGATCTTAATTTTTGTTATGACTACAACGCTAGACAAAGTAGCCCTAATATAACCAATACCATGGAAAGAGGAAATCATACTTTTCAAATTGGATTTTACCCGAAAGGTATTGAAGGAAGTGGTAGAGCTATGTTAAAATTATATGGCGATAATACTTTTACTAGGTTAGTTAAAGAAATTCCAATCAATTTATATGCTTGCACTACCTCATCTAAAGATGTAAATTTGAGTGCTATTCGTGTATTCCCTAATCCTACCACCGATTATTTTCAAATATCCAACGCTTCACAAGTTAATAAGGTTGTGATTTATAATGTTTTAGGTAAAGAAGTAAAAACATTATTCCATTATAATAGTGCAAATCACGATATCAGTGACTTAAGAAAAGGAATTTATATGGTACGTTTACTCGATAGTAAAAACAGGGTAATTAAAACCATTCGTTTGAGTAAAAGTATTGATGGAGCATAATCCATTATCAATAATAAAAAAAAAGCCTTTGTTGAATTACAACAAAGGCTTTTTTTTTATAATGATGCAAGAATATGTTTATATTTGTAGTCTAAGTTCGATATGATTATTAAAAAAATTTTAGGGAAAGAGCCTCAGTTTGGCAAAGATTGTTTTTTGGCAGAAAATGCAACCGTTGTAGGTGATGTCACCATGGGTGACCAATGTAGTATTTGGTTTAATGCTGTTTTAAGGGGTGATGTTCATTACATTAAAATTGGGAATAAAGTAAACATCCAGGATGGCGCAGTAATTCATTGTACCTATCAAAAATTTCCAACCAACATTGGTAATGCCGTTTCTATAGGTCACAATGCTATTGTACATGGTTGTACGATTCATGACAATGTATTAATAGGCATGGGAGCAATTGTGATGGATGGGTGTATTATTGAAAGCAACTCTATTATAGCTGCAGGAAGCGTGGTAACACAGCACACTCACGTACCTTCAGGTGTAATTTTCGGAGGAATTCCGGCCAAAAAAATTAAAGATATCAGCCTTGAATTGTCTAAAGGGGAGATAGAAAGAATCGCAAACAATTATGTATTGTATTCGTCATGGTTTACCGATCAATCCAGCGAATAAATAAATAAATTTATATGAAAATAAAATTTTGTGGAGCAGCAAAATATGTTACAGGTAGCTGCCACCTTATTGAATTAGAAAGCGGATATAAAATTTTGCTTGATTGTGGATTATTTCAAGGTAGAAGTGAACATGTATGGAACTGGAATAATGAATGGTTATTTGATCCTTCAGATATAGACTGTGTTATCTTATCCCATGCACATATTGATCATTCTGGACGTTTGCCCAAATTGGTTAAAGATGGCTTTAGAGGCAGAATCGTTTGTACTTATGCTACCCGAAGCCTGTGTGGGGCAATGTTGCTTGATTCTGCTAAAATTCAGGAATACGACGTAATGTATTTCAATGAAAAAATACTAAAAAAAAGGAAGAAGGAATTGCACAAGATAAGGCAACCTCTTTATACCGAAGGAGACACCATGGTAGCAATGTCACATTTCGATGGTTATGCCTACCAAAAGTGGATTAAAATAAACCCAACCGTTTCTTGTTATTTTACAGATGCAGGACACATTTTGGGTAGTGCAACCGTCACTTTAAAAATTAACGAATTTGGTAAACAAACCATGATAGGATTTACAGGAGATATCGGTAGGCCAAATAGACCTATTCTAAAAGACCCACAACCGATGCCTCCAGTAGACTATTTGATCTGTGAATCAACTTACGGAGACAGGGTACACGAATCTACACCAGCTCAAACCGATCATTTTTTAGAAGTCATCAAAAATACTTGTATTAAGAAAAAAGGGAAATTAATCATTCCTGCATTTTCTTTAGGTAGAACTCAAGAACTGGTTTATATGTTGGATCAAATGGAAAATGAAGGTATTCTACCTTCTATTCCTATCGTTGTCGACAGTCCTTTGGCTGTCAATGTCACAGCTATTTACAGAGACCATCCTGAATGTTTTGACAAAGAGTTACACGAATACCTCCTTCATGATGATAATCCGTTTGGTTTTAATCGGCTTAAATATGTCAAAGAGGTCAATGATTCAAAATCATTAAACAATACTAAAAATCCAATGGTGATTATTTCAGCTTCTGGTATGATGAATGCTGGTAGAGTAAAACATCACCTCTTCAATAATATTGACAATCCAAATAATACTTTTTTGATCGTGGGATATTGTACACCGGAAACGCCGGGTGGTCAATTGAGAAGTGGTGCTACTTCTCTGCGAATTTTTTCAGAACAAAAACAAGTTTTGGCAGATGTCGAAATAATGGATTCTTTTTCAGCCCATGGAGATAAAAACGAAATGTATCATTTTATTGCCAACCAAAAGTCAAAAGTTAGAAAAATATTTCTTGTTCACGGTGAAGAAGATACCCAACAAAATTTTAAAAATTTTTTAACCACTAAAGGTTTCCAAAACGTCCATATTCCATCAAAAAATGAAACGGTAACTTTATGATTCGACAAATATTCGGTACATGGACGATTGGCATCCTTACTATTCTATTGTTAAATTCATGTTCCTTCTGGGAGGATGAAGGGCAGTTTGATATAGGTGACCATACCTATCAATTGGCTATACCCCTAGTAAATACCAAGGCAACAGTTGGCTATCTTTCAGAAAATTCTAAAGGAAATGTAACCCTAAGAGTTGATCCGGCCGGCAAAACTACTGTATATTATAATGGTGAAGTATTACGAAGAACCACAGCTAATTTTTTTCCACCTTACCCAGGTTTGGCTGGAATCCCAATACCTGATACTTCGTTTTCTTTTCCCGTACCATTTAAAAATAACCCAGAAATAAGGAAGGCAGTTTTTCGAAATACTAAATTGTATTTTTACTTCGAACACGATATGGTGGAAGATATCTCAGTTCGCATTATGTTTAAAAATTTATACAAAAACAATAAACCTTTTGAAGAAAAATTTACGTTAAACTCCACCGAAAATTTACCGCCAAAACTCGTAACGGAAAAATTTAATGTCGATGGGTGGGAAATGATTAGTGACAACAATTCTTTAGATATATATTATGAGGCAATCAGGAGCAATGGTGAAAAAATCATTTTAAAAAGAGCTGAATTTTATTTTGATTTTATTCAGTTTGCCTATTTGGAAGGATATATTGGTTATCATTTGTCGCCCGTTTCTGGGAATTTAATTGACATCAACTTATTTGACAAATGGGTTTCAGGTTCCTTCGATTTTGAAAATCCAAAAGTGAGTATTATTGTTGACAATTCATTTGGTTTTCCAGTAAGATCAAAAATAAATCGAATGGACCTTACTTCCATAACTGGAAAACAGGTCAAGCTAGAAAGCGAATTTATTGAAAAAGGTATAGATTTCAATTATCCTTTTTTAAATGAAATCGGGCAAATCAAAACCACTCACTTTTCTTTTGATCGACATAATTCTAATATTAGAGACATATTTAATGAAAAAACGAAAACAATATATTACGATATATCCGCTGAAATTAATCCAGAAAAAGACCCTTCTATCAATGGATTTTTAGACGAAAAAAGTTTTTATTCTGTCAATGTAGCTGCGGAAATTCCACTCAATGGGAAGGTCAATGAAGTAGTGGTAACCGATACCACAACATTTGATCCAGCTATCTTTAAAGGTGTTGAAAACGCAGGTTTTAAGCTCATATTTGAAAATACATTTCCTATGGATTTAACGGCAGATGTAATTTTTTTAAATGAAAATAAGGACCAAGTCTTTTCATTGTTTGGAAATGAAAGTTTAATACTTCCTTCACCAGGACTAGATAATTTGGGGAAGGTCAAAGCTGGCATACCCTATAAAAAATCGATTACCTTACAAAAACAAGATATCGACCAAATACGTACAGCTTCTTTTGTCACCGTTATTGGTAAAATAAATACGGTAACCCACCCTACAGGAGAGCCTGTTTGGATATTCAGTTCAAATGGATTGCTTCTACAAATGGGAGCATTAGTTGATTACAAAAGATAGGTGAAAAATGAAATTAATTAAAAATTACCATTCTTCACTCCACGTCTTACACATCATCTTGGTTTGTTTGATATCCTTAAATCCATCCTTTACCCAAGATATAAGCTTATTAAGTTTTGGCAAATCATTGCCCCAATCCTACATAAATCCTGCGGTAAATCTTGAAAAAACATGGAACATTAATATCGGTCAAACGCAATTCGAAATTTTGACCGACGGCCCAACATTTAACCAATTAACAAATGTAAATTCATCTGGAAATAGATTTATTCACCCCAATGAGTGGCAAAAATCTATCAACGATGTTAACCTTATTTCTGCTGGCCTTCAATTAAACACGATAGACCTTGGTGTCAAAATAGGAAGTTGGTCACTTTTAGCAGGTCATGCCTTCAAAACAAATGGTACATTGACCTATACCGAAGATCTGATAAAATTAGTAGCCAATGGTAATGGTCCATATGTCAATCAAACTTTGTCCATTGGCCCAGTTTTGGATTATATGGTGTATAATGAAATTTATCTTGGTGTTCAAAAAAAATTCAACCGGTTTACTGCTGGTATAAAGGCAAAATTGTTATTTGGCGTAAGTAATTTACGGACTGAAAATCCTACAATCCAATACAAAACGAGAGACGAGTTTTTCAATGGGAATTTAATATGGATTATAGTATTCGTAGTAGTTCTGCCTTTCAACTCAATGATCTTACAAACATCAAGTTTAATCCATCTGGTTTTAGTTTTGATCATTTATTTTACAACAATCCAGGTTTAGCTTTTGATCTAGGTGTCAATATGGAACTAAGTAAAAAACTCAATATTTTTTGGAGTGCCCTTGATCTTGGTTTTATAGAATGGAATTTTTTACCTAGACATTTTGTGAGCAAAGGAAAATATGTGTTTGAAGGCATCGACCCCATTACTTATATAAGTGATACAACAGGGTTTGATTTTAAAGATAGCCTTTCACAAATAATCCCATTCACTACGTACAATGAAAATTATACAACCCCATTAAACAACCGCTTTTATCTGGGAGCTTCATACGACATGAGTGATGCCTGGTCGTTTCATGGATTAGTTCGGTTTCACCGATCGTTTGCCAAATCTAATACCCAACTTTCTATATCTGCCATTAAAAAATGGAAAAATTTACAAGTAGGTTTAAGTTATTCTGTCACCAATGGCAACTTATTGAATTTTGGCTCGCTCATTCAGGTGAGAATAAAGCCAGTTTCCGCTTTTATCGCCACCGATAATGTGCTTGCCATTATTTCAATTTTTGATCAAAAATTAGCCAATATTAGAGCTGGTTTGAGTCTTGACTTTTAACGTATGTATCGTAAACTAATCATTTGTTTTAGTATTTTTTTGGTTTGCCAAATGTCCTTTGTTTCCGCTCAAACAAAACCAGCTTTCCTAACGCAATTTAATGCTGAATGGGTAGATTCCGTTTTTCAGACTTTAAGTCTCGAACAAAAAATTGGACAACTATTAATGCCTCGTGGAAACTTTTCGGGGAGAGCACATGATATCAAGCAACTTAAGGAATGGGTACAAAAATATAAAATTGGTGGTTTGGTCTTTTTTGCGGGAAATCCTTCGATTCAAATAGAAATCACCAATGAATTACAATCTTTGTCCGAAGTACCGTTATTTATTGGTCAAGATTTCGAATGGGGTCTCGCCATGCGTCTAGACAGTACTATTCGTTTTCCTTATGCGCTATCCCTAGGTGCCTTGACACAAAATCAGTCATGGATTGAAACTATGGGCGAAGAAATGGGTAAGCAATGTAAAAGAATGGGCGTGCATATCAACTATGCACCTGTTGTTGACATCAATAATAATCCAGCTAATCCTGTTATTAATTTTCGATCTTTTGGTGAAAATAAAGAAGATGTGGCCAATAAAGCTTGGTCATTTGTCAAAGGAATGGAGAAAAGTAATATTATTTGTACCGCAAAACATTTTCCTGGTCACGGAAATACCGGTGTTGATTCACACCATGATTTGCCAATTATTACGGCAACCATTGACCAGTTACATCAAACAGAATTATGGCCTTTTACTTCTCTTATCAAAAAAGGATTGCCTGGTATCATGTCGGCGCATATACATGTTCCAGCATTGGATTCAAAAGAAAATTTTCCATCCACTTTATCCCGACCTACCATCACTGATTTGCTTAGAAAAGAATTGGGTTTTGAAGGTTTGGTTTTTACAGATGCTATGGACATGCAAGCCGTAGTCAAAAATTTTTCGCAAGGTGAAGCCGTCATTTTAGCCTTGATTGCGGGAAATGATATTATTGAGACTTTTATAGACGTTCCAACCGTCGTAGAAGCCATCAAACAAGCTCTAAAAGATGGAAGGCTGACAAATGAGTGGTTGGACTTTAAAGTTCGAAAAATTCTAAAAGCCAAAAGTTGGGTTGGACTTGATTCCTACAAAACCATACCTAAAGAAAATTTAATACCGGATCTTAATTCTTATCAATCTACAAGTATAAATCATGTTTTGGCAGCATCATCTCTCACCCTCCTTAAAAATGAAAACAATGTTCTGCCGTTAAATCAAAATACTCCAAAAACCGTTTTTATATTTTTAAACCCGCCTATCAAAAATGAATTGTTGGACATGGTTTTAAACTATGGTCAATTTGATATGATTTCCCTTTCAAAGCAAAAGATGGATTCTATTGAAACCCATTCATTTTTATTGTCCTTAGAATCTTATGAAAAAATTGTTGTTGCTGCCTTTTTTACAGAAATACGACCTGCTCAACAATATGGTTTGAACGAAAAATGGATAACTATTTTAAATACCTTGGCAAACCATCCTAATAACATTCTACTTTGGTTAGGCAATCCATATGGATTACCAAAAATTGAATTTTCTTCCTACAAAGCAATTCTAACGTGTTACCAGGAGACTGCTTTTACCCAAAAAGCACTTGGTCAGGCTATTTTTGGTGCCATCGATGTAAATGGACAGCTTCCTGTCTCTATTCACCCAAAACTGTTTTTGGGTTTACAAAAAAAGATGATTCACAATGGATTATTAAAATACGGACTTGGAGAATTAACAGCCATTCAAGGCCAAATAATTCAACAAAAAGTGGACAGTATGATGTCAAACGCTCTAAGTGACAATTATTTTCCAGGCGCTGTGGTTGAAATCGTTTACAAAGGAAATGTTATTTTACAGCAAGCCTTTGGCAATACGGTTTATACGGATCAAATAACTAACCAAAACAATCCAACTTATCCTTCAGACAAAACAGATGTCATGGATGGCAGTTCTTCAGGAAGTTCAGGTAAAATATCTAACGTTCAACCCAATAAAATTTTACCTTCGTTATCAGTAAATACTATATATGACTTAGCCTCGGTGACCAAAGTTGCAGCTACAGCATTGGTTTTGATGAGGTGGGTTGATGAAGGGAAAATACGGATAGACCAGACTTTAGCCGATCACCTTCCCGAACTAAAAAATACACCAATTGGACAAGCCACTTTTCGAGATTTACTCACCCACCGATCAGGCCTTCCTGCTTGGATTCCCTTTTGGAAAACGACCATTGATAGTGTCGAAACGCTAAAAAAAGCAATACTACGCAATCCAGAATTGGCACAAAAATGTGTTATCCAAACTAAAAAACCATTTTTTCTTTTTCGATGGTTTGGTCGTAAACCAAAACAAACGATTGATTATGAAAAAACCGTAAAAGATAAAAACAATGAACTTTGGAATGTGGTGGTTTCAGTTGGAAATATCATTTGGAAAAAAGAGATTTATTCTTCTAACAAGCAACCGGAATTTTCAATTTATATTTCTGATTCTATGTGGTTGAGAAATGATTTTCCAGATGAAATTTTGACGCAGATTGCCAATACTCCCATTGGCAAAAAAGGAACCTATGTGTATTCTGATTTACATTATTATTTTTACCCAAAACTATGTTTGGCCTTGACAGGAAAGTCATTTGAAGATTACTTGGATGAAATTTATGATGACATAGGGCTATCCTCTTTTTCCTTTTCTCCTTTGGATCACTATTCAAAAAACCAAATTGCTCCTACTGAAATGGACAGTTCATTTAGGAATACTTTGATTCATGGAAATGTACACGACGAAGGCGCCATTATGATGGCTGGCGTTTCTGGTCATGCGGGTTTATTTGGTAATGCCAACGACCTTACCAAATTAATGTACCTCTATCTCAATAAAGGTCAATATGGCAACCAAAGATTTTTAAGTGAAGAGGTCATTTTAGAATTTACTCGTTACCAGTTTCCTTTAGAAAAAAACCGTCGTGGACTTGCCTTCGATAAAAAAGACTTCACCTCAGGAATCAATAATGCTCCATCATTAGCAAGTGATTTGGCGTTTGGTCATTCTGGTTTTACAGGGACATATGTTTGGGCTGATCCAAAGCACGAACTAGTATTTGTATTTTTATCGAATAGGGTTTTTCCTAGTAGGGATAACAAAAAAATTAGTGAAAACTTCTTCCGGCAAAAACTCTGTGACGAAGTGTATAAGGTAATAATAAATGATTCTGAGGATAGTAAAAAGTGAAAATAAACTTCCCTTTTTTTCTATGACGTTTTACTCTTTTTCTAATTCCTTACCAATATTCGAAACTCGTAAGGTTTTAAATTAAACGACAACTCTATCATTTCATCCAAATTTGTTAAAGCATTTTTGTAACTTCCCGTAAGATTTGGTTGTAAGTTCACCTCTATATTTTTATTCCTTACATTAATTAAAATGAGTGCCGATTCATTATCCAAGGTTTTTTCCCAAACTAGGACATCATTATTCACAACATGGTTGATCAAAACACCTTTTCTCAACACACTTGAGGATGCCCTTAAGGCAAATAATGATCGATAAGTTGTCAACATATCCTCATTTGCTGACCATAAAATAGGAGACTTTGAAAAAAACGGAGTTGTACCAGCTCTACCAACTTCTTGTCCAGAATACATTAATGGAACTGCCCCGGAAAAAATGGTGGCAACAGAAGCTGCCAAAGCGCCTGATTTACCTTTAAATAATGTGATTGGGGAAGCGTCCCAAGCTGATTCATCGTGATTGGTCGTGAATCTCAACTTACATTTACCCACAGGTATATTTGTATATTCCGACAGGTGAGTATTATACAATAAATTACTAGAAGAAGAATTCCAAACGTTTTTAGCTGCCGTATAAAAATTCCAATCGTAAATAAGATGAAAGCCTGCTGTAAAATGATCTTTTCTACTTCCTTCTGCTAGAAAAAATAAGTTCCTATTAGGTATTTTATTTAATTCCATAATCGTTTCTTGCCAAAAGCTATATGGAACTCCATCTGCATGATCACACCTATATCCATCTATATTGGCTTCCAAAACCCAATAAGACAAAGCATCATACATTTCCTTTTTCATTGCATCTACACTAAAATTTAAATCCGCAACATCACTCCAATTGGTTCCTGGGGGGATAATGATGTTTCCTTGTGCATCTTTAGAATACCAATCAGAATGCTCTGTAATCCAATCATGATCCCACGAGGTATGGTTCGCTACCCAATCTAAAATCACGGCCATTCCCATTTCGTGCGCTTTAGTTGTCAATAATCTTAGGTCCTCTAAGCTTCCATATTCACTGCTTACGGTTTTGTAGTTTTTAATACTATATGGTGAATTGATACTGCGTTCAATTCCTTGTTCGAATATAGGCATCAACCAAATAATATTGACCCCTAATGCTTTTAAATCAGACAACCTATCTGTAATTCCCTGAATATCACCTCCTTGACTAAATGCTCTTAGATTAATTTCATACATAACGGCTTGATCCATGTTTGGCATTTTGGTAAATGGTGTTCCATACTGATCGTATTTACTAGGTATATTATTTGGAACATTTTGATCTTTTTGACACGACCAAATTAAGAGTAGAGAAACGATCAAGCTTAAAAATTTTTGTACCATTTTTAATCGAAATTAAACTTTATAAATAGGTCTATTTACTTTTATAATGTACAAAAATTAAAATTAATTATCCACAAACTGCGTCAAATCTAAAGTCCAATCATACGTCATATATGCTAATTTGACATCTTTGTCTGGTATCAAATTTAGACTCAATAATTTTTTTTTAATCCCTTTTTTTCCTCCAAAATCGCCTCTGAACCAAGAAAATAAAGTTGTTGTTTTCACTATTTTAGATTCCATATCGTAGGTTGTATTTTTTGTCAAATATCTTTCGGTAGATTGATTTAACTGCTGGTCTAAGCGGTCGATTTGATATACTACAACAGGTGGACAGGACTTTGCACCACAATTTAAGGCAAAATGAATCCTATAATCTCTATTTTTTACCCTCATTTGTCGTTCCCGTTTTTTGGGAAACCATTTTTTCATGTAGCCTAAAAAATATTCGTGTTGCGAACCTCGAATGATGCCGTGTTCGATGTCCGAAAAACTCCACGACTCGCCTGCAATTTCGATCTGTTTATTTTTAAAAAAATCTCGCCTATTCTCATATAACTCTGGATTTTTCCTTAGAATATATATGATATATCCATTGTATATATTTATCCAAAAGGTGAGCTTTTGAGAATCCTCACCTAACTGCATTTGTAATTGTTCGAAATTAGCTTTTTCAAAAATCTTAATATAAATTTCGACATCTTGATGGTTTTTGAGGGACATTACAAAATCTGTAGAAGCTTGTATATAGTTAATGGGTTTTTCGTCTAATTTGGAAATAGGATGGGCATGACAAGACAATAAAAGGAAGAAAAAAAATACTTTCATGTTGAATAATTTTAAAAAAAAGTCAAACTTTGCTACAAATATAACCAATTTGGCTGGCGTTTCTTTGATCATTCCCGAATTAGATGAAAAAGTAAATCTACAAAAGTTGATACCTCAACTACTTCAAATGTTAGATATCGAAGAAATTATCATTTCTAGTGCAAAAACTTCTCTTGACCATTGTATTCAGCCAAATGATAAAATACGTTTGTTAAGAAGTCATTATAATAATAGGGCTATTCAAATGAATGAAGGTGCTTTTTTTGCGAGAGGAGATATTTTTTGTTTTTTACATGCTGATGTACTTCCTCATCCTCATACATTTACCACC
>JBATMZ010000173.1:0-2444 GCA_049290115.1 Saprospiraceae bacterium | reverse complement strand
AGACTAGACTTTTTTCAATTCTCAGAAGTTGTTGTAATTCCGAATTTCTACTTGAATTATACAATTCCTGCTCGATCAAATTCCTTCTTAAATTTAGCTTTTTAAGGTATTCTAGGTATCTATATACAATTTGTTCGAATATTTGGATGACAAACATTGGTTTATCAGCTGGGTTAAACAACTTTACCCGATTCTCAAGAAATTTTTCAATTACAGGATTTTCTTTTGCACAAACGGTAATGATGTATTTTGATGTCAGGATGATACCGATAGGAATGGTAATGTAAATGGCCTCATTTTCTTTAGAATCATCATTCAACACGGGAGAATTGACCAAAATGAGAGTGATATCCTCATCTCTTTCATACCTCGATCGTTCGTCGACGTCAATAGAATCCGTCAAAAAGTCAATGGGAATATCAGCTAATTCTGCCAGGTATTCTAATTCACCATGTCTAAACGGAGGATACACATTTATCCAATCACAGTTGGTGGAGTCTTCCAATTCGACAATTTCGTTGTCTTGTACTGTGATGTATGAAACCATTTTCCTCTTTTGATGATGAATACGCCGACAAAGTTAATCTCTTGCAGTAATAATGCCAAACTTTTTAAAAATGGACTCACTAAAATATGATACATTTCATATAAACTCAACAAATACTTAATGTGTAGACATTTGAAAAGTTTATGTTAAATTGGGTAAAGGGTATAAAAAAGATTTCTTTAAAACCCAATTTTCCAGATTTTGTCCGAGGTATCTAAATATGTAGGTAGTGCGGCAGAACCGTACCATTGATATAGTTCGGGTTCTAAAAATCCTTCTTTGATAGTAGGGTCGGTCAACATTAGTTGTGAGGCTTCTTCAAGTGTTGGGACGTCGAGAATAAATATGCCTCTATAAGATTTATCGTTTTTAAACATAGGGCCGGCTACAATCATTATTTTTTCATTCACGAGACGTTGGATATTTTTCATGTGCCCGGCAAAACAACTGTCTTTTAAGGTTTTGTTTGTTGACTCGTTTTTACCTGTCTTTAGCATTACAAAAATATATGTTTTCATACCATAATCATCCGCTTGTAATGTAGTGGCCAATTCAGCATCATATTTTGGGTTTGTAGTTTGTGCGTATTGTGTGAAATATACAAACACCAACAATAAACTAAGGACATATTTTTTCATGATGTGATTGGTTTTAGAAGTAAAACAATTGGTATACAAATCCTTTCATCAAAAGTTTTCATAGACTTATTCCGATTTCCCTTTTTTATTTTCTGAATGTAGAAGCCACTCCTTTTTAAGCAGGGCAAACTGGTATTCACTACCCCACTTTCCTTTAAAAAAAATATTCTCAATAAAATGGCCTTCTTGTCTAAATCCAAGGCTGTGCAGCAACTGAATGCTGGCAATATTTTCAACATCTACTATTTCTACCACCCTATGAAAATGTTTAAGGTTGAATAAAAAATGAAGGATAGCTACCATTACTTCTTTTGCATAACCTTTCTGTTGTTCAATGTGAGAAATCGTAATCCCAATTTCTGCCATTCTAATATCGTCTTGGTCTAATTTTATAGCACAGTCTCCAATGATTCGTTTCGTATTTTTGTTTTCTATTCCATATTGAACCCAATCACCTGGTTTTCCAAACGATTTGTTTATATTTTTTTCAATAAATTGTTGAGCTTGTTCTATGGTAAAAACATCAAAGCCTTGATACTTTGTTACTTCCGGATTTGAACGATAAAAATGAAAGTCTTCAAGGTCAGTTATTTGAAGATTTCGAATGAAAAGTCTTTTGGTAACTAAGGTCAATTTTTGCATACTATTTCTAAACTTGCCGAAACACTCATCAAATTAAAGTTACATCAATTTTTTTTGCCCTTTTAAAACTACAAAAAGTAAAATTCTGCAGCGTATCCTTTGGTGTTTTATGGTCGACAGTGACACAATTTATTTTGTCAAAATAGGACTCTAAACGATGGCATAAGCTCGATTCAGAATATTGTTTAATATCAATGCCACTACATTTTTTTGGGCCATTATTAGAAAAGGTGCCTAATACAACAGTTCCAGATAACTCTATACAATAAAAGGCGGTTTCTATATATTTTGAAATATCTTCTTCTTCAGTCAGAAAGTGAAAAGCCGCCCTATCGTGCCAAAAATCGTACGTGCACGTTGGGTTAAATTTTGTTACATCTGTAACAATCAATGTAACTTTTTGAGCTCTATCTCCTAATCGTCTTTTGACTTTATTAATGGCCGATTCAGAAATATCAAGCACAGTGACGTTTTGATAGCCTAAGTCAAGTAAGTGATCTACTAAAAAGCTATCACCACCACCAATGTCAATAATTCGAGCGGTGAGTGGTAAATTACTTTTTGTGATAAAATCTAGGGATATTTGGGGTGTTGGCTGATACCAGCTTACATCATTG
>JBATMZ010000172.1:0-24701 GCA_049290115.1 Saprospiraceae bacterium | reverse complement strand
TACCAGGATAGCGTACTGAACGCACGTCAACACCATAACGATCATAAAAATATTGGCACCATAATTCACCAGTAGACTTACTGATTCCATAGACTGTAGATGGCAACATTGGTACATCTTGTGGTGTATTCATCCGGGGTGTTGTTTTTCCGAATACAGCTATAGTACTTGGATAAAATACTTTTTCTATATTTTTTTCTCTTGCAAGTTCTAGGATTGTTAGCAAACCATTGAGGTTAATATTCCAAGTTTTTATAGGATTTTTTTCCCCACTTGCAGAAAGAATAGCTGCTAAATGATAGATTTGGGTAATATTATAGTCCTCAACAATTTCATATAATCGCTGTGAATTTAAGATGTCAAGAAATTCAAATGGCTCGTTACTTTCTATTTTACTAATGTCCGTAGCTAGAACATTTTCTTGCCCATATTTTTGCCTCAATGCTTTGGTGAGAACTTGACCAATTTGACCGTTGGCACCGGTGATCATGATTTTTGGTGACATGTTTTATTCTACTTGTGGTTGGTACAATTATTTTCTTTGCGGGAAAATTTGATGGTGCAATATAGGGATTTTTCAAATAAATGAAATCATGATATTTTTTTTCTTCAAATGGTTGTGCAATCCTTGAACTAAATCGAATCAAATTTATATTACAAAAAATACGATTAAAATTTCAGTTGATTGAAGCAAAAAAAGTAGTTATCTTAATACTCCTTTTAATTGCTTTTGGAAAAGTTGTTTAACCTAGATTATTAATTGAGTTTAGTGAGGATTAAAGGGAGAAGATCTTGCATTTGATGTTGCAAAATACAATGATAATTATTATTGGTTTTGACGATATGTTTTCCTAAATATATTTGTTCGGTTTGTCCTGGAGTTGGAATCACGATGGCTTTTACATCAAATGGCTCTAAGTCCATTAAAGTTGAATAACCTGGCCTACAAACAACAAGTTTACTCCTACTCAAAATGTTATTTAGTGAGACTGAATCTGCTAGGTTTAGGACGATATTTTGGAGGGAATCATGGGCAAAATTACTAGGAATTAATGTACCTCTAACCAAACAAGTTTTATATTTCGAAAGGTTTGGAAAGAGGTCATTTAGACTTTGTTCAAGTATAGTTCGCTGAGGTTCTGGTCCTGAAAGTAAAAAAAGTACATCTATATCTTTTTGCACGACAGCTTCAGGTTTTATTCGGGATAAAGGACCAATATAAAAAATATTTTTAATCCGATTATTACTGGATAATTTTCCTGATAAACGATGGTCTGGAGTATCGGGAACCCAACATGAATCAAAATGATTAATGAATAGCCTATGTACAAAGGTTAAACTTTTTGATATCCAATTAATATCGTGATGAATGGTCAGTTGATGTGATATATAAATATTTTTTGTAATGTGTTTACTTCTAAAAATAAATCGATTGTCAGAAATTATAACATTTGCTTTTATTTTTTGAGATATATTTTTAGCTTGTTTATGGTCTTTCCATAAGTGGTTGAAAATTTGAAAAAAATTTGCAACACCATTCAAAAATACATTAGAAAAAGGATAGGTAAACGTTGTTTTAGAAAGCGTATGAAAAGTTAATCCAGGTAGTTCAGTTTTTAACAATTTGAGTGCAATACCGTCGCTAGCAATTTGAACTTCATGACCTTGTTTTATCAACAAACGAATGACAGGAATTGACCTACTAGCATGACCAAGACCCCAATTGAGAACACCATATAAAATAGTACTCCTTGGTTTAATTTGTGACGAAATGACCCGATCTAATAAATAAATAAGCTATAATTTTGCAACAAAATTAAAGAATAACCTTTCCATTCTTACTAAGCGACCTGTTTTTTTTAAAAAAATTGATTTTTTTAGTTTTTATATGAAATATTGTATAATTTTGTCATCTGTTCAATTTCTGACAGCTGATTTTAAGGTGTGTTGCAGTCCTCATGAGTATTATGTTTTTTTGAGAAGTTTGAAATAGCTATCAAAAGCACTTTCGATACTTTCATTTATCTAATAATTAAATACACATTTGAGATGAAGATGAAACAACTTCTATTTTTTATTTTTTGTTTGATGGATTATAGTCAAATAAATGGTCAATTATTAAACCAAAAATTGTCCCTGGAGGAAGTAGATCAAACAAACTTTTCTTCAAAAGGAAAACAGCTTTTTGTTTATTCTCAGGAATTGACAAATTTAAATAAAAGTAATCATAAATCTGCCACAACTTATTACCAAATTAACCATGATTTAAAAACTAAGATTTGGGAAGACAGCTTGGCATCATTTACTTTTTTGTTCGAAAAAGATGGACAGGAAATTTTACTTTCCTTTAGTAAAATCGAAGTATTTTCAAAAAATGCAAGAATACGTACCTCTTCCGGCCATGAATATACTTGGGACAATTCTATTCGCACATTTACTGGATCGATCCAAAACGAATCGGGTTGGGCTACACTTAGTATATCTAGACATGAAATTTATCTTGTTATTGCAGATAAACATGGAACATTCGAGCTTGGCAAAAATGAAAGGAACCAATACAGGGGAAAATATGCTACTATAAAAGAAGTACATCATCACGAAGTAGATATAGACCAGGATATTTTATTAAAAGAGGAAAAAGAACAGGGTAGTGGACAGCGTTACGGTAATTGCCTTGAATTATTTATTGAATGTGATTATCAAACATATCTAGATAATGGAGCTTCAATTCCTAATACAACTTTGTGGGTAACACAATTAATGATGAACGTTCAAACAGTATATAATTTGCATGGGGTGCCGCTCGTAGTTTCTGATGTCTTAATTTGGAATACCTCAGATCCATATGCAGGAACAAATGATTTAAGTGCGTTGAATCAAGCTTTTGTCAACATTCGACAAAATAGTTATTTGGGAAGGATTGCTGTTTTATTATCTTCCAGGAATCTTGGCGGTGGGTTAGCATATGGCCTAGGCGGATTTTGTAATCAATATCCTCAATTTCCTGGTCCATTTTGTACCAATTCATCTTTAGAATTGACCAATAATACCTTTCCAAACTATGCATACAATACTTATTTAGTTTCTCATGAGATAGGGCATGTCATGGGGCTAAGACATTCACATGCTTGTGTTTGGAATGGAAACTATACCCAAGTTGATGATTGCGGCAATGTCTACGCCCAACAAAACAATCAGACTATAGAAGGAGCGACTTGTTTTGATGAAAATAATCCAATCATTAATCCAGGTACTATTATGAGCGTATGCCAATTAATTCCTGGGGCTGGAATTCAACTTTCTCAAGGTTTTGGTAACGTCATTGGTCAACGATTATTTAACCAATATACATTTTCCACTTGTTTGACAGGTCAAGTTTGCAATAACCAACCACCACCGAATGATCAATGTAATAATTCTATTCGGCTCGAGCCAACAAGAAATTGTTCCTTTTCAACCTTTTCAATCCTAAATACCACAATTTCAGGTGTTACACCGGGATTTACATGTGGCAATCCGGGCCTTGGCTATGATGTTTGGTTTTCGGTTGTTGTGCCTTCTTCAGGTAATATTGTCATTGAAACTGGCCAGATAGTTGGAGGGCTATCAGATATGTTGGTTCAAGTCTATACGGGTAATTGCACCGGATTGATACAGATAGGATGTGATGATAATTCAGGCACGGGCAATCATGCTATGGTTTCGTTAACAAATCGAACGCCAGGTGAGATTTTGATGATTCGTGTAGTGGATTCTGGTGGAAATGACTTTGGATATTTTGGAATATGTGCCCATGATATAAGTTTACCTTGTCACCCTGATTTTCAAGAACTCGTCAATTTTTATAACGCCACAAACGGAGCTTCTTGGACTAATAAAACGGGTTGGCAAGATGGTGTCTTGGGAAATGATTGTAATGTTTGTTCATGGCATGGTGTCTTTTGTAATGATGACCAACGCGTCATGACCATTCGTTTACCCAACAACAACCTGACAGGTACCATACCTTCAACCCTTCCAAACTTAGTATTATTAAAAGACCTGATTTTATACGATAATAATCTAGCAGGAAATCTACCTACTTGGTTCGATAATATAGTTCATCTCGCATCTTTGGACTTGGGCGGTAATAATTTTACAGGCACATTGCCTGCTAGTTTGGCTAATATTCCTACTTTAAAAAATTTGTATCTTGACAATAATAATTTGACTGGAACATTGCTACCTTCGCTTGGAGATGTAGACCTTTCTTTAATTTATTTAAACGACAATAATTTTCAAGGCTGTTTCCCAACATCTTATGTGAATTTTTGTGATAATAGTTATAATTTTTCAAGTAATCCAAATTTGTCAAATGCTGATAATTTTCTTCTTTTTTGTCATAATGGGACAGGAGGCGATGCTGACAATGACGGCTATTGTAAAGGTCCAGATGATTGTAACGATGCTAATCCTATGACGTATTTGGGTGCCCCTGAAATATGTGACGGAGAGGATAATAATTGTGATGGGACAATAGATGAAGGCGTAATGACGCTGACAAATACGTGGATTGGAGGGACAGGCAACTGGAATGTGGCCACAAATTGGAGTTTAGGGTTATTGCCAGCAAAATGTATGAATGTCATCATTCAGACGAATGTTACGGTCACCATACCCAATGGATATATAGGCTTGGCCAATTCAGTCACCACAAGCGGGAATGCTACACTTTTGGTGGTTACTGGTGGAATTTTAGAAACGAATTAATTTATTCTTCTGCAGAATTTGCGTTAAATCCTATAGGATTAAAACTTTGGCCACTTTTGTGTGGTTGGTCATCGTCGTAATCTTCCCACTCCGTAATATCTCTTAAAAATGCTTCGATATGTCGGATAATGAAGGGAGGTTTTAATTCGTCAGGCCTTAAAATTTCAAGTGTCAATGGTGGTTTTGGCTCACCATAACCCTCTATAAAGGGGCTCATAATCATGACCATGATTTTACCATTAAAAAGTTGCTGGTAAATGAGAGAACCATTTGATTTTATCATAGTGCGCGCTACGCCAGTATCTTCCATGTTTTCGGTGATCCCACTGGTTGTTCTGCCAAGATCTAAAATAATTGCCTCAAGATTTTCAATATGATTTCGTTCAGTCACAGTGGCTTTTTTCAAATCTGCCAAGGCTAATATATTTTCTAATGACTGCATCAACAATGGTTTGACGCTGTCGTGCCAGGCTTGTCTGTAGTCATGAGTATTTTGTAATACTTGTTTGTATTTATTAAATTTTGCCGAAAGGCTTGATGTTTCTATGGTCATATTAAAGATTACTTGTTAACAATAAATCAATTGGCGTGTACTTTTGTTCAAATCTCCTAGCCAAATATTCGTTGGTTATACATCCCTTGTAGGCATAACATCCATTCCTAATACCAGCATGACTGGAAAGTAAATATTCTATATTTGGCAAACTTCCTAGTTTTACCAACAGTGGAGTAATGATATTACTGATGGATTGTGAAGCTGTTCTACTTACCTTGGAAGCAATATTTGGTACACAATAATGAATAACGCCATGTTTTATGAAACTAGGATTGTCTAAAGTGGTTAATTTACTGGTTTCAACACATCCACCTTGATCTATAGAAACATCTACGATCACCGAACCTTCTTTCATTTTACTCACCATTTCTTCAGTAACCAAGATAGGTGATCTGCCAGCAGTGGAATGCATAGCTCCTACGACGACATCTGCACTCAATAATTGATAGGCTAAGTGAACAGGATTAAATGTCGATGTGTGGATGTGTCTGCCTAAGACATTTTGTAGTCTCATCAGTTTAGTAACATTGTTGTCGAAAACTCGAACAGAAGCTCCCAATCCCTGCGCAACCCTAATCGCATTTTCTGCTACAACTCCAGCACCTAAGATCACAATTTTGGCAGGGGGAACACCTGAGATACCGCCTAGTAAAACCCCCCGTCCGCCTTTATGATTGGTCAAATACTCCGCTGCGGTCAAAATAGCGCTTGTCCCAGCGATTTCACTCATGGTGCGCACAATGGGGAAAGTACCATCTTCAGAGCGCAAGTATTCCATGGCGAGTGCGGTTATTTTTTTTCTTTTTAATAATTCAAGGTAGTCATCTTGTAGAACTGGAATTTGTAAAGGGCATAATAATATTGAATCTGGGTTCATCCATTCTATCTCTTCCTTAGTTGGAGGAGCAACTTTTATAATTAGTTGAGCTTTAAAAACTTCTTCTTTCGAGGCAGAAATGATAGCACCAGCTTCGGAAAAATCGTGATCCGAAAAAAAAGAATCTTTGCCAGCATCTGATTGCACTATAATTTTATGTCCATAGCCAGTTAGGGTGCGTAGGGAGTGGGGAACAAGTGCAACCCTGTGTTCGCAAATGATGGTTTCTCTTGGAATGCCAATGGTGAGGGACTTAGGTTTAACTTCATAAAGAAGTGTTTCTGCTTGGGTTTCATATTGCCCTTCTGCAAAAAAATCGGAAAAATGGATAGGTTTACTTGCCTGACTCATGACATGATTTAAATAACAAAACTAATCAATTTTCATTTGAATGAAACCAACAGTGAATATTTCTTGAAAATTCTCCCGTATTTTCAATTTGACAAGTGAGATATGGCTCATAAATCATATTTTTTACGAGCTCGGGCCATTCGATAAAACAATACATATTGGAATAAAAATATTCTTCAATTCCAATATCTAAAACCTCTTCCCTATTTTTTAAACGGTATAAATCCATGTGGTAAATGGTCTGTGATTCAACTTCATATTCATTTATAATAGAATAAGTAGGGCTATTGACCATACCCGTATAGTTTAGTTTTTGGCAAAAATATTTTACCAAAGTTGTTTTGCCAGAACCCAAATTACCTTCAAGTAAAAAAATTTTACAATTGGGAAATGATTTCAGGATGTTGTCCACGGTGACGGCCAATGATTCTGGGCCTTCAACAAAAAAAGTTTGGTTCCTCATATGGTGAATTAAACAACAATATTAGTAAAAAATATGATAACAAACGATTTCCATTTATTTAAAATCTAGGCATTAATATATAGTATATTTTTTATATCTAATATATTTTTAATTTATAATATATTGAATATCAAATATATAATTATAACAAATACTTTATATTAAAATTTGGTATAATATTTGTTTTATGATTTCCAGCATTATATAAATGTTAGTTTATATATGTTATGACAAACTTACACACATCACCCCGGCCTTAATATAGGTACAGGGATTAGTTGGTACAGTTAAATCTTAAATCCGAAATAATGAAAAAGTTTTTTACGCTTTTATTTTTAGTCACATTTGCTCATATGTTTCAAAGTATGGCAAATCAAGCCTTATTAGTTAAACATAACATGGTACCAATAGTATTGGTTTCGCAAAATACAGCACCTATCATGGATTATATTCCATGGCTTAATACTACCTCTCAAGTTGTGATGGCCATGTGTCCAGGTGATATTTTTGTTACAGCTGATCCAGGCGAATGTTCAAGATTAATCCAATACGATTTTGATTTGGTGCCTCAAAACCCAGCGCCACAAATGGAAGTTAGTCAAAATATGGATCCAAACTTGGTCAATGCTACCATTTATTGTCCGAATGGACAAACTAGGTATAGAAGAACCTTTAATAATGGTGATGCCACGGATTTAGTTTTGAATGCCCTAAAAATTGGAGTGTATCAATCAAGTAATAGTCCTTCGATCACCGTTAATGTGTTTTCACAGCTAGGGGATCTTATTTACACAAATAATGTCATTGTCCCAAATTTAATGATGACCACATTTAATGTAAGTCTTGGAGATGTAACCATTCCTTCTGGTGAAAATTACGATGTTGAAGTAGTCACACCACCGCCGTTTGTTAGTATTTTTAGGATGGGTCGAAATGATGTCGGAAATACTACCAATGAAGCATTAATTACTTCAGAGACCTGTTCTGCTGGACAAATGTTGGTTTCAGGTGCGGCCACGGCTAATTCAATCGTTATGTCGGTTTTAGGTACTTTAGAAGAGTTTAAAGTCTATAATAATAGTGCTCATCCTTATGAGAGTGGTGATGAATTTCCAATTGGCATTTATCAAATGGACTACACCGTTCTTAATTGGGAAGGAGATGAAGTATTAAATTGTTTTTTTAGTATTAATATTGAAGGTTTTGATGCCATCAACACTGCTATGGCTTGTAATGATCAGGTGAATATTACCCTAGGAAATGAATGTACGGCTGAAGTTAGTGCTTCCCACATTTTAAAAGGAGACTTTTATAGTTGTTTTAATGACTATTCTATAGACATTACTTCTTTTTGGGGGGGAAGCCTAGGAAACACAGTTGATGGTAGTAATTTAGGTCAGCGATTGAAAGTAACCGTTACCGCTCCAGATGGCAACAAATGTTGGGGTCACATATTAGTAGAAGATAAGTATGGTCCACAATTAGAATGTTCGGATATATACACCACTTGTATTGGGGATTTGACACCAGGATCATTGCTTTCTTCAAGGATAAACCTTCCAGCCAATTTGGATGAAAATATATTATTTCCAGGATCTCCGAATTTCAAAACGTTTGAAGTTTCAGTTTTTGGATTTGAAAATATTAATATATCTAATGTAGGCGTACATTTAAATATTTCACATACGAGAGTTTCAGATTTAGTTGCTACTCTACAAGCTCCAAACGGACAAATGGTAACCCTATTTGTTGGCCCAGGTTCAAATGCTGGCCCTTGTACGGGAGATGATGTAATACTTGATATATTTGATGGCGCATTAAATACGAATGCGGCATTACTTAGTGCATGTGACGCAAGTGTTCCAACCATCGAAGGCGAATATAAACCTTTAAATCCATTGAGTATTTTTGATGGAATTCCAGCTGATGGAATATGGAAAATTAATATTTATGATATTTCTAACGGAGAGGGTGGTACTGTAAACGATGTCACATTAAGTTTTGATCAGCAAGGTGCAGTGATTCCTTTTCCTTATACTTACCCTGTAAATTGGGTAGAGTTGGGTAATAATACGTATTGGATAGAAAATGGAGACAATTGTTCGGATGCAATTTTAACTTATACGGATAATATCCTTTATGAAGGTTGTCAAGGAGAATACTTAAGAATTATTGAAAGATGTTGGGGTGGATTTGATGATTTTGATAATCCTGCCAATGAATGTTGTCAGACGATTTATGTTTATCGTAATGGACTTTCAGCTGTCAATTTCCCACCAAATTACGACAATATTGAATTGCCGGCATTGTCTTGTGAAATCTTTGGAGACTCTATTCCCGGGACAGATGTAACAGGAGAAGTTACCGGTGATTTTTGTGATAATATACAAATCGTGCCTTATACAGATATTATTATTCCTATTTGTAAGAGATCGTATAAAATCATAAGAACACATAAAGTAATCGAATGGTGTAATAGTTTGGTCTTGGAACACCAACAAATTATAAAAGTAGTAGACGAAAATGGTCCAGAAATGGAGTGCCCTGCTGATATGACCGTTTCAACAAATACATATGATTGTTTTGCTACATTGACGATAGAAAGACCAGAAATATTTTTTGATTGTTCAGATATTTTAACCTATAATCTGTCTCATTCTTTTGGACCTTATCAAGCTAATTTTCCAGCTGGTGAAGTACCATATTCTTCGACTAATGCCAATCAAAATACACGTGTCATTACAGGTTTTCCAATCGGAATTTCTTTCTTGAGATGGAAAGTAGAAGACGAATGTGGAAACTCAAGTACTTGTTATACTGAGGTTCACGTCAAAGACGAAGTTAGACCTACTGCAGTATGCCATGATTTTACGATCGTATCTATAGCAGCCAACAAACAAGCTATTATTAATGTAGAATCTTTTGATGACGGCAGCCATGATAATTGTGGAATATTGAGAATTGAAGTTCGAAAAACAGTAAACCAATGCCCTGAAGGAAGTACGGTTTTTGGACCGAGAGCCATTTTCTGTTGTGATGAAATTGGACAAGACATCATGGTAGAGATGAAAGTGACCGATATTCACAACAATATGAATACTTGTATGGTAAGGGCAAGTGTGCAAGATAAATTACCACCGTATATTACTTGCCCTAAAAATGTAACCTTAGAATGTCAGGCAGATTACAATGATTTATCGTTGACGGGCAGACCAAATGCAGTAGATAATTGTAGTGTTAGGGATACACTAAAAGTGGATGATGTTTATATTGGACCCTGCGGTACTGGGTATGTAACAAGGACATGGACGGCAGTGGACTACCAGGATTTAAAACATTCATGTGTTCAAACTATCACATTGGTTGACTATAATCCTTTCAACGAGTACGATATTGTTTGGCCACAAAATTATTATACTAATGAGTGTGGGGCAGCATTATTGCCTGAAAATTTACCTAAACCATACAACAGACCTGAAATTAGTGACGATGAATGTTCCTTGATTGGCGTACACTATAAAGATCAGGTTTTTAAATTTGTCGATGGAGCATGTGAAAAAATATTGAGAACTTGGACAGTATTGGATTGGTGTACCTACGATGAAAATAACCCTCAATTGGGAGTTGGGTGGTATGAAAGAGTACAAATTATCAAAATGCACAACGAAGAGCCTCCAGTGTTTGAATCACCTTGTGCAGACATTACAGTATATTCCTACGGACTATGTGAAGGAGAAGTAAAAGAAAGTGTGGTAGTGTCTGATGTATGTACGCCTACAGAACTCATTATTGTCAACTATAGCATTGATTTATTTAATGATCTTTCAGTTAACCAAACTGGTAATGGAACTACCTTTACATTAATTCTTCCTGACGGAGTTCATAAAGTAAAATGGACAGCAGAAGATAAATGTGGAAATCAATCTGTTTGCGAATACCTCATAACGGTCATAGACGGTAAAAAACCAACACCATATTGTCTTACTTCTATCACTACCGCTGTAATGAACACAAATGGTCGTGTAGAAATTTGGGCTAAAGATTATGATCTTGGAAGTTCTGATAATTGCACACTTTATGAAGATTTATTGTTTACGTTTAATGGACACAGGCCTGTTAGAGGGTCAGAAAATATAGAACATTACTTCAAAGGGGATGGCCTACATGGTAGTGAACTAGAATACATAGAAGGAACTGCCCAGAAATGGATACCGACCATCAACTCTTCAGGGATCATGTTTACATGTGATGATATACCTGATGGAGAAGTTGAAGAGATTGTTTTGGATATGTCCGTCATTGACTTAGAAGGTAATATTGATTTTTGTACCATTAAATTGATCTTACAAGACAATGCAAATGTGTGTGAAAATCAACAAGGATTGGTGGGCTCTATAGCAGGAAGAATTGCCTTGCCAGATGCTAGACCTATTGTAAATGCAACCCTGGTTTTGGAAAGTTCGCAACCTGAATATCCTAAAACTTTGGAAACAAGTCCAACAGGCTCCTTCCAATTTACAAATGTCAAGAAAAATTTTCAATACGAACTTGGAGTTAACTTAAATAATAAGATAGACGCTGGAGTATCGACACTTGATTTAGTATTAATTCAGCGACATATTCTAGGACTCCAGTTGTTAAACAATCCATATTATGCCATTGCAGGTGATGTGGATGGCAATGAAAAATTAAATTCAGTGGATTTAGTAAATCTGAGAAAAATCATTTTAGGTTCTTTGACAGAAATGCCTAATCAGCAAAAATCATGGAAGTTTATTCCTGCCGAATTCCATTTTGTAAATAACAATGCACCTTGGCCAATTCAGGAAAAATACACATACCAAAATTTTTCAACTAACAAAGTAAATCAAAATTTTGTAGCAGTAAAATTAGGTGATGTCAACAACTCCATTGTATTGAACGTGGTCGGTGACCCTACAGAGACTAGATCTCAAAACTCACTTATATTTCAAACCGATGAGGTAGTGATGGCGAAAGGTGATATTTCTAGAATTCCAGTTTATGTGGAGGGATACCAGGATTTACTAGGCTACCAGTTTACAGGACAGTTAGATCCAACTAAATTTGCCTTTATTGAATTAGAACCGGGATTGATAAGCCTTGGCGCAGACCATTACGCAACTTTTGATCAAAAAGAAGGTGTTTTGACAACAAGCTGGAATACGCCTTTACCTAAAACAATTTCATCAGATGACATCGTATTTTATATAGTAGTTGAAGCTAAGGAAAATATTAAAACGAAAACATTATTGACCATAAACTCGGACATAACCCAAGCAGTAGCTTTTGATGCTTCTTATAAAACATTGAAAGTTGGCTACAGCCCGAGGAATACGAATAATGGTTTGGAAATTAATGTGTTTGATTTAAAACAAAACGTACCTAACCCATTCGCAGCAAATACGGTTATTGAGTTTACAATTCCAGAAAGTGGCGCAGTGCATTTTAAAATTTTGGATGTATCTGGTAAATTGATTTACACACATCAGAATTGGTATAACGCTGGTACACATTCCATTAAAGTGGATAAAAGTAGCCTTGGACAAAATGGAGTATTATACTACCAATTGTCTGCAGGTGAACATACCGCCACCAAAAAAATGGTCATAATAGAATAAAACATGGATTGAAATAGTCAGAGACATTACATCTTTGACCTAACAAAAAAGGCAATCTTCGTTCAAACGGAGTTGCCTTTTTTTATTTACAAAAAATAAGTGATGTATATCAAAAAATACTATGATTAAAATCAACTTGGACTCTACGTATTATGTCTAATATTGTATACAAAATATCGAATATGAATACGGAACTGAGTATAAAAAATATCATGACGACCAATGTAGTTACATTGAGACCTGAAGATTCAATTTTGAAATTGGAAGAAGTTTTTGAAACTTTACCAATTCACCATATATTGGTAACTAACAACCAAAAGTTGGTCGGCATCGTCAGCAAAATTGATCTGCTAAACTTGTATAGAAAAGAATTAATTGACGATAAAACCCTTGATCGTTCGCATATTTTGATTCAAAATATTATGACAACAAACCCGGTAACCATTGATTGTGATGACACCATTGGTTTAGCAGCTGATATTTTTTTAGCCAACACTTTTCATTCTTTACCAGTATTAGATGGAAATGAGTTAATAGGGATATTGACAAATCACGATTTAATCAAATATGCCTATAAGTAAATAAAAAAATGCCTCGTTATTTTAAATTCATTGAATGGTAGACTATGGGTACCTTTAACATTAAACAGATTGAAAACTTACATCAAAGAAATCATTTTTATAAAGAAATATTTGATGACATAGAGATTTTTGATCAAATGTTGGAGCAGGGACTGATTGATCATTCTGACCATATGATTGGCGTTGAACAAGAACTTTGTTTGATAAATTCCCTAGGCGAACCTCAAAAGACGGCTCTTAATATTTTGGAAGATATCAAAGCTAAACAATACACGAATGAATTAGCCTTATTCAATTTGGAAATTAATCTCGATCCTCAGCCATTGGTTGGAAACGGTCTTCAAGATATTGCTTATCAATTATATTCTCTCGTGGAGAAAGGAAGAAAGGTTGCTTCAAAATATGATACAGAATTATTTGTCACAGGCATTTTACCAACATTATGTCCTTCCGATTTGACATTCCAATCTATGACACCCATCGATAGATATAAAGTATTGAGTCAAGAATTACTGAAACTCAGGGGAGAAAAATTTGAAATTTATCTACAAGGTGTTGACGATTTGAATTTAAAACTTGACACCATACTTTTTGAAGCATGTAATACAAGTATTCAACTTCATATGCAAATAAATCCAGATAGATTTGTGCATTTTCATAATTGGGCGCAGCTCATTTCTGGGCCAGTTTTGGCATGCTGTTCAAACTCACCGATTTTATTTGGAAAAGAATTGTGGTCAGAAAATAGAATAGCCCTTTTTAAACAGAGTTTGGATACAAGAATTCATTACAACCATTATAGAGAAAAAACACCTCGAGTATACTTTGGAAATAATTGGTTACACACTAGTCCATCTGAGTTATGGAAAAATGAAGTGGCTCGATTTCCACTTGTTTTTAGAGGCGAAGGTTTTCCAAATGCCAAAGAACAATGGCAAAGGGGTGAAATTCCCGAACTAAGATCCATTCGATTGCATAACGGAACCACCTATACATGGAATAGACTATGTTATGGTGTAGATAGTGGAAAATCTCATTTGAGAATTGAATGTAGGTATTTACCTGCAGGCCCTACACTGGTTGACGAATTGGCTAATTTAGTTTTTTGGGTAGGCTTGATGAAAGCTGGGGAATATCAGGAAGAAAAATTTTGGGACAATATTGAATTTGCATCGGCCAAAAGTAATTTTTATAAGGCGGCACGAACAGGGATATTAACAGAGTTTGATATTTTTGGAAAAAACATGGCTGCAAGTAAATTATGTACTGATATTTTACTTCCGCTTTGCCAAAGGGCGCTGAGCGATCAAGGAGTTGAAAAGTCCATCATTGAAAAATATACGGGCAATATAGCCAATCGAGTAGAAAATAGACAAACTGGTGCCACATGGATGACCGAAAACTTTCGACGATTAAACACTAGATTTAAACCATCCCTAGTTTCTAAAATTTTGGTGACTGAATCCCTTCAATATCAAAAAGAAGATGTCCCTGTATCAGAATGGGACAATATACTTGAAGAAAGACTTCACTTCTTTTTTCATAAGAGCTTTCAAAACCTCAAGGCAAAAGACATCATGTCCCACAAAATCCAAGCAATTGGGGAAGAAACTTCTGTTTTATTTGCACTCAATATCATGAAGTGGCAGGGGATACATCATTTAATCGTCGAAGACAATAAAGAAATATTTAAAGGTGTCATCCACCAACCTGATTTGGAAAAAGTGGAAGATCAAAATGTGGTTGTAAAATCTTTTATTACCGCACATTTTTATAAAGTCCATTCTGATACTCCATTGGCCAAAATACAAACCTTAATTCGAAAAAAAGAAGGTATGGCCGTCATCGTTGTTGAAAAAAATAAAACGGTTGGAATTATAACAGAAAATGACTTATAAATATTTAACCTATTTTTAATCGATAATTGTTGGTGAATAATTTAATAAAATTAGGTGAATACTCTTGAATATTTTTAAATTTGCATGATAAATCTTTCACTGTTCATTCAAAATCCTACCTACAATTATGAAGTCATTTAATCTTGAAAAATTAGGCATCACACACCCTGTCATACATAGAAACCTTAGCGTTCCTTCTCTATATGAAATGGCCATAACTAATGAAAAGGGTAGCATCATATCTGAAGCAGGTGCATTAATTGTTTATTCTGGTGAAAAAACAGGGAGAAGCCCTAAAGACAGAAGAATAGTTAAAAATGTTGAATCTGAAGGAAATATAGATTGGGGTAAAGTTAATTTACCCATGGACGAACATACTTTTATGATTAATAAGGTCAGAGCAGTGGACTATTTAAATAGCAAGGATATCGTATATGTAGTCGACGGATTTGCAGGCTGGGATCCTAGATTCCGACTCAAAGTGCGTGTGATATGTTCTCGTGCCTACCATGCTCTTTTTATGAGGAATATGTTGATTCGACCTTCAGAAGAAGAATTAAAATCATTCGGAGAGCCGGACTATACAATTTATAATGCAGGTGCCTTCCCAGCAAACAAATACACCAACCAAATGACATCCAAAACCAGTGCTGCACTGAATTTTGAAAATCGGGAAATTGTTATATTAGGTACGGAATATGCGGGAGAAATGAAAAAAGGTATATTTACAGTAATGAATTACCTTATGCCATTAAGAGGCATTATGCCAATGCACTGTTCGGCTAATATTGGTAAAAAAGACGATGTTACTGTGTTTTTTGGATTGTCTGGAACAGGAAAAACAACTTTAAGTGCTGACCCAAATAGAGGATTAATCGGTGATGACGAACATTGCTGGACTGAAAAAGGTGTATTTAATATCGAAGGAGGTTGCTATGCAAAAGCCATCAACTTGAGCGAAGAAAAAGAACCTGAGATATTTGGCGCCATTCGATTTGGAACTGTTTTAGAAAATGTTGTTTATGATAATCAAACACGTGAGGTAGACTATGATGATGTTTCAATAACTGAAAATACAAGGGCTTCATACCCAATTGAATTTATCAATAATGCTTATATACCTTGTATAGCAGGGCATCCAAAAAATATTATATTTTTGACTTGTGATGCTTATGGTGTCCTACCACCTGTGAGTAAATTGACTCCGGAACAAGCATCTTACCATTTTATTTCAGGTTATACAGCAAAAGTTGCGGGCACCGAAATGGGCGTTACCGAACCATCAGCTACATTTTCTGCTTGTTTTGGTGCTGCCTTTATGCCTTGGCATCCGAATAAATATGCGGAATTATTGGCTGCAAAAATTAAGGAACACGGTACCAATGCTTGGTTAATTAATACCGGCTGGACGGGAGGTCCTTATGGAATTGGTTCGAGAATCAAACTTAAATATACAAGAGCAATAATTGACGCTATTCACAACAATCAGTTTTCGGACGTAGATTATATGCTTGAATCTACTTTCGGCTTACAAATTCCTTTGTCTTGTCCAAGTGTGCCTGATGATATATTAATTCCAGTCAATACATGGGTAGATAAAAAGGGTTATGAAAATATGTTAAAGAAGTTAGCAGACCTATTCAAAAATAATTTTAAACAATACGAAGAAGGCGTTAATAAAAATATTACAGCAGCAGGTCCAAAGTAAAGGACATAAGTTTTGCTGTGCTTTTAAAGGAACGGTAGTGATTTTAACAGGGTAGTTACTTCGCGTAACAAGTTTTCCATAGCCATACTAATGTCCCATGACGCTCGATTTCTAGGTTCAACTTTATTCGAAATAGCTCTTATCTGACAAAAAGGAATTTGGTTCTTTAATGCCACGTAAAAGAAACCAGCACCTTCCATGGTTTCGATGTCGGGATTGTAAATTTGGCGTATGACATGGATAGAATCCTGACTTCCATGTACTTTATTTACCGTGATACCCGCTACTTTTGGAAGAGAACTATACGTATTTTTATTGATGAGATGGCCATTAGTAAATGGCCATTGGTCAGGAGGATATAATCCAGATTTAAATATATCTTCAAATTGACCTTCTGCCATTTCAACTCCTAGGTCTGCAAATCTTTCACTGACGACTTCTACAACACTTCCAATAGGCAAATGATCTTGGAAACTTCCTGCGATTCCCACTTGAAGGATTAAATCATACAAAGATATGCCAGGATACATGGCGAGTTCAGTAGCAGTTATAACGGATCCAATACCTGTACAGCAAAAATTTATTTGAGTTTTTTTTGATTCAGCGAATCCAATATCACTTTGCGAAAAACCAAAACGAAAAGGTTGTAATTCCATTTCGGTAGCAGCACAAATCAAAAGCTTCATTCCGGTAAAATCATGATGGGTATACGTGTCATGGCCAATTCAGTTGTCGTGTTTGTATCCATAAATAGTCTTGACCAAAAGCTATGGGGCCTACGAATCATGATGATTAGACCACAATTTGATTTTTCGGCATACCTCTTAATACTTCCTGTAATATCACTACTTGATTCTGTTTTTACCCCTTTTACTATATCTTTTAAAAGTTCTATTGTATTTGTATATTCAGTTGACGTATCTCCAGGAGTTTGAACATGGAATAAATCCAAAGTAAACTCTAGTTTTTTAATGAATGATTTAAGAAAACGCAGGCTGGAATCATTTTTAACTTCTTTTTCATCGAGACTTAGAATTGCGTACTTTTGATTGGTATTTTCCTTTAAAGGATTTGGTACGGCAATCACAGGAATTGTGGCATTGTCTACTACTTTTTTTGCCACACTCCCTAAAAATATATTTGAAATACTTCCCGTTCCTTTGGTACCCATTACAATAACATCTATTTGATGGCTCACCGCATATTCCGTAATTACCCTACCAGAATTTCCTTCAAGAACACCATAACATGGTTTTATTCCAGTAGATATTTTTGGTTCTATACTTTGAAGAACTTCTGATAAGTCCTCAAGAACCGCTTTTTTAATTTCTCCGTCCAAAGATCTAAGTCTACCAGTACTTTTTGGTACAGAATAAGCAGTAAATAAATGAATTTTACCACCTAATTTATTAGCTAAATCAATAGCATAATCCAAGGCGTACAAAGAGTGATTCGAAAAATCAATAGGACATAAAATATTCATTGCTCGATTTTTAAATTTATTGAAGTGTAAAACTACGGCTTGAAAATGGAATTTTTCTAATTTTATTAAATTATAATCGAAAGTTATCGCAGATTATAAAGTTTATTGCGCTGATTTATTTGAGAATCAATGATATGAATATATGTAAATTGCTTACACTGATTTCCCATTATTCTCGACCAACCACAAAATGGGCAAGTGAATGCCTTCAACAGTTTTATAACCAATTGACTTTTCAAAAAAATCAGATAGAATTCCACCTTTGCGATGTACGACCGTTAATAAATCAGATTTTTCAAAAATACAATAGTCGATAATAGACTGAGGTATATTACTACCCTGTATGCTTTTAATATCAAAGCTAAAATCAGGGTATTTTTTCTCAAAAATTTCCTTTATAATAGCACTTTTGGTTTGTTCCAACGAAGGTTTACCCTGAGCAATATGAATAAAGGTTGTTTTCGCATGATAGTGTTGATTGAAATCGACAAAATGATCAATACATTCGTCAAAATCAGATTGATCGTCAATGGCAAAAACAATTTTTTTAACCTCCCTATATCTTGTATTTTCATGGATAAATAGGATGGGAATTTTTGTAGTTAAAGCCATAATTTTTGACGTATTCCCAAACACTCTTTCAATAATATTATGATTATCACGAGTTCCTGCTACTATATAATCAAATTTTTTGTCATTGGCAAAGTCCGTAACGGTAAAACCTGGAGCACCATAACGCAGTTCGAAGTGCGTTTTCAAGGGAGACAGCTCATAACCCATTTCTTTTGGATATTCCTTGGCAAAATATTGAAGTCTTGACATAGCAACTTTGTACGTACTATCTAAAGTGTCCATAACAAAAGTGTCGGCTATAGAAAAACTTCCAGTTAAAATATGTATCAGCGTCATTTCGGCTCCAATTTTTTTTGCTAACTGATTCGCATAATAATATGCTGAAAATGAAGTTTTTGTAAAATCGACTGGAACTAAAATTTTCGGTTTCATATAATAGTATTTAGAGTTTTAATTAGAAATCCTTTTATTTGGTTTTTAAAATTATTTAAGAATTAAAAATCTTTAATCTTTTTAAAGCCATTTTGATTTCATTACAAATATACCCAAATTGATCTGTGAATTTGTTGAGCAACATCATTTTATTTTTATGACAAAAATCATCTTTTTCTATTTGTTTTCTATACATTTTTATAACTGAAAAACTATTAATATATTGATAATCAATTATATTACAAAGTATACGTAAAGTAGATATTAATGTCTTATATTGGCAAAAGATCATGTAACCCATATTTTTCGACAACAAAATTTACTAATTTGGGTTCGTATCATTACTTTTGCAGACTTATACAATAAAATGCTCGTATGGATCACATTCAGATAGATAATAAGCTTATCAAAGCCTTCCAAAAATATACGAAAACGAACAAAACCAAAGCTACCATTCAAATATTTAATTCCTTTTTACCCTTTGTTGGAATATGGATTTTAATGTACTTCGCCTACGACTACAGCTATTGGCTGACTTTATTATTGGGCGTTATTAATGCATTTTTTTTAGTGAGAATATTTATTATCCAACATGATTGCGGACACCGTACTTTTGTCTCCAACTCAAAAGCTCGAAATATCATTGGCTATGTATGTAGTCTGTTTAGTACCATTCCTTATACTTATTGGGCAAAATCACACCACCTTCACCATTCGCATAATGGACAATTGGAATTGAGAGATATAGGAGATATAGATACATTGACTGTAAAAGAATTCAATGAATTAAGTACAATGGGGAAAATTAAATACCGCATCTATAGATCCTGGCTGGTGATGTTTCTTTTAGGCCCTTTATACTACGTCCTAATACACAACCGCCTTCCAATGATTAACATGGATGTATTTAAAAACGAAAAATGGAAATTGTATTTAAATAATATCATTTTATTGGTCATATTTTTATTGCTGGGATATTTTTTAGGTTGGATGAAATTTTTTGCCACTCACTTTACCATAGTAGCAATATTTAGTGTCATTGCCATTTGGTTTTTTTATGTACAGCATCAACACGAAATATCATACAAACAATGGAAAAACAAATGGGATTATTTGACGGCAGCCCTTCGAGGAAGTTCATATTACAAAGTGCCAAGTATCTTTAATTGGCTGACTGGAAACATTGGAATTCACCATATACATCACCTTAATCCCGCCATTCCCAATTATAACCTCAAACAAGCCCTTGCAGAAAACCAATGGGTAAACAACCATACAACTATCCTAGGTTTTTGGGAAAGTTTAAAGCTAGCAACCCACAAACTTTGGGATGAATCTCAACAAAAAATGATAACCTTCTCGGAGTATTATCAAAGGAAAAAGTTAGGACTTTTATAATCCTAGACTAATAATTTGAGACAGTAGTTTGATTTTTTGTTATTTACTTGTTAAAGATTGGATGTAATATATTGATAATCAGCACAATAATATTAAATACTTAATGTTCTGTGTCGTGGTTTCAATATTTTTAACTAATTTTGCGCCCTAAAAATTATATTTTGCAAACATTCTCATCCTTGGGCTTAGATGCTGATATCCTGAAATCTATCGAGGAAATCGGATATGAAAATCCTACTGAAATACAAGAAAAGGCCATCCCAATACTTCTAAGTAAAAGAGGTGATTTTATCGGACTAGCTGCAACGGGAACTGGTAAAACAGCCGCTTTTGGTTTACCGCTTATCCAATACACAGATACCAAAAACAAAAACATCACAACGCTGATTTTAGCGCCAACTCGTGAGTTAGCCCAACAAATAGCGAAGGAGCTTATCATTTTTAGCAAACATAAAAAAGGTATTCGATTAGAAGTTGTTTATGGGGGAGCTCCAATTTCTACCCAAATCCGAAATGTCAAAAAAAATGCACCCAATATTTTAGTGGCGACACCAGGACGATTAAAAGATTTGATTGATCGAAAAGCGGTGTTTTTAGATGGATTAGAATTTTTAGTTTTAGACGAAGCGGATGAAATGCTGAATATGGGATTTCAAGAAGCGGTCGACGAAATTCTAGAATTTACACCACCTGAAAAAGTGACGTGGTTGTTTTCAGCAACCATGCCACCTGAGATTCGAAAAATTATCAAAACCTATATGGATCAACCAGATGAAGTAAAAATTCATTCGGAGACCAAAACAAATGCCAATATTGACCATAAGTATATTTATGTACATCGTGGCGATAAACAAGCAGCCCTCAAAAGAGTCCTTGATTATTTGACTGATTTTTATGGTGTTATCTTTTGCAAAACCAAAATGGACACTCAGGAACTTGCCGATTATCTCGAAAAAGAAGGGTATCGGGCAGAACCCATTCACGGCGATCTTTCTCAAAACCAAAGAGATGCCGTTATGGCCAAATTTAGAGGTAAAACGACACCTATACTTGTCGCAACTGATGTGGCTGCCAGAGGTATTGATGTAGATGATTTGACCCACGTTGTTCACTATTCCTTGCCTGATAATCCTGAATATTATACCCATAGAAGTGGTAGAACAGCCCGAGCAGGTAAAAAAGGTACGTCACTTGCCATTGTGACGCCACAAGATGTAGGACGTATTCGATATTTTGAAAAAATGATTGGTGTCGAAATTGCACATATTAAAGTGCCACTTCAATCGCAAATGTATAGTAAGAGAATTGAAAAATTTTCTGAAAAAATTTTACATACGGACACCATCGAATTGTCAGAAGATATGGTCAACAAGGCTAATGAAGCCTTCGAATCATTGACCAAAGACGATTTGGTTAAAAAAATTCTGGCCATTGAGTTCAATAAATTATATAAAAAAGTTGAACGAGATGACTTAAATCTTTTCGTGGACGGCAATCGTAAAAAAGATCGTGGGAGAAGAGAAAAAACAGAGTTCCCATACGAAAGAGAATTCCGTAAAAGTAGAGAACGAGACGGAGGAAGAGATAGAGATAGTCGTAGAGACGGAGGAAGAGATAGAGACTTTAGCAGAGAAAGAGAAAGCAACAGCACTTCATCGCACAGTTCTCGTCCACATATGATGAATTATTTTGTTAACCTTGGCAAAATTGACAATATTCATCCGGTATCGCTTATCGAATTTTTAAGCTCATTTACGGGCATCACCAAAAAAAGTATTGGCGACATCCATCTTCATAAAAAACATTCTATTGTTCAAGTGGATAAATCTATGACCAAAAAACTAGAGGAAAGTTCGAAGAGCCTAAAGTTTAAGGGAAGAAAAATTATTATAAAAAAAGATAGTATATAAACTAAATATATCCAATTATTTATGGCTTCAATAAGGAATATCGCGATCATCGCTCACGTCGATCACGGAAAAACCACTTTAGTAGATAAAATCATCCACGAATGTAATGCCATGGATCAACGAAAAGATTCTGGCGAATTAATCCTGGATAATAACGACCTCGAACGAGAACGTGGAATTACTATTTTGTCCAAAAACGTATCCGTTCGGTACAAAGATATAAAAATCAACATCATTGACACACCTGGTCACGCCGACTTTGGAGGTGAAGTTGAAAGGGTTTTAAATTTGGCAGATGGAGTACTTCTATTAGTAGATGCTTTTGAAGGCCCGATGCCACAAACACGTTTTGTTCTTAATAAAGCCATCGAACTAGGCTTAAAGCCTATCGTTGTAGTCAATAAAGTTGACAAAGAAAACTGTCGGCCTTTGGATGTGCAAAGTGATGTATTTGACCTGATGTTTAACCTTGGAGCTACTGAAGAACAACTTGATTTTGTTACTTTATTTGGCTCAAGCAGAGATAGTTGGATGAGTTTTGACCACGAAATCAGAACCAAAGATATTCAACCATTACTACAAGCGGTTCTCGATGTGATTCCTGAAGCGCCATACAAAGAAGGACCTGTACAAATGGGTATTACTTCACTCGATTATAACGTTTTTCAAGGTAGATTAGCTATTGGTAGGGTTGTACGAGGTGATATCAAAGAAAATACCGACTACTTTTTGTGCCGTAAAGACGGTTCTATGAAAAAAGTAAGGGTCAAGGAATTGTATGTTTTTGAAGGATTAGGAAAAGTAAAAGTTTCTACGGTTCGCTCAGGAGATTTGTGTGCTGTTGTAGGTGTTGAGGACTTTGAAATTGGCGATTCTTTTACGGATATTGAAAATCCTGAAGCATTACCGAGAGTTGCAGTTGATGAACCAACCATGAGTATGTTGTTTACCATCAACAATTCTCCATTTTTTGGAAAAGAAGGAAAATTTGTCACCTCTCGTCACTTGAGGGAACGATTATATAAAGAAATTGAAAAAAACCTGGCCCTTCGTGTTGAAGATCTCGATACTGAGGATAAGTTTCTAGTCTACGGTAGAGGAGTTTTGCACTTGTCCGTTTTGATCGAAACCATGCGAAGAGAAGGTTACGAATTGCAAGTGGGCAAACCTCAAGTTTTGATAAAAATGGTTGACGGAGTTAAACACGAGCCTATAGAAACACTGGTGATAGACGTTCCCGAAGCCTATTCCGGTAAAGCCATCGAATTGGTCACACAACGCAAGGGAATGTTGAAAGTAATGGAACCAAAAGGTGACGTTCAACATTTAGAGTTTGAAATTCCTTCCCGAGGTATTATCGGGTTAAGAAATAATATATTAACGGGTACTGCTGGTGAAGCCGTCATGACCCACCGTTTTTTACAATACGAAGCATTTAAGGGAGATCTTCCAGCTAGGTTAAAAGGTTCCTTAGTGTCTATGGAATTAGGTCAAGCACTTCCATTTGCTATTGACCGCTTACAAGATAGAGGTAAGTTTTTTATCGACCCAGGCGAACAAGTGTACGTTGGACAGGTGATAGGCGAACATTCAAGAGATAATGACTTGGAAGTGAATGTCATCAAAGGTAAAAAATTGACCAATATGCGTGCTTCTGGTTCAGACGAAAACATGAAGATTGCACCCAAAATTCAAATGTCATTGGAAGAATCCATGGAATATATCAAAGATGACGAATACCTTGAAGTAACACCAGTCAACCTAAGATTACGAAAGATTACCTTTAAGCCAGGAGGATAGGGTATAGTTAATATCAAAGAGGGAATTGAGTGGCTCCAATGAAAAAACTAAGCCAAACAATAAATTGAATATTTAGGATGAAATTTCAATAGAAGGAGTTTGCAACTCCGATACTTTTATCAAAAATATAGAGATTGCCATCGAATTTCGATAGTCTGTCCTTAATTTTTTTGAGATGTAACTTCATTCATCTTCCTCTGCAATACGACAGGTTGTCCACTTATCGGTTTATAATACAAACTACCCCACCAAATAAAAAACTACCCAACCTGCTGTCTGTACC
>JBATMZ010000171.1:0-5758 GCA_049290115.1 Saprospiraceae bacterium | reverse complement strand
ACTAACAGGTACTTTACAGCGTAAGGGGATGATTTCATGCAAGGTGGAACGCCTGAAAGGCGCAAGCGTTGGTTGAGTGGGCGGCAGACCTTGCATATATCAGACCCGTAGCTAACTTTGTATCTGTATTGTGTGGTAAAAAATGTGGGTGGGTTTACAACTACAACTTTGGGTTGAGAAGTGTTAGGTATTTTTATTCTGGTAGTATCAAGGTATCATAGTATCATTTTTGTAGGTTGTGTGATACCAATGGTACCTGATACCATTTTAGCTTTTAGAGTATCGCTGTAGACAAACACACGATAACATAAACAAAAACCGAATAAGCCGCTAAAATTAGGGCGGTGGCTTTATCAAGTTTTTCGGTGAAAAATATCTGAAAAGTAAAGTTGCTGGCTGAGATATTTTTCATCGAAACCTGTAAGGCTTGAACTTTACTAAGCTAGAATATGGTAATGTTTGATGATCGGTTTTAAATTTATTATATTAGGTCTTGTTTGAGTTTGATCTATTTAATCCAAAATTAAAAATTACTTTCAATTGTACCGGACTTTATTTTTTGGCCATAGTCTCCATAAGTATATATGTCAAATCCGCCTTTAGAGTTTTTTTCATAAGTTTTAACCTTGATTTTATTTCCATAAGATCCGAACTCATAAACATCGTATCCGCCATTTAAATTCTTTTCTGTAGTTTGTGTTTTTACTTTTTGACCATAATTACCATATTCATATATATCCAAATTCCCGTTAGAATTATTTTCGATGGTTTGTGTTTTTATTTTTTGGCCATAAGTACCATATTCATATATATTCGAACTACCATTAGAATTATTGTCGATAGTTTTTGTTTTTACTTTTTGACCATAATTACCATATTCATAGACATCCAAATTCCCGTTAGAATTATCTTCGATTGTTTGTGTCTTTACTTTTTGACCATAATTGCCATATTCATAAACAGATTTTTTGCTATTTAAATTGTAATTGTTAGCTGGATAATTATTTGGAGGAATATTAATACTTGTGCTATTTTGCTGAGAGAATTGACTATTCGATGGGTTAATTGGTTGAATATTACTTCTGTAAGCTTTTGGGTTACCAATGTATATCTGAGAATTTAATACAGTAGTGATTAGAAGCATTGAAAATAATGAAAAGAATAGAATTTTCATAATCGTTATTTAAAAGGTCAAAATATTGTTAAATGTTAGTAAAAATCCAAATATAATGATTTTTTTAATTGTAGCCTAAATATTTGATAATTTTTAAAACAGTAAAATATTATTGAGCTTTGTCTATCTCATAAAATATAACGCAAGTTCTGATAAAAATATAATTCAAGAATTTACATGGTTGGCCATTTAGATAGAGCTAAAAGTACTTAAATCCTTGCCAAAAGCATAGGATACCATAAATAAAAACCGATAAGCCGCCAAAATACGGGTTGCGGCTTTGTCAAGTTTTTTGGTGAATAATTTTTGAATAGAAATGTGCGGGTGAAATTATTCATCAAAACCCAAAGGGCTTGAACTTTACTAAGCCTGAATAGCATTATATTTGCGAATCGGTTTTTAATTTTAATCTAAAGGTCTAACGGTGATATTGCAAACCAGTTTGAGTTAGATAAACGTGAAACTATTCTGTTCTGATTTCATTTAAATCTAAAATAAAATTTAATTTACCTACTATAACATCTGGAATATTTGATCATAAAATTTTGTATTCAACATTAAAATTGAATAAACTATCAATATTTTCAAAAACTAAAAACATTTTATCTAATTCTAATACATAATAAATATTCAAAAGAAAAGATTTATATTTGTTCATCCATATGCACTAAATTAAAATTAGGCTAATGAAAAAAAATGAATATATATATTTTTCTATATTTTATGGATTAACATTATGGCTTCTTACAGGTGGAGGCGGATTGAAAATACAGGTTGATCCGGCATATTCATTAGGAAATAAAGTCCTTAATCTAATTTCATATATATTAGGTGTAGGATTAAGTAGTTTATTATTTTTATATTTACTTCCTTATTTCATTTTTTTTGTCATCAATAAATATAGTAACAAAAATAATGATCAAGATAATAAAAAAAATGAAGATAAACTTTTTAAAATAATTTATTTTATTTTTCTAATTTGGTACACCATATTACAAATACTATCAATAACATGAAATTATATTTCTTTACCCTTGTATTTTTTATTCAATCAAGTGTCATATACTCCAATGATACAGTAATAATATCTAAAATATATAAATTGTCGAAAGAAAAAAAAATGAATTACGACACTATATTAAAATTATATAATAGGCAAGTTAAAAAATTTGAAATAGATGGTAAATTTGCTGAAAATTTAAATTTAACGTCTTATGAGATTAAAGAACTAAGCTTCTGTTTTATTGAAAATATGCTTAATTCAAAAAAATATAAAAATGCTATCTGGGAAAACACAGATAAAAATGACGTTGCTAAAGTAATGAATGATTGCTTAAGTTTTTATATCGAAAGAATGAATGAGAGGAGCGGTTCTGTTACAAAACCAAATTTTCAAATAAAGAAAAACGAGACATTCAAACAATATGATAAACTAATAAATATTAATGGATGGCCCAAAGAATCAATATATGACATTTATGGTAATTGTATAAATAACATTGGCAGATTAAATGATTTCATTAAAGCTGGTTATAGTAAGGAAAATTATTTCGAATATTGTGATTGCTTAATTAATAATATTGTAAAAACAATAGATATAGTTGAAATTAAAGAAATTCAATCCTACAGAAAAAAAATTGAATTGATAGCTACAGAGTGTGTTTCAAAACTTGATTAATTTAGATACTGAAAATTCAAAATTAATATAATATATCAGACAATTCTGTCCCTATTCCAGAAAGCTTCATTTGGTAAGATCCCACTATTTTTTATTTCATGCGGATTAACACCATTTTTATATTGAGAATCCAGATATCTTATGCTTTCAAGTAGAATATTAAGGTGAAATTCATCCAAAATTGTAGTGTTAAATAATAATAAAGTCTTTACACTTCCTTCAAATTGGTTTAGGTAGTGTCGAGTGGGAAATTTAAAATCAAGAAATCTATTATTTATGTTTTGATAATAAAGAGTTGATTCGAACTTTATACCTTCAATATCAGAATTGATAAAATAAAAATTCACAAGGCCTTGTACATTTTTTTGATTAATTTCGGAAAGACTCGCGATATTTGATATAAATTTAAGAATTGCGATTCTTTCATATTCCTGCTGATCTGATAAAATATAAAGGACGTGTGTTAAATAGTGTAAAAAATGTCTAACATGTTCAATGGGCAAAATTTCAGATATCAATTTCTTAGCTTCAACAGAATAAAATATACCATCATTTGATGATATAATTAGCTTTAAGATAGGTTTTCCTTTAGCTCTTTTATATAACCAAAACAAAAATGTTACGACTAAAATTACACCAAGTACTATTTTCATTTATTCAATTAGTTAATTTGATTTATGCATCAGGATTTTAAATATTTAATATTATAAAAATCCTAATATAAATAAATTTAATCCAAAATTCAACTTTTAGTAAATATATCGTTTAGAAAATAAAACAAATATAGTTAAATAAGTATGAACACATAAATAAAATATTTAAATGGCAAGGATTAAATTTTAATTTTTAAATTATATTTTAAAATAAGTATAAATATGAAGGTATAAGAGATATAAAACCTGATTATTAACTAAAAATATACTAATAAAAGTATTAAAATATGCATAAGCAACAATAGACTATCAGAACTAGGGCAGACTGTTAAAAAAATTCTGATTTACAATTCCTGTAGGAAGTTTCTAACTCGACGGAGAAAAAATTATTATTTTTACGGATTGCTTTTTTTAAATTTTGTTTAACGAATATCAGTACTATGTATAAGAATCTTTTATTAGTAAATTTAATATTGCTTATATCTCAAAATATAGATTGTCAAATTAGAGACAGAAATTATTACTTGAATATGAGTAAAGCAATAGGGTTTTATTTAGGCACAGAACTTCTTTGTGATAAAATTATTGAAACTCATCCATTGATTTCAGGTGAAATGTTAGCTTTAAAACTGGAATTTCAAAATGCACATAAAAATGCTAAGGATAAAATGGTGAAAGAGATGGAAAGTTTAAAGTTAATTAATAAGGAAACAAGTGAAGCTATGCAATATAATTACAGTTCTAAAAATGAGTATAGCACCATAGGTTTATCAGAAGCTAGGGAATACTTAAAATATTTTAAAAATGATATAATACAAGGTAATAATGTAAAATATGCTGATTATGTTAAAGTACTATTAGTAAATAATAAATACTATAATAATAATCCAGAATTAGAAATGAGAAATGGATATACAAAATCAATAAGATGTAGCAAATTATCAGAAGGTCTTAATATTATTTTAAAATTTAAAATACCAACCAGCTGGAATCAAATTGAGAATGATAATTCGAATGTCTATTTTGAAGGTGATAACTACACAGAATCATGTAAAATGCTAATTGGAGTAAAAAACATTATTACTGAAATCAAGAAAGGAGGAGGAGATGTAGATGCAGAAATGGAAAAAAAATATAAATCAAATGAATTTGGAGAGTATGCCTACAGTAACTTATATAATAAGCAATACGGGTTAAATTTTTTTAATAAAATTCATTTGGAAAATGTATCTGAATTTGAGTTTGAAAAAACAAGAATAAAAGGAAATCCAGGTTTTATTGTTAAGGGATATGGATATATGATAAATGGATTAGAGAAAAACCATAATTACGTGATCAATTTCGTTTTTATTTATAAAAATTACATAATTGATTGGTCCTTTAAAATTAATAATTCATTAAGTAATATAAAAGAAAAAAGCAAACTAATTCCCTTAATTAATATGATTATTAACACTTTAAATATAGAAGAAAGCTAGCATGTGTTTAAAATGCTATTAATCTTAAGATGTTTATACTAAAATTGTCATTTGACTTTTAATAAACTAACTTAAAAGATGAATTTAAGAATATTACACAATATAAGGTAAAAGAGCCTTCAGCGTTGAAAATGCAATATAAAACATACCACCAGAGGTGGTGAACTATTAAGTAAGAATTCACAGGGGGCAGCGGGGCAGATGGTGCGTACAGGAGTAGTGTGAGGAACGAATATGGCTGTGCGTACTATATGCCCCCGCATGGCTGCCCCCAAAACAAATAAAAGGAGGTGCGGTGAATGATACAGTGTGCTCAAGGAGCTGGCGGGGTGGGCACTCTGTAACAGGCATAGGCAGCACCGGAAATACTGCCAGCCATAGCCGCCATCCAGGAGCACCTTATACAGAGTAGAAGACATAATGACCAGGAATATGACACATATACTACCTGCAAGGTGGAGATATGTGGCATATAACGTAGTGGTACTGGGCTATATGACTACTGCTCTGTAACTGCGTCGCTGCCACTGAAGAGCATTGGCAAGAGATAGCCTGCTGCAGCACTGTGTGTATTGTATGGATGTGGTGTGCCAGTACACTCTGTGCAGCTGCAAGCTATGAGTTTAGTCAGTGGCAGTGCCAGGATGATCTATGGCTGAGACAGTATGCCGCTTTACCTGCAAAAGGGTGAATGCAGCGGAATGCAATGAAGCAAGCACCCGACAAATAAGTCAGGCGTAGCCGTAGTATATGAAGCAGAGCATTGTGGGCAGGC
>JBATMZ010000170.1:0-42686 GCA_049290115.1 Saprospiraceae bacterium | reverse complement strand
GCTTACATCATTGAGTTCTTTAGTTTGGTAGATGGACTCCCAATGGCTTTTTCGGTCAAAATTTTCCATATAATGCAGTTGAGTCAGAAAATTATAGGTTATTTACTTTCTAGTATAATAGATGACTGTTGGCCTAGGAAATAAATTATCTGTGCTGATCGATTAATATCATATTTCCGTCGGGGTCATTGAGCATGATACTGGCAGGACCCTTCATCGATTCATCTGCTTCGGCAACCAAGTTAATGTTATGGCTTTTAAGATGTTTTTGAATATCCCGTACATCTTGAAACTCTTCAATATTTTGGGCATTTTCATCCCACCCAGGATTAAATGTTAAAATATTTCCTTGAAACATACCTTGAAATAAACCTACTAATGCATTACCATTTTTCATGATGAGGTAATTTTGTTCCATGCTGCCTCCAAAGGCCACAAAGCCTATATTTTCATAAAACTGCTTAGAAATTTTCAGGTCTTTAACACTAAGACTGATAGAGAATGCGCCTAATTTCATATCATTTTGATTTTGTAGATTGGGAAGATGATGAATTTCTTGGACTATTTCTTTGGTAAGGCTTTTAGGTTGGGTTTGTGCCAAAAAACCAAGGCTAAAGGAAACAACTATACTTGTAATGGTAACGAATAATTTGAGCATAAGGTTGCTTTGTATTGTTTTTAATTAAAATTTTGTGTTATCTTCCAAATCAAATCCAGCCAAGTAAGATATCTTCCATTGGCCATTTACTTTCTCTACGGCAAATTTGTAAGGAATGTCTTCCCAAATTTGTTCCTCTTCTTGGTTGGAAATTCCCCAAGACCACTCCATACCTACTTCATTTTTTGTTAAGTTTAGGACTTTAACTTCAATTAAATTCCAATCCTGGTTATCCTGACATAAACACCAGGGACTGCCATGATTAGTAAATGGAAATGGCGGTAGCTCACCAACCATCCATGGTTCAAAATATTTATTCTTTACCTTGTCATCCAATGTAAGGATGATCTGGTTGTAGTTTTCAATAAATTGTGGGGTAAAAAAATTTGTTTCCGCAAAGATAGCCAGGTTCATTTTGTGTTGATCCAGGTCAAAACCTACATAGACCTCTTCTTTTTTATCTGCTATTACAGGGAGAAGGTCAATAGATGTTTCTGTGTCCGTCCAGATTAACATTTGCTTAATTAATTTTTGTATTGCTTCAAAGTCTGTGGGGTTGAGTTCTACTATTGAATGCCCTGTTACGTCATTAATTACAGTTGTTGAATGGTTATTTGATTGACAAGCTGAAAAGGCAATTATCATAACCAATATACATGAGAGGGCAAAATTATTTTTCATTATAAAATTATTTTTGACAGGTAAGACAAATGTATACAGTCTTTAGCACAATACTAAAAGTTTTATTTCAATATATTTTATAAAATAAATGATATACAAAACTCAAGGGGTAATGTAACCATTTATAAAGGGTAACTTTTGAACCTTTTAGACGCTAATTGATTTTTGATAATTTAATCATCATTTGGAACCCAAATCTGAAGAATTCCATTCCTCTACAATTTTTCCAGATTCAAAACGGCTATCCACTTTTTCATACCACTTTGTATCTTTATTGGAAGCAGGTATTCCTTTCATTTTTACTTTGTGTGTCCCTTGTAAAAAGCGCTGCCATGTGATTACATCTTTTGTAACTGACAAAATAACTATTCTATGTACAATGAGGTTGGGGATAGCTTTTCTAATTTGTAAGGTAAATTGTTTAATAAATTTGTGTCCATAGTAAGTTTTTCACCAGCATGTGCTTTATATTCTGTTGAAAAAGCACTTTCAACAACATCAAGGTTTCCCTAGTTTTTTATCATTTTTGCCGTGCCCACTACCCTATTATTTTGATTGATACTGATGACATACATCCCTGATGGATAGGATTGAATATCTAGTTTAAAATCGCTTATCCCCTTTTCTATTTGTTGATTCAAAACACATATTCCACCTATATTACAAACTTCAAGGGTTACGCCTGAGGTTAAAGTTTCATTAAAAGAAACATCACATTGTTGTCCATCATTGACACAAGATTGTATGATGTTGTCAAACTTATTTTTTTGAATGTTTTGAATGGCTACAATACCTTCATTAGGCAATAATCTTTTCCATATACTCTGGCCATATGTACTCATCACGATGAAAACAGAGTCTGAACTAATTTTTTGATAATCAAAATCTGTGATGAACGACCCTTTCACCAAGCCATCATCCCATTTTTTCCAATTTTTACCGCCATCGTCTGTGATAAAAGCACCAAAACCATCCGTGCCAACAACTAAAATCTGATCATTCAGCGGATGTTCCATCATGACCGTGAAGGGTAATTCTGGTAGATTGCCACTTATATTTTCCCAATCAAAACCATTTGTATCTGATTTAAATAAAACTTCATTTACCAAATGTTCTCCATGCCCACGCATCAAAGCGTATACCCGATCAGGAAAAGACGGATTTTCAGAGACATATACATGAGGAACAGAATATTCATTTGTATTAGTTCGAATGGGAAGACCTTGGGTTATATTCGTCCATTCCCATACTACAGCATCAAGCATCATACATTGGGAAGTATCAACACCATTGCCCGTAACATAGATTTTAGGAATTTCATCCAAAGAAACCCGCATTGATTCAATGCTATTAATGGGTATATTATCGGTGACAAATTTGTGCCAATGATCACCGTTATTTTCTGAAAAATAAACTTTGTTGTCTGTCTGCGTATACACCATCGGTGGGTTATTTCTGTCTGTTCTAACCAGTCGCCACCACTGTCCTGAATTGTCTAAACCAAAATTACTATCCCGCCATCCTGTAGCGGATGATCCTCTTTTATAAAAGTTTCTAAACGTTAGTGATCCACCAAATAAACCGATAGTACCATATACAAGTTCGTCGTTGTAGGGATGAAAAGCCACTCCACCTCCGTCGCCCAACTGATAAAACCATTTTTTAACGGCTGGAACATAATACACAAAACCATTATCCTGGGTTCCTCCTATTATGGCCTGTGATTGATTGCGAGCGACTGCCAAAGTGAGGAACTGTGTGATGGGAAGTTGATTGATGGTATGGTCCCATTTCCATTTAAAATCAAACAAGGTTTTGTAAATACCACCGTCATTTCCAACATAAGTTTTACTTCCATCTTTGCTCCATCCGCCCGTATGAAAATCGGCATGCTGACCTTCTGTGGGGCCAGTAAAATGAAAACCATCGGCGCTATACACGTACCAACCTCCACCCGAAATGACATGATTGGGATTGGTGGGCGAAACAGCAATAAAACTGCAATAATTGGCCATACCCCAGTGGTAGTCCACGTTTTTGACACCATTGGCATCGGACACCTCACATTTAAGCCAGGTTTCACCGCTGTCTGTGGATTTATATATGCCTAGGGTGAAGCCACTTATACTTGTATATAAAGCATAAATCACATGAGGTTGGTTTCTACAATTGGACAACTCTATTCTAGCGAAATCGCTACTAGGTAGTCCTGATGTTTTTTTAATCCAAGAATTTCCTCCGTTGGTGGTCTTATAAATACCTCTGTACAAATCACCCACTAAAACGATGTTTGGGTTGTCGGGAAAAATGACCATACCTTGACAATTACCACCCCATTTTTGTGCCCAAGTAAGTCCTGAGTTTTCAGAAAAGAAAACACCATCACTACCTGATGTCCAAACCTTGCTGGGAATATTGGTAAACTCCATCTCGTCAAAGGCGCCCATGCCTATACCTCCATTGATAGGGATATGTTCCCAGTGATCTCCACCATTTGTTGTGCGCCAAAGTCCAGTTCCTGCCCTAACTCCTGGTTCGCCAGTACCGTACAATATGATATTTTTATCATTGGGGTCTGTAGCTACTGTCCCGCCCCAAGTCGTCAATACTGCATGCCCAGAAAGATTTTTTGTTGATACCAAATTAACTTCGTCAGTTTTTATTTCCCAAAGTCCTCCACTAGCTGAAACTACTCTTATGTGGTGGTCGCTTAAGATTTCAACATCTCTTACTCTGCCAGAACAAACAAAATCAAAGCCTTCCCCTGATATATGTCCCTTGGGACCTACAATCTCCCATAATGTCGTATTCCTAGCCGAAGGGTTATAGACTTTAAAGTCATTTAATGTCGACCAAGTAGATAATATTTTATCTCCAGACCATCTTTCATAGCTAGGATTTAGTAAAAAGAGTTTTTGTTTTTGACCTAGATGTTCGCCTTCATTTTTTTCTTTTGATCCTATAGTTTGACCACCTAAACTTACAAGATAAGCAAAAGTAAAAAAACTTAAAACGGTTAATTTTCCTAAATTCAAATGCAGCATAAAAAATATAGATTTATACCAATCATAAAATTAATGTTTTGGTACGATTAATCGCACTTCTGTTCCATCTTTATCTGTTTTTATATGGAATGGAGCCTTCATTAATGTCGCTCTTGTTTTCATGTTTTTTAAACCATTTCCTTTTGAAATGAGTAGTGGGTCGAAGCCAATACCATCGTCTTTAAGAGATGTGGTAAATTGATTGGGAAATACATGCAAAGACAACACAACATTTTTTGCCTTACTATACTTTGCGGCGTTATTAATGGCTTCTTTTAGAATTAAGAAGTAATGTCGACGATTTTCTGGTGACAATTTAATAGAAGTAGGAATATCATCCACATCAAAGATGACATTAATGTTTTGGGGTTCCAAGGTGTCGATGGCAAATTCCTGTATTTTTCCATAAAGGTTTTGAAGAGATTCATATTTTGGATTGATAGTCCAAACGATCTCAGACATACTGTTCATTACCTCTCCTGTTTTTTGTGCTATGGTTGAATAGCCCGATTGTTCAGTCGACCGCATGGCTTCCCTTTCGCTCAACATTTTGATGTGGGACAAATTGCTCCCCATATCATCGTGCAAATCTCGAGCTATTGCCAATCTTAGTTTTTCTACTTTTTGACGTTGTACATCGCGATATTTGAATATGCTATAAATTATTGACGAAATAAGCAAAACGATACTTAGCTGAAACCACCATGTTTGATACCAAGGATAAGCGATTATAATAGTAAGGACAAATATTTTATCCACTATTACATTAAAACTATTGATGGATCTGACTTGGAGGTTATGCGTTCCTGATTCCATTCTTTCAAAATTCAACACATGACCAATAGTACGAAACCATTCCTTTGAATCATTCATTCTATATTCATACACATTGTCCATTGCATTGGTAAAGTTAAAATTGGAAAAAGCCATTCTTAACGTATTTTGGTTGTAGGTCATATGTATTTTATCGCCCGATTTTGGCATAGGGAAAATCATTGAATCCTGAATAGAAAAGGAAGTTAACAAAAGATTGTCCGATTTTTTTTTCGGGATATCACTTGACAAAAGATATTGTAAGTAGCCTTCTTGTGAAATATAAATAGTTTTAGACAATTTAGAATAAGCTAATTGCGGCGTTGTTTTTCCACCTATGGTCGAATTATTGTTCGTTAATAATATACTCATACCTCCCAACCAATTGTATTTTATAACTCCAAAATTACTACTAATATAGACATTGGGTTTGTCTACTACCATTTGAGTACAAGTATTAATGGGTCGTCCGTTGATTTGATCGTAGTATGTCAGCGACAATTTATTATTTTGTATTTCTCCAATAGCAAAACCGTGAAAAGAAGAAATAACCATTTTGTTTGTGTCGACAAAAACTACTTGTTGAATATGATCCAATTGTGCTAAAACCTTATTTTCTTTTGCTTCAAAGGAATAGATTTTTTGATTTTCGATATCGTATTTAAGTAAAGTATTATAATTTTTTGATGAATAGTACGGTATATGCCATAATTTGTTGTTTTGATCAAAGGTAAAATCATAGACATATGAGCTAGCTTTAATCTTTTTTAAATAATTGGATAAAAAAGTATCTTCTTTAAGTTTGTTATTTTCTACCATATATAAACCAGCATCACATCCAAAATATAATACACCCCGTTGATCTTCTACCACTTCCATGACTCTAAGAACTTCCTTGTTTTCATGTTTAATGGTCAATATTTCATCTTTGTCAAAGTCGTATTGGATCAATCCTTTGTGTAATGAAGAAATCCACAGGCGGTTTTGTGCATCAATATAGGTACAATACGGTTCAATGTTTCCTTTACAAAAAGGGAGGAGCTTGGTAGGTATAGGCACCATCAATTGAGTAACCAAATTATAACGAAATACCTCACCATAAGGAAGGTGAAACCATATAATGCTGTCATTTGTAGAAGTACTTTTTTCAAAACATATACCGGAAGGAGCTTTTGTTCCAAAGGATTGAATGTTTGGAATCCATTTATTTTTGATAAAATGTTTATTAGGGTCGAGCCTATGTAAACCCTTCCAGGTACCAATCCATAATCCTTCACTTTCGGTGTCTTCAAGCGTAAAACAAACGCCTGGAACCCTATGTGGATCATACACATTGTCTGTAATAAATTCCTTAAACGTGTGGTTTTGTTTATTAAATAATTGAAGTCCTTTTGCCGTAGCGAGCCAAAGGAAATTTGGATCTGAAGTCTTAAGGTGAATCTGATATACCCCATTGTTTTCTTTAGTAGGGTTTCCCCAATTATACTTTTGCCATGTATTTTTTTTAATCAAATATCTATAAAGACCGGTTGACCATCCACCTAACCAAACGATGGAATCTCCTTCAAGAAAAAGGGTGTTTAAATCATGGTTATTTTCGCCATCCAACCTACGAAATGGGTTTTTGAAAGTGTAGAGTTTTTTGGTTTTTTGATTGTAGCTAAATAATCCGTATTCATTGGCCAACCACATATTTTGGTTGTCATCCATAGTATAAAAACCTCTCACTTTTTTGGTTTCCAACCCTTCTATAATATAGCGTCGAAGTAAGATACCTTTGCCTGAAGAATAAAATAATCCTTGGTTCGAACAAACCCAAGTTTCATCCTTTTTGTCATTATAAAAAAGACTAAATATTTCCAGACTGCCTAATTTGATGTTGTTGTCTTCGTAGCGGACAATTTCATTTTTATCAATATCATAAATATTCAGGTTTTTGGTTCCCACCGCCATCCACAATCGATTGTATTTATCAATGGAAAGATGGTTGATATAATTTCCTGAAAAACCTTTATTGCTGCCAAGGTCGGAAATAAATGCCTTAAACTGATGCCCATCAAACCGATAGAGCCCATTTTCGGTACCAATCCACACAAAACCATGCTTATCTTTTTTAATGCTCAAGGCCTGTGACGCATTAAACCCCTGGCTAAGTCCATAATGATCAAACTTGTACTCTTGAGCATTGGAAAAAATGAACATTAAAAGTGCACTAACTAAAATATAATAGGGTTTATATCTTGTTTTGTTGTGCGGCATATTCTCCATGATAATGTTGAAAACAAAGATAGTTATTTTGGGGTTAGTTTATTTTTTTTCAATGAACACTTTATGTATGGCTTCGGTCACCGAATGAACGTGCAATTTTTCATATATCCGTTTGATATACGTTCGCACGGTATCAATACTTATAAACAAGTTTTCTGCCACCATTTTGTAGCTATTGCCCTTGGATAAGAGTTGTAGAATTTCCATTTCACGATCGGACAATTCAAAATTAAATGCTTCACTATTATTACTCACTGACAATTGCAGTAACCGCCTTGCAATTGATGGACTCATTGGTGCTCCCCCACTCTTGACTTCTTTGATACTGTTGAGAAAGGTAGCCAATGAATTTTTTTTCAACAAATACCCAGTCGCACCAGCTTGTAATGCATGAAAAATTCTATCGTCATCATCAAAAACAGTATTCATGATGACTTCGACGTCAGGAAAATGTTTTTTAAGCTCTTTGACACCTTGAATTCCCGTCATACCTGGCATATCTATATCCATCAAAATCACTTCAGGATGGTAAACCGTTGTATTTTTTACGATATCGAGACAATGGCCAAACTCTCCCGCCAATTCAAACTCTAAAGAATCACGAATTATACTTGCCAAGACTTCTCTAAGTCCTGCATTGTCTTCATAAATGGCTACTTTAATCATATTGTACTGTAATCGAAAACAAAAATATTGAATTTTTATATCTTCAAAGAATTTTGTCTGTCACATGATGATGTGTATTAAATTTGCACATTGAATGCAACAATTTTCTTAGGATTTTATTTACTTTTTAAAGAAATTTTACGTTACATGAATAAGAAAACAAACCAAATATGAACTTCAAAAAAATATTAAGATTTACTGGCTATACTTTTTTAGGAATATTGGTCGCTTTGTTTTTATTCCCATTTTTATTTAAAGATAAAATTGTCAAAGCCTTTGAAAATGCGATGAATGATGAATTGGAAGCCGAGGTTTCATTTAAAGATGTGGATGTATCCTTCCTTCGGTCTTTTCCCGATTTGTATTTGTCGGTAGAGGACTTTTCGATCTTGGGTCAAGATACATTTGAAGGTGTTCCCTTGGTGCAGGCTAAAAAATTAAAACTCGACGTCGATATCATGTCCTTGATTTTTGGAAAAGAAAGTCCTGCTATTGATTACGTTGGATTTGAAGATGGGTTGATCAATATATTGGTGCTTCCATCGGGATTGGCCAATTACAACATCACCAAGGCGGACACAACTACAACAACAACGGACACTTCTTCTTTTGAGATCATGTTGGAAAAATACGTGCTTAAAAATACCGACGTAAACTACATAGATCAAAGTATGTTGGTTTATTTTGCCATGAAAAACGTAGATCATACGGGGAAAGGAAACTTTGCCAGCGATCAATTCGAATTAAAAACAAATACGGTTTGTGATAGTTTGACCATTCGTTACGATGGAACGACCTATTTAAAAAATATAAAAACTTCCTTAGATGCTATTTTTGATATCGATCTGACCAATGAAAAATATGCTTTGAAAGAAAATAAACTCAAGCTCAACGAACTGGATCTCTCGGGTGAAGGATTTGTGCAGCTTATGAAAGACGACATGCTGCTAAAACTGGATGTCAAAACACCTTTCGAAGATATTCGACAATTGTGGTCTATCATTCCCAATGCCTACACCCAAGATTATGCACAGGTAAAAACTTCTGGGCAAGCGAGCCTATCCGTTTTGCTCAATGGGGTTTATAATGGCGAAAAAGAAATTTTTCCATCCTTCGACGTAGGTGTCAAAGTCAAGGATGGTTATGTTTTATACCCTGGAAGTCCGTTTCCATTGGAAAAGGTCAACCTCGAATTGCAAACAAGGGCCAAAAAACCTGATTACAGCGACTTAGCCCTCAATATACCTGCTTTTCAGTTCCTCGTCAACAAAGAAATGGTGTCTGGTAAACTAGCCATCAACAATGCTTCAGCAAATCAAAACTTTGTCGGACAAATCAAAGGAAAAATCAACTTGGAAGATATTCAAAAAGCGATTCAAATGGAGTCATTTGAGTCTTTGAAAGGTATCATCGATATGAATGTAGCCTTTAACGCTTTGATGTCACACATCACCTCTGAAAATTTCGAAAAGATTAACCTTCAAGGCACAGCTTTGGCGAAGAATATGGTGATTAAATCGCTAGGACAACCAGCCATTACGGTTAAACAAATCGTTTCCACTTTTTCTCCTGCTAAACTAGATATCGCTTTTGAGGAATTAAAGCTCGGATCGAGTAATGTCGATATTGATGCGCAAGTAAAAAACCCCCTAGCCTATTTCACCACTCAAAAGGGTATTGAATCCAAAGTCAATTTTTCTGCTGACAGGATAAATCTCAACGAATGGAGCCAAAGCCAAAGTAATACTCAAACCGCCGCAACCGCTACAAACGAGTTTATCCTCGACAAAAACCAAGAAAGGTTGCTCAAGGCGTCGGGCATTGAATTAAATGGTTCGATTGGCGCTTTAGAAAATGGAGACATGGTGATGAAAGATATAAAAATCAATGGAAACATCAGGGCCAATACACTACAAATCGACGAATTGTCGGCCAAGGTAGAACAAAGTGATTTTAAAGTGTCTGGTGTGGTTCAAAATGCTTTTGACTACATGTTTTCCAATGGCACCTTACTGGGAGATGTCAATATCGTGTCCAAATACCTCGACTGCAATATGTTTATGTCTGCAAAGGCGACGGAACAAGCTGCAACAACCGAAACAGCTACCTACGCCATTCCCGAAAGGATGGATATTAAGGTGAATGGTCAGTTTGACAAACTTTTGTACACTACCTACCAGTTTGACAATGCTAAGGGTAATATTCATCTTAGAAATCAGGAAGCTGCCATTGAGGGTTTTACAACCTCTGCTTTTGGTGGAAATATAGGTTTTGATGGATTGTACGAAACCAAATCCAATCAAAAACCGGCCTATTCAGCTAAGTTGGACTTGAGTAAGATCAAGTTCGCCGAAGCATTTCGTCAAATCGATGCCTTCAAAAAGATTGTGCCCGTAGCGGAATACATCGACGGCATCTTCAACACCACCTTGGTATTGAATGGTAAATTGAATGAAGGCATGTCGCTGGATTTATCGTCTCTAGATGCGAGTGGATTTATAGAGACCATCAATAGCACCATCAAGGCTTTTCCTGCTTTAAAGGAGCTGGGTAATAAACTACAAATCAAAGAAATACACAACATAGATTTGACCAATACTCGAAACTGGTTTGACATTGTACAAGGTGTCGTGGATATCAAACCTTTTCAGCAAAGCGTAAAGGGAATCGACATGGATATTGCTGGAAAACATTCTTTCGAAACGGGTATGGATATGTTGATCAAGATGAAAATACCTAGGGCCATGCTTGAAAAAAGCACCGTTACGGCGGCTGCCAATACTGGGTTGAAGTTTTTAGAAAAGGAAGCCCAAAAGATAGGATTAAACGTCGACCAAGGCGACTATTTATTTGTGAATGTCAACATGACTGGAAAACTATTAAAACCTGGTATCAAAATTACGCCTGTCAATGCCGCTGGCGCTTCCGCCCAAAGTGCAGTCGAAACTAAGATAGACGAAGCCAAAGGAAAAATAAAGGATACCATTCAAGGGGAGATCAACAAACAAAAAGAAAGGGTCAAGGATACCCTAACAAAGGTCTTCAATAAGGAACTGGACAAAGCCAAGGACAAGATCGAAAAAGAATCTCAAAAGGTCATTGATGATGCCAAAGACAAAGTAGTCGCCAAGATAGACACGATGGTCAAAGGAGCGATCAGCGACACCCTCAAACAAAAAACCAAAGACATTTTAAATAAAAATACGGACATTGACAAAATCAAAGACAAGATGAAGGACTTTGGGCCGTTTAAGAAGAAGAAGGGATGATTTAAGGAATTATGAGTTGTATCTTTCCCAAGTTTTACCCCAGCCCTAAATGCCTGTCAGCCGCATGCAGGGAACCTCGGGAAAACACTACCACAAATATAATTCCTTCTTCAAACATGTATTATCTCCGTGCGAACTTCCTTGCGAACAAGGGGTAAAGAGCAAGGAGATAACTTCAAATAAACTCCACTCTCCATTCCATCTCAATACCCTTTGGCGTCGTCGTCACCTCTTCTGTCGGCCACAATGGACATGGTGCCGTCGGGATTTACCAAGATAGCCTCTACCCTGCCAATCGGATCTCTTGGTTTGATTTTATGACCTATACTTTCCAAGATATCAAGGTTATTGCTAACAAAATCTTCTTCTATATATAAGGAATCGGGTTTCCATTGGTGGTGAAACCTGGGCGATTGTACTGCATCGTATATGTTTTTTCCAAAATCAATAACATTGACAATAACCTGAAAAACAGATGTAATGATGGTACTTCCACCCGGCGTGCCGACAACCAAAAATAGTTTGCCTGCTTTTTCGACAATGGTAGGTGTCATCGAACTCAACATCCTTTTGCCTGGTTCTACTTTATTGGCTTCACTACCTATCAATCCATATAAATTGGGGTGACCGGCCTTAATCGAAAAATCATCCATTTCATTATTTAACAAAAAACCTGCGCCTTTGACAACTGTGAATGATCCAAAATTGTCATTTAAAGTGGTGGTCAGACTCACCGCATTCCCCTCCACATCAACAATACTAAAATGGGTAGTTTCTTCACTTTCCAATGTACCAAAAGTAATACTATCAGTCGATGATGCCTGCCTTGGATTAAAATCCTTCATTCTACCCATAATATACATCGAGTCGGTCAGAATTTTACCTGGAACACGATAAAAATCTGGGTCACCAAGGTATTTAGACCGATCGGCATACACTCTTTTTTCTGCTTCCGCTAATAGGTGAATATGTTGTGCACTGTGAAACGGCATCTTGTGCAATGGATAAGGCTCTACCATCTTAAGTAATTGCATTAATGCAATGCCTCCACTCGACGGGGGTGCCATAGAATAGACCGTATAATCCCTATATTGGCCAACAATGGGTTCACGCCAAACAGAATGATATGTAGCTAAATCTTCGGCTGTAATCAATCCTTTGCCATGTTTCATTTCATCCACAATAAGTTGTGCCGTAACTCCTTTATAAAATCCATCTCTCCCTTTATCTCTGATTCTAATCAGCGTCCCAGCTAGGTTTTTTTGTATAAAAAGGTCACCTTCCTTCCACAGATCCTTTTGAAAATCAGTTTGAAATCGGTTATATTGTTCAAACAAGGATTGTTTTTCGTTGAGTAAGGCAGCTTCTCTTTTAGAAAGGCAAAATCCACTGTTGGCTATTTGTACGGCTGGTTCGACAAGTTTTTTCCAATCTTTAAGTGCACTAAATTTTTTAAATGCTGCGACCATGCCATCCACAGTGCCAGGTACTCCAGCCGCAGTAACACCATAAATACTCGCAACCTCACTAGGATTACCCTTACTATCCAAGTACATGTCTCGCGTGGATGATCTTGGCGCTTTTTCTCTAAAATCTAAGGTATATACTTTGCCCGACTTATCCCTATATACCATAAATCCACCACCCCCAATATTTCCAGCATTGGGGTAACAAACGGCAAGGGCAAATTGAACAGCGATGGCTGCATCAATGGCATTACCACCTTGTTGGAGGATATCAATGCCTATTTGTGTTGCAAGGTGGTGGGCAGTGGCCAAGCCTGCCTTTGCAGACACTACTTGTTTGGTGATTTTGTCTGTTGGATTTTCTAAGCTAGAGGACTTACATCCAAGGATGAAGATCAAATTAACGAGCACGAAAAATGCCTGTATCCTAGAGAGTCTTAGGGCTGATTGTGGATTGTTCAATATTTTCATGTAATAAGTTATAATGATTTATCGTTGATATGCCGTGATATCCTTAATTTTGCCTAAAATTATGTAAAATCAAATTCAAAATATGAAAATGAATGGTTTAGTTTTGAATATTTTAAAAATATCTTTTATCCTTTATATGTGTTCTACTACACCTATACACGCTCAAAAATACGTCAACGAGTTTTTGAACATTGGTGTAAGTGCAAGAGCACAAGGTATGAGTGGCAGTATGGTCGCCAATACAACAGATGGTACCGCAGGTTATTGGAATCCGGCTGGACTTGCAAATATCACCTCTCCCTTCCAAATGAATGCAATGCACGCTCAGTGGTTTGGAGGTATTGCCAATTACGATTATTTGTCCTTGACCAAAAAATTTAATGACGCAAAAAGTGGTGTAGGTTCTTTGTCCATCATTAGAATGGGTATTGATAATATTCCCAACACATTAAACTTAGTAGGCGAAGATGGCAATGTCGATTATAATCGTGTGACTTACTTTTCCGATGCTTCCTATGCCGGTATTATTTCCTATGGACAAAAATTAGGAGCTTCGGGAAAATTGTCCATTGGGGGTAACTTAAAAATCATCCACCGCTCTACTGGAAAGTTTGCTACTTCGTGGGGATTTGGAACAGATTTTGGCCTTCGGTACCAAAGCAATCGTTGGATTTGGGGTGCTAATATTAGAGATGTGACCACAACCTACAATTCGTGGACATTTAACTTTACAGATGAAGAAAAATTAGTCCTTGCGGTCAATGACAACGAAATACCAGTCAGAAGTAGCGAAGTGACCCTGCCTAGACTTATTGTAGGATCAGCCTATAAAGGTCAAAAAAACAAATGGGGGTACTTGATTGAAGGAAACCTTGTGATTTCTACCGACGGCAGAGAATCGGCCATTATATCATCTAAAAGATTTGCCGTCGAACCTAGTTTGGGAACAGAAATAGATTATGCCAATCGGGTGTTTTTAAGAATGGGCGTGGGCAATTTCCAACAAGTTAAAAGCATCACCGATCCAGAAAGTTCAAGCTTAGAAGTTATTCCTACGATAGGACTAGGATTAAAGCTGGGACGTTTGCAAGTAGATTATGCTTTATCGAATATTGGTAATGTCAGTGGTGTATTGGTTTCACATATCTTTTCGGCAAAACTTGATTTTTTCCCAAGAGAAAAACAAGCACCGGCAAACTAATCTACTCCTCCGTAATCAGTCGGCAAATTTCGAGAATCGTATCGACACTGCGCTGCATATCTTGAATAGAAACCCATTCGTGTTTACTGTGAATGGCTTGTTCTCCTGCAAATAAATTAGGGCAAGGCATTCCCATATGGGACAAAATGGCACCATCTGTACCTCCTCTGATAGAACCATGTTTGATGGGAATGTTTAAGTTTTCCATCGCCTTCAAAGCCAACTTCGAAACATGCGGATATTTGTCTAAAACATCTTTCATATTCCTGTACTGCTTTTTTTGTTCGATGACGTATTGACTTCCCGGATACAAATCCATCACTTCCACACAAATTCTATCCAATAAATCCTTGTATTCTGCCAATTTATGGGTTTCAAAGTCTCTGAGAATAAAATCAATTTGTGCAGATTCTAAATGAGCGGTACATTTATTGGGATGAATAAACCCTTCTTTTGCTTCAGTGGTTTCTGGAGTCAAGGTTAATTTTGGTAAACGATCGATAATCGATGCAGCAATCTTAATGGCATTTTGCATTTTATCCTTGGCATAACCGGGATGGGCACTTACACCTGTGATTTTGATCGATAAACTGTCTGCTGAAAAGTTTTCGTCCTCAAAACATCCTAGATCACCTGAATCCAAAGTATACCCAAAATCAGCATCCAATAAGGCTAAATCCACTTTAGCTACACCTTTGCCGATTTCTTCATCAGTTGTAAATAATATTTTGACTTCACCATGTGGTAATGTTGGATTTTTGACCATTTGGTAGACAGCATCCATAATGATGGCCAAACCAGATTTATCATCACTTCCCAATAAAGTTAATCCAGAAGCGGTAACAATATTGTGTCCCATTTTATTGCCTAGTTTGGGATATAAAGCGGTTGTGAGTACTTGGGAAGTATCATCGGGAAGGGTTAAATCCTGCCCTTGGTAATTTTTATGTACGATCGGTTTTACATGAGCGCCACTGCAATCGGGCGCAGTATCGATATGGGCACAAAAAAATACCCTACTTACTTTTTTATCTGTGTTGGAAGGGATTTTTGCGTAAATGTATCCTGCATCGTTGGCCGTGGCTTCCACATTTAATTCCTTTAATTCTGCCAATAAAATATTCGTTAAATCTTTTTGTTTTAAGGAAGAGGGAAAAGTCTCACTTATTGGGTCAGCTTGTGTATCTATTGTGACATACTTCAAAAACCGTTCTGCTACTGTATAATCCATGATTCAGCCTTTAATAATGATTAGAGGCCGCAAATGTAAAGAAATCAGTCATTCTAAACTAACATTATTGTAGATTCCATTTATTTATCCTTTGTTGAAATAGTTTTTCATTGATAGGGAATAAGTTTACATCTAAACTAGACTCGAGTCTTTCTTCGACCTCATTTTCTAGCATATAATTAAACAAATCCAAGCCTGTTGCAGCTTCTATACGATCTACGGTGACCGCATACTTAGATAAATGTTCTGAGGACAACTCATTAGGAATGATAAAGCCTATGGAAGCCATCTTTTTGTCGTTATATACTAAAACGACTTTAAATAGACTGTCGGGTATCGCTATATTAGCTTTTTGAATGGTTTTGGTTTTCGCATTTTTAGCATACACAGGACCCGATACAATATATACGTCGTGGTATTTAAAAGTCCAGTTTCTGGTTTGTTTTTCTAATTCTTGCCAAATACCTACGTTGTTTTCTTTTTTTTGAGGAATAATATTCGACATAAAAAACGTTTCTTCAAGGGCTAATTCGTCAAAACTCATATCAGCCGCTGGAACAAGGTGACCTCTTGTATATCCACTCCCAGAATAATCGTAATATTCCGTCGCTCCCCTCTCAACCTCGGGGTCTTTTTTAAAATCAAAGCGATAGTGAAGGTCTCTTTGCTGCAAATTTTGTTTAGTAAGATGATAAGCAACCCATTGTGCGGTTTTATTTTGGTAATCGTAAGACAAACTGTAGTTAGTTTTATGGATTAATTGGCCAGTATGACTTGGAATATAGGTTCTATCAGGTGCCGTAAGTAATGAATTATCGATATCATCGCTCTGTGAGAAAAATGCCAAAATTTTTTCTTTATTTTTGAATAAATAGAAAAGAGCCATTAGTAGGATGATGGCAATAATAAAAAGCCTGCCCACAAAACTACCGCTTTTTCTTTCTGATGTATGATGGTTTCTCCTTAAACTCATTTCGAAATTTTACAATGACAACTAATCAAACGTTTCCCCTTTTTGAATAATCAAAAAAGCAAAACAAATTAAAGAAAATTATCACATATTTCTATACCTTTGTTGCCTAATTTCTTTCGTTTAATGAGTAAGACATCCTTTTTTAACAACAAAACTATTCTCATAACCGGTGGGACAGGTTCGCTGGGAAAAGCGTTGACCCAACATTTTTTTGCGATTTATCCCAACATAAAAAAATTGATCATTTTTTCGAGAGACGAACAAAAACAATTCCAAATGTCTTTGGAATATCCCCACAATAAATATCCTAATATCCGTTTTTTTATTGGAGATGTCAGGGACAAAGAAAGGTTGCTTCGTGCTTTTGAAGGGGTTGATTATGTAATCCATGCTGCCGCCATGAAACACGTTCACATTGCAGAATATAACCCAGACGAATGTGTCAAAACAAATATTGGAGGTGCGGAAAATGTGATTGATGCTTGTCTTAAAACAAATGTTACTCGAGTCGTTGCTCTTTCTACGGATAAAGCTTGTGCACCAATCAATCTTTATGGTGCCACTAAGCTTACCTCTGACAAATTATTTATTTCTGCTAATAATATCAAAGGTAAAAAAGACATCCGGTTTTCTGTCGTTCGGTACGGAAATGTCATGGGAAGTAATGGTTCTGTCATGCCTTTTTTCTATAATAAAAGAAGTGAAAAAGTACTGCCAATTACTGATCCAATGATGACTCGGTTTAATATTTCACTCCAAGGAGGTGTTGATATGGTTTTACACGCATTGGAAGATGCTTGGGGCGGCGAATTGTTCGTTCCCAAAATACCTTCCTACAAAATTACCGAAGTTGCCGAGGCTATCTGCCCTGATGGTCGACAAGAAGTAGTCGGCATTCGTCCTGGTGAAAAAATTCACGAAGAAATGATAACTCCGTCTGACTCATTTTTTACTTACGATTTGGGGAAATATTATGTTATTTTGCCAGCGGTTCCGAATTTTAAGTTAGAAGATTTTATTCAACACTTTAAGGCGAATAAAGTAGAACAAGGTTTTAGCTACAACTCTGGCAATAATCAAGAATGGTTATCAGTTCAAGATTTACGACACATGATGCGACAACATTTAGAATATGATGTATAAGATCCCTTACGGAAAACAAAATATAACAGAAAACGATATTCAGGCAGTCATCAAATCCCTGACGTCAACCCACCTTACCCAAGGACCCAAAATTAAAGAATTTGAAGAAGCTTTTGCCACGTACATCGGTTGCAAATACGCCGTTGCCGTAGCGAATGGTACGGCGGCTTTACATCTTTGTGCCATGGCCTTAAATGTCGCAGAAGGACAAAAAGTAATCACCACACCAATAACCTTTGCCGCAAGTGCCAATTGTATTAGGTATTGTGGTGGCGATATCGTTTTTGCTGATATCGATCCCAAAACCTATTTACTTGATATCGATAAAGTAGAGAAGTTATTGGAGGCTGCACCAAAAAACACTTATAGTGGAATTATACCCGTTGATTTTGCAGGAAGACCCGTAGATTTGGAAAAATTCAAGGTTTTGGCAGATAAATACAACCTGTGGATTATTGAAGATGCTTGTCATGCCCCAGGTGGTTATATTAAAGACAGTTTTGGAAAACAGCAAAACTGCGGGAATGGACAGTTTGCCGAATTAGCTATTTTTTCATTCCATCCAGTCAAACATATTGCTTGTGGAGAGGGAGGAATGATTACGACAAATGACGAATCATTGTACAAACAACTCAACCGACTTCGGTCCCATGGCATTACCAAAGGAGACGATCCCTACCTCAATTCAATCCCTTGGGCCGCAGGAGACAAATCAGCCGAAACGTACCCGGGTTGGTATATGGAAATGCAACAATTGGGATATAATTACCGATTGACGGATATTCAATCTGCCTTAGGTTTGAGCCAATTAGAAAGGGCTGATCAAGGTTTGACAAAACGAAGACAAATTGCACAAAAGTATGATTTGGCTTTTAATGGAATGAATGGGCTACTTGGACAATCAGGGTATGCTCCAAACCATGCTTATCATTTGTACATCATTGAAGTGGTAGATCGACTTGGGTTGTATAATGCTCTTAAAGCGCAAGGAATTTTTGCACAGATACACTACATACCCACCCATTTGATGCCATATTATCGTCAATTTGGATGGAAAGAAGGGGATTTACCCCATGCCGAAAAGTATTACGCCCATTGTATTAGTTTGCCAATGTACCCAACACTAACAGACGACGAACAAAACTACGTTATTCAAAAAGTAAAGGAATATTGTCATGGCTAACCTTTGTATCATTCCGGCACGAGGAGGGAGCAAACGAATTCCTAGGAAAAATATAAAAGAGTTTTTGGGCAAACCCATGCTTTCCTACCCTATTTTATTGGCAAAAGAGTCTAACCTTTTCGATGAAATTATGGTTTCTACGGATGATACAGAAATTGCGGAAATAGCAACTCAATATGGGGCAACAGTTCCCTTCAAAAGGTCTTTAGAAACATCCAATGATTTTGCTACTACGGCAGAAGTTATCGTGGAGGTATTGCAGAAATATAGAGAAGAAGGATTGTCTTTTGAAAATGTTTGTTGTTTGTACCCATGCACACCATTGTTGGAGGTGAAACATGTACAAAATGCCTTCGATGTTTTTTTAACAGAAAAGAATGATAGTTTAGTACCTATTGTTTCTTATGAATTTCCCATTCAAAGAGCTTTGCGAATTGAACAGAATAGAACCCGGTTTGTATCTAGTGAGCATGCTTTGACTAGATCTCAAGACTTGGAACCTAACTATCACGACACAGGACAGTTTTATTGGTTAAACGTTTTTTCGTTTTTGGAATCGAAACAAATTATTGGATTAAATTGCGGCTTCATCATCATGGATGAAATGTATTGTCAGGATATAGATGTGGAGACAGACTGGCGGATGGCAGAATTAAAATATAAAATAAATCACGGAATTACATGAGTACTTTTAAAACGGAACAGGAACAATTTTGGGCAGGGTCTTTTGGCAACGAATACATTCAAAGAAACCAAGGCGATACCTTGCTAGCTAGTAATGTTCACTTTTTTTCTAAAGCGCTACAAAGAGCGGGTTTAATTAATTCATGTACAGAGTTTGGAGCTAATGTTGGCATGAACATGAAAGCATTACAAATTCTCTATCCTGGATGTCATTTAAAAGGCATCGAAATTAATGAGATGGCAGCCAAAGAATTGGCTTTAGTTATCGGTAATCAAAATGTTTTTAATGCGTCCATTTTTGATCTTGATTCCTTACAACCTTCAGAACTTAGTTTGATCAAAGGTGTATTGATTCACCTAGATCCATCCATGTTGCCTAGTGTGTATCAATCCCTCTATGATTTGTCCACAATGTATATTTTAATTGCAGAATATTACAACCCTGTTCCCGTAAGTATTTCGTATCGAGGACATGACAATAAATTATTTAAAAGAGACTTTGCGGGAGAGTTCTTAGAAAAATTTCCCGAGTGTACATTGGTAGATTATGGATTTGCCTATCGCAAAGATCCAGCTTTTCCACAAGATGATATAACCTGGTTTTTAATAAAAAAATAAGTAAACATGTATTTTCCCACGGAATACAAGGTTTTAAAACTACAGAAATACGAGTATGGCGAATATTCAATTGTGCCAATTAGGTATGAAGATAGGTGGGATATAATGAAATGGCGCAACGAACAAATATTTCATTTAAGGCAAGAAAAAGAACTCAAGGTGGAAGATCAGGAAAATTATTTCCATAACGTCATTCCTCCCTTATTTTCTGCAGAAAAGCCCGATCAAATATTGTTTTCTTTTCTAAAAAATGATGCGTGTATGGGTTATGGTGGTATGGTACATATCAATTGGAAAGATAGACATGCCGAGGTTTCCTTTTTAATGAATACCCAACTTGAAAAAGAATATTTTGAAAGTTTTTGGTCTATATTTTTACAATTATTGGAGAAGGTGGCTTTTGAAGACTGCGGTTTGAGAAAATTATTTACCTACGCTTTTGATATTCGACCCATTTTATATCCGGTGATTGAAAAATCAGGTTTTATACAAGAAGCGGTTTTAAAAGATCATTGTTGGATAGAAAGGCAGTGGAAAGATGTGGTTATTCATAGTAAAATAAATTATGATATAATAATTAGAAAGGCAGGTAAAGATGATATGATGTTGATTTTTGAATGGGCTAATGATGTTCATACACGTAAAAATTCATTTCAGCCACGTCAAATCACCCTTCAAGAACATACAGAATGGTTTACTAAACGAAACCATCAAACTGAAAACAAAGACTTTATCGCTTTGGTGGATGGCTTGGAAGCTGCGTATATTAGATTTGATGTTGTACAAAAACATGAGGTCATTAGCATTAACCTAAATCCAAGTTGCCGAGGTAAAAATCTGGCAACAAAGTTATTGATTAATGTGTTAAAAGCCCATATTCGTAACAAAGAGATTTGGGCGTATATTAAACCTTCAAATACGGCTTCCATCAAAGTGTTTGAGCGGGCTGGTTTTGTTTTTGATGAGGAAACTTTATTCAGAGATCAGGAAGCTCGGATTTATAAAATGAAGACAAATGTTACATAAAGTGTTTATCATAGCCGAATTGTCTGCCAATCACGGGGGTAATTTATCATTGGCGCTAGACTCTGTTAGGGCAGCTGCAAAATGTGGTGCGGATGCTATTAAAATACAAACGTATACAGCTGATACCATAACCTTGGATTCCGATAGGGATGATTTTATCATTAAAGGCACTATTTGGGAAGGTAAAAAATTATTTGATTTATATAAAGATGCCTACACACCATGGGAATGGCACGAAGAAATATTTAGGGTAGCCAAAGAAGAAGGCTTGGTTTGTTTTTCGTCTCCCTTTGATGTTAGTGCCGTTGACTTTTTAGAGAGTTTAAACAACCCCATGTATAAAATTGCTTCTTTCGAAATCACGGACATACCATTAATATCTTATGCGGCAAATAAACAAAAACCGATGATCATTTCTACTGGGATTGCGGATTACGAAGACATAAAATTGGCGGTAGATACTTGTAGAAAAGTTGGAAATGACAATATCACCGTCTTAAAGTGTACTTCTTCCTACCCCGCCCCGATTGATGAAGCGAATTTGTTATTAATGCAGCAGTTTGGCAAAGACTTTTTTGTTCAATATGGTTTGTCTGACCATACCTTGGGTTTAGTGGCGCCTGTTGTTGCTGCAACCTTAGGTGCAACGATGATTGAAAAACATTTTATATTAGATAGATTGATTGGAGGCCCTGACGCTTCTTTTTCACTCAATGTTGAAGAGTTTACAGCCATGGTCCAAGCCGTCAGAGAGGCAGAAAAATCACTTGGTGAAGCCAATTACTATTTGACAAAAAAACAAGAAGAAGGCAAACAATTTTCACGTAGTTTATATGTTGCAGAAGACATTGAAAAAGGAGATATATATACAGAAAAGAATTTAAGGTCCGTAAGACCTGGTTATGGTATGCACCCCAAGTTTTTAGATGATTATTTAGGCCACCGTTCCAATAAAAGTTGGAAAAAAGGCGATCGATTTATTTTGTAATCGTAATTAAAAGTATGACCCCTACAAAATATATATTATCCATATTTTTAACAAAATTGAGTTTTGTTAGGGTATTATTGTCTTCCAAGTGGTTTGTACAGTTCCCAGTTAAAAAAAGCAACCTATTACATATTTTAGGAAATGGTCCATCGCTGTCATCCATTGACTTTGCCGACCTAAAAGGAGATTTGTTGGCTGTGAATAATTTTGTTTTGTCGGATTCTTTTGGCGAGGTAAAACCCAACATGTACATTATAAATGCTCCAGAATATTGGATACAAGATGTAGATGACGAATACAAAATTATGCGAGAAGCGTTCATTCATGCCATCAAGTTCAAAACCAGATGGCCGCTTCACTTTTTTTTACCGTTTGGAGCAAAAAATAGCGATTTTGTTGATCAAATGTCCTCCAACAAACATATTCAGTTTAGTTTTTATAATACAACACCCGTAGAAGGTAGTCCTTGGATGTGTCATTTTTTATATCGAAAATATCTAGGTATGCCAAGGCCGCATAATATTCTAATTCCTTCCTTGATGATGGGTATTTGGATGGAGTATTTGACGATTTACCTTCATGGCGCAGACCATTCTTGGCTGAAAGAAATTGTAGTTTCTGAAGATAACCAAGTATTTGTCACACAAAAGCACTTTTACGACTACCAAACAGCCAAACCAGATGTGATGAAAAAATTGGGTAAAGGGCATCGAAAATTACATGAAGTTTTAGAAAAGTTTTATTTGGCTTTTAAAGGTTATCACGATATACAGTCTTTTGCAGAATCTCGTGGAATCGTGATTTACAATGTTACGCAAAACTCTTTCATAGATGCTTTCAGAAGGTTTTAAAGCAAGTTATCTCATGAATGAAATATCGAATAACCCACTTTTAATTTCAACCGTCATTTGCACCTACAACAGAGCAAATATATTGCCCTTATGTTTAGAACATATAGAAAAACAAGACTGTAATAGAGAACTTTTTGAAATTATCATTGTCAATAACAACTCTTCCGACGAAACAGAAGTTATTGCACAAGATTGGGTGAAAAAATCAAAAAAAAATCTTAATATCAGGTATACATTCGAAGGAAAACAAGGACTTTCTGCCGCAAGAAATAAAGGGATTAAAGAAGCAAAGGGGCTATATGTAAATTTCATTGACGATGATGCCCTACTCCCACCTAACTTTTTAAGCACTTTAGTGAAATGTATTCATAACCATACCGGAATAGCAGGATTTGGTGGTAAAATTATACCTAAATATTTTGGCACTGAACCAAAATGGATGAGTGTTTTTACCGAAGGATTGGTGAGTAAACACAATTTAGGCGAGCGACCAATGGTTTATGAAAAAATTGGTATTTATCCCACAGGTTGTAACATGACGTATAAGAGATCCATTGTGCAAGAAGTAGGCACGTTTGACGAAGCTTTGCTGCGTAGGTGCGATGATAAATACATAGCCTATGAGATTAAAAAGAAAGGCTATCAAATTTTATATGTTCCCCAACTTTGGCTTGAGCATTATATTGATGAAGAAAGAATTACGGTAAGACTAGACACTATTTGTAAAGACACTGGATTTCATGAAAGAATTAGACTTAGGCAAAAAAGCGGGTTTATTAAAATGCTTAAACTATTGGAATATTTATTCAAATTGGGTGCTTCTATCCTTATTTTTTTCTATTATGTCCTATCAAATCAATATACGAAAGGCATTATGGTCGTTAAAATGCGGTGGTGGTTTTTAATAGGTTTTGTCCAATAATTGATTTTTATTTCATCTTTACTTTTAATCATAGTAATTATGATGCCTGTAACTTTTATTTTACCTAAATTTGATAGATGAAAAGCAGTACAATCCATGTTTAATATTGTTATATCCCCATGATGTTCATTCAATTATACGGTTATATTTTATATTTACTTCCTAGTATTCTGCCTTCTTATCCAATGAATCATTCTGAGGATTTTCAATGTGTGACATCAAACGAAACAATATTGAAAATATCTGACTATTTACCGTTAAAAAAATATGATTCCTGTTTAAGTGAATCAAACCTTACTAATTTTAATCAGTTGCCTCATTTTTTTACCAAGGATTCTTTCCCTACTGAACAAAAAATGTTTCAAATAGGTAACTGTTATGATCTTGATACCTTAAAATGTTATTCAAATGAACCTTTCCCGACTGTAAATTTTGAAATGTCTAAACTGCTCGAAAGTAATGTTAGTACTTCATTATATCAATCTCCTTTATTGGCAGACATGAATAACGATTGTATTCCTGAAATCATCATGAGCTCACTTAATAACTTTAATTCAAATCCTAGAATTACATCTGGTATAAACATCGTATTGACCGAAAGTGGTGAAACACTCCGTAATATTCAAACAGCATATTATGCTTGGGGAGGACCTACCAGTTATGCTGTAGCGGATGTAGATAGCGACGGTTATCCCGAAATCATCATAGCTACAGCAGACGAAAATGCCAATGCAAGTGCCTTGAGAAGAAGATTGATTTGTTATGATGCTTTTGGTAATGTTGTTTGGGTGTCTAATACAACATATGGTAATTATGCAGGAGGAACTCAATACGGCGCATCCCCGGCCTTTGCCGATTTTAATCAGGACGGTATTCCAGAAGTGTATATTTACAATGAGGTGTTTAATGCATTGAATGGTGTAAAATTGACCGATGGTGGGTATGCAGGACTAGGCTCTGTAATTACCTCTTTCAATTCATATGCGTACGCGACGACTATTGCTGCTGATCTCGATGATAATCCTAATGACCTCGAATTAGCGGCAGGCTACACGATTTACCAAGTTAACATCCAAAATACAACCGGTCTTACTGGCAATAGTATGACAGCCAGTAATATTCTTGTGGACAATCAGTTGAGGGATGGCTTTACCTCAATTGCTGATATTAATCAAGATGGAAAACTAGACGTTATTGTTAGTTCTCAGGGCAATTCAAGCACTTCAAGACTATATGTCTATAGTTTGTTGAGCGGTAGTTTAACACTCTTAGCTCAAACAGCTATACCATCCCCTGGAAACGGTTGTTGTGGTACACATGTTGGTCCTGCTTTTGTAGGCGATATTGATGGTAGCAAAAAACCTACTATAGGTATTTGTAGACCCTATACCTTGTTAACGTATAAATACGACGGAACTACGATATTAAAAGAATTTTGGCGCATCAGTACGAATGATGAATCAGGTAGTACGGGTATGACTATGTTTGATTTCAATCAAGATGGCATACAAGAAATTGTTTATAGAGACGAAAATACCCTGAGGATTATTAATGGTTCCAATTCACCGCCTGTAAATTTGACAACCTTTCCTTGTATATCTGGAACAGGACTAGAATATCCCATTGTGGGCGACATTGATTTCTCAGGAGAATCAAAAATTTGTGTTCCTTGTGGACAAAATGATTTTAGAACGGGTAGAATCCACATATTTGGAGCACCTCGAAATAAACAAAAATGGGCACCATCTAGAGGGATTTGGAATCAATACACTTACCACGTTCACAATATAACAAATCAACTTACCGTCCCGCAATTTCAGAACAATAACGCTACCTATTCTAATGGCAGGTTTAACAATTTTTTGGTACAGGCTTCCTTATTAGATACCTTGGGCAATTTTTTACAAACAGCCACCAATTTACAAGGCAACATTTCTTGTCTTTACTACGACCCAAAATTGAATGTGTATACGGTACAATTTAATGTGTCCAATTTGGTTTCGGCAACTGCCTCAGTAACCCAAGGTTTAACCATAGCCTTTTTTAATGGAGATCCACAAAAAAATGGAACGTTGATAGGAACGTATAATATAAGTCTGCCTATGCCTCCAGGTAAAGAACTAAAAGGTTTAAAATACACCTTTTCAGCAATAGATCTTGAAGAATTGTTTTTAGTCATCAATACTAATGGGTTGCACCTTGGCATGAATTATGGTCCTGAACAATATTTAATTGGCGAATGTGACTATTCTAACAATATCATCACCAATGCTAAAATTCAGTTGCCTGAGTATCAACAAGTCTCTTTGTGCCTAGGAGACTCTTTGTTTTTTAATGGTACATGGTTAAAAAATTCAGGAGAGTATTCTCAAATAAAAGTTAATGTAAATGGTTGTGACTCCATCGTCGAATTGTCACTAAAAGTGGTGGATGAACTCGTTGTTAATTCAACTTATTTTTTGTGTGAAGGAGATTCAATTTTGATTGAAAATAATTGGATTTTTAAAGATGAAGTCATTAGTTATAAAACCATTTCTTCCTTGGGGTGTGATAGCACTCGGAACTATTTTATTACTTTTTCTGAACCAGAAAAGAGAATTGAAAACATTCAATTATGTCGTGGGGATTCTATCTTCTTGAAAAATACGTGGTTTACAACAAATGAGATTATTTTAGATACCATAACAACTTTACCATGTCCAATTTTTATTACCCAAAATCTATTTTTTTCACCAACCTATACTTCAAAGTTGGAAATGACTTTATGTCCAGGTGATAGTTTGTTGTGGTACAATCAAATGATAAAAGATCCAGGTGATTATGAAGCTTCGTATCAAACTATTTCTGGTTGTGATTCGTTGTTTAGCCTTCATGTCGAACAATTATCCTACCCTTCTGAGCCGTCTTTTACGCCAGATTGTGACCGACAGGTATACATAGGAATGGTTCCACCGTCCCTTGGGTGGGAATTTACATGGAACTCAGGTAATAGAGAAAATCAAGTAGAATTGAATGATACTATGGTTGGGTTTATTGACTGGATTTCAGATACGTTGGAATGTAGGTATCGATTTAATTTCGAACTTGTAAACATTCCCGATGAAGATGCCATTTTGCAATTAAAGGATACAATTGTCTATCCTGGAAAACCTGTAAAAATTAATATCCCCGTTGATTCATCATATTGGAATATTAAATGGACACCTTCCAGAATGATGGCGTGTGATTCCTGTTTTTCAAATACCATTATTACCTATGAAAACGTAGGTATAGGGCTAACGTTATGGCATTTCTCGGGGTGTCCTTATTACTTCAACTTTAATGTTGAAGTTGACAATAGTTTGGATATTATTATCCCAAATGTATTTTCTCCTGAGGCGAATAGTCCAAACAACACTTGGACTTGGCTTATTCCGGATTGTTTTTATGTCAATACATTATTTGTGTACGATCGGTGGGGTAATTTAGTTTTTCAACTTAAAAATCAGGATTTTATGGCTTGGGATGGCATCTTTAAAGGAGACTTCGTTGAACAAGGCGTATATACTTTTGTGGCTCAATATACGAAGCCGGATGGCTCAATGACCACAAAAAGTGGTGATGTTACCTTCCTTCGTAAATAATAAATCAAGGAATAAAAGGGTTATTAATGTAAAAATGATGAGGTATTTGTTGTTTTGTTTATGTCTTTTTTCAGAAATTCAAGCATTCTGCCAAATTGGGCATCCTGCATTATTAAATTTTACCGCTTTTCAATTTGAAAATACCGTCGTGCTTCAATGGACAATGAAGCCTGGAAATACTTGTTTTGGCACCGGCATTCTTCGTTCGGTAGACTTTGGAGAATTTGAAGATATTGGTTTAATAACAGGTATTTGTGGAGATTCAGATATCGCATTGTCCTATAGCTTTGTTGACTCTTTTCCAGTTAAAAATGTAACTTCGAGATATAAACTAGTTTTGGGAATATTGGGAGAATCTCAAATAGTTACCATTCAATTTTTTGATTTTAACAGTAGCCAAGCTATTGTAGCACCAAATCCATTCAGAGGTCATGGAATTATATATTATCCTAGTTCATCAAATTTTGCGGAAGAGCTGAGACTGTACGATGGGAATGGCATCCTTAAATTAATTAGAAATATTAACAATGAAAACCCAATCATTTTATCGAATCTTTTGAATGCTTCTTGTAGGTATGGGCAGTATTTTTTCTCCATTCATCAGGCTGATGGAAAAACTATTAGTAGGGGTACGTTTGTTTATATTGAATAATCTAATTATTATCATGTATCCTATTTTTATTTACTTCTTTACTTTACTTTTTTTAGCAACCTGTGGAGCCGAAAAAACGAATATTGTTTCCAAAGTGTCTTTAGATTCTAAACGGCAAACTAATGTAGTCATTGTGCCAGGAGCAGAAAGATTGGCCTTGTACCACCCTATGATTAAAAACAAAAGGGTTGGACTTGTCGTCAATCAAACTAGTGTTTTTAAGAATACTCATTTAGTGGATACCTTACTTGAAATTGGAGTTAATGTGGTCAAGATTTTGGCGCCAGAACATGGTTTCAGAGGTGAAGCTGATGCAGGAGAAAAAATTAAAGACGATGTTGACCCTAAAACAGGTATTCCTGTGATTTCGCTTTATGGAAGTAAAAAGAAGCCATCACCAGCTGAAATGGTAGACATAGACATTTTGATTTTTGACATTCAAGATGTTGGTGTTCGGTTTTATACTTACATTTCTACTTTGCATTATGTAATGGAATCGTGTGCTCAAAATAACATTCCATTGATTGTCTTGGATCGTCCAAACCCGAATATTCATTATGTCGATGGGCCAGTTTTAGATTCACAGTTTTCATCTTTTGTAGGTATTCACTCAGTTCCAGTTGTTTATGGATTGACGATTGGAGAATACGCCACCATGATTAATGGAGAAAAGTGGCTTAAAGATGGTGTTCAATGTGATTTACAGATTGTAGAAAATAAAAACTATACGAGAGATTCCTACTACGATTTACCCGTCAGGCCTTCACCTAATTTGCCAAATGCTCTGTCCATTTTATTGTATCCTTCTTTATGTTTTTTTGAGGGAACAACTTTGAGTATTGGCCGAGGAACACAAAAACAATTTCAAGTAATAGGACATCCTTCCTTAACTTCAGATTATTTTTTTGTTCCTAAACCAAATTTTGGGTCGAAATCACCACCATTAAATGGCGAAAAATGTTTTGGAGAGGATTTAACCATCAACACGATACAACATTTAATGGAGCAGAAAAAACTCGATTTACGTTATTTATTGAGCTATTATGAAAAAATGAAGGCAGTTGGCCAAAACTTCTTTCTAGAAAATTTGTTTTTTGATAAACTTGCTGGAACTGACGCTCTGAGAAAAATGATTATTTCGGGAAAAAACGAATCAGAAATCAGAGCTTCATGGAAAAACGATTTGGAAAAATACGAAAAAATTAGACGAAAATATCTATTGTATGAATAATGAAAATAACACTACTGCTGCTCTTTTGAATGACGAGTTATCTCAAGAATTACTTAATCAGTTTTCCGACATAAACAACAATACATCGTTGGAAAGCACCGAAAAACTAACCGCTTTTCATCAACTTTTTAGTCATGTCTTAGAACAAGCAACAGCGGAAGAAAACTTACACTTTCCCACCCTTTTTTCAAGATTAGCTTACACGGGAATTAAGTATAAATTGCCTGCTTCGTTTTTATATTATGCCCATAATTTTAGAAGAAGTACCGGACAAAAGGACATCCCAATTGACATCCGACTTGGTTTGAGTCAGTATGTTTTATTACAATTAATTAAGTTTTTTTGGAAAAATTCAACCCACCTGATTGCCCCTTCGTTAGCTAAAAAAGTCAAACAATTTTTTAAAAAAGAACGAAAGGAAATTATTTCATTTGTTCCTTATTTAGAAGCTATTATTATAGATATTGATATTGATCAATACAAAATTTACTTTATAGATGAAGAGGAAGGTGAAGTCGTAAAATGTGCGCTTTTTAATATTGCTGATAGAAATGAATTATTCAACCAAAACATTATTTCTATTTCAAAACATGTTTCCTTACCCATTCCTATAAATTTTATTGATGTAGAATGGATGGAAGACGGTACTGCTTTGCCAAGGGCAATAGTGTTACAACCTGACTTATTAATTGATGTAACTTCTATAGCCGATTGTTTTCGAGAAAATGGTAGCCATTCAATTATTCATGTGTTGCATAAGTTTCGAGATAATAACAATAAGACGCCAATCCTCCTTGGGAATATGGTTAATTTTTTTATGGAGGAAATCATTGAAAATCCATCTATTCCGCTAAAAAGTCTTGTTCCCCTTTTGTTTAAAAAATTTGGATTATCGCTTTCGTTGTTAAACGATGAAGAATTGAAAGAATTATGGAACAAACTTGAGACACATTTTTTCAATATCCAACGCACCATTCGTGAAGATTTTCCAACCCTTGGTATTGATAAGTACAATAGTTTCATTGAATCATCTTTTTATTCTAAAAAATATGGGATACAAGGCCGACTGGATCTATTTGTCTTTGATGAATTAAAAAAAACATTTGCGATTGTCGAACTTAAAAGTGGAAGTCCTTGGCGGCCAAATGCCTATGGTATAAGTGCTTCACATTTTACACAAACTCAAATTTATGAAATGCTTATTTCGTCTGTTTATGGTAAAAAATTAGAACACATTCAAAACTATATTTTATACTCCAAAGAGGCAGAAAAAACATTACGGTTTGCTCCTTCCATAAAACCACATCAATCGGAAGTTTTGAAAGTCAGAAATGAAATTGTCGTACTTGAAGAATTATTAACTAAAGTAAAAGAAAATTCAGCACTTCTAGAATACATCAATTTGGAGAAATTGGGGTATTTAAAAGGTTTTACAGCAGATGGTATTCATCAATTTTCGAATGCCTATGGGATATTAACGCCTATAGAAAAACATTATTTTAATCATTACATTTCTTTCATTGCTAAAGAATATTCCATAGCAAAAGTGGGGGAACACGGTATTGATTCGTCAAAAGGACATGCTGCTTTATGGTTAGAAAGCTTAGAGGAAAAAGAAAGTCGTTTTGCTATATTGTCAAATTTAAAAATAAGCCAAAATAACTCAGAAGATAGTGATCCATTCCTCATTTTTCAAATTCCTAAAAACAGTAAAGTATCCAACTTTCGAAAGGGAGATATCGCCATTATTTATCCTGTCATTGAAGTTCAACAACCTGTACTATATTCTCAGGTATATAAATGTTCTATTTTGCACATCACCTCAGATGAAGTTACCGTCAAACTGAGAAATAAACAAAATAATCAAACCTACTTTCAAGCTGAATTTCCTTGGAATCTAGAGGAAGATCTAATAGATAGTTCTTTCCGAAAACTTTATGAATCACTTTATTCATTTATACTAGCTCCAAAAGAAACCAAAAATTTATTTTTAGGTTTATGCCCACCTTCGACACCTGATGAATCCATTGAGATTAAAAAAAATCCAACAACGACAGACGAGCAACACCGCGTCATAACTCAAGCACTTCAAGCGAAAGACTATTTTTTGATTTGGGGTCCGCCTGGAACAGGTAAAACAAATATCGTTCTCAAAAAACTGGTTGAAGAACTATACAATAATTCCTCCGAAACTATTTTACTTGTAGCTTATACAAATAGGGCTGTTGACGAAATTTGTCAGTCAATATCTGAGATTCACGAAGAAATGACGCAAAATTTTGTTCGTATTGGTTCGAGAACAGCTACACATCCCGATTTTATAGAACAATTACTTGATGTTCAAATATCCAAATGTCAAAACCGGGCAGAAATTGTCTTTTATTTGCAAAACAAAAGAATATTTGTATCTACAGTTTCAAGTATATTGGGAAAACCAGAAATATTTAGTCATAAGACTTTTGATACGATTATCGTAGATGAAGCCTCTCAAATATTAGAATCATTGCTCTGTGGGTTATTACCCAAAATGAAACGATGGATATTAATTGGCGATCACAAACAATTGCCTGCTGTGGTAAGACAGGATAAAAAAAATACAATTATCCATAATAAAATACTGAATGATGTTGGTATTTTAGACACTTCCTATTCATTGTTTGATCGTTTATTTCACCAATGTAAAACGAGTAAATGGACTTTTGCTTATGGTATTTTGGCACAACAAGGAAGAATGCATAAATCTTTGCAAGAGTTTGTCGATGTACACTTTTATGAGAAAAATTTAAAACCACTTCCTGGAATGGATAGGTTGGTTTCTGTCTTCTACAAAGAAAATGAAAAGGGCATCAGTTCCTTTTTGGAAAACAGAAGAATATATATAAACACCCCAAAACAAATATCCGGATATTCGAAAATTAACGTCCACGAGTCACTGGTATGTGTTTCCTTGATTAAAGAAATCGAACAACTCTATATTCGATATAACAAGTCATTTTCTGAGCACTCCATTGGTATCATTACGCCTTTTAGAGCACAGATAGCTCAAATAAAAATTGATTTACAGCAAAGTTTGCCTCATTTAGCAAATGTAATATCGATCGATACGGTAGAAAGATATCAAGGCGGCGCTAGAGATATTATTATTTATTCAGTTTGTGCCAATAATTACAATCATCTACAAAGAATCTCCAACCTAAATCACGATGGTGTCGACCGCAAACTCAACGTATCATTAACTAGGGCTCGTGAACAATTTATAATGGTAGGTAATTTGGACTTACTATCTACACAACCCTTGTACAAATCATGGATCGATTCCGCATATGTTTCTGCGATGGAGTAATTTTGATTATGTCAATCACAAGCAATCACTGAAGTAAATAGTATACCCGAATCGTCCACCGTCAATTTATAACAAATGGCATCTCTGTCTTTCAGAATAATACCCTTTTGTTGTGTTGTAAAATATAAATCACCGTTGGTTATTTTTGAAAGAATAGGAGGGGTAGATATCAGTATTTCAGTAGTCAATGCTCCACTAGTGTTTATGAAAAGCCTCCACAATGAACCGTTTTGAGACCTTACTAAAACCCCTTTATTAGCTTCCAATATCATGGCATCACCATTTTCAACTTTGGCACTTGGTTGGATAGGATTTGACTCTATCGTTGAATAAATTATCCCGTTATTATTGACTAAAATTCTAAATTTTGATCCATTTGAAGCGGTTAAAACAATCCCTTTAGGATAGGATTCAATATCTATATCACCAAGCACATGATGAACCAATGTAGCATTTTGTTGGACATCAGGCGTAAAGCCTACTTTTGATGATAAAAGAAGAAGGTAAGAAGATTGGTAATATATGGCTGGTTCAGTAATTTGCCAAGAGTTTTGAGGCCAACCTGTATTCCAATCCAAGTAAGATTTTAGTATAGGTTGGTTTAAAGGTGGCATCAAAGCAGTGCATAATGTATTACTGGTTCCGCAACTACTATTTGAACAACAAAAATCCAAAGAATAATTAGGATTTACGCCTCCTGTTAAATACCCGGGTGCAGGGCCATAAGTAGAAGTTCTGGCATCATCCCATAAAGTACTACCATCGACAAACCACGAATGGTACAATGTATTGATCGATTTATAAGCTTTATAGGATTCCATATTTGATAAAAAGCAAAGGCCTGTTGGATTTCTTCCATGAATATAATGTAGGTAATCAGTAGATATTTCTTCTATAAGTGAATTATTGGTCAAATTCAATCCAAATTGATGATATGCATTGTATAGATTGGCCATATTGCATTTGGTTTGATTACTTCCCCAAGTATGGTTTGAAGGGCTTAAATAAGCTCTATATGCATCCAATGAGTTTATATGAGCTGGAAGGTTATCGCTTGAATTTTCCAAAGAGTTTTTAAAAGTGTTTTTAATATCAAGAGAAACGGCCTGGGTCACACTAGGCAAGTGTGCAAATAATAACAATGAAAGTTGGATTGGATTTTCAAAGGGATAAACATAGTTCCATTGTTTAAAGTGACTTTGTGTATAATTTGCCTCCACAAAATTTTTATATATGACATTATTTGTGAGAGAAAATAAAAATACAGCTGCACTCAATTGCCGCATAGTCGTTTCATAACTGTCGAGTTCTTGCTCACCAGCGGCAATAATGCCCGAATTATAAAAAGTAACATTAGGATTATTTGAAGCCCAAGTATATGCGTTAACAGCAGCCGTCTCTAAAATATTGGCATATTGTTGAGCATAAGGATCGTTCACCTTTTTAAATTGTAAAGCAGTAAAGGCCATCATAGAAGCAGCTGAAAAACTAGCACTTGTTGTTTTAGGGCCGTATAGTCGTTCTGACAAATCCGAAGAAGGTGGACTGTCCGTGGTATTATTAGCTACTCCTACAACACAAAGTACACCCCCATCGTTTTCCTGCATTTTTAACAGCCAATCGATTTCAAATTTTATTTCGTCGAGTAAGTCAGGTATCCCATTTCCAGATTCGGGAATGCCATGAATATCTTTCATCCACACTTCTGAATACAATTGAAAAGCCATTAATAAATCAAATACTGCTGCATAAGCAAAGTTGACGTACTTATTATAATCACCAGCATCGTGCCATCCTCCTGAAAGATTTTTCCATCTAGATTGTGCCTCTGGTGTTGCATAATATTTGCAAAGCGTATCCTGTAGATGACAGGCATTGTCATCAAATCCTGGGAGTGTAAATGGGCTTGATTTACTTACACCACATCTTTGGAAATAAAACGTTTTGAAAGCGGCTTTTAACACTTCGTAGTAAATGGTATCGTTGATGATAAAATCTTCCGAGCGCAATGCACCATCAGCAACGTAATATTTTCCAGGATTAGTAACATTTGAAAAATCAAAGTACCACACTTTATCTCCACTCTCTGTGTGTGTATTGCCGCCATCCCAAGGAACTGGAGCAGAAGAAAATATTACTTGATGTGTGTTTGAATTTTTTAAAGATATGTTTGTTCCTGGAACATACAAATTCATATTATTATATCCTTGGATAGGATTGGATAATATAGCTACTTTTTTATCACTGGGCCGATATCCAAATTGATCTATCTTGATGTTGTGTGTATATAACAAGTTTCTTGCTCTAGCTACTGCTTTTTCAACATCAATTAAACCATAACCATAAGTATTATTAGGCACCGCTGTTGTTGGAATTCCCCCACAGACATTTCCACCAAATAATGGCATGGTTGTTTGTTCTAAAATATCTTCAATTTGATCTACTTCTCCTGCTAAATCTGGATTGGCCGAAATGATCAATGCTACCGCCCCAGCAACATGAGGTCCAGCCATACTTGTTCCACTAAATGACGCATAATTTCCATTTCGAATTGAAGAGCGAACAGATACACCGGGTGCAACGACATTTGGTTTCAATCTATTAGAATTGTCGGCAGTCACTGGGCCACGACTACTACTGCCTGCAATAGTATTGGTAGAATTTATAGACCCTACTGAAAAACTACCTTCAAAAAATGCTGGTGGATCATAAGTGCTTGAACAGGAACCTCCAGAATTTCCATTTGAAACGACAATAACACATCCTGCATTTCTCAAATTCATTAAAGCTTCCTCCAATACAAAAAAGTTAAGTGTATTACAACCTTCAGCTGTGGGACAGCTCCATGAATTGTTAATCACATGTGGCATTTTCGAAGGGTCACCGTCTTCAGGCCCATCCCCATAAGCATACGGGGCTAAAAACCACTCAAAACATTCAACATAGGAGGATAATGATCCATATCCTCTTTCCATGTTTCGGCATCCAATCCATTTTGCATCTGGTGCTACACCAATTGTATCATTCAAATGATTGCCTACCATTGTGCCCATTGTATGGGTTCCATGATTGTGGTCATCACAAGGAGCAGAAAGATTATACCCACATGGATTACTGCCACTATTCATTGGATGGTTAGCATAAATAGCATCGTGCCAATGAAAGTTGTGATTGGCTGAACTACCATTCCACCCTTTGTATTTATTGAGAAGTTGTTGGTGATCCCATTCGTAACCAGTATCTTGGCCGCCTATGATCACATTTTGACCTCGGAAGCCTTGATTCCAAACTTGTCGTGATTTTATTTTATCGATCCCCCATTCAATTGATCTAAGTTCTTCTTTTACGCCTATAGGTTCTGTCATTATAAAAGTGCCATCTTCCATGATTATTGAGATTTCTGGAAAGGTTTTAAGGTCATTTAATACTTTGTTATTAGCCGTTAAGGCAATACCATTGACAATATAATAATTGCGATATCTAATTTGATTTTCTGCTAAATAGGCAAGTATATTTTTTTGGTGAAGTTGGTTTTCATGTAGTAGTTTTTGGTAAACAAACGCAGTCTTTTGTTCTTTACCCCTTATACTTTTTACAGCTGAAATGTTAGTTTGATGTTTTAGTAAAATAAAAATATTTTTAACTTCACCATCATCCCACAAATGCAGCTTTGGGTCTATTAAAGCCTGTGAAGAGATTTGATTTAAAAAAAAGATAAAAAACCATGTATAAATAAACAACCCTTTCATTAACTCAAATTTATGGTATTTTAATGTATTCTGTCTCCTCGTAATTCTCTTTCTTTCATTATTTTTGTTTCAAATTCCACCATCTCGTTCCACCTAGTTTTGGTGGGTTCTTCTCCGCAATATAATTTGGCTAAATCCAAAAAAGTTCGGTAATGTCCTGCTTCTGAAACCATAAATTCATGATAAAACTTTTGTAAATTTTCGTCTGATATATGTATTGAAAGTAGCCTAAATCGTTCACAACTTCGGGCTTCAATCATGGCAGAAATTAATAATTTATCTAAAAGTCGGTCAATTTCTCTACCCCCTTTTCGTTGAAATTTCATCAACTCTACTACATAATCATCAATTCTTTTTTTGCCGAAAGTAAAACCTCTGCTTTTAAGCTCTTTGAGTACTCTCCGAAAATGCCCCCATTCTTCTGCAACAATGGGCGTTAATTCTTCAACCAAATCTTCTCTATCAGGAAATTGGATGATTAATGAAATACAGGTTGATGCTGCTTTTTGCTCACAATACGCATGGTCTGTTAATATTTCATCAATACTTTTTTCAGCTATGTTTACCCAAAAAGGATCAGTAGCTAACTTTAAACCCAACATTTACATTATTTTTAATGAACACACTTTATTTGATTCATGAGTACGTCTACTTCGTAAACTTCATATTTTTCAAAGCCTGAAGACCACATGACGCCAATATAATCAATGGGTAATTTTTCCAATTGGTTCGTCATCTCTTTATCCAACAAAAAAGATGCTTGAAATAAAACTCTTCCTGAATATTCCTCAATTCGACCAAGCACTTGTTCTTTGGCCTTTAAATTGAGCCGAATACCATTGACGAATTCTAAACGAAGTAAATTGCCTTCTGGAATAAATCCGTATGATTTTGCTGCATCTTTTGAGCGAATTTCCAATTGCAAATCCATAAAAAGATTGCTTTCTGTCGTTCTCAACCTAACTTTACCTTCTAATAGGTTTTCATTTTTTAGATGTACTTTAAGTCGCTCCGGCGTAAACTGAAAAATCGACTGAAATTGAAGAAATTCAATTGTAACATTGTCTTCTACCATCTTTTTTACAAAACAATCAGTTTGATCTATCCGAAAAGTATCTATGACAACACTATTTTGGTTTTTTACATCTTTATTCTCCGATGTTGTATTCTCAATATTGACATGATCATTTGTAAGTAAAATTGGTTGTCCTTTTCTATATTTAATGGTTTTAAACAAATAATCTTTTGAATCAATGTATTCTTGAATTTTTAATATTTTTTTTGAAGAAGCTTTGTCTCCATCCTCCCACTGACTATCCGCAAGTTTTTTATAGGACAATGCGTTATTATATAAATCAATAGTATCTTTTAATTTGCCTTTGAGTTCTTTTATTTTGTTTTTACAATCCGAAATTAATGTCTTATGATTTTCATTTTTAGCCTGCTTTAATTCCAATTTCAATTCATCAATTTCTTTTTGAAGTAAATATATTTGAACAAAATATTCCGCTTCTATGATTTTTACATGTTGAAGCCATAATGGGATTTGTTTTTGAATTCCATTATTTTGCAATGGATCACTGATATCTTTACCATTTTCATCCATAATAATATATAAACCATCACTTTGAATCTGTATTTTTTGTCCTCCCTCTGAAAGTACTATTTGTTGACCATATGATTGGGTGACGGCTAATAAAAAAACTATAAACAAAGATTTTATCATGAATATTAAATTATTTTGATGGCAATATTTACAGTTGATTTTTTAATCATAGAGCAAATTATCTATTTTCCTTTAAATTGAGGTTTTCTTTTTTCAATAAAAGCAGAAGCTCCTTCCTTTGCATCTTCAGAACCTAAGGTAAAACCAAAATCCATGTATTCTTGCTGAAACCCATCAATTTCCTTGTCAAAATATTTGTTGACCAATGAAATAGATTTCATAATTGCTAAAGGACCTTTCAGGCTTATTTTTTCAAGAATAGTCATACTATGATTAATTTCTTCACCCGATATGACTACATCGTTTACTAAGCCCCATTGAAGTGCCTGTTCAGCTTGAATCATTTCTGCCGTTAGCAACAATTTCATCGCCCTAGTTTTACCAATGTACTGAATAAGTCTTTGGGAACCACCGTAACCAGGAACAAGTCCAAGATTAACCTCGGGCTGTCCAAATTTAGCGTGTTGGCCAGCAACTCTGAGATGACAAGCCATTGCAAGTTCACAACCGCCTCCAAGGGCAAATCCATTTACCGCAGCGATAACTGGAGCATGAAAATTTTCAATTTTAAAAAATATTTCTTGGCCTCTTTTAGAAAGTTTTGCGCCTTCTTCAGCGTTCAGACTTATAAACTCTTTTATATCTGCACCGGCAACAAATGCTTTACTACCTTCACCAGTCAATACCACACCTTTGATAGAATAATCACCATGTTTTTGGGTAAAAAAATCATCTAAAGCATTAAATACATTAGCATTCAATGCATTTAAAGCATCAGGACGATTCACGGTTAGTAGGATAAAGTCTCCTAATTTTTCTATTTTTAATTCCGGATAAATCATCTTCTTTTTTTGCAAAGGTAACATTAATTAAGCCGTTGCCCTAAACTTTTTTAGCTATAATCTGTATTTTATTCAGTTAAAAAGATATAAATCATTGTGAAGATTCCCATAGATATAAAAACAGGTAACTTAAAAGTTAGTGAAGACCATAAAGATACGATCGTTGGAATAGATTTGGGCACAACGAACAGTTTAGTTGCCTATATTCGAGATGAAAGCCCTATCGTTATCAAAGACGAAAATGATTCATTTGCTTTGATGCCTTCAATAATTCATTTTAGAGAAAATGGGAAAATAACTGTTGGACACGAAGCAAAAAAATTACTTATATCACACCCTGAAACGACGATAAAATCTGTCAAAAGGTTGATGGGAAAAAGTTATGAAGACATCAAGGAATCTTCTAAACATAATGCTTATCAAATCATAAATGACGGATCAGAAGGATTGATTAAAATCAAGATGTACGACACATTTTACTCTCCAGTAGAGTTGTCAGCTGAAATTTTAAGTGCTTTGCGCCAAAGAGCAGAATTTTTTTTAAAGACGACCATAACTAAAGCAGTAATTACTGTTCCAGCATATTTTAACGACACCCAACGTCAAGCAACAAGAGATGCTGGAAAATTAGCAGGACTTGATGTGCTAAGGATTATCAATGAACCAACAGCTGCAAGTTTAGCCTATGGTATTGGGCTCAATGACGGCCAACCAGAAATTGTGGCAGTATATGATTTTGGAGGAGGTACTTTTGATGTTTCTATATTGCTAATTGACCATGGTATTTTTGAGGTATTGTCAACCCACGGAGATACGAATCTTGGCGGAGATGACATTGATCTAGCTATCGTTGAGTACTGGATAACGCATAATCAGTTAGAAGAAAAAAATGATATTTCTTTGACGGACAACAGTTTATTGACGTTTGCAGAAGAAGCAAAAATAGCCCTCACCAAACAAGATAAGTACTGCAATATATTTCATGGAATAGAATTTTCGCTAACACTGCCACAATTTAATTTACTTTTAAACCCTATCATCAAAAAAACAATTGACGCTTTTAACCGAGCATTGGAAGATGCAAAGTTGGACAAAAAACAACTTAATAAAATAGTGCTCGTCGGTGGAACAACCAGAATTCCACTTATAAAAACCATTTTGGAAGAGACTTTTGGCATTAAACCTTTTGATAGCCTAAATCCTGATGAAACCGTAGCTTTAGGTGCCGCCATTCAAGCAGATATATTATCCGGCAACAGAAAAGATATGTTGTTGCTCGATGTTACTCCTTTATCATTGGGTATTGAAACGGTTGGGGGATTAATGGATGTGATTATACCTAGAAATTCAAAAATACCACATAAAGCAGCTCGACAATATACTACCTCCATAGATGGGCAAAAAAACCTCAAAATTTCTATTTATCAAGGGGAAAGAGATTTAGTGGAAAATAACAGGAAATTAGGCGAATTTATCTTAAAAAACATACCCCCGATGCCTGCTGGTTTTCCTAAGTTGGAGATTCAATTACTCATCGATGCTGATGGAATACTAAGCGTAAGAGCCATGGAACTGAGGTCGAATACTAAAGCCGAAATTGAAATTAATGCTGCATATGGAATTTCTGAAGAAAAGATGGCAGAAATGTTGCTTGATTCTATTAAAAATGCACCTGATGATGCTAAAGCTAAAGCATTCATTGAAGCAAAAGTCGAAGCGACAAACCTTTTGTTATCCTGCGATAAATTTCTAGACCAAAATCAAGCTTTAATGTCCGAAGATGAAAAAAGACAATTTAATCTACTTGTAGTAAAAGTAAAAGATTCATTAAACCAAAATGACAAAAATAAAATAGAATCTGCTATGAAAATACTTAATGACTTTGCTACACCTATAGCACAAAAGTCTATGGATTCACTGCTGGGAAATGCCTTACATGGAAAATCTTTAAAAGAGTAAATTATTTTCTTAATTACGATGTAAGGAGTACCTAAAACTCGTATTTCAAACATATTTTTGTATGTTTGTTTTTAGAATATGAAAAGCATTAAAATACTTCACACGGCAGACTGGCACATAGGAAAACACTTACATAAATTTTCTTTAGAAGAAGAATTTTTGTTATTTATCGATTGGTTAAAATCAACTATTCAAAAGGAAAATATTGATGTATTGCTTGTGTCTGGTGACATTTTCGATTATGCCAATCCTACGAATCACGATATACAACTATACTATAAAGTACTAGTAGATCTCCATATTTTGGATATTCAAATCATCATAACCGGGGGTAACCATGATTCTCCAAGTATGTTGAATGCGCCAAGGGAAATATTAGAAAAAATGAATATATCTGTTATTGGGGCATTGTCGAGTGAATGGGAAGATCATTTAATTCCTGTGATGAATGAAGGTGAAACAGTTGCTGTCATTATAGCAGTCCCCTTTTTAAGAGAAAAAGATATAAGGAAGTCGAGAAGTTTGCAAGAAAATAATTCATTTTCCGAAGAGAGTGATACGCCAATACAAAACATTTACACATCCTTAGTCAATTTGTCGAGGGAAAAATATGGTTTGTCGCCATCTCTTTTAGCCATGGGCCACCTACATCTTTTTGGAAGTGTTACCTCTGATAGTGAGCGAGAAATTCACATTGGAAACCTAGGAGGACTACCCTCTTCTATTTTTTCTCATGACATAGATTATGTTGCTTTAGGTCATATTCATAAACCACAAAAAATTAATGGGAAGCAACCTATTTATTATTCGGGTTCACCCATATTTTTAGATTTTTCAGAAAGAGATTATGAGAAGAAATTGATGGTTGTTGAATTAAAGGCGTCAAAAGAAATAGTTATTGAAAAATTACCTATACCAACCTTTAGAAAATTATTAAAAGTATCTGGAAATATTCATGAAGTTGCCAAAAAATTAGTAAATCTAAATAAAGAAACAAACCTACTTCCATCTTTTATAGAATTAGAGGTAAATCCAGAAACAAACCCACTTGAGGAAAAAAAAATATTAAATGAGATCATGGAGGAATATATAGATTCACCCACGATTACCATTTTGAAATCTAGGTTTATTCAACTCATTTCATCTGATGTTTTACTTACTTCAAGTGATCAACTGAAGCACATTGAGGAAATGAGCCCAAAGCAGGTTTTCCAGCGTCTGCTAGAATCAAAAAATGTGGACAGCAATAGTATCAAACCACTTGAAATTGCATTTATGGAATTAGTGGAAAACCTCCATGATTAAATTCTACGTACATGAAAATTCTAAAAATATCGATTAAAAACATACATTCTCTAAAAGGGTATCATTGTATCAATTTCGAAGAAGAGCCCTTAGTTAGCTC
>JBATMZ010000169.1:0-45806 GCA_049290115.1 Saprospiraceae bacterium | reverse complement strand
TTGACTTGTTTTTAAAATCAACGACCCTAGACCTCCTTGATCAGCACTTGTTTCTGCTACTATAATGTAGGTCCATGAAATGGCTGTGAGAATCCGAATGTCGTCTGACAATTTAGAAATAACCGCTGGAATATACACTGATCTGATCGTCTGCCAATAATTTGCACCTAAAGTATACACTGTTTTTAAGTATACATCGTCGACTTCATCAATTCGTTGAATTACGATAGGAAGTAAGTAAATAAAAATACCAAAAGCCAAAAAGTTAATCTTAGCTTCAGTATATATTCCAAACCATATAATAAATAATATAGTCAATGCCGTCAAGGGCAAAAAACGGATGGCATCTACAATTTTTTGAAAGGCTCCTTTAAATAACGGCACCAAGCCAATGAGAAAACCTAATGGTAGGGCGTATCCTATGGCTTTAATGTATCCCCCAATATTTAACCCAATAGAGCGGGTCATATTCATGATCAATTCATTATCTCTGTACAATTCGCCAAAGGCAGACAACACCTTCAGTGGATGAGGCATACTTGATTTTGTCATAATCGGATTTGATCCGGTTGTTAAAAGCAACCAAACCGCCAATAAAAACAGAATACCGACTACCGTTAATATTATACTTTGTTGTCTGGATAACTCGCCTCTTAAAACAAACAACCAACGTGTTTTAGACATAGTGGGTTATTTCGTTAATTTCCTATAAGAACAAATTCTGTCCGTCTATTTTTTGCTTTACAATCTTCTGTGGCATTGGATTCACAACCTGCCACAGGTTTGTCGGGTCCATTACCAATGATGACAAATCTATTGTTATCCATTCCATATTGCGATTTCAAATAATCTGCTACAGCACGAGCTCGTTTTTCACTTAGTGCCATATTTAACTTTTTCGAACCGACATTATCGGTATTTCCTTCTACCCTTACTTTTACATTGGCAAAAGTTCTAGCTACATCTGCAAATTGCAAATCTATAATGGTTTTGGCATTTTCTGAAAGTTGAAATTTACCACTTTCAAAATTGATGCTTATAGGTTTAGAAGCAATGGCCGGAGCCGTAACTTCGGAAGCAGTTGTTGGTTTAAAAGTCTTCCTTCCTTCAGCAGCGTGTGCTTGTCCCGTTAAATTTGCATCAGCTGATTGAATGGCACCCGTGTATGCTGCCGTTCTAAATGGAGGAACGCCCCCTTCCAAATCGCCAATTTCTACAAATTTTTTGGCCATTTTTGAATACAAATCTTCACCTTTCATTCCTTTATACTCAGGATTTAATCCAAAAAAGTTTAAATTATCTCCATGAGATGTCCAATAGACGTTGTCCATCATTCCCATAGCATCTTCTACGGTCAAACCATTAAGCTCCGCCATATATTTAGCTGCTTTTTCACTATTTGCTTTGTTGGCTTTTATCTCAGCAAGTCCTTTCATCCAACCTTCGTAAAACCCATTAATCATATTTCTTTTTTGATTAATGGTCGCCTCACTTGCAAACATAATATCTGCAATAATGTGAGATTGTTCCCTTGTCGTCAATAATATTTTTGATCCTGGCACATCTCGTGTGGCCAACAAATCATCCGGACTCCAAACAACAGCCGCATCAATATCATTGCTCCTGAATAATTCTGCTGCTTTCAAATTGTCGGTAGTTTTAATGACGTCAACATCACTGTATTTTAAACCAGCAGCTTCCAAGGACGAATTGAGTAAAGTTTGTGCAGGTGAAGGAACTGCCACGGCAATTCTTTTACCTTTCAAATCATTTACAGAGTTGATGCCTCTTTTTACGATGATGGCATCACCACCTCTAGACCAGTCTACCTGCATGATAGCTTTCGGTGCAAAGTCATTAATTTCTTTAGGTCCTGTGTATAATGGAAAGGCATCTGCCGTTTGAACCATGACATCATACTCACCTGCCATCCAAGCATTGAGTGCTGTAATTAAGTCATTTTCTAAAATAAAATCAACATTAAATCCATATTCTGACAAATACCTGCTTCGTGTGTTGGCTAATGCACCTTCATTAAAATACAAACCTGGTGCATAGCCTCCCCAAGTAACCAACTGAACCCTTAAGGTATTGGGATCTCTTTTGCCACTCAGATTGGTTTGTCCATTTTCTGATGAATTAGAATTTTCCATTTTTCCTGCTTGGGATTGTAGGTCTTTTCCCAATTGTGTATTTTTTAACAAATACCTAGCTCCTAAAAATATTCCACCTAAAATAAGGAATGTTATCAGCAGTTTTGAAAATCTAGTGAGTTTTGCTGCCATAATATTTGATTTTTAAATTTTGATTGATTATTCGAATAAATTATCGTATTGATTGGTTCTTCCTACTTTTTCTGGCTGTGAAATGGGTGCTTGAAGATCCAATACATCCATATCATCGTTGGCTTGATGGATGATATTTTCTTTTTCCCCACCCAACAATAATGACGTGGATTCTTTCTCCCATTTTTCCAACATTCTTAACCCTTCCTCTTCAAAAACACCATTTTGAAGATCAATGGATTGCATAAACCCTTGTGACACCTCCATAAAACGTTCTATCTCTCCCACTTTTTTGCTCACATCGTCGGCAACTGCTTCCAATGCTGCGTCAAACATAGCCTTTTTATCTGGGTCTCCTTTGATGACGCTCATCGCAGATCTCATAGCTGATGTCGAAGCCAAAATAGCCTTTCTTTCTTGTTCTTTCACCATGACTTGATCGGTAATATCTTCCACCAAAATTTCAGAATTTTCATACATTTTTGCTAAAACTCTGTACAAAATTTCCATTTTTTTATATAAATCTTCCAATTTTAAGTTGGATTCTTGTAATCGTCCAGCTTTTCTGCTCTTCAACAGCATCTGCGCTTGTTGATTAGTTGATGCAGCCTTGCTTGCTTGATTGAGATTGGTATCAATTTCTTTTCGGTTATTGAGAATCATCTCGTTTAACTTGTGCATTTGACCTCTCAATTGAGCTATTTGGCGATTCATTTTGGTCAAGTTGGCCTTCAAATCCTGTACGTATGACTTTAATATACCTATCGGATCAATATCTACAAATAATCCGGTAATCCATCTCATGGCACTTTGATACATGTAGGATGCTAAAGTCCTTGTAGCAGGGTCTAAAACCATATAAATGATACTACCTAATACCAATAAGGCAATAACTAAACCTACCGTCGTTTGTAAAAGAGATAAAATAAATGCTAAAGAAGTAGCAACGAGATAGCCTCCCCCCAAAACCAATAAAATTAAAGTAATCGCACCAGTAACACCTTCAGGTTTATTCCAAAAAGTTTTGGGTTTTATTTCGGACATTGAATATAAATTAAGGTCAAATATATAGTGAATTGTATGGAAATCAAAAAAAAAAATACATTTCTACTCAAATTCAGCACAAATCCACGTTTTTATCCGATTAATCGATAAATAGGTAGTTTACAACAAGTAAAAATAGACTTATTCGATATACGTTTTTATTTTTTGAATATCGTCTAGCATCTGTTGACTAATCAATTTATGCGCCATTAAAAACTGATCATTGGTGGCATCTATCCGTACGATGGCTTCTTTCAGTTCGCCTTGTGTTTTTGTAAGATTTCCTTTTAATTGCTCTATTTCTGCTGACATCTGAGCTATCTGTTTTTCTTTTTGCAGAATATTATTTTGAGTAGCTTTTAATTGTTCTTCTTTACCTTGGACTTGTACTCCTTTTTGTTTTTGTAAAGCATCCTTAAATTTGGCCTCTTCTTGATTTATAACAGCAATATAAGCTTGAACACTTTGTAAAAGGTTTTCTTTTGTCAAGCCCATAGTTCTTCCCATGATGAAAGATGACTTAAATCTAGTCGCTTCATCCATGTCTAGTTTTGACAATGATTGCAATGAGTTTTTAAATTCGAGGTAATCAAACCCTTCTTTGTTGTGGCTCTCAATAGCCTTCATAAGAATGTCAATAAACTTAGCATCAATATTTTCAGGTGAAACTGAAGACGTTGCCATTGAGGAAGTGTCTGATATTACAGAATCCTCCACTTTGTTTGAGATTTTTTGATCTTTAGTTTCCGCTTTTTGCTGAGCAATTGCGTTGGGGTCTTCCTCAATAAAAAGTGACTTTAATTTTTCAAACATAGACATAAAATATTTGATTTAAAATTACACAATGTAAAATTACACAAAAAAAATTACCCATTCTTAATAAGGGTCCACATCAATGGTTAGTTTTACATCTCGATATTCTTTCATCTCATGTAATCGAACTTTTGAATCCAAAATATAAGTTTTGATTCCTTGAATAATAGACGGCTTATTTTCCATTTTAATGAGAATTTGATAAAGGTATTGCCCCCTTAGTCTTGGTATCGAACCTGGGGCTGGTCCCAAAACGCGATTGGTCAATTTACTTTTTAAAAAAATGGACAACTGCATGGCAGCTGCATCGACTTTAGCTGGATTTTTGTGGGCTAATTCCAAAAATATTAAACGATAATAGGGAGGATATAAAAACTTTTTACGCTCATGGGTTTCCCGTTCAAAAAAACTATTAAAATCATAACGCAATGTTTCCGTAATGACGGGATGATTTGGTTGAAAAGTCTGAATAATGACCGTTCCATTTTTTTCACGCCTGCCTGATCTACCAGCAACCTGAGTCATCAATTGATATGCCCTCTCTCCTGCTCTTAAATCGGGGTATCTCAATAAGGCATCTGCTTGCAATATTCCTACTACAGAAACATTTCCAAAATCTAATCCCTTGGTCAACATTTGAGTTCCAACCAATATATCCGTTTCGTGCAACTCAAAATCAAGTAAAATGGTTTCCATCGCAGATTTGGTAGATGCATTGTCCATGTCCAATCGAGCCACTTTCGCATCTGGAAAAACTTCACTTATATGATTTTCAATTTTTTCTGTACCAAAACCCATTTCCTCCAGAGTCTGTGATCCACAAGCGGGGCAAAGTTGAACTACTGGCATTTTATACCCGCAGTAGTGGCAACTCATTTTATGAAATGATTTGTGCAAGGTGAGGTGAACGTCGCAATTTTGGCACATTGCTTTCCAACCACAAGTTTTGCAATGAACAGTTGGTGCAAACCCTCGTCTATTTTGAAATAAAATAATTTGTTCTTTATGATCTAATGCATTTTGAATAACTTCAATCAACGATTGGCTCAAAATTCCTTTAAATCGCTGGTCTTTCAATTCCTTTTTCAGATCAATCAATTGGATAGTAGGCAATGTGGACTCTCCAAACCTGTCTGCTAATTCCACAAGACCATATTTTCCTGAGATAGCATTGGCATAAGATTCTAGACTTGGTGTTGCCGAACCAAGGAGAATGTGTGCTTTATTTTGATTGGCCAAAAAGATGGCGGCATCTCTGGCATTATACCTTGGATTTGGTTCTTGTTGTTTGTAGGAAGGGTCATGTTCCTCGTCAACAATGATTAATCCCAAATTTGAAAATGGTAAAAATAAACTCGACCGAGCCCCTAGAACAATTTTCGAACCTTCCCTTACAGCATTCCACAATTCTACTCTTTGATGATTGTTCATTTTTGAATGATAAACATGGACAGGTTCATCAAAATGTCGTTGGATTTTCTCCACTGTTTGAGTGGTTAATGCAATTTCTGGTAGTAGGTATAAGATTTGTTTGCCTTTAGAGAGATAATGCTGGATTAAATAAGTATAAATCAGTGTTTTTCCACTTCCAGTCACTCCATGAAGTAAAACGGGCAAAGGCTTTTTAAGATAGGTTTGAATCTTTTCTAGTACGTCTGCTTGTAACGTTGATAATGAAGGTAAATCCACTTTGCCGCTTATTTCTAACTTCCCCAAACGACTTACTTCTCTATCCCTTATAACAAAAATGTTCTTTTTTTCAAGGGCATTTAAAACACCTGAATCAATTTTGGCTAAAGCATAAATATCCGATACTGGAATTTCTTTAACTTTATTTTTTGCAAGCTGGAAATAGGCTAAAATCGCCCTAGTTTGCTTTTCAGATCTTTGAGTCAATTCGAAAATAGGGTCAGAATTTTCTATATTTTCTGACCAAGGTTTATCTAAAATAACTACCCTTATCTTTTTTGGCTTAAATTTTTCGATTAATGTTTCTTTTACTACTATGACACCAGATTGTAAAAGATTTTTTATAATGTGAAAAATAGATTTTTGTTGGATGATAGCTTGGACGTCCTGTACTGATAATGAATGTCTAATCGAAATGGCTTCAGCCACCATATATTCAAAATCACCCAATTCTATGAAATCGCCTTCGTATTGAGGATTCAGAATAAAACTTGTTTCACTAGATAATTTCATGCCCGCTGGTAAACAAACTGCCATCACCTCACCTAAAGTACAGCAATAATAAGATGCAATCCATTTCCAAAATTCAAGCATGGATGCTGAAACCACAGGTAGAGGATCGAGCACAGAAATGATTGGTTTTGGTTTATACCCTTCCTTGGTAAATTGATCCATCGATACAACTATGGCAGAGTAAATTTTATTTTTCAAGGAAACTTCAACCCGTGACCCAATATTGACAGCACTTAATAGCGGCCCAGGAATACTGTAAGAATACAGCTTAGGCAGTGCGAGTGGAAATACAACTGTGGCAAAGGTGGGCTTCAAGTGAGCGTAGATTGAATGAAAACACAAATATACTAAAGCTTCAAATACTCCGTCGACCTAAACAATAAACTTTTATATTCGTTTTTTTATATGTCAAATATAAATCCATTCGAATGCCAACATATTATTTACACCTAGGATCAAATCAAGGTGACCGCAAAAAAAATATACAATTTGCGTTGGAAAATATCCAAAAAAAAATTGGGGTCATCATAAATCAATCCTCCATTTATGAAACAGAGGCCTGGGGCTTAGAAGATCAACCTCATTTTTTGAACATGGCACTTGCTATAGAAACCAATGAAAAGCCTTTACAATTAATGGCGATAACAAAAGAAATTGAAAAAGAAACTGGTAGAACCCCATCAGAAAAATGGGGTCCAAGGGTCTTGGATATTGATATTCTGTATGCCGAAAATTTGGTTCTCCAAACCGATACCCTGACTATCCCACATGCTGGAATTTACGACCGTAACTTTGTTTTGATTCCTCTAATCGAAATCGCAGGTGATTTTATTGACCCAGTCAAACAAATAAGTATTGACGAGTTGTACGATATTTGTACCGACAAACGTGAAGTTTACCTGTATGAAGAAGAGTGAGGTTACCTATTCCTAATAATTCTCCATTCTGAAAAAACGGCTTTCAAATATTTTGTCTCCTGATGAAATCTTTATTGTATATAGCCCAACTGGCAAATCCGTAAGATCAATTTCTCCAGAATGATTCAACATAATGCCGGTTCTAACCAAACGTCCTTGAGTATTCATAATCCAATATTTATTATTTCCATCTTTCGTTGGAAGTTCGACATTAATATTGTACATCGCAGGATTCGGAAATACAACAAACTTGGACGAATTGTTGGTTTCTTCTTGTTCGGGAAATTCTTGTATCCCATGTAAAGGCCTGTATCCCAAATTAAAGTCTTCACTTGGATCTAAAATCGATAGGGAGACAGATGTTGATGATCCATTACCATAATAGTTTGTAATTTGACTATCAGGGCTGTCCGAATTTAAGATAAATTCCATTTCATCTAATGTAGGTATCCGAACATAATACATTCCTGGGTCCAGACCTTCCAAAACATAATATCCCGATGAGTCTGTTTTTGTCGATTTAACAAAAATATTTTGAGTGGTAAATAAAAGAACTACAACATCAGATAAGAAGTCATCAACATGCTTATCCAGAAATTGATTTGAGTTTACATCTTTCCAAATTCTACCTGATAATTTACTAGTAGGATGATAATACATACCTCCATTTTTGTATTGTATTCCAGCACTAATTTGATAAACTAAGGAGTCCGTTTTACCGTCAATATTAAAATCATTACTTATCAAGGAATCGTGAAGGATTTTTTGTGAAATTCTATAATCAGATTTTCCTTCCATCTCTATGAGATATGAACCTGGATTTGTCATTTGCAAACAATAAAGCCCTACATGATTTGTTTGTGTCTCTTCAATCATTTGACCTTGGTAATCCACCATCTTTAATTGGATTCCTACCATAGATTTTTCAGCCTCGCCCTTCAAACCATCTCTATCGATATCATCCCATACTGTGCCCATAACAATCCTGTTTTGTGTTCTGAACATGCCTGCATCAACATCCAAAAAGACGGACCCATGAGCTAAAGAGATCAAAGGTGTTGTACCTGTATCGTCTACATCGCTGTCTGTTGAAGAGGAATTACCATTATAAGCACTTGTAAATTGAAAACCATCCGGCAATTGTACTTGCAAATAATAAAGTCTAGACCGAAGGTTATTAAATTTATACATTCCATTATGGTCAGTTCTCACAGAGTCTAAAAATTGTCCGTTACCCGCAAACAATGTCACTAAGAGATTTGGAATTCCAGGTTCACCTATGTCCTGATTGCCATTTTTATCCACATCATCCCACACCAAATCACCAATACAAGCAGGCAAATAAATACCCCCGTCTACATTTTGTACTATTTCTCCCACAGATATATTAAATGAATGGGTACTTCCTCTTCCAAAGGCATTTGAAATATCCGAATCTGTGGTGGGACCCCCGACCATATTTGGAGAAATAAGGTATTGATTTGAAACATCAAATTTAACGTAATATTGTCCTGGCCTTAGGTTATTAAATAGGTAATACCCTACAAATCCACCGCCATTTATCGGACCAGATTTGGTTGATTTTATCAGCGTTCCAACATTATTGTACAATTCTATATTAATATCTTGAACTCCTGGTTCGTTGTCTGAAAAAACACCGTTTCCATTCAAATCAAGCCATAAGCGACCACCTACTGAAGCTGCTTTAATCATACCAACATCGATATTGGTATAATTGCCAGCTACTAAATAATCCTGGGTCGGTATAACGCCATTTAAGTCTGCCTTACTATTGGCATCTTGAGGACCTACGTTTGGCTCGGTAAATAAAAACCCTTCATTTCCTATGAATCTAAATCCATAATAACCCGCTGCCAGATTGTTGAATTGATACAAACCATTAATATCTGTGGTAGTAGAAGATAAAATTGTTCCAGTGTCATTTAGTAAATGTACGACCACTCCTGCCAAACCTGGTTCGCCCAAATCCTGTATTCCGTTGTTGTTTTGGTCATTCCAAACATAGTCACCAAGTGAAATTTTTGGCGCATAACCTAAATCTAAATTTTGAAGGACTTCTCCTGGGAATAATGAAATTATCCTGGAAGTACCTAGTCCAAATTCATTAGTAATTTCACTGTCTATACTAGTATTTACACCTGTATAAAGCACAAAAACCCTATTTTCAATATCGGCAATTGAAAGGTAGTACGATCCAAATAAAACATTTTCAAAAGTATAAAATCCAAGAGCGTCTGTAAAAACAATATCTTTTAAAAGGCCATCCAATGTGTATAATTTAACTTCCACCCCTTCTAATAATATATCAGATATTTCTCGAATTTGATTTGCATTTTCATCCTGCCAAACAACACCGTTGAGTGAGCCCAATGCATTTTGGTCTACAATTAGTCCTGCATCAATATTTTTGTTGTTCTCTTGAAAATCAACCACAAGCGTATCTGTAGTTCCTAGTCCAAATTGGCCTACTACGTCCGAATTTTTTTCAAAATCTAGGGGATTATATTGCGTAAATAATAAATTATTGGGCAAAGCAAATTTAACATAATAATCTCCAGGGAAAATATTTTTTAATTGATAATATCCAGAAATTCCATTACCAGGTTTAATACTCGTCATGGTGGAGTCTACGATTTCATTAGACAAATTATATAAGTATACTTTAATACCATTAATTCCATTTTCTCCTAGGTCCTGAAGACCATTTTCATTTTCATCAAGCCACACAAAATCTCCAATTACAGATTTCAACACATAACCAGCGCCTAAGTGAAGATTCCTGTCTCCTTCCAAAACATTTACTAAAACGATTCCACCAAATAAGTCAAGAACGTCACTATCGATGGAAATATCTGTACCAACCTTATATCTTGTAAAAGTCATCGTATCAAATACTGGAAAAACAACTTTATACAATCCTGCTACAAGATTTCCAAAAAAATACGTTCCCGTTGAATCCGTTTGAACTGTAGCAATTGTATCATTAACTTCATTTAACAAATGTACATCAACGCCAACCATTCGATACTCCTCTGACTCAACTGTTCCATTAACATTTAAATCTCTCCAAACCATCCCTCCAATTTCTGTTCGTTTTTCTAATAATCCAAGATCAACATCCTGGAATATTTGACCTGAAGTGAGATGAATAATATCTGTCCGCCATGCGTTATTTTGGAAATAAAAATCGTTATTTTTGGCTCCATCGGTGGGATTGATGATAGAAACAAATTTGTCATTCGGTATAACAGCTTCGACCAAGTATTCTCCTGGTTGTAGATTTGAAAATGAATAATAACCAGAATCGTCCGACAAAACAGAAGTAATCAGTGTTTGGCTTCCAACTGAATATAAGGAAATCAATACTTCACTAACTCCAGCTTCATCCGTATCTTGTAGACCATTTTCATTTTGATCAAACCATACAAAATCACCAATTTCACCATAAGAAAACACACCAGCATCTATATTTTCGATATGCTGTCCAGAAATTAAATTTATATTTAGAATTTCCCCTGTATCAGGATTTGGTTTAGAATCATTAAAACCATTTCCGAGATTTGGTTCTGTAAAATTTAAATTGGCTGGCAATGAATAAGTTACTTGATAATTACCCGCTTTTAAAACATCAAAAGAGTAAAAACCTAATTCGTCGGTATTCGTCGAAAGACTAATAAAATTTCCTGAATTTTGAAATCCTTCTAAATGTACAGTTACGTTTTCTACACCTGGTTCGTCTATATCCTGTATGCCATCTCCATTTACATCCATCCAGACAAAATTTCCTATCGAACCTTTGGCCACTTCTGTATAACCAGCATCTAAGTCTTCATTAATTTGACCACTTAAAATAATTATTCCATTGATTCTTCCAATTTGGTCCATGTCGCTATCTTTATCTGGTGGACCAGCTTGTAAAAGTGTTGGTTCCAAATCTTCCAATTCAGGAAATTGAAGTAAGTAAACACCCGGTTTAACGTCTTCAAAAAAATAATATCCGTCTTCAACCATTGTATTTCTAGATGTTGGAATTCCCCCTTCCAAGCCAAGTAGGACAACTTCTAATCCATCTAAACCTAGCTCACCCACATCTTGGACTCCATTACCATTTTGATCCATCCATACAAAATTTCCTATTCCACCGTATGTAAACAAATTAAAATTTAATGTATCTGGGGATTGTCCACTTTGAAGTATAATGTTACTAATGTTTGTTTTTGTAGATTGAAATGGGTCCTTTAAGGTAATAGAAACGGTGTAGATTCCTGGATCAATATTGTCAAACCTATACATACCATCTGGTTCGCTAAATAATGTGTCAGAAATCGAAAACCCTGCGTAACTAGTTCCTGATAAAATCAACTCAAAACCTTCTAGTCTGACGTCAATAAAACCAAATTCACCATTACAATTTTTGTCTTCAAAGACCAAACCAGCCAGCGTGCTTTTTTGATAAAAACCGCAGTCCACTTGGTCATTTATTACACCAGAAGTCAAAGTGATTACCTCTGACAAACCGTCTAAATCTATGTCACTATCAACATTATTGTTGTTGCCAACCTTTTTAGGTGAAAAAGAATAAGATACAGGTTGTATCATTTGTACAATATAGTCTCCTGGATCCAATAGAGTGAATGAATAATATCCGTCAACTTGACTCGTCGTTGACCATTGAACTAGATTTCCAAAAATATCTGTACCGTCCAATTTTATTTCCACACCAGCCAGACCCGATTCGTTATTATCTTGGATTCCATTGCCATTCAAGTCTTCCCAAACCCTATCTCCAATACCACTTGTATTGTAAACCGCAAAATCGAGATAAAACATGGTTTGACTACTTTGTAAAAACAAATTGTTTATCAGCCCTTGATCGCCATTATTATCTCTACTTTCATCAATATCAAGTTTAAATGGACTAAATCTTTTATCTGTGTCAATTATGGCCTGAATCGTATAATTTCCTGGCAAAATTTCATCAAATTGATATACACCGTTCTGATTCGTCAATTTTTCCAATTGGATGGTATTACCTAAAAAATCATTTCCTTCTAGTTTAACGGTCAAATTGGAAATACCTAATTCGGCATCTTCTCTAAAACTATTGACATTTTCATCATGCCAAAGGCGGCCTGAAATACTTCCAGATTTATAAAAACCAGCATGTAGATTTTCTAGAAGTTGTCCACTTTCAACCGTTATATTTGGGATGGTTTTATTTTGAATCATTTTATTAGAAAAATCACTAACTAAAGGCAGAAACGTTGGAAATTCTAAACTATCCAACTCAAATATTAATGAATAAGTACCAGGTTTTACATCAGAAAAGATAAAGAGGCCTTCAATATTTGTATATTCTGAGATACTTATATCTTCTCCGCAGTAAGACGTACCTTCAAGAGTGACCATTCTGTTTTCTAGACTAATATCCGTCAATTCTAATAGGCCGTTTACATTTTTATCTTCGAATATTTTTCCTGAAATGAACCCATATTTTAGAAACCCAGCATCTATAGAATCTATGATTTGTCCACCTAAAAATGTATAAACTGGAGTTTCATTTTGGTCATCTATATTACTATTGAGATTAGGTTGATTTAACACTCGACAGGTAGGAAAAAAACCTGCTGGTCTCTCAAATGATAGTTTATAGGTACCACCTGTGATGTCTTCAAAAACATAAAATCCATGTTGATTGGTGGTCGTAGTTTTGACAATATTTTGATTCTGGTCCAATAAATTTACAACGACTAAATGCAGCCCAGTTTCATTAGCATCTTGAATACCATTATAATTTTTGTCCTCCCAGACAAAATCACCGATTCGAACGGCTGGAGCATACCCTATGTCAATATTGTCAAGAATAATACCATTATTTAAGTTCATTAAATTGGTTGTTCCCGGACCATTTGCCAAAGTGATGTCACTATTTTGGCTGGCATTTACAAGAGGGTCGGTGAGTACAAAAAGTTTATTTGTAATTTTGTTTGCTTGGATATAATAAGCGCCTGACGGTAAATTTTCGAAGATATAAGCTCCTTGAGCATTTGTTTTTGTGCTTTTTAATTGTGCACCTGCGGCAGAAAACAAGACGATATCTACTTGAGGTAAAACAGGGTCGGAAACGTCTTTTTTCTTGTTGTTATTAACATCTTCCCAAGCTATTCCTTTGATAGTATTCAATTTGCACTCTTTATATAAAAAAGGCCTACAACAAGAAGCCACCACTTGTCCTACATGATTTTTTACATCAACACATATATCATATTTACCAAAGGAAGCATTTCCACCCATTATATTGATGGTGTTTTGATCTTCTCTTGATTTTATCATAAAATTTTGTGGAACATACCATTGGTAGCTATGCCCTAATCTATTGGGATCCGCATAAAACACGACACAGCTATCCGGACAAAAAGTATACAGAGGTGTATAATGTACGATCATCTGAACATCATCAATAAAAGCAGATATCTCGGTCGTCGTTGCATTCCTGACTTGAATTTCAAGTTCAAAGTCTATACTATTCATTAAATCTGTTGTCCATGACACACCCCATGCATCTTGACTACTACCATAACGCCAAGTTTTGTCGTCCTGATTGAGACCTTTATTCCATGCTTTTTGTAATATGGCGGTATTGGCTTTATTTAATGACTGAACAACTTTATCTTTTGATTGTAAAACAACACCTATTTCTGCCAATGATTGATAGGTCGAACTATGACCTTCCACCCACACTTCAATACCGTGTATTACAGAACCTTCGGGTATATTGGCATTAAAATCATAAAACGAAAGATGACTACTATGTTGAAAGTCAGGAAGTAAAACTGAAGCACGTTGATTATCTGATTGTACAGCCTGAGCGATATTATTCCATTTGGCCAAATACGAATAATTGGACTGTTTTACTTTAGCGGGACGAAGGGTCATTTTTGCCACCCTGGGTTCGATAGCTACACCTACTGGACAATAAGATGTAGACTGCCCCAACAACTGGACACTACAATACACCCATAATATCACTTGAAAAACCCTTGTAAAAGAGTTTGGAGAGATAAGTTTCATTATTTTGAGTTTTAAGACCTTACATGGGTGGATTCAACCGAACAGATTCCACCTCAACTATTTAAAACACAAAATTAAATGTTTTTTTGCAGCTATTTTAATTTATATTAAATTTTTTTTTAATATAAAGTAAATTGACTTTCATATCATAGTGAATCATATGTAATTTTTTCGTAATAGATAGTCCTAAAAATGCGAAGAGCCCAAGTAACTGACTTACATGGGCTCTTTCGACTAAGGTCTCAAAATAAGAAAACTACTTCTTTTAGGATGAATCCTTGTTTCTTTATTTTTCAATAATTATTATACCAAAATTATGCCAACTACATTCAGATGAATAATCTTGTGAAATTAATTTCTTTCAACAGCGATACAAAGGTAACGATATTCTGACACATTAAGTTTCAAAAATATATGTTAAAATAATATATTTTTTTTTAATATGTGTAATCTTTTTTATTTCAGATGATACAGCAATTAAGTTTGCTTAAAACTATACCTGTTTTCATCACCAAAAAACAACAAAACTTTAAGATTTTTTAGAGTAATTTGGAGATTCTTTGGTGATTGTTACATTATGTGGGTGACTTTCAAGGATGCCAGAACCGGTTATTTTAACCATCTTAGCTTCTTTCATCATATCTATATTATTGGCGCCACAATATCCCATACTAGCTCGTAATCCTCCGATGTATTGAACCATAACTTCTGCCACAGAACCTTTGTAAGGTACTCTTCCTTCAATACCTTCGGGAACCAATTTTTTTACGTCATCCTCAACATCCTGAAAATATCTGTCTTTAGAACCAATTTCCATGGCGCCAAGCGAACCCATACCGCGATACACTTTAAATTTACGTCCTTCAAACAAGATTGTTTCTCCAGGCGCTTCTTCCGTCCCCGCAAATAAAGACCCAGCCATGATACTATTGGCACCTGCTGCCAAAGCTTTTGCTATATCTCCTGTATATTTCACTCCTCCATCGCCTATAATGGGTATGCCTCTTTTTAAAACACCACTACTAGCACTCATAATGGCAAATAATTGAGGAACGCCTACACCAGCCACGATTCGGGTAGTGCAAATACTACCTGGTCCAACGCCCACTTTAACTGCATTTACACCGGCATCAGCCAATGCCTCGGCTCCTTCCGAAGTAGCTACGTTGCCGCCTATTATTTGCAGGTATTTATATCTTTCTCTTACACTTTTGATAGCTTCAATCACACCTTTTGAATGGCCATGGGCTGTATCCAAACAGATGACATCAACCCCCATATGTACCAATGCGTCTACTCGTTCGAATAAGTCTCCAGTCACACCCACTGCAGCTCCTGCCATCAAACGTCCGTGATTGTCTTTGGCAGAAGAAGGGTAACTCTCTAAATTTATAATGTCCTTATAGGTAATAAGGCCAACCAGTTTATTGGTATCGTCGACTACTGGCAGTTTTTCAATTCGATATTGCTGAAGGATACTTTTTGCTTGTTCTAAGTTAGTCCCCGCTGGTGCGGTCACCATCTTATCTTTGGTCATGATTTCTGTTACTGGTCGATCCATATTTGTTTCGAACCGCAAATCGCGATTGGTCAAAATGCCTTTCAATTTATGTTGGTTGTCCACAATCGGAATTCCTCCAATTTTGTTGTCTTGCATGAGTTTTAATGCTTGTTTGACCAGTGCTTTTTCCGTCAAAGTAATCGGGTCCAAGATTAGCCCACTTTCGGATCTTTTGACCATTCTCACTTGATAGGCTTGTGCTTCAATGCTCATGTTTTTGTGGATAAAACCCATACCTCCGACCCTCGCCATGGCTATAGCCAGTTTGTATTCAGTCACCGTATCCATAGCAGCTGAAACAATAGGTGCTTTTAGCCGAATGTCGGTTGTGAATTGTGTACTAATATCCACTTCACGTGGAAGTACTTCAGAATAAGATGGAATAAGAAGCACGTCATCAAAAGTGAGGGCTTCTTCAAGTGTGGCGAATTTTTTGATGATTGTATCCATGTGCAAAGATACGGATATTTTGAAAATGTAAAAATACAAAAGGGGTAAAAAAACATTTTCTGACCAAGTAATTATAATTCTACATACATTGTGAATAATCTGTAGTTTATATTTGCAGTTAAAATTATAGAAATGTTGTCCATTTATACAGATGAATATTTTATGAAACAGGCCATCTTGGAAGCTCAAAAAGCGGCTGAAAAGGAAGAAATACCTGTAGGTGCTGTCATTGTTTGTCAAAACAAAATTATTGCCAGAGCACACAATCAAACGGAAAAGCTGAGGGATGTAACGGCACATGCTGAGATGTTGGCCATTACCGCAGCGTCGGAATATTTGGGAAATAAATATTTAACTGACTGTATATTATACGTCACATTAGAACCGTGTATCATGTGCGCTGGTGCGCTACATTGGTCACAACTTGCTAAGATAGTCTACGGTGCTGGAGACGAAAAAAGGGGTTTTATGCGTTTTGGCAAAACACTTTTACATCCAACAACTAAGGTTGAATTTGGTGTTTCAAATGAGGAATGTCGTCAATTGATGATTGATTTTTTTGCTGAAAAAAGAAAAACTTTGTCGTAGCAAGATTAAAAATATCACTACACTTATACCTAATTTTTCCTTTACTAAACGATGGTATGTTTCCGCTAATTGGTTTTTACCTTAAAGACCATATAACCACATTGATTGGTGAATACGGATTTTTCAAACGTAAACTCTTTCGCTTTTCTCAAGGCCAAATTGACCATACTTTTTTTAGCTATAGAAGACAATGAAGCGTTAAACTCTGCTTTGGTTACTTCTCCTAGATTATTGACACAAACATCTAACGTAACATTACCATTTTCATCCGCAATGATTAATATACTTGGTGTAACCAATATTTTCCTTCGGCCCATGCCTTGTCCGTATATCGAAATACTCAACTCCTCGTCTATTTCAACATTTTGTCTAAAATTATCTTCGGTAGGTATCGTAGGGTCAATGACAGGCGCTTCTTCCTCATAATCATTATCTTGACGATCAGATGGAAATTGTTCTTGTGTGTTGTCATTATTTGTAGCCGGAGGGTTGGTATTTACAGGAAGACCTTCGTCATCGTGTTGTGTATTTTCTGTAACTACAGGATTACTTGGTTTATTCTTAACTTCTCCACACAAAAATCTACTTTTTTGAGCCCCCATATTCGAACCCAACTTAGCGGCTTCTTGATAATCTTCACAAGCTTTGAGGAGGAATTGGTTTTTTTCGTACAACATAGCCCTCAATTCGAGGTATTCAACTTCTGCTTGTAAACAAATTGCTGCAGAAATGGAGTTAATGGCCGCATCTTCATTCCCCATGGCATTTTCAGTTTTACCCAAAATAAAAGCAGCTTGTGAGGTAATACCATTTAAATCAATGGATTGAATAGCATCCAATTTGGCTCCTTTGTAGGCACCTAAATTATATTTAGCTATGGCTCTTTTGACAAGGGCATCTTTATAAGCAGGATTTCGAATGATGACCTGATTATATTCGGTAATACATTCTTCAAACCTATTGGTTTCAAATAAATATTCAGCTTTGACATATTGGAAACCAATTTCTTCGTCTAATCCTCCACCTTGAGCGAAAATTGAAATAGACATCCCTAAGAATAAAAAAAAGAAAGCTAAAATTTTTAAATGCATTTTCATTATATATAATAAATTAAAGTTATTTGTATTTATCTTTATTAGAACTAATTAATGTAGATACATATCAAATATATTGCCAAAAATTAGTTATATTTATTTATGAGTAAAGTCCAATTGATATATGAGGAACGAAATGAAAACGAAAATATTTCAAATAGGGTTAGTTAAGAAAATGATAAATTTGATTTTATGTATATGCTATCTTTAATCTTTCATCCAACTAAGACTAAAATCATCCAACCATACAAACAACAAAGTCCATATTAATGGGATGATACCTAACCAAAACATAGAAAAAAAATAACTTCGATCGACCTTGGATTTTTCAATCCATTCCGCTAACCTAGCAATGATATAAATGCCAATAAAAATAGGGCACAATACTATAGTTAATAGCCATGCGAGGTAAGGATTTACCAACCAAAAAAATAGAAAAAAGATAGATTCTCCAGCCAAAATATACGGCCACCATTTATTTTCCATTACACTGAAACTTCGGCTTTAATATGTGCTTGTGGATGATAGTCTAATAAGTCAAAATCTTCAAATTCAAAATCAAATATGGAAGCTACTTTTCGGTTTATTTTAAGTGTAGGCAAAGAATCTGGCGTTCTTGATAATTGAATATTGGCTTGATCAAAGTGGTTATTATATAAATGTACATCACCAAAAGTGTGTACAAATTCACCAAGCTCCAATTGGCAAACGTGGGCAATCATTTGGGTCAAAAGTGCATAGGACGCAATGTTAAATGGTACACCTAAAAAAACATCTGCCGATCGTTGATATAATTGGCAAGATAATTTACCATCAGCAACATAAAACTGAAATAAACAATGGCAAGGTGTGAGCGCCATTTGATCCAATTCGCCGACATTCCAAGCATTGACGATCATTCGTCGCGAATCGGGGTTATTTTGAATAGTGTCTATTAAGGTAGTTATCTGGTCTAGAGTGCTGCCATCAGGTTTTGTCCAAGAGCGCCATTGTTTGCCATAGACAGGTCCTAGGTCTCCGCTAGCATCTGCCCATTCATTCCAAATCCTTACACCATTTTCGGTAAGGTATTGAATATTTGTATCTCCTCTTAAAAACCATAGGAGTTCGTAAACGACAGACCTGAAATGTACTTTTTTTGTGGTCAACATAGGAAAACCATCTGCCAAGTTTAACCGCATTTGGTAACCAAAACAACTTAGCGTACCGGTTCCTGTTCTGTCCGTTTTACTTGCACCATTATCAAGAATATGTTGTAATAAATTTAAATATTGTTTCATAAGTCTTTGAATTTAAGCCGCAAACACAGAACTAAAACTAAAGTGCAAATATATTAAATTTTTCTATATTAAAATATTTAGAATGGAATGATAGCCTATCAAATTAGTCAGAAGCAGATTAAATTCATCATCAATTGATTATATTAACCCGTTTAGTGAAAACAACCCTTCGAATTTTAAAATTAATCAGTGAAGTTTAAAAAAAAAGAAAATTTCCATACGAGAGGAAAAAAGAATTCTATTTTTGTCAAAAATTTGACCATGAAAGTATTGTTCTCTTTATTACTTATAACTTTTTTTACTACTTCTTCGATTTATGCTCAAGACGATTTACTGTCGCTGCTTGGCCCTGAAGAAGAAACTACAGATTATGCAGAAGCAAGTTTTAAAACCAACAGGGTTATCAATTTACATTCATTAGAAAATACCGCAGGGGGCGTTCTTGATTTTAAAATTTCGCATCGATTTGGTTTTTTAAATACAGGTATTTACGAATTATTTGGACTAGATGGTGCGCAGATAAGACTAGGTTTTGATTATGGAATCACGGACCGATTAGCGATAGGTGTAGGCCGTAGCAGTTTAGAAAAAGCTTACGATGGCTATTTAAAATTTAAACTTCTCCGACAAAGTAAGGGAAAAAGAGTTATGCCCGTTACGGTGGCGCTACTTGCTACTGCAGCCGTGCAGACTTTAAAATGGCAGGAGCCTGATAGGGAAAATTTTTTTAGTTCCCGTTTATTCTACACTGCTCAAATAATCATTGGTAGAAAGTTTAGTGATCGATTTTCATTCCAAGTAAGTCCAACCTTAGTACATCGAAATTTGGTAGCTACGTTAGCAGAAAAAAATGATGTGTATGGATTGGGTATAGCCGCTAGGTTAAAGATAACCAGAAGAACAGCCTTAAATGTTGAATACAACTATGTTTTACCTAATCAACTTGATGCCCGTTATCAAGATGGTGTATCTGTAGGATTTGATATTGAAACAGGTGGTCACGTATTTCAATTGCATTTAACCAATAGTACGGGAATGATTGAAAAAGCCTTTTTTACAGAGAATACCGGCGTACTGTCTAACGGAGATATACATTTTGGGTTTAATGTTTCTAGAGTTTTTACGGTTAAAAGAAAAAAAGGATAATGAATTTTAGTCTTTTTTGAGGACTATTTCTATCAACTCACTTTTTATCGTATCAGAGTTGAGAATAATTTGATTTCTCATTCCGTTGGCATAATAAGCAATGGCAATAGTAGCAGGAGGTCTCCTACCCTCATCAATAGCGTGTAATAAAAGATAGTTAACACCACTTTCATTTAATTTGATTCGGAATTTGTGTTTTTTGTCGGATATTTTAAAGTTTTCTAAAACCCATTCGCCATTAAACAAAATAGAAACAATATCATTGTCTATAATTTTGTGGTCGTAGATTTCAAATTCAATTTCTTGTTTATCTACTTGAATCAACCGATCTGCTTTAACGACTTCTCGTTCTTGAACCTTTCGTGGTAGCGTCTGGATAAATGCTACAGAAGACGGTAAAAACATTTCTTCGCGAATGACTCTAGGGTATATAACTTTGTAGTCATAAGGCAACTCAAAATATAACATTTTATCTACCTGATTTGCTAGTAAAATCTCGTTATTTTCTGCGGCAATACCCATACCGAATCTGTTCAACTTCACTAAAAAAGAATGGTTATAAAAATAATAATTTCGTCCATAAAGATTGTATTTTTCTGGTATCGGGTCATAATTAATATACTTTTTTACCTCGCTATTTAATTCAGAAGCTTTATTGACAATCGCTTTAATTTTTGCTTGTGACACTGGATTGACCCAAAACGTACCGTTATAGTCCTTCATATCAATTAGTTTGCATTGTTCAACGGCTTTAGCGTGGCTTTTCACCAAATCTTCTAATTCTTCTTGATTATTTTCATAAACGGCTTCGATCAATAATCTCGACAATTGATAAATATCTTCCAGTGACTTAGATATTTTTTCGGACTGGCTTCCAGAACCTACTATATTTTTGTACGTTGCTTTAAGTTGGTATTCCAGTTCGTATTGTAGTTTTTTGGACTGTTTAAATGCTGTAGACACCGTTTCCATTTTATCGTATAATTTGCTGACATTTTCTCTTTTGGTCAAATCGAGTGTCGTCAACAACCTCTCTACTTCAAAACGAGACGTATTGATGTAGCTTGTATTTTCTTGAAATGCTTTGGAAATAGTGAGTAGTTTATCTTTCTCATTAGCCGGTAATGTTTGAGCCAATTGTTTCGCTGTTTGGTATAATGCATTAGGTGAATGATGAAAAATAACATCATCAAATAGGTTGTTAGGAAACAGGGCATTCGAAAACAAAGAAGTTTCATGGCTTGGAAGATCAACATACTTATTGAGTTTCATATTATAATCAACCATTAAACTATTGATGATAGGCAAATAGTTATTTACCTCATTGACATACAAAACAAAAGCGTTGAGGGCTTTAATATTATCCTTTTTTGACACTGATTTTCCCTGCCCAATACCATGTATGGTTAAAGTCAACAAAACGGGAATCAAAATCAATAGGCGGAATACTTTCATGAAAGTTTTATTTTATAAATGATAAATGTCGATTTTTGTTACAATAGTTTGTGATTATTTACGCTCAATACCATCTGAGTTTTCATATTATCGACCTACATGAACCAACAAGATGGATATATCAGACGGCGAAACACCACTAATCCTGCTAGCTTGCCCAATGGTCCTCGGTCTCACTTTCCCTAATTTTTCCCTAGCCTCGATAGACAGAGATTTAATTTTGGTATAATCGAGATCATCAAACAAATAAACAGACTCAAGTCTTTCCATTTTATCTACCATTTCTTGTTCTTTGCGAATATAACCGTCGTATTTTGATGCGATTTCAGCGCTCATCACGGCATCAACTTCAAAGGAATATAAACTTTGATTCAAATCTGGTAAAATGGTCCTCAATTGATCAAGCGTTATATTCGGCCGGGTAATCACGGATCGCAACTTGATCTTCTGCTTTAATGGGGAAGAGTCAATCGTATTCAAAAATGGATTAATCAATTCGGGGTCAACACTATAGGAATCGAATAATTTTTCTACTTGAAGTATATCATTTGTCTTTTTGTGAACTTGCGCCATCCTAGATTCAAGATGTTGCATTCCAATTTGGTGGGCTAATGGCGTCAGCCGTAAATCTGCATTATCCTGCCTCAACAAAATTCGATACTCAGCTCGTGAGGTAAACATGCGGTATGGTTCATTGGTGCCTTTATTGACCAAATCATCTATCAGAACACCTATATAAGCTTCTGACCTTTTTAAGATAAAAGGATCTTTGTCATTGATAGCCAAATGAGCATTTATGCCTGCCATTAATCCCTGACAAGCTGCTTCTTCGTACCCTGTAGTTCCATTAATTTGTCCAGCAAAAAATAGGTTTTTAACCTGTTTTGTTTCAAGGTTCATGTTGAGTTGAACAGGCGGAAAATAATCGTATTCAATGGCATATCCCGGTCGAAACATTTTCACATTTTCAAAACCAGGTACTTGTTGCAAGGCTTTATATTGAACATCTTCTGGCAAAGATGAAGAAAAGCCATTGACATATATTTCACAAGTATTCCACCCTTCTGGTTCGACAAATAATTGATGCCGTTCCTTATCGGAAAATCGATTTATTTTATCTTCTATTGAAGGACAGTATCTTGGGCCAAGACCTTGTATTCGTCCATTGAACATGGGTGATTTTTCAAAGCCTTCTTTAAGTGTTTCATGCACGTCGTGATTGGTATACGTTATGTGGCAAGGCAATTGATTTTGCGGCAATTTGGAATTTGTAAACGAAAATTTTTGTACTTTTTCATCCCCAGATTGCACTTCCATTTTAGTATAATCCAATGATCTGCCATCCACTCTTGGGGGAGTACCCGTCTTCATTCTACCTGATTCAAAGCCAAGATTAATCAGTTGTTCTGTGATTCCAGTAGCAGCTTTTTCTCCTGCCCTTCCACCGCCAAATTGTTTTTCACCAATATGGATAATACCATTGAGAAAGGTACCATTCGTTAGTACAACTGCGTCAGATTCAATTTCCAAACCAAGGGATGTGACAATACCTTTACACACGCCATTTTTGATCAACATTCCTGGAACAGATTCTTGCCAAAAATCTATGTTTGGGTTTTCTTCCAATTTTTGTCGCCACAATGAAGCAAACATCATCCTGTCGTTTTGAGTACGCGGACTCCACATGGCAGGTCCTTTAGACAAGTTTAACATTCTAAATTGAACCATTGATTCATCTGAAACGATTCCAGAATAGCCACCCAAGGCATCCACTTCTCGGACGATTTGGCCTTTGGCAACACCACCCATTGCCGGATTACAAGACATTTGGGCTATGGTATTCATATTCATCGTCACTAAAAGAACTTTCGAACCCATATTGGCGGCAGCTACGGCTGCTTCACAACCGGCATGACCCGCACCCACCACTATCACATTATATTTTGAAAACATGCGACAAAATTACACAATGAAAAACAAAGTCCCTGTCAATTGTTTGTTAATATATTACTTACGTGAAATTGAAAACTCTATATAACTATTTTTTGTATAAAAAAATGAATAAAAAATACCCTTACACTATACAAATGCAAGGGTATCCCTCTAACCAAATTTAAAACACGTATCTTAAGACTTACTTAATTTCGATGAGTTTTGCTGGTTTCACTTTTGCCTCTTCCTTTTTTGCAATGGACAATTGTAATACACCGTGGTTGTATTCGGCTAAAATATTATCCATATCTGCAAACTTTGAAACGGTGAAACTTCTAGAAAACTGGTTGTAATTAAATTCCTTTCTCACCCATTTCCCTTCTGTTTTTTCAGTTTCTAACTTCTTGTCGGCTGAAATAATCAACTGATCATTTTCGACTCTGATATTAAAATCAGATTTTTCAAATCCAGGGACAGCCATTTCGATGACATAGTTTTCATCAGTTTCTCGAATATTCACGGAAGGAATATGGTTTCTGTGGTCAGAACCCACAAATTCATGAAAACCTCTGTTCATAATGTCATCCATGATGTTTGAAAAAGACTTCACGGGAAAAAATTGATTCATATTAACTGTATTCATTGTACTAATTTTTGATGGTTATAAAATAAAATTATTTAATAGAAATTGTCGATACTTTGATTTCCTTTTTTGGAATAAAAATAGTTAATATTCCTTGTTCCATAGAGGCTGTGATATGATCTATTTCTGCATTTTTAGGTAGTGTAAAAGATCTTGAAAAAACATCATTTGTCCACTCTTTTCTGGTAAAAACAGTTTCAGATTCCGGCTTACTTCCACTGACTTTTAAAATGCTATTCTCGTGCGAAATGGTAATTTCTTCCTTTGAATAACCTGCTAGATTAAGTAAGATTTCCCACCCTTCAGTTTTTGCTTGAATATTGGCTAATGGAGTAAAACTTTTTTTATACCCTTCAGCCAAATTTGTTTTTTGATGTGCTGGTCTACAATGTGTCTGTTTTGGTTGTTGATACGTTGCTGTTGACATTTTATAATATTTAATGAGTTAATTAATAAATTTGATAACTCACCTTGTACAAATTAAAGACCAACGTAAAATTCAGGAATAATTGTCACTTTTACGTCAATTATACTGCCATTATGACAGTTATAGGCCGCAATAATCGGCCATAATGTCTTGTTTGGGAAAATTTAAAGTCAGGTAAAAAAATGAAAATTCATCAATTTTTGGTCAAAGGCTTACATTCAAGCACCAATTTGAAGCCTATACGTAACGGTTAATTCACAAAATAATCAAAAAAACTATTTTTAGCTTCTAATATAGACCCGCTTTATACGAGGAGCAATCCGGCTTAGTATTTCATAAGGGATTGTTTGACAAGCCTTGGCCAATTCTTCTACAGCCACATTTTTTCCAAATATTTCGACTTCTTCTCCGGGCATTATGGTGTTGGTATTGCCTAAATCTACGATAGTGAGATCCATATTAATATTACCTATGATTGGGTATAACTTATTTTGGATGCGCACCTTAAAATTCCCATTACCACTACTTCTCATCAAACCATCGGCGTAGCCTATATTCAGGATGGCCACAAAACCATTTTTGTTTACTTTTCCTTTCATATTATACCCTACAGTAAGCCCTTCTTTTACTGATTTTACTTGTAGTACCCTTGCTTTTAAAGTATGTACTTTCTCGAGGAGTGCGTTATTTTCTTGTGTGACGTCAATCCCATAAAGTCCCAAACCGATCCGCACAAAATCAAACTGAAATTCGGGGAATCTTTTAATTCCTGCTGTATTTAATACATGTTTTGCTGGTTTATAAGCAAGTACTGTTTGTAATTCATTGTAAGCCTGTTGGTATAGACCAACCTGTTTTCGTGTAAAATCATCATGTCCCTCAACTTCTGTAGAAACAAGGTGGGTAAAGATAGAGCCAACCATAATATTGGGTGGCCACTGCATTACTATTTTTTTAGCTTCTGGTATTTCATCTATTAAAATACCTAATCGATGCATTCCAGTATCCACTTTGATGTGAACCTTTAAATTTTTATCGCACTCAAATACCAAAAGTTTTTTCATATAATCCAAGGAATACACTTCTGGTTCAAGGTTCCACACCATACATTCTTCCCACTGTTCCGAAGAAGAATTAAGTACCATAATAGGTGTTTTAATACCTGCTTTCCTAAGCGAAACTCCTTCGTCCACGTAGGCGACAGCCAAATAATCCACCTTGGCAAATTCGAGATATGCCGCTAATTCGTGACTACCACTACCATACGCTGATGCTTTGATTACAGCAATAATTCCGGTATTTTGACCAAGCACCGATGAATAGTATCTCAAGTTGTGTCCCACTGCTTGTAAATCGGTTTCGAGTACAGATTCATGGGACTTTTGCGCTAAAACATTTGCCAATCTTTCCAAGCCAAATCTGCGACTTCCCTTAACAAGTATAGCTTTGTTTTGAATAGGTAAATATGGCAAAGAAGCTAAAGTTTCCACCGTTGTTGAAATAATTCGGCAAAATATATTTTTAGGTAAAAAGGAAGGTAAATCATTCATTTCTTCACCTATAGCATATACTTGACTAACCTCGTATTCTACCAATAAGTTAGCTACAGATTCTAAAAATTGTGCATGATCTTTACCTGATTGGTCAAAAGAAGAAATAAAAACAACTTTTTCTCGCTGAAGAGAATTCTGATTTAAAAACTCTAAGGCTATTTTAAACGATTGTAAGTCTGCGTTGTAGGTATCATTAATAATAATAGAATTTTGATCACCTTGCTTCATCTCCAATCGCATAGCCAAGTTATGTAAATCCTTTACTTTTGTTTGTATGTCTTCCAGACTATAATCTAGGAACAAAAGTAACGTAATACAATGTTTGACATTTTGAATAGAAGCCTCATCCAAAAAAGGCACATCTATTGTCATAGACATTTTTTCCTTTGTTAAAAAAAGTCGACTGAAGTTTTGATGTTTTTCTGTTTTTAGAAATGAAATATATGTTCCCTCAGATCCCCAAGAAATTAGTTTAATTTTAGGAGATAATTTTTTTACTTTTTGAGCAATTAAAAGATCGTCTTCTTCGTAGATCAAATACTCGCAATCCTTAAATAGTTTAAGTTTTTCCTCAACTTTTTCAGCCATATTCTGAAATCCAGATGCATGAGCATCACCAATATTTGTCATGATTCCAATACGAGGTAAAATCATCTTTTGAAGCTTTTCCATTTCACCCATTTGGGAAATTCCAGCTTCAAAAACTCCTATTTCATGGTGTGTATCGATGAGACAAAGAGAGAGTGGAACCCCCGTTTGGGAATTATAGGATTTTGGACTCCTTACCGTAGAGTGATTACACAATAAGGTGGCCAACCATTCCTTAATAGTTGTTTTGCCGTTACTCCCAGTGATACCTATGATCATCAAATTAACAAATTTTTGACGATGCATAGCGGCTAATTTATGTAAAGCCTCAATAGGACTATCTACAACTAAAACATTGGCATCACGGAGCAAATCTGGAATATTGCTTTTTGAGTCTACCACAAAATTTCTAACACCTTTATTGTAGACTTCTTCAAGGAAATTATGTCCATCATGCAAATCCCCTTTTAAAGCAAAAAAAATGGATAATTCTGGATTTACCACATACCTTGAATCCAATATTAAAAAACGAATAGTAGCATTTGCTGGATTATTTACATAAAATGTTTTGGGTTTTAAAACGGATACTAGTTCCACGATATCATATGACATACATCGAAATTAAAGATCAAATCCAATATCTTTCCTAAAATACTTGCCTTCAAAATCAATATGTTGAGCAACTTCAACTGATTGTTCAACTGCCTCTCGCATAGTTGATGCCATACTTGTTACGGCCATTACTCTTCCTCCATCAGTGACCAATACTCCATTCATATTTTTAGTACCCGCATGAAACAATTTCACCTTCTGAGGAATATCTTTAGGAATTTTGATGGTTTTGTTTTTCTCAAAACTACCAGGATAACCGCCAGAAACTAGCATAACCGTTGTGGCAAATTCATCTTTCTCTTTACATATCGAATGGTTGGTTAAAGAATTAAATAGATTTAAAAAAAGGTCTACAATGTCTTCATCAAGTCTAGGGAGAACTACTTCTGTTTCAGGGTCGCCCATTCTACAATTATATTCAATGACAAAGGGTTCGTTATTGACCACAATTAGACCAAAAAAGACAAAGCCCTTGTACAACATTTTTTCTTCCTTTATACCGTTGATGGTCGGTTCTATGATATTCCTAATCACTTTATTCATAAGTACATCATTGATAAATGATACTGGCGAAACAGCGCCCATACCACCCGTATTTAGACCTTCGTCACCTTCTCCTACTCTTTTGTAATCCTTAGCTTGAGGCAATAAAGTATAAAAATTTCCATCGGTCAACACAAAGGCTGAAAATTCGATGCCATCCAAAAACTCTTCTAAAACCACCTTTTTTGAAGCCTCCCCAAATTGCCCTCCCAGCATTTTTTTCAAGGAATCTATCGCTTCCTCAACATCATCCAAAATCAATACACCTTTACCACCAGCTAGTCCATCCGCTTTCAAGACGTAGGGAGGCTTTCTTTGGTTTAGAAATGTAATTCCTTCCTCGAGATTATCCATTGAAACCTCAACATAACCAGCCGTTGGAATATTATATTTTTGCATAAATTTTTTAGCAAATGACTTACTCCCTTCTAGCTGTGCAGCATAAGAATCTGGCCCTATAAAACGAATTTCCCGAAAAGGTTCTTGCTGAAAATAATCTACAATCCCTTCGACAAGCGGACCCTCAGGACCCACTACTACCAAACTTATTTTTTTTTCCAGAATAAAATTTCCAATTTGCTCAAAATGCGATAAAGAAAGATTGACATTAATACCTACTTCCTCACTACCACCATTTCCAGGAGCAATATAAAGATCTCCACAAAGTTTACTTTCCTTAATTTTGACAGCCATGGCATGTTCTCTACCACCACTACCTAATAATAATACATTTTGTTTCATTTAAAAATTTTCATACAATATACAAAGGTAATCAAATAACCCGTAGGTCAAAACGGAAACACATCATTTACAAGGTTACACTTTTCAAACAAAAAACACAATACATTCGATAGGAATTACTATCAAAAGACTGACTAAATTTTACAAGCATGTCGGCTTAAAAATAAATATCTATTATTTTTGTAAACATAAACTTCCGTATAGTAGAGTTTGATTTCCAAAGGCTTACCCTCCAAAGACACGTTAAAGACACCTTTTCCCGTAACTATCCCGGTATTTCCATCCAACCTGATATTGGTTTCATCAATGACTATTTTATCGTATTTTAGTTTACCTGATTGCATATTAAACATCATTTCATCTTTGTTTTCTGTCCACCCATTGGAGTGAATATACACCATATCTTTATGCATAATGGTGGCTAATGAATCGTATTGTTGGAGTATCATCCACCGAAATTTATCTTTATGAATTTTTTCGAGGACGGCTTTTTGTTCTTTTATATTTTGCGTTATTTGCGGACTACTTACTAAATGTGTAGCACGATGATGACAAGACACAAATAGCAAAAGCCATAAAAATAAGTTAACTCTAAAAGGAACCATAGTACAAGTTTTAAAATAAAGGCAAAAATGAAGTTTTTTTGATTTTTTTTCCTAAAGAACCTTATTTATTCTAAAATAAATACAACCATTCATTATAAAACATCATAAAATGAATATCATTATTTTGGCGTATTGAGTAATAAAATTTACCTTTGCGGCCGTTTAAAATATTTTTTAATCAATTCAAAACAAAATTCAATAACTAAAATGGGACAAAATATCATTTACCTGATTCCGATTTTTGGTGTGCTTGCACTTTTATTTACGTACTGGAAGTCAAGATGGGTCAGCAGACAAGAAGTTGGCACAGAAAAAATGGCTAGGATCGCCAAAAGTATTTCTGATGGTGCCATGGCATTCCTAAAAGCAGAATATAAAGTGTTGGCTATTTTTGTCGTAATTGTCGCTATATTATTAGGTCTTAGTGGCATGACAAATGGTTCATCTCCACTCGTTGCTTTTTCATTCATAATGGGATCCTTTTGTTCTGCATTAGCAGGTTTCATTGGAATGAAAGTAGCTACAAAAGCCAACGTGAGAACAACCAATGCAGCTAGAACTAGCTTAGGAAGAGCATTAGAAGTTGCCTTTGCCGGTGGTAGTGTCATGGGTCTTGGTGTCGTAGGTTTGGGCGTATTAGGAATAGGATCATTATTTGCATTTTATAGTGGTTTAGGCTGGGATGTTACTAAAGTAATCACCGTGATCACTGGATTTTCATTTGGTGCTTCCTCAATAGCTTTATTTGCCAGAGTTGGTGGTGGTATCTATACCAAAGCAGCTGACGTAGGAGCTGACTTAGTTGGAAAGGTTGAAGCAGGCATTCCTGAAGACCACCCTTTAAATCCAGCAACGATAGCAGATAATGTTGGAGACAACGTAGGAGACGTAGCGGGAATGGGCGCTGACCTTTTTGAATCATATGTAGGTTCTATCATTGGAACCATGGTTTTAGGAGCAACATTCATCGGTTTAAGTGGATTTGAATTAGACAATGTTTTTAATGGTTTAAATGCAGTTCTACTTCCGATGGTTTTAGCAGGAGTTGGAATTGTTACGTCAATTTTAGGCACCTTTTTTGTCAAGGTTGCCGAAGGAGGAGACCCACAAAAAGCCCTGAACAGAGGAGAATTTATTTCGGCAGCCCTTATGTTGGCAGCTACCTATGGTATCGTTCAATGGATGTTACCTAATAGCTGGACAGTAAACGGTGTAGAATATGGATCTAATGGCATATTTATGGCTGTCATCATTGGTTTGGTGGCTGGTTTATTGATTGGTGTAATCACTGAGTTTTATACTGGAACAGGCACAAAACCTGTGAGGTCAATTGTAAATCAATCTTTAACGGGTCCTGCAACCAACATTATTGCAGGTTTAGGTGTAGGTATGCAATCAACGGCGCTTCCAATATTGGTTTTGGCCGCTGGTATCATTGGCGCCTTTCATTTTGGAGGATTATATGGTATTGCCATTGCCGCAGTAGGTATGTTGTCCAATACGGGTATTCAATTAGCAGTAGACGCTTACGGTCCCATCTCAGATAATGCAGGTGGTATTGCTGAAATGGCAGACCTTCCTAAGGATGTACGACAAAAAACGGATAAACTTGATGCAGTAGGAAATACAACAGCAGCCATAGGAAAAGGATTTGCTATTGGTTCAGCTGCCTTAACTGCCTTGGCATTATTTGCGGCTTTTATGGCAACGGCTGGCATTAGTACTATTGATATTGCACAACCTGTTGTAATGGCTGGTTTATTAATAGGAGGTATGTTACCCTTTCTATTTTCGGCTCTTTCTATGAATGCTGTAGGTAAAGCTGCTATGGATATGATCCAAGAAGTAAGAAGACAATTTAACGATATTCCGGAGTTAAAAAATGCGCTCGCTGTCATGAAAAAAAATGACGGCACAGAGTATAAAACCTGGTCTGATGCCGACAAAAAAACCTTTGATTTGGCTGACGGTAAAGCAGAATATGGCAAATGTGTAGAAATTTCTACCAAAGCTTCTATTAGAGAAATGATTTTACCGGGGTTATTAGCTATTGCTTCACCTGTTGCCATTGGTTTTGGTGGAGGAGCTGAAATGTTGGGTGGTTTATTGGCTGGTGTTACCGTTTGTGGTGTACTAATGGCCATTTTCCAATCCAATGCCGGAGGTGCTTGGGACAATGCTAAAAAAATGTTTGAAGAAGGTGTAGAAATACAAGGCCAAATGTATTACAAAGGATCAGAGCCACACAAAGCCACGGTTGTTGGTGACACGGTTGGTGACCCGTTCAAAGATACTTCAGGACCGTCCTTGAATATTTTATTAAAATTAATGTCGGTAGTAGCTTTGGTCATTGCACCATTTTTAAATTAATTGACAAAACATATTTGAAAATATCGAGAGCCTCACATTTTTGTGGGGCTTTTTTATTTGCGCAATTATCGGGTTGTTTGTTGACATTAAATTATTGACCTTTGCCCTATAATTTATTATAATGAAGGGAATAGAAACCAGTTCATATCAAATCATAGCTAAAGCCATTGAATATATTCAATCCAACTTTAAAAACCAACCTAGCTTAGACGAAATAGCCGAACATGTTCACATGAGTCCCTTTCATTTTCAAAGGTTGTTCCAAACTTGGGCGGGAACTTCTCCAAAAAAGTTTATCCAACATATTTCATTAAATTATGCAAAACATTTAATCAGCGAAAAACAATTATCCTTGTTTGAGACTGCTATTCATACTGGTCTTAGCGGCACAGGTAGGCTACATGATCTTTTTTTAAAAATAGAAAGCATGACCCCAGGCGATTATAAAAGAGGGGGATCAAATATGACCATTTCGTTTGGAATGTATGAGACCCATTTTGGAATCACAGGCATTGCTTCTACCGATATCGGTTTGTGCTACCTTCATTTTGATGTAGATCGAAATCACATTTTTAACATTTTACAAAAGGAGTTTCCTGCGGCAAGAATCGTCGAACAAGCGTCTTCAATTCATTTTCAAGCCGTGGATTTTATCGGAGGTATTCATCCCAACCAACCTTTAAAACTACATATTAAAGGAAGTCCCTTTCAGCTTAAAGTTTGGGAAGCATTATTAAAATTGCCAGAAGGAAAATTAGAATCTTACCAGTCCATTGCCAAAAGTATTGGTAGTCCAACCGCCAGTAGAGCCATAGGAACTGCCATTGGTAAAAACCCCATTGCGTTCTTAATACCTTGTCATAGAGTCATCAGGGGTGATGGCGATTTAGGTGGATATCGGTGGGGTCTTGTTAGAAAGACAACACTCATATCAAAAGAACTAACTACATAGGTTTAATATTATACAAAAATATTTTTATTCAAGATAACGGTTCACGAATATATAGAGTCTTTAACGTATATATACAATTGTCCACTCCAATTTGTAAAATTCCCGATCGAATCAAAAAAACCATTCAGTGCTTGCCTTGTTGAAAATTTCAAAATTACAGAAGTGCTTGGATGGGATGGAGAAGGGATATTCTTAAAGTACACATTCACAAGAACTGACTTTGGATTAAATGGTTTTACCTTTAGTGCAAATGGTATTAATTCACAAAGTTATACATTAAGAAGTGATTATATTTATGCACATAATTCAAATTGTTAGGAAGAGGTGATTTTTACCATTTGAGATAATGACAATAAATTATGTTTTGACACTTAAATGTGGGAACCTGAGTATTGTGAATGTCATTTTGAGCTTTTAGTAGAACCATTACCTTGCGAACAAGGTATGTTTGATAGTTCATTTGAATTAATAGTTTGGTCAGGATTATGTTTATGGTATTGGGATTTAGCCGAATTGACTATTAATGGAAATCCGCATGATCTTTTTATACTGTATCTTGAAATGAAAAATATAATTTAAATGTAACTGTTTCAATAGTATTTTCATTTAACAAATTTAAATATTCGTTATTTGCCCTATACGCACATGATATAAAAATTGTGGAAAATAAAACGTTATATTTGACAATTAAAATATCCTTGACACATGAAGTCATTGGATTTTTCACATAGGTAAAAATAGTTATCATCATTTATTCGAAAGCCAATTTATACTAAAAAAAACGTCATTATTATCCTACTAATCAATTTTATTTTCCACCTTTCCAACCCTTTTTGACCATATTGCGTCTTAAGAGTATCAGAACAAAATAATCGTGAAAGTCATCAAATTACATTTAGATATTAAAGAAGTCATCGCCAATGTGATTCAGGGCGACCGGACAGCTCAAAAGTATCTATATGAAAAATATGCACCTAAATTGATGAGTATTTGTCGTCAATATGTGGCACGAATAGATGAGGCAGAAGATGTATTGGTTTCTGCTTTCATGAAAATATTCAATAATCTAGGCAAACTAGAAAACTTGAATCAAGTAGAAGCGTGGATGAAGCGTATCACCATCAATGAGTCTATTTCTTTTCTTCGTAGTAAAAAAAATATGCGCATCGAAAGTATCGAAGATCATGACGCTTCGGGTTTGGATCAAGAAATGGAAGGTAAAATGGCCGTTTGTGATATCCAAAGTTTGATCGACAAATTGCCTGAAGGATGTAAAGTGGTTTTTAATCTTTATGCCGTTGAAGGATATAAACATCAAGAAATTGCAACCCTTTTGTCCATCAGCGAGGGAACGTCTAAATCACAATTGGCTTATGCCAGAAAATTATTACAAGAAATGATTGTACAGCAAAAAATTGAAATCCATGGATAAACATATCATAGATAAATGGGCAGCAGAAGAATTAAAAGGAAGAGAAATCACACCTAGTAAATCTGTTTGGGATCAACTGGAAAACCAATTGGATCAAAAAGGGGCAACACCAAGTCCACAGCCTACAAAACCAAACAAAAGATATTTGTTTTGGGTGACAGGAACCTTACTATTAATGGTCGTGGTTTCCACTTTATGGCCTTTTGACCAGATAATTAAAAATGAACAAAATAATATTACTTCCATGGAAGATATACAAGCCCCTAATTTAATTATTCACGACGATACCATTACTACAAGAGGCTCTCATGGACCTGTAGAACCTGTAGAAAGTGAGGAAACAGTAGTCAAGACATCACAAAACACAGTCATAGGTAAAAACCCTGCAGTAAAGTCAGATAAAATTTTATTTGTGAAACCTCTAGAAAAGTCTAGTAAAGTAAAGAAAACTAAAGACAGTCAAACACCCGAGTCCACAAAAGTTGTAGCCAGTCAGCCAATAGCACAAGTATCAGAACAAATACAAGAGCAAATTTCTTCTAAAGCAGAACTGAATACACTCACCAAAAATGAACCATCGCCAAGAATAAACGCCGATAGATTATTAGCAGAAGTGAACCAGGATTTGTCTAGAAAAACACCAAAATACAACATAGACCCAAATACACTCCTATTGGCCGCAGAAAAAGAATCAAAAGATCGATTTTTCACAAAAGTGGTCAAAACATTGACAGAAACATCTACGGCTATGTATGTCGCAGTAAACAATAGAAACGTAATACCTTAATCCATTTATTCATTATTAAATTTTAAAATATGCAAAAGTTAATACTTTTACTAGCCATTGTATTGTACGGAACTATCGCCAATGGGCAAGAAAATTTTTCTCAAAGAGTGAGAGAAATCGCAAAAGAAATAGTTCAAGTGAAAGCAGAGGAAAAAGAAGCTCTTACCGCTGAAATTGAGTCCATTAATCAAAAATTGGAGAACAATGATATTTCCTTAGCTGAAGCTGAAAAACTTAAAAAAGCAGCCGCCGAAAGAAGTGCTCAACAAATTGAGGAGCGCATTGGAGTCTTAGAAGAAGAATTGTCTGATTTAGTATCTAATGTCGTTGAAGGAGCCTTCGGAAAAGATAATGACGACAAGGAAGACAAAGTGTATGACGAGGAAACGGGAGAGCTCAAACTAAAAATCAAACCTAAAAAAGAAAAAAAGATCAAAGGAGAGCCTAGGACAACCACGCAGTTTGTAGTCGCATTAGGAGCCAATACCTTAATCGAAGATAAAGATTTGGGTACGATTAATAACGACATGTTTCAATTATCTAATGCAAGATTTTATGAATTTGGATGTAGTTATAAAACCCGAGTTTTTACTAAATCGAATTTTCTTCATCTAAAATATGGATTGTCTTTGAGGGTTAATAATGTTCGACCTAACGATAATCAATTTTTTGTAAAGAGTGGAGAAACAACAGCCCTAGAGGTTGATTTGAGAGAATATTCTAAAGACGCCTACTTCAGAACAGTACAATGGGTGATACCTATGTACCTAGAATTTGATTTTACCAAACCAAAAAGACAAGACGATGTCATTAAATTTAAAACTCAAAAGTCGTTTAGGTTTGGTGTAGGGGGTTATGCTGGTTTGAATTCGAAAACTCGTCAAATATTAAACTATACAGCGGACAAAATCAAATACGAAGAACGAGCCAAAGGAAACTACAACGTCAATAATTTTGTCTATGGTCTTGGAGCTTATATTGGATACAAAGATCTGAGTATTTATGGCAAAATGGACATGAATGATCTCTTTGGCGGAGAATCTATTGCTTACAATAACCTCTCATTAGGATTGCGATGGGACTTTAATTAAAATAAATAGCTTCATACTTTAAAATAGTCTTACTCAATGGGTGGGACTATTTTTTTTTGTTTTAATACCATGTAATGGTATAATTTCCAAAAATTAAAAACAAACACCAAAGGCCTAGAGGACAACAAGTTTTTTTCTAAAAGCTTTTGACTCTTTTTTAACATTGTAAAAATCATTTTTTCTAAACCAAAATGTGATAATCTATTGTAAAATGACTGTAACCTTGTTTCTGGAACTTGTTTTTTGCTTTCCAAAAATATCAAATTTTCAATCGCTTTTTTTGTTTTTTTAAGGAAGGTTACATTGTTTTCTAAACCATCGTGGTTAACAGGATTATGGATATGAAAAATTGGAATGGCATTTTTTTTTAATATATCTGCGTATTGCAAATCTTCATAACCATACCCTTCCACATTTTCGCTGAATGGGAATTTTTCAAATACCTTTGCTGGAACTAAAAAATTGTTACTTTGAAAATTGAGATAAGGGTGACGATTCCTATTATGAGCATTTAATGTTTCTCTTGTCATTCCATATTTCCAATGTAAAACTTTTTGAACCTTAGCAGGCTTCTTTTTTTGATAAATCCTACCGCCGTATATTACTCCTTCGTTTGGCAAGTGGTCGATATATTTCTTAACAAATTGTTTGTCCCTAATACTCGAATCTCCATCCAAAAAAAGTAAATTTTCAAAATAGGCGGAGCGACCCAACCAATTTCGAATTTTACTTCGCCCTAAGTTTTCAGGTAACTCTGTGTAGTTGATATTCATTTTAAAACCCAGTTCTTTGTTTTTTTGCTTATACTTTTCCTGGGAACCATCATCAAAACAAAGAATCTGATAATTTATATTGAGCTTACTACATTGCGTAGCCAGTGTGTAAGCAAGTCGCCGCACATCCTGATTGTAAATAGGAATGAGGATGGATAACATAAATAAAAATTACCTCGTCAAATCCTCTACATCAACCCCAATTCTAGGAAAAGTATTGTTGGATTTGTCAATATCTGCCAACCTACCAGATGGGTCTATGACTATTGATTTGATATCCATAGTTTCCACACCAAGTGGAAGGGTATAAAACTTCTCAACCCATGGCCACCTTTTTTGCAAGGTGTAATTAGTAAAAAAATCATCATTCTTTTTATTGGCCCGCATTAAATTCATTGGGATATAGTGGTTTGTAACAGTACCGTCTTTCATGGTTACTGTAATATCCAAAGGCATAGGCATTATTCCCACTTTTTCTAAAACGATACTTTGGTATCCATACCTTACAATCCCATAATCAATGGTATGTGTGGTATGAACAAAATATTCTTTAAACCAATCCAATTCCATTCCAGAAACTTTTTCCATCACGCGAATAAAATCATTTGGATTAGGGTGTTTAAATTTCCATTCTTCGTAGTACCGCTTCATACCTTTATAAAATAATTCTGTTCCAATGATATATCGTAGTTGTTCTAGGAAAACGACACCTTTCGTATAAGCTGCCATTGCATAAGCAGTATTTGTCAAGTAATGATCCGCATGTGTAATCATTGGCTCTTCTAGCCCAGCTTTAGCAAAATTTTCATATCCTCTTACTTGGGTTAAATGTGGATTGTCTACTGCCAAACCTGTAATCAATTGCATTTTTTTCAAATGATTCCTTACCTCATTACCTACAAAATTGGTAAAGCCTTCATCCATCCATGGATATAGGGACTCATTGGTCGCAATGACACCTTGAAACCAGCTATGAACAATTTCGTGAATACAAGTACCCAATAGGCTATTAAAATTCCTTTCTCCAGTTACTAGGGTTGCCATAGGGTATTCCATTCCCCTGTCTCCTCCTTGAATTATACAATATTGAGGATATGGATATTGGCCATAGTTTTGGTTTAAAAACTGTAGAATTTCATCCATTATTCTAGGAAGATTTTCCCAATTTTCCTTGGTTTTTTCATTTTCCTGATAAAAAAACCGAAGTATTGTACCGTCTTTGGCTATGTGGCTGGTATGTTTATAATCGGGATCCGCTGCCCAAACAAAATCGTGTACATTTTCAGCTTTAAATTGCCATCTTAGGTTTTTACCTTTCTTTTTTGGTTCTTTATTAGAATAGCCGTAGCCAATCTCCTCAGGATTTTGAAGTATCCCTGTAGCTGCCACAATGTACTCTGAAGGTAATTCAATCGTCACATCAAAATTCCCGAAAGGGCCATAAAACTCTCTAGCAATATATGGGTTTGCATGCCATCCTTGTTCGTCATAAGCACATATTTTTGGATAACCCTGAGAGACCGAATATTCGATACCTTCCATATTGTTTCGACCAGTCCTCCTCACTTGTAATGGAATTTGAGCCAAAAACTCCATTTCCAAAAAGGCCGTTTGTCCAGGCAATATTGGTTCGGACAAGGAAACTTCTAAGATGGTTTCCTCCGTAGAAAATTTTACTGCTTTACCATCCTTTTTCAGTGATAAAACATTCATAAAACCTTGTTCCGATTTTCTTAGATTTTTAATTCGATCGCCGACTCTCGGATCTGGATCTTTGATATTACAGGAAAGTACATCCATTTCACTTCCTGGCTTAAATGCATTAAAGAAAAGGTGGTAAAAAATTCGATCTAATGTGTCTGACGAATTATTGGTATATTTCAATTTTTGAATACCTTCGTATTGATGTTTTCTAATATCAAAATCCAACATCATCGTATAATCTACCGACTGTAAAAATCGATTAGATTGGGCGAAGGTCATATTGACAAATAAGGTTATTAGAATACAAACAAGGAAAAAACTTCTTTTCATCTTAAAACTTAATTTTAGGATATAACGTAAAACAATTGATTTTGATGCAAAAATTTATTTTTCTTTTGCGCATCATCACGCATTAGTAGGATTTTGTTGGTTTGTTTCATATGGAATGGGCTCCAAGATGGTGTATAGATTTTTCCAACCATATTTCTTGGCACATACTACATAAAAAATAATTGCAGAAGCGTAAAAAAACAGTATCATCACCCAAGGTTTGATTTCAGTTACTAAAAATAATGTGTCCGTTTGCAGCACACTTCCAGAATAAGTGACTAGTGTTGCGCCTAATACATTCGTGGCTGCGTGAACGCCAAGTGCCAGCTCAAGCCGATTGTCCATTACCGTTATAATCGCCAAAAAAGCACCCGCAGACAAATAATAAAACATCATGGTGCCTAATCCAAATTTGGTAACTTCCGGATTCATACTGTGCATCATAGCGAACAAGACCGAAGTAATTAAAATAGCTGCTACTTTGTTTTTTAAAGCAAGTCCAATGCCTTGCAAAAGATAACCTCTAAAAAACATTTCTTCAAAACTAGTTTGAATAGGAAGTAAAAAAACAGCCAAGAGAAGTAAGGGAATAAACGTTTGGATAGAAAATCGAAAGGTATAATCTTCAGGTGCCATAAAATAGGTAATTGCCTCGGAAACGGTGATAAGTACTGCCCAAAGACCAAAGCCGTATAAAACTCTTGACCAATCAATCGTAGCATTTGGTGAGATCAGGGTTAAAAACCGCCTACCGTGGATTTTTACGGCTAAGTACAACCCTGCCATGGCAAAAACAAATATTAATATCATGAAAAAAAAGCCAACGTTGGGGTCGATCCCAAACTTTGAAAAATCCATATTATCTTGAAATGCCGTTATGTCTGATGGTCCAATATCTGTACGACTAGCTACTTGATATACCAGCACAAGGGTCAGAGGTAATTGTCCAATAAAGTAACCTGCCATCGTGATGAGAAAACCCACTAAGTAAAGTTGCCAAGTATTTTTACCTTCTAATGCTGATGTAAAAAAATCCATGTGTAATATTTGCAACAAAGATAAAAAAAAGGCTTAAAAATTTAGGTACGAGTTTTGGTAAAATGAAAATCACCCAACGTTTCAAACTATTTATACGTTTTATAAGAAAAAAGACATGTTTTCAAAAATGATTTTAGCCATAACATTAGTGTCCACTTTATTATTTGCGTGTGTAAAAGACAGGGATTCCACTAGTCAAAGATGGCACCTTGTTCATTGGTATGGTACAATAGCAGGCATTTCGAGAGATTATCCAAAAGGCACTTGTACTTGGGATATTGAAGATAATACGATTAAGATTACAATGAATATTCAGGATAATTATCTCCATTCACTGACGACAGGATATTCGATAATACAGAATCAAGGTGAAGAAGCGTGGCAAATCGATAGTTTGGGAACCTTCACTAAAACAACGTCCAACGACACCTTGTTTCTTAAGGCACCTTGCTGCGATTTTATTGACTACATACTAGTGAAAGATTGAATCTATTTAAGCAACTATTTTTTCAATACCTCCCATCCTTAACGTACGGCAATTTATCCATCTTTTCGACTTCGAGGCTGGGGAAACCAAAGTCATCGACGACCTTGCCGAGCAACAAGTAACAACCTTTGCCTTTGAAAGGGTATTTGGACAGGCTAGGCGGAAAATGTATGGTGTCAAAAAAATGTCCTTCCACATCTGTCATCGTGCCAAAATTCATCAATTGCCCCTTGCTTGTCGTCACATACTTGCGGCATACGTAGTAGCCCACCATACGAACTTTTTTGCCAATATTATTTTTCAACTGGCTCGCCGTTATCTCACCGCGAAAACGAGTCAACAATAAATCAAAAGGACTACAAAGCGGAAATCCTAGTAATTCAATTTCATCGAAGGCTTGTTCGTGTTCGGTCTCTGCCAATATTGGCAAATTGAAGTGCTCAGATTCCACATCAAAAAGCATATCCGCATGTACATGTTTGATCAATGGATTGTGCACTGCATTTTTTTCCCACATCAATTCGTATTTATTCATCCCAGTAAACCTGAATGCACCCATTCTGATGAGTATCTCGAGCTGTTCCTTTGAAATATCCACCCGGTTGACAAAATCTCGCAAATGGCGATAATCTCCACTTTTTAACCGTTCTTCCACAATAGCAATGGCAATTTTCCGCTCCAAATCTGCTATGTGTATGAAGCCTATATAGATCGTTATTCCATATATATTGGTCAAATACGTACTGTTATTGACGCAAGGTGCTTCTATTTTGGCCCCACACATCCTCGCTTCGTGGACATACTGCTCCGTGCTATAAAAACCACCAAAATTATTGATCACGGCCGTCATAAACTCTAGTGGAAAATAGGTCTTTAAAAATAAACTCTGAAAGGACTCCGCCGCAAAACTCGCCGAGTGTGCCTTACAGAAAGAATAACCACTAAAACTCTCTATTTGCCGCCATACTTCCTGGGTCAACTCATCGGGATAACCCCTCTCTTTACAGTTCTTAAAATACTTTTCTTCTAGTCGGCGGAAGGTATCCGAACTTTTTTTCTTACCCGTCATGATACGACGCAATACGTCGGATTCATCCAAATCAAGTCCTGAAAAATGATGGACTATCTTCATCACATCTTCCTGATATACCATGACGCCGTACGTCTCTCCTAAATGCTCTTCAAATACGGGGTGGAGGTAACTAAAGCTGTCGGGCTTATGAAAACGCTGAATGTATTCCCGCATCATACCGGATTGGGCTACGCCTGGACGTATGATCGAACTAGCCGCCACAAGGTGAACATAATTGTCACACCGCAACTTGTGTAATAGCCCACGCATGGCAGGTGATTCGATATAAAAACAACCAATACAATGACCTGACCTCAACTGAGTTTTCACATTGGGGTCTTCCTTGATCGAAGCTACATCGTGGACATCAATGGCTTTCCCCTGGTTTTGTTTTACTAGTTCGACAGCATCTCGAATATGGCCCAAACCCCGCTGCGATAAAACATCGTATTTATGGTATTCCAAATCTTCAGCGCCGTACATATCAAAATGCACTACGGGAAATCCCTTGGGCATCATCAGCAATGCCGTGTGGTAGTTGAGTGGTCTCTCGCTAATCAAAATACCTCCTGCATGTATGGAAAGGTAGTTGGGAAATTTTTCTATCATCTTGCCGTACTTAAAAATATGTTTGGCAAAAGGATGGTGTTTGTCCGATGCCATCGGTTCGTCAACAATCATATCGATATCCGCCTTGGGTAAACCAAGCACTTTACCCAATTCACGGATGATGGATTTGCCCTTAAATGTGTTGTAGGTCGCTAGAAGTGCCGTATTTTCCTTTCCGTAACGTTTAAAAATATAGTCAGTTACATCGTCTCTTTCATTCCAGGAAAAGTCAATGTCGAAGTCTGGCGGCGAACTACGATGTGGGTTGATGAATCGCTCGAAATACAGGTCTAATTCCAGTGGATCTACATCCGTAATGTTCAGATTATAGGCCACGATAGAATTGGCACCACTACCCCGCCCTACGTGAAAATATCCCACAGAATGTGCATAACGCACGATATCCCATGTGATGAGAAAGTAAGCACAAAATCCCATTTTTTCAATGACTTTGAGTTCGCGTTGTGTGCGCTCCATTGATTTTTTGTGCTTATGACCGTAACGTCGGTGACAACCACTGACAGCAAGTTTTGTAAGCAACTTGTAGTCGTCTTCTTTATCTCCCGTGAAGGTGCGCCGATTGTGCAAATAAGAGGCCTTCATTTCTGTACTACAGGAATCGAGTATTTTTTGTGTATTCTCCAAAATAGTCGGATAGGTTTGATACACCTCCTTAAAATATTTTGAGTCGAAAAATATTTCTGAAGATTTAGCACAATCTTTACTCTCGAGCTTACCGATGACAATATTGAAATCGATGCATCGAAGCAATTTATGAGCTTTAAAACCGTCACTATCCCCAAAAGTCACTGGGCTAAAAACAACAAGTTTGTGCAGGTAATTTTTTAAGTAAGATGAAAAAAGATGATTGACTTCTTCGGGGCGAACTCCAACAAATTCATAGTCTCGCAGTAAATCAACCCCCTTGGGTAATTTTCGATACACTATGTAACAATTTTCCAATATGGGGGCTTCTTTTGGCAGTGGTTCTCCGCTTAGGGATGACTCGGACAACAAAGCACACAAAGCCCTCCAGCCTTCGTCATTTTTTGCAATACCCAGGTATAAAAACTCATCATCTTGGCGAAATTCAATACCCAGAACAGGCTTAATATCCAACTTAAGGCAAGCCACCACAAACTGATAAGCGCAGGAGGTATTATTGATATCCGATAATACCAAAGTTTCAACCCCAAAGGTTTTAGCTAAGGTCGGTAATTCTTCGGGAGAAAGGGTGCCGTAACGAAGACTGTAATATGTATGATTATTGAGGTACAATGAGGTATTGGGTATGGCTAATTATCATAAACACTGGTTTAAAATATGAATTGACGTTATTTACGTCTGTGAAATGTCGGTTTATTCGGCAAATATAGTTCATTTTTGCCTTCATAATGATGTGGTAGAATTTTTTTTATAAAAAACTTATTCAAAATGAACTAAAATAAAAAAAATCGTGTTTACGTAATGATTATAAATTAGATACGTAAGACGTGGACACAAAAGTTACTTTATCCTTTGATGCAGAAGTCATCAACAAAGCAAAAATATTTGCAGAAAAACACAATATTAGTCTATCAAGGCTGACAGAATACCTCTACAAAAAAATGACGGAAAAATCTTACAAAAATTTAGAGGACATAGACATTTCGGATTGGGTGCATGCCGTCGCAGAGGGAGATGTTAAGTATATTTCCAAAGCAAAATCAAGGAAAGACTTACGGTCAGAATATCGGGATTCCAAAAAATAAAATAGATGTGAAAAGACTATTTTTAGATGCCAATATATTGGTAGCTGTTCTAAATAAAGAATATCCCCTATTTTCACATGCTGCTCGAATATTAAGCCTTGCAGACAAGCCCAACGTAACGCTATTCACTTCGCCTGTTTGTCTTTCCATTGCTTTCTATTTTGTTGAGAAAAAGAGCGGAAATACAGTAGCCAGAGAAAAAATCAAGTTATTATTCAAGCATATTCAGGTTTGTACCGTGAACCACGAAATGGTCAAACAAACCATCAACAATAGGCTAATCCATGATTTTGAAAATGGTCTAGAATATTATGCAGCACATCTCGCTGGTTGCCATTATATAATCACAGAAAATCAGGAAGACTTTTATTTTTCAGACATAGACGTCAAAAATTGCATTGCTTTTTTAGATATATATACACAACCCTAGACACCTAAAACTTCAACATTATTCAACATCAAAATCTGTAATACCTACAGGATTTATATCATAATCAACGTCAGACCGTTCGCCTTTTCCATTTTGTTTTTCTAAAGTCCAAGAATCAGTAGCTGATGTCTGTAACCAAACGCCATTAGAATTTCTAAAAACTTGAACGCCTATACCCGTACTTTGATAAAATAACGATTCAAATTCTTCAACTTTCATCGTTGGGACAACCAAAATGTCAACTCCCACATCCTTTCCTGTCAAGTCGCTGATTTTTTCGTCGGTAATAATTTGATCCGTTTTTGGCGACGACGTTTTAGCATCATGGGTGTGTCTGTAAAACTCGATTTTAAGAAAGGGAAAAGCTTCATGAAAAGCCGTCTTAATTTGGAATAGTGTAGATTTATTGTTGATGTTCATCTTTTATTTTTACTAGGTTCATTATTCCATATTCAATTGGTACTGTGGTGTATAGGCCAACATGAGTAAGTCAAACGTCGTAACCAAACCCAATAAAATACCATTATCATCAACTACAGGCAATGCATGAAAATAATTTTCTCTAAATATTTGAATACACTTTTCAACTGTATCTTTTGGTGCCACACTGATGACATTGGTTTCCATCAAATCCACAGCCAAGTTGCTGGTCAATAAAAATACGTTCTTGCGATCCGATCCAGGAAGATTTTTTTTGGTTCCCCAGTCCATCAGTAATAAAATGTCAGACTTAGAAATAATTCCAACGAACTTATTATCTTCATCTACCACAGGAATATGATGTATGTTTTCTCTTTCGATGAGTATATTAATTTCCTTCAGTATGGTGTTTTTATTAGCCACAAATAAATCGGTTGTCATCACATATTTGACGGGAATTTTTAATAATTCTTGTTGTGTCATGTTAACAAAGTTTTGTAATACAAATTAACCAATAAAAAAATTCATCGTAGGTGACTTACCTCATCTTTATAAATGATTTAAGGCACTTATTAATAAATTGACACCTCTTTTGTGGCCCGTAGGATGACTGAGTGATCCCGACGAAGGAGGGAATCGAGTGATACAAAATCGCTCGATAACGAAGGAACCGAACAACCCTTTGTTCGGCGTCTCCAATACAAGACCAACACACAACTAATTAGGGAATCGAGTGATACAAAATCACTCGATAACGAAGGCACCGAACAACCTTTTGTTCGGTTTGTTGATCCCAGGGTTCGATTCAACTTTTCCCAAAAAAAAAGAGCCAACTTTTTTAAGTTGACTCAAATTGTAGCCCGTAGGATGACTGAGTGATCCCGACGAAGGAGGGAATCGAGTGATACAAAATCACTCGATAACGAAGGAACCGAACAACCCTTTGTTCGGCGTCTCCAATACAAGACCAACACACAACTAATTAGGGA
>JBATMZ010000168.1:0-15039 GCA_049290115.1 Saprospiraceae bacterium | reverse complement strand
GTAAGTGGAGAATATGGATTTGGAATGTTAAAAGGGGAAAACGGCGTTCATAGACTGGTAAGGGTGAGCCCTTACAATGCACAAGGAAAACGAATGACATCATTTGCTAGTGTTTTTGTTCATCCGTTGGTCGATGATACCATCGAAATTGATATTAACCCTGCAGACCTTGAATGGGACACTTTCAGAGCACAAGGAGCTGGAGGACAGCACGTCAATAAAACTGAATCAGCCGTGAGGGTCAGACATTTACCCTCTGGATTAGTGGCAGAATGTCAGCAAGAAAGATCTCAGCATATGAATCGTGATAAAGCATTACAAATGCTAAAATCTAGGTTGTATGAAGTGGAACTTGAAAAGCAAAGGGCAGAAAAAGCGAAAATTGAATCTGGTAAAATGAAAAATGAATGGGGCTCGCAAATAAGGTCTTATGTTTTGGATGATAGAAGGGTTAAAGACCATCGAACAGGTTTTGAAACTCGAAATACAGATGCAGTTTTAAATGGCGAAATTGAAGGATTTTTAAAAGCATTCCTGATGTGGGATGGTGAATAGTTACGGTTTGTGGATAATCAACAATGTATTGTTTCCCAATACTTTTTTTTGATGTAATTTGCCAGTAATTGAGGGTGCAACAATGCCACTGCAAAGTTTGACATTTGTTTGAATAATTCTAGCTTCATCCCACAAATTTTCATTTAAAAATTGTTGTATCGTGAAAGCACCACCTTCAACCATCAAGGATAAAACACCTCTTTTGAATAGGTCTTCAACTATATTTTTAACAGAATAGTTTTCAGTGAGAATCTGAATATAAGTTAAATTTTCATATTCCTTATCCATCATTTTATTGTAAATCCAAACTTTGCCAGGTGCATCAAAAATATTTTTGGAAGTTGGACAAGATAAGTTAGGATCTAATAAAATGCGTATCGGATTATTTCCTTCCACCTGTCTCGTAGTTAAAGCTGGATTATCTGAAAGAACGGTATTTTTGCCTACGAGAATGGCATCAGTTTGCGCACGCCAATGATGTGAAATTACCTTCATTCTATTATTTGAAAGCCATATTTTTTTATTTTTTTGACCAATAAAATGATCTTGAGATTGTACACTTTTTAGTATAATATATGGGCGATGTTGAATATGCGCACTAAAAGGGCGAAGTAATAATTTGGCCTCACTATCCAAGTCAGACATGGTTACCTCAACACCCGATTCTTGTAGTATTTTAATCCCTTGTCCTCTGACGATTGGGTTAATGTCCATTGTTCCTATAACCACTCTTTTTATTTTTGAATGTAGAATGGCATGTACACATGGGGGCGTCTTGCCATAATGAGAACAAGGTTCAAGAGAAACATACATTGTAGATTCTTCCAATAAATGTTTGTTTTCTGGTTTTACAGACGACAATGCATTAATCTCAGCGTGAAGACCTCCATATTCTTTGTGGAATCCGCTGCCAATAATCCGACTATGATGCACGATAACCGCACCGACCAAAGGATTTTGTTTATTAAGTCCATTACTTTGATTGGCACATTCAAAACAATAACGCATCCAACGGTCGTCCTCTTTAAGTGCCATTATCGTAATGGTGTAAATTGTTCTAATTGTTCTAATGCATATAACACCTCTTCCTGCGTATTCAATGGTGAAAATGAAAAACGAATGGCTTTGCGCAAAGGGTCGTGTTGAATGGCCTGTAATACATGAGAGTCAGATTCAATGCCCGAACTACAAGCACTTGCAGATGAACAAGAAATACCTGCAATGTCTAAGTTGAATAGCAATAAATCAGCTTTTGGTCCTGGAGGAAAAGAAACATTAAGAATATGGGCTAAAAAATCTTCTTGCTGATTTCCATTAAACTGTATATCTAAAAAATTTTCTACCAATCCTTTTTTAAATAATTCCCTTAGATGTAAAATATGGTTTTTGTTCTCCTCCCTAGATGTAAAACTTAATTCTAGGGCTAAAGCCATGCCACCTATACCTAAAACATTTTCAGTGCCTGCACGCATATTTCTTTCTTGAGCGCCACCGTGAATGTAAGGCGAAATGATATTAGTATTCCGTATGTACACAAAACCTACGCCTTTTGGACCATGAAATTTGTGAGCCGAACCACTCATAAAATTCAAGTGGTTTTTGGAAAGATCTATTTCGTATTTTCCTAAAGTTTGAACTGTGTCACAATGAAATAGAGCACCGTTCTGATGACATATGGACGATATTTGTCCTAAATCTATCATTGAACCTATTTCATTGTTGCCATGCATTATACTCACCAATGTTTTTTCTTTGGTGTCAAGTAATTTATTTTCCAAAATATCTATATCAACTCTTCCAAAACTATCTACAGGTAAAAACTCTACTTTAATCAAACCTTTTTCCTGGAGATAAACCAGAGTTTTTAAGACACATGGATGTTCGGTAGGCGAAGTGATAATACGTTTGACGCCAAAACTTTCAACTGCATTTTTAAGGATCATATTATTTGCTTCACTGGCTGAGCTAGTAAAAAATATTTCACCTAAGGAAGCTTTTAAAATAGTGGCTATTGTTTTTCGACTAGCTTCAATAATAGATTTCGCTTTTCTACCATGGTAATGAATACTGGAAGGATTACCAAATTCTTCATTCATTTGACTACACATCCAGTATTTTACTTCGGGATGTAATGGTGTGGTCGAAGCATTGTCAAAATATACCCTTGTCATATGGTCAGGGTTTGCGTTTTTGCCGTTAGTTTTGATTCTAGAACATCTTTATCAAACCAAGAATTGACAAGATTTTCTTCGACATGGGTATCAAACATGTGCTTAAAATCATTAGAATCAGCATTGTACATATAATCTTTTGACCATTCCTCATGATTCTTTGCCAAAGCTAAAATACCATTTAAAATGTAGTCCATCTCTTCATCGGTCATCGTTGGGTGTATAGACATTCTGATCCAACCCGGTTTATTGGTAAGTATTCCATGGCTAATTTCATTCGTCAACAAAGCCGATTTTTCATGCGATACTTCTAAAAGGTAGTGACCATAAGTGCCAGCACAAGAGCAACCACCTCTGACTTGAATGCCACAACGATCGCTCAACATTCGAACCCCTAAATTGTAATGTAAATGGTCGATGTAAAAGGAAATCACGCCCAATCTTTCTGTAAGGTTGTCAGCCAATAGGTGTACATTATGTAATGGCTTTAAAACATTAAAAATTTTCTTTAGTAAATAATGTTCTCGTTCAAGAATTTTATCGACACCCATAGAATCTTTCAATTGAATGCAATAAGCAACTTTTATCGTTTGCAGAAATGAAGGCGTCCCACCATCTTCTCTAGCTTCAATCTCATCTAGATATTTATGTTCTCCCCACGGATTTGTCCAATCAACCGTACCACCACCTGGATTATCTGGTATTTTATTGTTGTAAAGTTTTTGTGAAAAAATAACAATACCCGAACTAGCAGGCCCACCTAGAAATTTGTGTGGTGAAAAATATATAGCATCCAAATAAGCTTCTTGGTCAGAAGGGTGCATGTCAATGTTGATATAAGGCGCCGAGCAAGCAAAATCCACAAAACAGTAGCCACCATATTTGTGAATAATTTTGGCCATTTGATGGTAGGGCGTAAATACGCCAGTCACGTTTGAACAAGATGTGATGGCAGCGATTTTAACTTTTCTGTTTTTATGTTTTTCTAGTAAAGAAATAAAATGTTTTAAGTCAACCAAACCATTTTCATCGGCTTGTATTAATTCGACGATACAAACCGTTTCCAACCAAGATGTTTGATTGGAGTGATGTTCCATGTGTGTCACAAAAACCACAGGACGATCTTCTTCGGGGATCGTAAATTTGCCCTGAAATTTTTCGTGAATTTTGACACCAATGATTCTTTGTAATTTATTGACAACCCCAGTCATTCCAGAATTGGAAGAAATTAAAATATCTGTGGAAGAAGCATTTACGTGATTTTTAATAATTTGCCTTGCTCTTTTATAAGCCAGGGTCATAGTACATCCTGTCAAATTAGTTTCCGTATGTGTATTGGCAACAAAAGGTCCAATGTGATTTGAAATTTGATCTTCAATCGGACCGTAGAGTCTGCCACTAGCTGTCCAGTCAGCATAATAAATTTTTTTTATACCAAAGGGAGTTTCAAAAACTTGATCGATACCAATAATGTTGTCTCTGAATTTTTTAAAGTATTCCTGATGCATCATGGTTTGTTTTAAATGATGTTTATTGCACTTTTTACTCGTCGTATAAGAGACTCAGCTATATCGGAAGTGGTACTTTCGGCATAAATTCGAATAATAGGTTCTGTGTTTGATTTACGAAGATGAACCCATCCTTCTTCAAAGTCAATTTTTATTCCATCCACCTCATTCAATTTTTCCTGTTTAAATATTGTCCGAATGGAATCAGTAATAGCGTTTATTTGTTCTTCACTTTTAAGGGCGATTTTATCTTTGATAATAACATAGGAAGGAAAATCTGCTTTTATGGCAGATAGCTTTTTCGCTTTTTTTGCAACATAAGTAAGAAATAGAGCTATTCCTGCTAAAGCATCCCGCCCATAATGAAGTCCTGGAACGATGACACCACCATTACCTTCTCCACCGATTAATGCGTTCGTTTCCTTCATTTTTTGTACCACATTAACTTCTCCGACGGCAGCTGCTCCATAATGTCCACCGTGTTTTTTGGTCACATCGGCCAAAGCTCTTGAGGAAGATAAATTAGAGACTGTCCATTGATTATTAGTGTTTTCTAACATATAATCTGCGATAGCAACTAAGGTATATTCTTCCCCAAAAAGACTGCCATCTTCACACACAAACGCCAATCTGTCGACATCTGGGTCAACAATGATGCCCATGTCCGCTTTGTGGGTTACCACTTTTTCTACAATATCGGTCAAATGAGCTGGTAATGGTTCGGGATTATGTGCAAAATGGCCAAAATTATCGTCATTAAGCAAGGTGTATGAAACGCCAAGTGCATCTAATAAAGGTGGAATCGAAAGCGCACCTGTCGAATTGATACAATCCACGACTACATGAAAAGATGCTTTTTGCACTTCAGGAACATCGACGAAAGGGAAATCTAGAATTTGTTGAATATGCTTTTTAATGTGTTCGTCGTAAGTAGAATAAGTTCCAAAATGATCGACCTCTGCAAAAAGATAGGCTGAATCTTCAATTAATTCGATAATTCTATTTCCATCGTTTTCGGAAATAAACTCTCCTTTTTGGTTTAAAAATTTTAAAGCATTCCATTCTTTAGGGTTGTGTGAAGCTGTAAATACAATTCCCGCTCCAGCTTCTAGAAAAGGAACCATAGTCTCTACTGTTGGGGTAGTACTTAAACCTAGATCTATGACATCAATGCCCATGGCTAGTAAAGTTTGCACGGCCAAATCACTAACTAAAGCACCACTCAGTCGCCCATCCCTTCCTACAACTATTTTTTTTACTCCTTTTTTTTCAACCAACCAAGTACCAAAACCTGCCGTACATTCAACGATATCTACAGGAGTAAGATTTGTGCCAGCTTTCCCCCCAATCGTACCCCTGATACCAGAGATGGACTTAATTAATGTCATACACTTAATATTTTTGCAAATTTATAAAAATTTACCCGCATTGGGTTTATACCTGATTTAACTTGTACATTTGCCTAAAGATATTTTAAGTTTATGATAAACGAATTAGACCAAATTATTTTTTATTGGGTCAACAATGATTGGTCGAATCCCGTTTTTGATGTAGTCATGCCCTTTTTGCGAAATAAGTATGTATGGATACCTTTGTACACGTTTTTAGTCGCTTTTTTCCTCTTTAATTATGGAAAAAAAGGATATTTTTTAGTCCTCTTCGCCATATTAACTGTAGGTACTGCCGATATGACAAGTAATTACGGATTTAAGAAAAATTTTAAACGAATTAGACCATGTAATGCTGAATTAACGATGCCTGTTATTGAAAGAGTACCTTGTGGTTCTGGATATAGTTTTACCTCGAATCACGCAGCTAATCATTTTGCGCTTGCTACATTTTTAGTGATGATTTTTGGATGGAAAAAAAGAAAATTAGTCATTTTATTGCTTCTATGGGCCTCTTCTATCGCCATTGCCCAAGTTTATGTAGGTCTACATTATCCCTTTGATATCATAGGAGGAGGGCTATTGGGTGCATATATCGGTTGGATGTATGGCAGACTTTTTTTTCGTTGGTTTGGGCTTGATGAAGTGACACAAAAAACAGTATAATATTTATGTCCAAAAAGGAAAAAATATATACCATTGTGGATATTGAAACTACGGGAGGTTTGAGTAGTCGAGATAGAATTACTGAGATTGCCATGGTGAAAATCAAGGATGGAGTTTTGATTGACAAATACGAATCCTTGGTCAACCCTGGCAGAAGTATTCCAGCAGAAATTACGAGAATTACTGGCATTACCAATAGTATGGTGGCCAACGCACCTATGTTTTACGAAATTGCTAAACAAATTGTGGAGTTTACTGAAGATTCTATTTTTGTGGCGCACAATGTGAGATTTGACTACAATTTTATTAGAGAAGAATTCAAATCATTAGGCTATACCTATTCTAAAAAAATTTTGTGTACCGTCAAATTAACCCGAAAAGCATTTCCTGGCCTACGTTCGTATAGTCTTGGCAACCTGATTCAGCATTTTGACATCCGTGTTGCCAACCGGCATAGAGCCATGGATGATGTTTTAGCAACATGGGATATTTTCCAGAGAATTTTGACCATGGAACAAGATACACCCCATATTGAAGAATTATTACATGGTGGAATAAAGGAATTGAACTTGCCAGGTAATTTGTCACTAGAATATCTCCACGGTCTACCAGAAGATCCTGGTGTGTATTACTTTTACAATATTCATGGCACTGTTATTTATGTTGGAAAAAGTATTAATATAAAATCCAGAATTTTTCAACATTTTGGAAAAATAGACTCAAAAACAGAAAAATTAGCACGCCAAACGCATTCAATTTCTTATGAATGTACGGGCAATGAATTAGTCGCGATGCTTTTAGAGTCCAAAGAAATTAAATCTCTCCATCCAGAAATTAATAAAGCACAACGAACCAAGGATTACCCATATTTTGTATATAGTTATGAAGATGATCATGGTTATATTTGTTTTAATTTTGATAGGAGTGGAAAAAAAAATGAGCACCAAAAAACGGTCTTGACATTTACGGCCACAAAACAAAGCGCTAAATCACTGATTTTCCAAGCTTGTACTTTGTTTCAGTTGTGTTTTGGTAAGTGCAGTTTGAATGAATGTGGCAAAGATTGTTTTTACATTCATTCACAAGAGTGTGAAGGAGCATCCTTAAGCCTTGAAATGGTAGAAACGTACAATGCAAAAGCCTCCTTGGCCAAGGCGTACTTACTTAAAATTTTTCAAGAAGACTTTTATCTAGTCTTGGAGGGAAAAGTGCCCAATGAACACGCACTGGTCTTAATTGAAAATGGACATTATAGAGGTTTTGGGTATATATTAAAAGACAATATGGATCAAGGTTTTGAAGAATGGGCGGAATGTATTGATTACGTAAAACCTACACCAGAATATGATCGAATTATTTCCCAATACTTGATCAAAGAACCGACTGTAAAAAAAGTAAATATTTAAATTTAGGGTAGGCGGTCCGAAGGACTGTCATTTTCCTGTTCTGAAAGTAAGCGGAAGTTATAACTTTTAGATTCATTTTTTGGGATAGAAATTGATTTCCAATGGTCTCCTAACATCATTTTTCCTATGTATACAATTTGCCCTATGTGGTAAGCATAGTGGGCTATTTGGCGTTGAATGGCATCAAATACCCTTTGCTTTTGGTTACGGATATAAACTATTTTGTTGAGATCCTCTTCTTTCAAATCATCCAATGCTTTGAATAAACAATCCCAACCTTCTTTCCATTTCTTTTTTAGTTCTGATAAATTGTTTAAAATTGGTTCGAATTCTTCATCTCTTTTTCTCCAATCTTTTTCACCATCACTTACCAAAAAATCTGTCCAACGGCTCAACATGTTTCCATGCAAATGTTGAACAATCACTGCAATACTGTTGGCACCGCTAACGTTTTCAATAAACAGGCTTTTTTCATCAAGCTGAGCCATGGCCTTTTCACCTAAAAGTTTATACTTGACGAATTGTTTTTTACAGCTATCGAGGATGTGATTCAAACCATACTAATTTGGATTATAACATTAAAGTTGTCAAATGGGTTTTAGTTTGGCTGTAAAATGTCTTAATAATGGGGCTTCTTCAACAATAGATAACCCTTTTATTTTTGACCTTTCCTCAAAGACTTCAATGATAACTTCAGCCACGTAATCTATATGACTTTGGGTGTAAACCCTTCTTGGGATTGCTAAGCGAACCAATTCCATTTTTGCTGGAATTAATTGCCCATTTTCATCATATTTTCCAAACATTAATGAACCAATTTCAACACCTCGGATACCTCCTTTTTCATATAAAGCACAAACAAGGCTAGCACCAGGATATTGGTCAACAGGAATATGGGACAAAAATGACTTAGCGTCAAGATAAACTGCATGACCTCCCGAAGGCAACATCACTGGGATCCCGTGTTGGGTTAGTTTTTCAGTTAAATAGGCTGTAGTTCTAATTCTATATGCAAGATAGTGTTCGTCCAATATTTCCCTCAATCCTATGGCAATCGCTTCTAAGTCGCGACCCGCCAATCCACCATAGGTTGGAAAGCCTTCAGTGATGACTAGGAGATTACGGCATTGCACAGCTAGATTTTCATCATTCATGGCAAGAAATCCGCCAATATTAGCAAATGCATCTTTTTTTGCACTCATTAGACATCCATCTGCATATGAAAACATTTCTAACACTATATTTTCAATACTTTTGTCACTATATCCTTCCTCTCTGGTTTTTATAAAATAGGCATTTTCTGCAAATCTGCATGCGTCAATAAAAAAAGAGATCTTGTTTTGGCGACAAATTTTGGACGTTTCCCGAATGTTTTCCATACTCACTGGCTGACCGCCACCAGAATTATTCGTTATGGTTAAAATAACCAAGGCAATATTTTTACTTCCTTCTTTTTGAATTGTTTCAGTCAGTTTTTTAATATCAATATTACCTTTAAAAGGGGCAAGAGTTTGGGTTTTTTGGCCTTCTGGACAAGGTAGGTCAATTCCTTTTGCGCCGCTAAATTCAATATTTGCTCGTGTCGTATCAAAGAGGGTATTCGCGATATAGATGTTTTTTTCCTTACTCAAAATACTAAATAATATTTTTTCAGCACCTCTGCCTTGGTGTGTTGGAATGATGATGGGGAAGCCCATGATATCTCTAACTGTTTCCTCAAATTGGTAAAAACTAGGGCTTCCAGCATAAGATTCATCACCTCGCATGATGCCTGCCCATTGTTTGCTACTCATTGCGCTTGTACCACTGTCCGTAAGTAAGTCTATAATGACATCATTAGAATGTAATAAAAACACATTATAATGTGCTTGTTTTAATGCTTCTAATCTTTGTGATTCAGTTGTAAAAAGAATTGGTTCAACTGATTTTATACGAAAGGGTTCTATGATTGTTTTCAAAATGAATTTTTTTTGCAAATGTAGTGGTTAAACTATAGGTCATATATGATTTGTATCATGCAAGAGTTGATTAAAATAGAAGGTATCATTGTATTTTTCGACAAGTCTAAAAGTTGTATATTTGGGCTTCAATCTCAATAATATTATCATGAAATTTTATCTCTTAGGTTTATTGCTAACGTTTTTTAGCCCAGTTTTTATGCCTGGACAAAAATACTATACCAAGGATGAAATATGGATCGCAGACCAACAAGAAAATGTCATTGATACCATTTATCTTGATACTGAATGGGACAATTTGAACGTAGTAGCTATATCCATTTCTATCATTTCAGATGCTCCTGAAAATAATATATATCAAGTATTTCTAGATACACCGTTGAGGCGTATTTCCATGGAACCAGGTTGTGAAACCAACCAAATTGATTTTGATTACGTAAGTGGATTAGTTCACTTGGAAAAAGGAGACTTAGGTAAAATTAAAATTTTTCTCAAAAGAAAATTTGACTACATTGAACAACTCAAGGTGAAGATTGACGTGTTTGGATATTCTTCCAATGATTTACATCGCCATATCAAATCAGTTTTACAATTGAAGAGTTGTGCGTGTCCAATGCCAGATTTTGTGCCTAGAGCTGATTGGGGAAGCGCTTTTAACCTTACGGGTGATATTTACAGGCCACCAGCTAGCTATACCGATGTTTCTCACTTAATTGTACACCACAGTGCAACATCAAATGTAAGTAATGATTGGAGTGCTGTTGTTGCGTCTATATTCAACTATCATGCAAATACAAACCAATGGCAGGATATAGGATATAATTGGTTGATTGATCCTAATGGTATTTTATATGAAGGAAGGGGAGGTGGAGATAATGTGCGAGGAGCCCATATGTGCGGATATAATAACAATACTATGGGCATTTGTGTCCTCGGTACTTTTACAAATGTTGACCCGACAGAACAAGCATTAGCTACACTAAATAAACTTCTATCTTATAAAGCATGTCAAAAAAACTTTGACCCTCAAGGTTCGGCAAGTATAATATCATACCCTGGAAATATGTTTCGTATTTCTGGCCATAAAGACGGGTGTTCGCCAAATTACACGGAATGTCCTGGAAATAAACTTCACGCCTTTTTACCAAATATTAGAAACCATTCCGAAACATACATTTTAGATTCTTGTGAGATTATCAATGATGTAGTTGGAATAAAGCAAAATAAAAAAAATGTAGACATAAAGCACAATGGCCAATTTTATACCATTACATCAAACAAAGATGGTAATGTTATTATCCTAAGTACAGAAGGTAAGATAACTTGGCAACAAAAGATTAAAAAAGGAGATAATTCATTTGAATTGTTCTTGTCAACGGGGATATATTTTTTATACGTAAATACTGACGAAGGCTTTTTTGTAGAAAAAATTATTCAATTACATTAAGTTAGTTTTGATACTTTTGAATGATAGACAACATCGCATTGGGAGGTAAATCGTCCAAGTCATACTTTTTGAAAACGTCAATAAAATCTCTAACCATATATTCAGAAAATCCAAGCTTTAGGCCGTAGTGATAAATCATCTTTTCTTCTTTTTCATCTACTATTTTGTCGGCATCCATCATAAATAATAAATGGTATAGAACCATCATACGATCTTGTTCGTCTGAGGGTAAGATTTCATTTAATTCTTCCGTACTCAAAACAGCATGTCTGATCTCTTCTATAGAAACTTTAAGCTTTTCACATACGTGGGCTAAATAAGCAAATTCTTTTTCATTGAGTTGGCCATCCACCTTTGCCAAATGCGTCAATATTTTAAGTAAAACCAAAGCTTTTTCATGTTCATCTAATAATTCCCAAAACATACATTTTTATGGTAAAATTATAATAAAAACAAGATTTCTCTTACCTTGTTGAGGTATTTTTTTTCAGTATTTTAAAAAATTTGAAAATTTCACATGAGAACAAAAATAGCGGGCATCGGGAAATATCTTCCAAGTAAAATTGTCACAAATGACGATTTGACCAAATTTATGGATACAACGAATGAGTGGATCATAGAACGAACGGGAATTGAGCAACGGCGTTATGCTGAAAAACATAAAGAAACACCTACGACAATGGCAGCAAATGCTGCGAAAATTGCCATTGAGAGAGCAGGAATAAAAGTTGAAGATATTGATTTTATCATATTTGCGACATTAAGTCCGGATTATTATTTTCCAGGTTGTGGAGTTTTACTTCAAAGAGAGTTGGGAATCACCAGCACAGAAATCGGTGCTTTAGACATTCGTAATCAATGTACTGGCTTTGTGTATGGCCTCTCTGTGGCAGATCAGTTTATTAAATCTGGTATGTACAAAAATATATTACTTGTGGGTTCAGAAATGCATTCCATGGGACTTGATTTTTCGGATGAAGGTAGGGCTGTAACCGTCATTTTTGGTGATGGAGCAGGAGCAGTAGTTCTTCAACCTACTGAAAAAGAAAATCAGGGAATTATAAACTCAGTACTGCATTCTGATGGGACACATGCCGAAGAACTTGCCATGATTAATCCTGGCTCACATGGTGGTTATCATATTGGTAAAGAAATTTTCGGTTACCCCAATGAAGAAAAGCCAGGTGGGTTATTTGTTACCCAAAAAATGGTGGACAATAATCTCCTTGTACCGAATATGACGGGACAACTTGTGTTTAAAAATGCCGTGGTTAAGTTTCCAGAAGTAATAATGGAAGGGCTAGCAAAGGCCGGCTTACAAAAAGAAAATATCGACCTACTTGTTCCTCATCAAGCTAATTTGAGAATCAGTCAGTTCGTTCAGCGAGCCCTTCGATTACCTGATGAAAAAGTGGTCAATAATATTCAGAAGTATGGAAACACTACTGCAGCATCAATTCCAATTGCTTTGTGTGAGGCATTTGAAGAAGGAAGAGTAAAAGATGGCGATTTAATTTGTCTCGCTGCATTTGGTAGTGGATTTACTTGGGGAAGTGTGTTGGTAAAATGGTAAAAATACTTTCTAATTTTGATTGTTAATTTTTTCCCAAAAAAATATGAATCATAATCTTTTTGTTCCCAATTGTGTTTAGAAGCCAATTGAAATTGGCGTTTGCTTAATAACTTTGATAAATCTCCCTCTTTGAAAAATATATCATATTTACTGTTATTATTATTGGGCAGTTTTTCTTCTTTTGGTCAAAATATTGACAATTTTACGATTAGTGGTTATATGAAGGATGCAAAAACTGGGGAAACATTAATAGGTGCTAATATAACTGATGAAAATAATTCTTCTGTAGGTACAACAACCAATACCTATGGATTTTATTCATTGAGTCTAAGACCAGGGACGTATACAATTGGTTTTTCTTATTTGGGTTATACGGATAAAAAAATTGAATTAAACTTGACGAAAAACATTCAAATAACCGTTGAACTTGAAGAAGGGATCATCATGGATGAAATTGTTTTTACGGACAAGCAAGAAGACAGAAGGAAAAATGTAGAAGGCACTCAGATGGGAACCATTGAACTGCCTTTAGAAAATATTAAAAAGATGCCTGCCATTTTTGGGGAAACGGATATATTAAAAACCATTCAATTGTTGCCAGGTGTACTTTCTTCAGGAGAAGGCAATGCTGGTTTTTACGTTAGGGGAGGAGGGCCAGATCAAAATTTGGTATTATTGGATGAAGCGCTTGTGTATAATACAGGCCATATGTTAGGATTCTTCTCAGTATTTAACACAGATGCTATCAAAAATACAACCCTGATAAAAGGAGGTGTTCCCGCCAATTACGGGGGCAGACTTTCCTCAGTCCTTGATATTCAGATGAAAGAAGGGAACATGAAAAAATACGAAATCGAAGGAGGTATTGGTTTGATTTCTTCCCGATTGACGGCTCAAGGCCCACTTGTCAAAGATAAGAGCTCTTTTATGGTTTCGGCAAGGCGTACCTATATTTTAGATTTAGTTCAACCTTTTTTGAAGAACTCAAATTTTGAGGGGACAAACTATTATTTTTATGATTTGAATACCAAGTGGAATTATATTTTTTCTGATAAAGATAGAATATATTTTAGTGGCTATTTTGGTAAAGATGTGTTGAAATTTAGACAACCAAACCAAGATTTTACATTTGATTTGCCCTATGGCAATAGTACGGGAACCTTGCGTTGGAACCATTTATTTTCACAGAAAATGTTTATGAATGTTTCTTTAATCTACAACGACTACCGTTTTGAGGCTAGAGGCGGACAAGATAATTTTAATTTTAAGTTATTTTCTGGTGTTAAAGATTGGAATGTCAAGGCGGATATTGACTTTTTTGTCAATCCAAAACATAGTTTAAAATTTGGAACCAACTATACTTACCATACACTCACACCAAATACAGCATCAGCTACCTCCGGTGAGGTGAATTTTAGTACTGCCTTTAAGCCAAAAAATGCGCATGAGTCAGCTTTTTATATCATGGATGATATGAAGTTGTCCAATTATCTTTACTTAAATGCGGGACTTCGATTATCATTATTTTCCCAAGTGGGACCTTACAAGTCATCTTCAACAGGAGTGGAATTTGGAAATGGTGAACTAGTGAAGACGTATGGAGGGTTAGAGCCCCGGTTCAGTGTTAATTACAGAGCCAATAAAGAATTAAGTTTAAAATCCGGCATTTCAATGACCACTCAATACATACACCTGGTCAGTAATTCAGCTAGCACCTTGCCTGCGGATGTTTGGGTGCCCAGTACGGAGAGAGTAAAACCGCAAAGAGGTATTCAATATGCTTTAGGCGTGTTTAAAAATTTTAATAAAGATATGTACGAAACCTCCTTTGAGGTATATTATAAAGATCTTCGGAATCAGATCGACTATGCAGATAATTATGTTAATGATATCAGTAGAGATATTGAAGACTCATTTGTTTTCGGAAAAGGACGGGCTTATGGGGCTGAATTTTTTCTTAAAAAAAGTATAGGTAAATGGAATGGCTGGATAGGGTATAGTTTGGCTAGAACAGAAAGGTCTTTCGAAGATATTGAAGGTGGAAGATGGTATCCTGCTGTGTATGACAAAGCACATGACTTATCTATCGTAACTAACTATCAAAGAAATAAAAATTGGGATTTCAGTGCTGTTTTTATATATGGCTCAGGAAGATGGTTTACACCTGTAAGGGGGTTCTTTTTTATCGAACAAAATTTGAATTTATTTTATGGTCCAAGGAATAGTACTCGCATAGATCCATATCACCGATTAGACGTTTCAGTAACTTATACTCCTAAACCAAAAAAAGAAAAATCTTTTCAAGGAAGTTGGGTACTATCGGTGTATAATATTTATAACCGAAAAAATCCACTTTTTGTAAATTTT
>JBATMZ010000167.1:0-2750 GCA_049290115.1 Saprospiraceae bacterium | reverse complement strand
GTCTCTCTTATATATAAAGCCATTCATCCAGATGATTTAACAGCTTACTGTGCTTCACTCGAAGTATCTGCCTCCACTTTGGAGCCTTGGCATTTTGAGTACCGCGTCATATTACCCAGGCAAGGGTTACGTTGGCGGCATGGAGACGCGCGGCCACGTCTACTGCAAGATGGCAGCATAATGTGGCATGGCTTGATCACCGACATTACCGAACGTAAACGCAGAGAAATTGAATTACAGGAATTCGCCACCATTGATTTTCTGACGCAGTTACCCAATCGGCGCTATTTTATGGCTCAAATGGAAGAGGAATTGGCTCGAATTCAGCGCGTCGCCGACACCTATTCAGTAGTTCTGATGTGTGATCTTGATCGCTTTAAAATTATTAATGACAGTTATGGTCATGCTATTGGTGACCAGGTACTCAAGCATTTCGCAACCATACTGCGTAACAAACTGCGCAAAAACGATATCGTGGGCCGCGTAGGTGGCGAGGAATTTGCAATCGTTCTGTCCGATACGACTATTACCGAGGCAAATATTTTTGCTACACGAGTACAAGAACAGATGGCTGAAACACCCCTCGTTACAGACGGGGCAACAATCTCAGTGACAGTGAGCATCGGTATTGCTGCCATGAATGTGACAGATACAAACGCTGACGCCTCTCTTTCCCGTAGCGACAAGGCGCTATACCGCGCCAAAGAAAATGGTCGCAACCGTATTGAAATTGCCATTGAATAGCGCTCACCGCATCGGAAAAGATGTTTAATCCGCCGCATCCGGCGGCAACCTTGCGTGAAGACGTATTGCCTGCGCTGGGGATTTCAGTGGCAGAGGCTGCGCGACAGTTAGGCATATCCAAAGTGCAGTTGTCGCGTGTGATTAACGAGCGGGCAGGCGTCTTATGATTTGTGGCAAGCAGCTAAGAAAAAACATCCGCGTGTGCAGCGCGCGGTAATGCGCGCATGATTCAGCAGTCTGTGCGCGAGTCCATGCCTTAAGGCTTTCAGCGCGCGGAATGAGGCTACGGATGCTCTTTGTTTGGTGGTAATTTGCCAATCCCGGCAAGCCGGTTTTTCGGATTCACGACGGTCGGCCTGACTAATAGCAGATTGTTTGGATATACGATGATTTCCCGATTCTCTGTCAAGAGTTTCGTGCTGAACAAATTCAGTTCAGATATATAGCCCTCGACAGAGTTGTCGACATCTATAATTCTGATGTAGTTGCCACGTTGGAAAGAAGGTTGCGAAAGCAGGATGAAATAGGCCGTGACGTTGCTGAGTAGCGACCAGTTTGCAAACAGAGCTACACCCAGCAGCGTGATTGTGGTCGTCGCGAAAATAAATACGGAGCTGATATCCAGCCCCCAGATCAGAAACAGGCACAACACGCCGAACAAGCCGGTGATCGCGCGAGCAAGATTAATAGCCTTGTTGGCGCTGCCGTCCTTGAAGCGGCTTTTATCCACACCTTCTTCAATTTTCGGAGTACTGATTCTGTCAAGCAACAGGTAAGCGACGAACACTACGAAGGTGATCAGAAGGCTAAAGCCGTTGTTCCGAACCCAACCTAAAAAGTCGTTTGTTAACTCTGAAAAATTCATGAACCGCTTGTTGTCTCTAGGTTACCGGGGGGTCAGGAAAAATCAATGCCTTTTTTGATAAACTGAAATATACGTTAAGACGAACATTATAGTACGACTCGCTGTTGAATAAAAAAATGTGCCAGATTTTGCGTAAAGATGCATTAAATTTCCAGAAACCAGAGGCATTTTTGCCTTTCAGGCCAAAGACGTCCATAAGTAAAGATCAGCTCTGCCGTAAAGAGCGCTGAAGAAAGTGAAAGCAATTCGGAATCAAAAAGGTTCAAAGAGATCGATGCCGATTATCCGTTACGCTGGTCGCTCATCAAGGCCGGTTCTCGCGGCATCTGGCAGCTACGGTATTGGGAACATCAAATCCGGGAAGAGATTGGTCTTGCGAAGTACGTCATTACATTCATTTCTAACCCGTGAAACATCGCTGGGTCACTCACCCAGTTGATTGGCCGCATTTAGCATTACATGGCTTATATTGAGCGAGGAATGGCAGCTTCGGATTTAGGGCGAAAATACGTGTGGAGCATGCAGATTAAAATATTGCTTATCCGAAGTTCAGGTTAACTAGCTGTATTTATGCATGCACATCAATATTTCTACCCAAATTACCCGTTGGCTGAGATTGAACTGGTGGAAGGGCTTCAATTAATTGCATAGCGGTTTGCTTTTGGATATCCATGCTTTTCTTTAAAACAGTCAAAGCAACTGCATCACTCTGATCCAGACCTGATGTCATTGCGGCTACTTGAACACCTGAAATATTCATTATTATTCCCCAAATACTTAATCTATAGAATATATAGCGTCTATACTTTATTTTTCTTTAGGGAGCTTCTTGCAAAACCCTCCACCAAGCCAAGCAGACAATAGGGTCTAGATAAGCAACCTACTTATCTAGACCTAACCCTCCTAGCTGCGCATAAACTCAAGCTAGTGCTAGATAAAAACGTCAGGGTTGGAGTTTCATAAAGGTATTAATTCAACAATTAACCCCTTTATTTCTTACAGCCCAATCTACCGGGCTCTTTATTTTTTCTAATGACCTAAGCAAGAATGCCATTCTAACTTGCCACAAAGCGCAGACGGGTTGCACGAATGAGGGGACGGATACATCATGCGATGCAACCAACCGCCCCGTACATCATCT
>JBATMZ010000166.1:0-23552 GCA_049290115.1 Saprospiraceae bacterium | reverse complement strand
AGTCGGCTATATACACATCAGTACCAGTATTTTCTATGGCAATTCCAAGCGGTATCATGCCTGCTAGTAAAAAAATCACTTGCCAATTGATACCTACATATGCGTCTTTAAGTTGAATACAACCCGTAAACAAACACAGCGCTACACCCAAAATACAGCTTTTAAGGATAGAAAATGTATTGGTGGCAGATAATACAATCACCAATAAAATGGCTAAAAAAGATATTACTTTTTTATATTTTGGAATGCGTGGATTGGTTATCACTGTATTGGCAAAAAGCAAGTTATTCTCATGAGCAATTCGTTTAATTTCATTTAGATTTCCTGTTAGTAACACTCGATTGCCAGGGATAATAAATTTTTTTGAAAAGAATTTTTTAAAATAACTACTATTACTAAGGTGATTTTTGTCACTACTGACGCCCTTCACATAAATGTTGTCAGGCAGCGTATCATTAAACTCTTCAATCGACATATTAATAAAACGAGAATTGGGTAAAATAATAATTTCGTGGTATTCATTGGTAAAATTTTCTTCGATCAAATCTTGATTAACGCCTAAAATATTTAACCCCAGACTCTCTATTTTTGCCGTTATATCTTCGATGGTCATATCGAGCCACAGGATATCGTTTTCTTGCAAAATTTCGGATTTTAAGTCGCTTTTCAAATGATGTTTCCCCCGTTTTATTTTCACCAAACGAATGTCATTTTTGTCCCAAATTTCAGTTCTATCTGATGTTTTCCCAATTAATTTAGAACCCGCTTTAATTTTCACAGCCGTGATGTAACCAAACTTATGGTGGTTATCAAGATTTTGTGATTCGGGCGTTCGTGGTAAAAATTTTTTTGCCAGAATATATATTATAGGAATCGCCACCAATAAAAATAAAATGCCACTCAGTGAAAATTCAAAAAATCCAAAGCGTCCAATGCCACTTTTTCTAGAAATATCTGAGACAATAAGGTTTGTACTTGTTCCCATCAAAGTGCAACTTCCACCCAAAATACCAGCAAAAGAAATGGGTAACAAAACCTTAGCTCTATCAATTTTACCCAATTTGTCGAGTTCATTAATCAATTTGATAAAAATAATGACCACCGCAGTTGTTGCAATAAAAGAAGAAAAAAAGCCAACTACCAACATCACCAGTGGTAAAAAAAACCAAAAAGGAAGATTAATCATTGGAATGATCTTTTGTACCATCCAAGAAACGACCCCATTATTCTCTAAACTAATGGCGATAATCATCAGACACAAAATGGTTAAAACGGCATTGTTGGAAAATCCAGATACGGCTTCTTCTGGTGTTACAATACCGAAAACAAGCAAACTCGTCAAAATAAAAAAAGCCGTTTTATCTACGGTAAATTTTTCACTTAAGAACAAAACAAATGCTATAGATAAAATCCCTAAAACGATGGCAATTGTCAATGTCATGATTTCTTTTGTAAGATATTAAAATAAATGAATATTGTCCCATTATTAAATTAAGTTCCACTTACATACCGCTAGACGTTTGTCGATGCTATAAAATATCCCTTCTTAATCCCTAACGTTTGGCTTTTAATTCGGACAGTTTGCCATTTTCATATACTTTAATGATTTATATTACTTATCGCATTTAAAATTTATTCATTTTTATAATGCTAATATAGCCCTAAATTTTTAAATTTACTGAATTTTATTCAAGACTACAGTTACAATTTAGGAAATGAATTTGATAGACATGGTTTATTTGGAATGCATAGGAAATACAGATGATACTAAGTTTAACAATCGATGATCACTTCTTGCTTGTTTTCGGTTCTGCATACATTATGTCATAGTACTGTTATGAGTATGTGAATCTCAACGTAAGGCCTCAGGTATCAACACCGTCAAATTAAAAATTGTAGTCTTTAAAAATGAATAATATAAAAGCAAATATGTAAAATGGGCATGTATTATCACTATATTTGTTCTTGTAAACGCTATCATTTTCGTCCATTCTAAAGAAGGTTGGTTCGTGGCAGGAAGTGGTCGAAATGGTATCAAATTAATTTTTTTATTAATTTTCGCTTTATTAACCATCATGTTGCCCGAAGGACTTAAAAAATAATTAGTAAATGAAAAATAATATCACCATAAGGATCACCATCCAAGCAGAAAGCCAAAAAGTTTGGGACTATTATACCAACCCATTACACATCATCCATTGGAATTTTGCCGACCCATCTTGGCATTGTCCAACTTCTTCAAACGATATGGTTGTGGGAGGAACGTACAAATCCAGAATGGAAGCCAGAGATGGCAGTTTCGGTTTTGACTTTGAAGCCATTTACACTGAAATAATTGAGGGCAAGGAGTTTACCTACCTATTTGGAGGACGGACCGCAAAAATTATCTTTAATGACTTGGGGAGTACCACAGATGTTGTCATCGATTTTGAAGCAGAGGATGAAAACCCTATCGAAATGCAAAAAAATGGTTGGCAAGCTATACTCGATAACTTCAAGAAATACGTAGAATCAAATTAAAAAATCCTTAGCTTAAAAGTTAAAAAATGGCACTTATCAATCCCCACATCAACTTTAATGGAAATGCAGAAGAAGCATTTAATTTTTATAAATCCGTGTTTGGTGGAGAATTCGCCATGATCATGCGCTTTAAAGATATGGCAAGCAAAGAATTTCCAGTAGATGAAAAAGAGGCTAATAAAATCATGCACATTGCTTTGCCTATCGGTAAAAATATTTTGATGGGCAATGATGTTCCAGAAAGTATGGGCCGAGTCGATGAAAATGAAAATAGATCTAAAATATCCATAAGCGCTGAAAGTCGTGAAGAAGCCGACAAATTGTTTAACGGGCTTTCCCGTGACGGAAACATTGAGTTTCCAATGAGTGATAGCCCTTGGGGTTCTTATTTTGGTATGTTTAGAGACAAATACGGTATTGAATGGATGGTAGATTTTGATCCTAAATACAAGGGTCAAGTTTAAGAAGAACTAAGATCCATTCAACGGGTAAATATTGGTTTGGCTTACAACAATCCAAAAACAATGCAGGTAATAAGACCCTTAAAAACAAATGACATCAATGGTTTAAATGCCTTAACACCAGTAGAATGGAAGTTTGAGTACGAATCTTTTTTAAAAAACTTTATCGACGAACCGTTTTTTTATGCTTTTTTGTTGCTTCAAGAAAATAATATTGTAGGTACTGGAAATGTACTTATTAAAGGAAACATTGGTTGGCTGGCTAATATTATTGTAGATTACAATCATAGAAATTTAGGACTTGGATTTAGTATGACTAAGTTCCTTGTAGATTTTTTACAAGATAAAGGTTGTGAAACCCAGATATTGATTGCTACCAAACTAGGAGAACCAGTGTATCAAAAGATTGGGTTTAAAAAAATAACTGAATACTATTGTTATGATTCAGTTAGAGATGTACCATATGCAAATTCTGATTTTATCCGACCTTTGACATTAGAAAACAAATCTTTAGTATACAACTTGGATTATATGGCTAATGGCGAAAATAGAAGTCATCTAATCAACAAGTTTTACAAAAACGGTTTTGGATATTTTGATACGGGTGATTTACTACTTGGCTTTTATTTACCTGAGTTTGGCAAAGGATTAGTTATATCTAGTGATCCTACGGCAGGCAAGGAATTATTAAAGTTAAAACACGCTACAAAAGGAAGAAGAACGATGTTGCCAATCGAAAACGAGGAAGGAATAAAGACCTTGGAAAACTTAGGATTAACAAAAGGTATTTCAAGTTCTAAGATGATTTTAGGTAAATTAAATTTTTGGAATCCCTCATGTATATATTCGTATGGAAGTGGGTATTGTGGCTAAATCGTATGCCGATTCTTACATCATTAAAAGAACCGTGGTCTAAGTGGACGTATTTACGTAAAAATAACCTGTTTTAATATGCTGACTATTCAATCTTCCATTCAACGCTTTATTTTCTTGTTTTTTTACCATTTTCGTATGGATAACCTATGACTTTCGTCATGTTTTTATGTTTTTTGTACATAATTTGACGGAGGTATTGATAATTGTTTTAATTTTGTGAGTGAACATTCACTAACATTTAATTTTAATTGAAATGAACGGTAAAAATAACATAGCGATTGGCTTTTTAACCATGGGATTTTTTATGGCTTACGGTTTTTTATTGATTTATCTACGAGACTTTGCACCTGGAAAAGAAGAATGGGTGAACTCCTATAGTATAGGTAAACATTTCGAAAGCAGATTGGCACATGTTCACGGAAATCTTTTCGCTTTTTTAAATATTTTGATAGGCTATTTATTATGGCACTTTAAAGACAAATTACAAAATGTCAAGGCAATCTCCAACTTAGCCCTTATTGGTTTGTTAATGCCCATAGGAATAATGGCCGAAGTGTATTTTGGACTTCCTCCAGCCTTAGTACTTGTTGGTGCTATGGCCATGACGGCTTCTACGGTTTGGTTGGGTATAGCTTTTTTGAAAATGAAATCTTCTAACAAAGCCATTTAGAATGATTGCAACGATATCGGACAGACAACTCGAAATCATCGAAGCGGCTGGTAAAATACTAACCACTTCTGGTGTAAGTGGATTGACCATCAAAAATGTTGCCCGAGAGATGAAATTCTCCGAAAGTGCCTTATACCGACATTTTAATAGCAAAGAAGACATTATTATTTCTATGCTCGAATATCTTGCCCAGAGCATGGACGAACGATATACGCTTGCCATTACAGACCATCATGTACCGGAAGCAAAATTCACCACCCTTTTTCAAAGTCAATTTTCCTTTTTTAAATCGAACCCTCACTTTGTGGTTGCCGTATTTTCCGACGGATTGATGGAAGAAAGTCAACGGATCAATGAAACAATATTGAAAATCATGGGTATAAAAATCAAACATTTAGCGCCAATTATAGAGGAGGGTCAACAAAAGAAGGTTTTTACCAATGCCCTCAATTCGGAAGAGATACTCCACATTACGATGGGAACTTTCCGACTACTGATGTTCAAGTGGAGAGTAGCTAACTTTCAATTTGATATCTATAAAAAAGGGGACAAAATGATACAATCCATTCTAATCTTAATAAAAACCAAAGATGAAAAATAAATATATTGCTTACTTTTTAGCAGCCATTTTAGCTGGCTTTGGCTTGTTAACTTTGTTTCTGAGTACTTCGGTTATATTTGATTTATTTGAAATTAGAGCCAAAGAAGGCAATTACGTTTTGTTTGTCGTTTGGGCAAATTTCATTAGTAGTCTTCTTTACTTATTGGCTGCTTATGGATTTTTGAAAGTTAAAAAATGGACCCCCCTACTGCTGACCATTTCTTCCATAATATTAATCATAGCTTTTATTGGCTTAAACATTCACATCAATGATGGGGGTATTTACGAAACCAAAACCGTAGGCGCCATGATTTTTAGAATATCCGTAACCGTAATATTTACCATCATTTCTTTTTTCACAATTAAAAATACAAAAACATGAAAACATTAACCTTTTCACTTCTTGCTTTGACTATATTCTTTTTTGGATGTGGCCAAACATCAAATCAAAATACAATCGAACAACCTGCAGCTGTTTCACATGAAGATCATCAGGCAAACGATGAAAATGCACTCATCGAACTGGTCAACGGAGAAAAATGGATGGTCAATGCTGAAATGAAACCTTACATCTTAGATGCAGAAAACATCCTAGCCCAATATGCCAATAGTAATTACAAAGAACTGGCAGAACAATTAAAAGACAAAAATAAGGGACTCATTAAAAGCTGTACTATGGATGGTCAAAGCCACGATGAATTGCACAAATGGTTGCATCCTCATATGGAGTTGATTGAAGCTCTCGCTGACGCAGAAAATGGTCAAGAGGCAAATAAGGTTATAATAGAACTAAAAAAATCGTTTGCCAATTACCATACGTATTTTCAATAAAACAAATTGACTACTTAATTTTAAAACCTACTTCATTACACAAGTAATGATTTCATTTATATAGTAAAAAAGTCACTAAAACCACTTTTTAGATGACTTTTTACTATTTTTGACCAGAATTGATGTAGTTTTTACCTGACCATCGAAAGTTATACACTAAATAATTGTCGATTCTTACAGCCAAAAAATGGATATGGTTTGACGTCTAACTTTTACATACCGACCAAACTAACAGGAATTGTTGACCTGATTTGGGAACAAGAAATTCCTTTTCCTGGTAACTATAAAATTTTGCCTTCTGGCAAGGTGGAACTCATTTTCCCCTTATACCCAATCACTAAACTTGATGCCCTAAAAATTTCAAATCAAGATAATCCAGTAAACAATCAAACTTGTTTTTTATCGGGACTACATACCAAACCACTCAACATGACTTTTGATAAATTTCATGTTTTTGGCATACAGATGAAAGCTGTTGCAGTTAAGGCATTATTTGGTATGCCTCTTTGCGAAATTAAAGATTATTTCGTTGATGGCCAATTAGTTTTCAATTCATTTAATATGTTGGAAGATGAAATTCATGCTCGGCAAAACTTTTTGGATAGAGCACAATGGGTTGAGAACTTTCTATTTTCAAAAATAAATGAAACAGCTGAATTGCACATGGCCATTCATTTAAATAATGCCATTAAAAAATACTTAGCCCAAAAACAAAATGGTTCTCCAAAAACCATTGAAACTTTATTAGGCTATTCCAGAACTCAAACGTATCGAATATTTAATGATTGGTTTGGGGTTTCCTCCCACGCACATCAAAGATTGGTAAAATTCATCCAAACTGTTGTAACCTTACATGACACTTCTTTAAGTCTTACTGACATTGGTTTTGATAATGGTTATTACGACCAAGCACATTTTATTCGTTCGTTTCATGAATTTGGCGATATGACTCCCGGAGAATATCGTAAAAGAATGACTTCGCTTCCAGGACAGATTTTCTGGTGACACACATTTTAAGGTTTGGAACATACATACAATTATGACTATGCTGCTTGTTTTAGTTTTGCATAAAAAAATTAAAATGACAGAATTAAAACACGATAAAAAAACATTAACTCTTGTTGGCTATGTTTCTATATTTGGATCAGTATCAATGCTAATTGGTGCTGGCCTATGGGGTTCTACGGGAACAGATCTTTGGCAATCCCTCGCCACTAATCAAATGGACACCTACTTAAATCAGATAGAACCAGTAAAACAATGGTTGGTTGCCAACACTATCTTTTGGACAGTTGGTGTGCTATTATTAGGTATTGCGGGATCATTTATGTCGAAATTCTGTGTTTCAAACCCTCAATTAGCTCTCTTTCAATTGGTTTTTGTTCGAAGCGCCGTACCAATGGCAATTGTGTCTTTTGTCATTATGCTCTCATTAGCTATACATCCACCAAATATTGAAACAGCCTATTTAATTGGATGGATTGGAACTAGAATCGATGACATTGCCACCATTCTCATCATTGGGGTTTCCCCTTTGTTTCTTTCGATGGCAGGTAAGTCAGATTGGGTGCCAAGATGGCTTTTGATCTGGGGTTATTTGGCTGGTTTTTCAGGTTTTCTCGCCGTAATCAGTTTATTGACTGGTCAAGTTGCACTTGGATTTATCATCATACCTATTGGAATCGGTTGGATGATAGCCGCAGGTGTTGCCATCATTAAAAAAGGCAATTCACTTTAAACCCATAACTATTCTTTTTTCATTTTTTACATTATGAAACTTATTATAATGAGGCCACCACTTCTACATTAAATTTATAGATCCATACAACAATTATTCATGTTTTTCTGTCTTTATGTTTCGTATCCTTCGAAATACGGGAAAATTGATTTTTAAAGTTTTTTTACAGACCAAAAGAATGGTAGTAAAAAGTGAATAAATTTAGTGAACGAGCCAAGATGAAATTTAATATTCAACCTACCTTAGAAGATGATAATGTCCTTCTTTTACCTTTACAGGAAAATGATTTTGAAGAAATGTATGTCGTAGCGTCAGATCCAAAAATATGGGAACAACACCCTAATAAGGATCGATGGAAAAAAGAAGTATTCAAGGTCTTTTTTGAGGGAGCCATTTTAAGTAAAGGTGCCTTCAAAATTGTGAACAAGGTTGATAGAAAAACGATAGGTTGTACTCGATTTTACGACTATAATGAAAGTGACAATAGTATCCGCATTGGTTATACTTTTTACAGTACAGATTATTGGGGTAAAGGAATTAATCACCGAGTAAAAACCCTCATGCTTGATTACATTTTTAATTGGGTTTTTCAAGTAGATTTTCATATTGGTGCCAACAATATTCGGTCACAAATAGCCATTGGTAGACTTGGAACTAACAAAGTCGGAGAACAAAAAATAACTTATTTTGGTGAGCAGCCCAAAATGAATTTTATCTATCGATTGCTTAAAGAAGAATGGATTCAAATGGATAAATAAAGAACCCAATCTTATCAATTCTACTAAAAACAAAAGCTATCAAACCCTATATTTTATATAGGCTGGTAAACTTTTCTAATTTTGTCAATAATCCTGCTTTCTTCAAGCTATTTTAAACCATCAAATTAATGTAAAAAAAGCGTTTGGAAATATGGTTACCTATTTTTTTGTATTATTTAATCATATTTTTATACCATAAAAAATCGGGCCCTCACCAAACATTGGCAAGAACCCGAAACCCATGGTTTTAACATTTTTTACGGTCTTTTGATTGGCCCATTATTTTGGAAGGCTTCCTATCAACAGATCATGATTTATTCGGGTTGTAAATTCTACTGATGAGGTTATCAACAATAAATGTTTTTGATTTGGCATAAAAAGAATCCATTGACTCTAAATAATTATGATAAAAATAATTAAGAATCAGTCCCAAAATCAAGGCAACTAAGGTGGTGTCAAAAGCAATGTTTAAGTATCCTGTTAATATAGGCATTCCTTCATCCGTTTTGGCAAGATAAGACTGACCGATGGCCGTAGTCAATCCAATCAAAGTGCCCATAAAACCCAAGGACATAATGGCGTTTACCATGTACCTTGTCATACTTAGACTTGATTCTTGTTCTCCTTTGTTATTTTCAATCTGAACATCCAAAATTTGTAACGTTTCAGAGATTGATTGGTCATTTCTATACTGAGTACAAGCTTTTTTGATAAAATCATTGATCAAATATGAAAATCCTCTTTTTTCCATGTCAATGATACTCAATTTTATTTCCGAAACCTCTTCTGGAGTTAAAATTAATTGGTCTTATTTAGGAAGAAGATTAAAATCAAAACCATAGTACTGATCCTTGATATAAATATTTCTTTTGTTTAGTTCGAGGATAGAAAAGAAAAATGCGATGTAACAAAAAAACGGTATATAACCACTCCAGGAACCTCCAAGGAGGATAAATACTCTTTGTGCCTCTGGCAAAATATCTGAAATGCTATTGAGAAAAATAAGGATAAGCTGTATCCTTTCGTAACTTTAATCATGTCAAAATTTGTAATAAAAAGGTACTGGTTTTCATATATGATGTACCAATATTTATAACCATTGAATCAAAAATTAACTATTAATTCCTAGAAAGAATTTGGAAATATCTTTTATTCCCACTACCAAATATATTGTAGTGCAAATCATTAAAATATCCTTGTTTAAATTCATACATTGGTGATTAAAAAAATTCAATCAAAATCATGCTTCATTTCTTTAGAAAAATAAGACAAAATTTGCTTGCAGAAAGTAAAACTGGCGAGTATCTTAAATAAACTCTTGGAGAAATTATATTGGTGGTTGTCGGGATTTTGATTGCCCTCCAGGTCAACAATTGGAACATAGAAAAAACGGATAAAAAAAGGGAACAAAAGTATCTCACCAATATCGTCCTTGATTTGAAAAAGGACATTAAAAGTTTGGAGGATCTTACCGAGTTTAGAAAAGATAGACTATCTGGCGATTAAAAAATAATTGATTACATGAATGGTGCTTCTGTTGACGACCTCGGCGGATTATGTAAATATGCCATCAATTCCATGATGGAGCGGAATTTCAAACCCAACAATATTACTTTTTCTGAACTGTCAAATTCTGGAAATCTCAATTTAATTTCCAATGACTCTATTAAATTCCTTTTACTTGAATTAGAAGAACTGTATAAAATCAATGATTTTGGCATAGAACACGAAACCTATGATTATCGCGAATATATTTCAAAATCGATCAATAGATATATTGATATAGAACAATTATTCCCAGTATTTTTGGGTCAAAAAACTGCCGAAGAACAGAAAGTAAAATTAGATCACTTTCACGATTTATTAAAATGCAAAGAATACAAGAATGGTTTATTTATAATGACCTTCATTTCAGAATATAACCTTCATGCATACCAATCCATGAAATCCAAATCAGAAAAAATAATCCGCATGATTGAAAAAGAATAATAAAAGCTCTGTCCTCCGTTAATGAACTCTTTTTATAACCTACAAATCCATCATCAAGGTCATTGGGTCTTCTAAAAGCTCTTTGACTTTGACTAAAAAAGTAACGGATGTACTTCCATCGATGACTCTATGATCATAAGACAAAGCTAGGTACATCATAGGCCGAATGACAACCTGCCCATCGATGGCTATTGGTCTATCTTTGATGGCGTGCATACCTAAAATTGCGGATTGTGGTTCGTTAATGATAGGTGTACTCACCAAAGACCCAAATATTCCACCATTCGTGATGGTAAAAGTTCCTCCTTTCATTTCGTCGAGCGACAATTTTCCATTTCGGGCTTTGTCAGCCAAATCTTTGATGGTAAATTCTATTTCGTGAAATCCTAGAGTTTCGACATTGTGTACAGGTGGAACGACCAAGCCATTGGGTGTCGAAATGGCAATCGATATATCTACATAATCGTGAAAAACAATATCCTGACCATCAATCATGGCATTTACATCTGGCATCTCCATCAATACTTTGGCACATGCTTTGGCAAAAATGGACATGTAGCCCAACTTAATGCCGTGTTTTTCGACAAATTTTTCCTGATATTTTTTTCTCAACTCATTGACTGCAGTGAGATCCACTTCGTTAAAGGTAGTCAACATAGCCGTTTGGTTTTTCGCAGATACCAATCTTGCAGCTATGGTTCGACGCATACGAGACATTTTTTCTATCCTAACGTCTCGTTGACCTTTTTGAGAAATGGGTGGAGTTAAGGCCGATTCATTAACTGGGGAAGCAGGTTTTTCATTTTTTTGTTGCGTGGCCAAAACCGCATCTTCTTTGGTGATTCTACCATCTTTGCCAGTCCCACTTACCGAAGAAGGACTTATATTTTCTTCCCGAAGGATTTTTCCGGCAGAAGGTGACGGATGTCCACTTGCATAATCTTTGGTTTCGACGGGAGGATTAGTTGAAATGGAAGGCGTAGTAGACCCCAAATCAGATTTTGGAGATTCCACTCCCTGCGTTACCGAAGTATCAATTCTGGCAACTAAAGCACCTATGGCCAAATCATCTCCTTCGGCAGCTACAACTATTAGTTTTCCACTGGCTTCTGCAGGAAATTCTAAGGTCGCTTTGTCGGATTCAAATTCACAAATAGGTTCGTCCAACTTAACAAAATCACCATCCTTTTTTAACCATTGTGATAAGGTAACTTCCGTAATAGATTCGCCAATCGTAGGCACTTTCATTTCAATAATAGCCATAAATAAAATATTTGAGGGGTAAAATTAAGATAAATCCATGGCCAAATCAAATAAATAACCAAAAAATAGTGATATATTTAGACAAGACTAAATATTATTTTAACCCCCAATAAATAATAGTATAATTATGCTGTAACTTTTTTCATTCATCTTTGTTTAACCAACAATCAACGATTGTACATTTCATGAATTTTTATTCCCTAAAGGTCAAAGAAATAGTTCAGGAAACACCTGACGCTGTATCCATTATTTTTACTATTCCCGATAATCTTCTAGAATCATTTTCTTTTTTTCCAGGCCAATATGTAACGGTTAAGGCTACTATAGATGAAAAAGAAGTCAGGAGACCTTATTCTATAAATTCCATACCTGGGAAAGATCAATTGTCGATAACGGTTAAAAAAGTCGACAAAGGAGTCATGTCCCATTTTCTCTGTACATTAAATGCAGGTACGCACTTGGAAATTTCAAATCCCGAAGGTCATTTTACAGTTAAACCTTCTCACGATAAATCAAGGGCTCATTATTTTTTTGCGGCAGGTAGCGGCATCACACCAATAATGTCTATGATTCAAACAATTTTGGAAGAAGAACCCAAAAGTATCTGTTACCTTCTTTATGGAAACCGCAATGAACCTAATATAATCTTTTATGATGCGCTAAATAGCCTTTGCCGAAAATATGCCGATCAATTATTTGTCACGCACACGCTGAGTAATCCTACTAAAGAAAAAGTCCATGGATTAGGAGGATGGTTAGGAAAAAAAGAAACTTTATGGAAAGGTATGACAGGCCGTATTTCTGATAAAAACATAGCCACCTTTTTAGAAAAAAACCCAACTAAATATGCAGAAAAACTTTTTTACGCTTGTGGACCTGGTGACATGATTCAGATTGTAGAAAAATACTTACTTGCACAAAACATCGAAACCAAAAACATCCACAAAGAGTTTTTTACGCCATCCAATAAAGGAGAAATTATATCAACTGAATCCGTACAAGAAGGTCAAAGTAACATTACGGTGACGCTTAAGGGCAAAGAACACCAATTTGACATGCCTAGAAAATCAATCATTTTAGATATTCTGGTCGATAAAAAACTAGATCCTCCTTATTCCTGTACCAATGGTGCTTGTTCGACGTGCATCGCCAAAGTCACTTCTGGCGAAGTAAAAATGGATGCTTGTTTTGCCTTAGAACAAGATGAAATCGACGCAGGTTTTATTCTTACTTGCCAGTCTCATCCCGTCACGGAAGAAGTGGTTTTGACCTACGATGTGTAAAAACATCTTTTTTTATTTTGTTTATTTTCATCGTAGAAAATTAATAAAACGATTAGGTTAACATGTAAAATTCTAAGTTGCATTGATTGTCCAACCACCTTTTTATTACCTTTGCATTAAAGATTTTTTTTATGTCTGAATTATATTGGGACGACGTCATCAAACAAACCGCCCTGCCCTCTTCTTCCGTTAAAAACACACTTTCTCTTTTGTCGGAAGGAGCTACGATTCCATTTATCGCCCGCTATAGAAAGGAAAAAACGGGTTCGCTTGATGAAGTGGCCATCGCCTTAATTCAAAAGACCTTAAAAAAAATAGAAGAACTCGAAGACCGCAAAAAAACGATTCTGAAGAGTATAGAAGAACAAGGGAAACTGACGCCTGAACTACAAAAAAAGATCGAACAATGTAAAGTATCCACAGAACTTGAAGACTTATATCTTCCCTACAAAAAGAAGAAAAAAACTAAAGCCGATATGGCTAGGGAAGCGGGTCTTGAACCATTGGCCAAATTGATCATGGTGCAGAGTGGAAGAAATATACAAAAGGAAGCAAGTCGATTTTTAAATGATGTCATCCAAACGGAAGACGATGCCATCCATGGAGCGAGTGACATCATTGCCGAATGGATCAATGAAGATCAGTTTCTTCGCGAAAAATTTCGAGATAAATGTAGAAAATTTGGCCTCATCACCTCAAAAGTAGTGACATCCAAAAAAGAACAAGCCCTTCAATTTAAAGATTATTTTGAATTTTCCGAACCCTTGTACAAATGTCCTTCCCACCGATTTTTAGCGTTGGCTCGCGGGCAACAAGAAGGCTTTCTTCGAGTAGCCATAGAGATGGATGAAGAGCGATCCATAGAGATGATTTTGAGAAAATATGTGCGTTCATCTGGTGAAGAAGCGACCATCATCGAACTAAGTGCAAAAGATGCGTGGAAACGATTATTGTCACCTTCCATAGAAGGCCAAGTGTGGCAAGAATTTAAAGAAAAAGCAGATGATGATGCCATTGAGGTTTTTTCGAAAAACTTGGAGCAACTATTGCTTTCTCCTCCATTAGGAGAAAAAAATGTTATGGCTATTGATCCTGGATTTCGAACTGGATGTAAAGTTGTTTGCCTAAACCGACAAGGCACTTTGCTTCAGAATGAAGTGATTTACCCTCACCCACCACAAAATCAAGTTCAAAATGCCGCTTTTTTAATCCGTCAACTGGTCGAACAACATCGGATTGAAGCAGTAGCTATTGGTGATGGCACCGCTGCCAGAGAAACAGAGTCTTTTGTGAAAAGTATGAAGTTGCCGGACCACATCAATATATATATGGTTAATGAAAGCGGTGCTTCCATTTATTCTGCGTCTGAAATTGCAAGAGAAGAATTTCCAAACCACGACATTACAGTCAGAGGGGCTGTTTCTATAGGGCGCCGTCTTTTGGACCCATTAGCAGAATTGATCAAAATTGACCCAAAATCTATCGGGGTAGGTCAATACCAACACGATGTCCACCAAAGTAAGTTAAAAGACAAGCTAGACTTGACGGTCGAAAGTTGCGTGAATCGCGTGGGCATCAATTTGAATACAGCTAGCAAACCTTTACTTACCTATGTATCAGGTTTAGGCCCTACCCTAGCTAAAAATATCATAGAATACCGCAATGAGTACGGAGAATTTACCGAAACAAAACAGTTGTTGTCTATCCCAAGATTGGGAGAAAAAGCCTTTGAGCAGTGTGCTGGATTTTTGAGAATACGTGGCGGTAAACATCCCTTGGACAATACAGGTGTTCACCCAGAATCCTATCCTATAGTTGAAAAAATGGCCAAGGACTTGAATGTTACAGTCGTACAATTGATGAAAGACAAAATGTTGAGGATGTCCATTAAGCCGGAAATGTATGTAACCGATAAGGTTGGTCTTCCTACCCTCAAAGATATTCTTAAAGAGCTAGAAAAACCAGGTTTAGACCCTAGGGGCGAGGCAAAATTATTTGCTTTTGACCCAAATATTAAAGAGATAAATGATGTCAAAGCCGGTATGATCGTGCCTGGTATTGTCACCAATATCACCAATTTTGGTGCCTTTGTTAGCATAGGTGTTAAGCAAGATGGCATGGTACATATTTCACAAATTTCCACTCGGTTTATTTCATCTCCTGCCGAAGTATTGACCTTAAGGCAAGAAGTCATGGTCAAAGTTTTGGATGTAGATATTCAAAGGAATAGGATTAATTTATCGATGTTAGTGTAAAGGTAATACTATGAAAAAAATCAACATCCTACCTCCAATTTCCCTTCTATTTTTATTGTTTATTTTTACGTCTTCCCGTTGTTCAGTACAACCAAAATTACATGACAAATCTTCATCAACACCGATATTTTTAGACAGTACACAAGCCTCGATTCAAATCATTGCAGCTGATGTAGAAGGCTTTTTTGACCATATCACCTCGTTGGATATGTCGATTCAAATGCAGTCCAAAACTCAAAATAGTACAAGAGAAAAAGTGTTAGTCCAGTTTAAAAAATTTTTAGCCACCCAAGTGTCTCCTTGGGAATCTTCTGAAATAGAGCTACTAATTTATTCTTTGAAAGAGGCAAAAAAGATGGTTGAAAAAGTAAACGAAAAAGCTTGGCCACCTATATCTTTAGTGAAGATAAAAACAAATCACTATGGAAAACACGTGTATTATACTAGAGGAAATATTATTTTTATTCCAGAAAATATATTTGAAAACTATGTTCATGAAGAACAAATTCCCGTATTAATCCACGAAATATTTCACATTCTATCGAAAAATCATATGCCTTTAAGGGATAGTTTATACCAATTGATAGGATTTAAAAAACTGTCATCCGTTCCTGTGATAAAAGGGCCTTTGGCAGAAAATTTATTGACTAATCCAGATGGTGTCACGAGACAATATGCCTTGGAAATCAACGACGAGCATCAAACCACCTTGGTTATCCCCCTCATTTCAAGTAAGTTTTCGGCTTGGAAAAAAGAAACACCCCACTTTTTTGACTATTTGTCCTTTGACCTTTACCCGATTCAATGGGACAATGGAAAGTATGTGGTTCAAACAAATGAATGGGGGCATACAACGATGCCTTTAAAGCAAACCCAACAATTTTTTACCAAAATAAAAGACAATACGCAATACATCATTCACCCCGAAGAAATTATAGCGGACAATTTTATGTTGGCCGTGCTATACAACCACGATAACCAAAAAAACAAGTTCTCTGAAGAAGGTAAAAAGTTGATCGATAATGTATTACAAATGATTCGCTTTTATCATTTTAAATCCTAAAGCCACTTACTTAATCACACGGCATTTCCCCTGAAATTGCGCAATACTCAATACAATATTTTGTCACAATAATTATCCTCGTTAAATTCAAAATAATATTTTGTTAATATTCGTTAATTGACTTGATACTCACGTACAACTAATGTAACTTTGCATCACCAAGAAGGAAGGTAAATGAAAAACTACCGTTTTTGATTGGTGCATTGTTTTTAGTAAAGGTTGAATAGATAGAAAAGCCCTGTTTCAGGGCTTTTTTATTTTATGGAAACGGTATTTTTACTTTCACAACAAAGAAGTCTTTTATTCTGTAATTTTGTTATCCTCCATTATCAACCTCATTAACGAATCATCTACCTCAATTCTCTTTTCCATTTGAAGTAACCGTAGACGGCCATTAATAAAAACAGAAAAAACATCAAGGCAAAAAGATAGAAGCCCTTGTACACATGTAAGGGTATAGCTACAATATTGGAAGCCATCCAAAACAACCAATTTTCTATTTTCCGTTTGGCCATCATCCACATAGCCGTGATCGCTGTAGCACTGACAAAGGAATCCAACAAAGATGTATTGCTATTGGTAAAATATTCAAGCCAAACAAAGAGCAGTAAAAAACTAATCGAACATAAAATCAGGGCAACGATAATTTCTTTTTTCTTTGCCCAACTGATCGGATATACATAGACGGTTAGTTTGTCCTTTTGAACCCAAAGATACCAACCGTAACAACTCATTCCAAAATAGTAGAGGTGTACAGAACCTTCGGCATAGAGTGGTGGAGATGCTACAAAAAAATACAAATAAGCAGCAATAATTACGCCGACGATACCTGACGGATAGACCAAAACATTGTTTCTTTGGGCATAAAAAACACTAATTACTTGTGAAATGGTGCTGATCCACTCCCACCATGAAGTTAGTTTAAATTGTTCCCATATTACATAGTAAACCGATGGTTCTTCCATACAAAGTGCTATTTATGAATTTGGCACAAAGTATTCCATTTCGTCGAAAACCAGAAATCATTTGTATATAATGTGAAAGATTTAACCCATACATGACATTTGATTTGAATACCATGCATAAATATTTTAAAGGATTCTCTATTTTTGCCCTGTTATAAACCATGTATATGCAAAAGAAATGGATTCCTGTTTTCACAATTTTTATCATATTGTTTTTAGACCAAGCCTTAAAAATCTGGGTAAAAACGAATATACTATACGGAGATGGGTTTGATATATTAGGCCAATCGTGGGCTAAAATTCATTTTATCGAAAATGAAGGTATGGCATTTGGATTGTCTTATGGCGGTGAAATAGGCAAATACATCTTGAGTGTTTTCCGGATATTTATGGCAGGATTTCTCATCTACCTATTGAAAAATTTGATCGACAAAAACGAATCTACGGGACTAATCATTGCTTTTTCGATGGTCATTGCCGGTGCCATTGGTAATATTATTGACAGTATGTTTTACGGTTTGATTTTTTCCGAATCTTATTTCCACGGAGGATTAGCCACCCTATTTCCCGAAGGAGGAGGATATGGCAAGTTTTTGACTGGAAAGGTGGTCGATATGTTTTATTTCCCTATGATTGACACTACCTGGCCAGAATGGATGCCTGTCGTAGGCGGCAATAGGTTTGAGTTTTTCAGGCCTGTATTTAATGTGGCCGATTCCTCTATTTTTTGTGGCGTGGTTTCCATCCTGTTATTCTACAGACACTTTTTTAAAAATGTGACCCAGGAAGAAAAGGAAACGGAGGATGTATCCAAAGAAATTCAACAACCTTAATTTTTCTTTTTAAAAAAAGGGGTACAAAAATAATTTAATGTGTATTTTTGTGCTCTTTTTAAAAGAGGGCCTATAGCTCAGTTGGTTAGAGCACCTGACTCATAATCAGTAGGTCCCAGGTTCAAGTCCTGGTGGGCCCACCTAAAAGCCCTTTAATCTTTGTTGATTGAGGGGCTTTTGTTTTTATACTGGCTGTCAATGACTTATAAAGCTATGTTGTAATTTCAGCAAAACAACAAGTTATAAACCAGGTCGTGTTATTGGTAAAGATTAGATTGATGAAAATTATAAAAGATTATTATACTATCGCCCATTAAATAATCTGTCAATCTCATTTATAGTAAAAGCCCTATTGAAATGCCTAATATTTCCTTTAGAATCAATAACTTTATACAACTCGGTTATGATACCAATAACACAATTATTAGTAAGATCAAAAACTGGTCCTCCTGAAAATCCTCCTATAGCTATTCCCTCATATTCAAAAAAATCAACAGGGCTATTTCCGTATACACTGAAAGATGTCCCAATACACGTTATATATCCAAAGTCATACCGAAAAGTTATATCTATTTTACTTTCTCTAACATCGTAACCTAAATACATTACTTTGTGTCCAAGTGGAAATTTATTTGGCACCCCTAATTTTAAAGGCTTAGTTGTAATTTGGTTCTCTCCTAATAAGATCGCAAAATCACGTTCTTTATCATTATAAATAACAGTAAGTTTATGTGTGTCCCTGACGTCCATGTCTTGATAATATATCTCCTTAAAATCCTGAATTACATGGCTACAAGTTATTACTGTCCTATCGGTACCGGCAACAAAAGCTGAGCCCTCATGTACTCCGTTGATTTTAATGGTTCCTATTGCCGACCCTTTTATTTCAATATTTTGTGAAAATAATTGAATTGGTAGAAGTAATCCAAAAATTAAGTTCCTTATCATCTTAAGTATTTTATTTCACAAAGATATATATTAATTTTCAATAATGTGTTTTAGCTTTTATCCAAACATATTGTATCTAATGGCCGGGATGGATATTGGGCACGGTTTGACGGATCTGAAAGGATTGTGGATGGTGGGACAAACGGTAAGATGAAAGGGATACCGAACAAACTCCTTCTAATGGCCGTCGAAGCCTTGGAGAAATACAGGGTATTAGACTATCCAAAATTGGCCTTTGATATTCCGGGACCGGCAGGAGATAAAAAACTTTTGGGTGAAGTTTCTGGATTACGTAGCGATATCAACGAACTCCAGGAGTCATTTGAGTCATTGAAAATATCCACAAAGATCGACAATACTGGCTTTGTTCAATTCATTCAAAAAAACGTCGATAAGGTTACAAGGCGTAAACAAATAAAAGGATAAAAATTAAATAATGATATACAATTTTACACTAACTTAATACACTGGAATGTTTGAAAACGTTCCTTCGGCCATCCAAACATCCGGCTTACATTGTGTGGCTCCGCCTGTTTTTTCTTGTAATAAAAATTTTCCATCGGCAGTTTTGCCATCATATCTGGTAATTTCTAAATAATCATCACTTTTTGATGAACTTAGTAATGTTTTTTCTCCGCAAAAGTCTTTAGTGTAAAGGACAGTGTAATAAAAGCTAAACAAACCCACACCAAATTTTTTAATTGACAAATCTGTGCTTCCACTAAAATCACCACCACAGCTTTCAAAATTTCCGGCAAAATCAAAATGTTGCTGAGTTTGAGTTGGTCCACCCTGATTTGCAGAAAAGTATCCGGCAGAAACAACCTCGTTTTCTCCATTGGTTTTCCATCTGATTTCGCCCCCTTCTTTGTCGCATTTATATGTATTTATTACACAATCTTCGCATTTATCTTTGTTGGTTTCTTTATTGCAAGAAATCGTGCCAATCAGGCCAATAGTAACTATTAAGAATTTAAGCAAGGGTTTCATTTGTTATAAGATTAAATTGTTATTATTGTTTTTTGTGAGGTGGTACGCTTAATAACCCTTTTGATTTTGTGTAAAACTTATTGTTTGTTTGGGTTTCAATAAAAATTGTATCACTTTCTTTTTCATCTCAAGCCTTTTTTGATTTTACTACTGCATTGTGCTGAATATAAAACCATTCTGTCTCGTTTTCAAAAGTGCATTTTACAACCCAATACATCCCGTGAATTGCTACATTTGACCATTCTTTTACATTAGAGCCTGAACCTCTACTTTTAATAAAATCAATGACACACTTAACTTCTCCATTTAATTCGTCCTGGGATGGCTTCATACCTCTTTCTTTCTCATATAGCTTTTCTGAGTTAAAACTATACTTTACCCCGTCGCAATATGTGTCAATCATGTAAATCTTTCTTTTCCCTGACTTAAAGAATTTGTTCAAACAATCAGGAGATACACCTAAATATTCTTCCTTAACCCCATTATCGGCATAAGTAAGAGTTAGTCTTCCTGTATTTTTTTCATATACCAATTCCATACCTATGTCGTCGTAACCGGGAATGGCACTAACCCACACCCATGTAACCCTACATATATCAATATTTTGATCATTGACCAGAGATTTAAGTTTTGTAAGTTCATTATTGGAAGAGATACTAAACCCATCATTGTTTATTTTCAACCTTCTAGCATCAACACTTTTTTCAACCAATTCGGGGGTAGGATACTTACTTTTTTCCTCATCAATTTTTTTTAGTGCTTCATCAGCATAATGGTTTGTGGTGTTTTCTTTGCAACCAACCAACGCCAAAAGTGTAAGTAAAATCAGTACGTGGATTCTCCTCATAATACCAATATTTACCCCAAACTAACAATTATATTTTATTTGTATCTTTTTGTGTAAAAAAAGTTGTTGCAATACTTTACCTAATTATGAGATACAGAATTGTCGGTTTGTCTCGCATCATTTTTGTTTTTTAGTCAATGAAAGGATCCTATTTTCGGTAACAGCAATATCTCTAAAGGGTATTGGCCCGATTCAAAGCAAGGAAACTTCATCCTAGCGGTAATGACATATTTAATTTTTTACAATATGTTATAAATGAATTAAATACGTAAAATATATTTGACATATTTTGCAAAACAATGTATCTTTGTTGCACAAGCAAATAAACAACATCCTATGACGATCAGGTCACATACTACCGTTCAAGATAATTTTAGTTGGTATATAGATAACCAAGGGGAATTAATAAAAAAATACAATAACAAACATTTAGTAATTGTCGACAAAGACGTTGTCAAAACTTTTGACGATAAAGCACTTGCTTACTTTTACGGAGTTGAAAACTTCGGGTTAGGTAATTTCTGTTTGCAGTTTTGTACTAAAGGTGACACGGCATATACTGTAACATTTTACACACCTATGGTTTCGTTTTAATGCATCCTGTAGGTAGGTCATTTACATTAAAATTTCCAAGTAGGGTAAAGCATTTAGTTACTGACATTGGCGTTTCTTTACCCTCTATGGGAAAAGGCCCCGGAGGGAATAATGTAAGCTCCTGCAAAACACTTTGGGATACCGGTGCAAGTATTTGCGCTATCGATGAGAAATTTGCCGCACATTTAGGTTTGGTAGCTGTTTCTCAAACTAAAACCAACCATGCTGCCGGTAATTCTATTGTAAACGTGTATCTGGTTGATCTTTATTTGCCAAATCATGTTCTAATAGAAAACGTCCAGGTTCTTGAGGCAAAGCTGACGGGATGTTCTATGTTGATAGGAATGGATATTATTTCCATGGGAGATTTTGCCGTCACAAATCAAAATAATTCCACAACATTTTCATTTCGTGTTCCCTCTTTGGCAGAAATTGATTTCGTTAAAGACGATCATGAAAATGTTGAAAAAAATGGTTTTGTAGGTGCTTCCAGAAACAAACCCTGTCCATGCGGTAGTGGCAAAAACTATAAAAATTGTCATGGCACTAAGTAGCTTGATTCACCACCTTCTTCTTCACTTTCCTTCAAACTATGCTCCACAACCACATCTACCAGCTTTGACAATTTGATATCAACAGCTATCCTTCTCCGGTCGCTCTAGGCAGCTCCTTGGCGTTTGTTTTGACACTTGTGATAAAATCTATTTCCTCTTGTATTAAAGATTAAAAGTCCGATGCTGGTTTGTTAATAGCTGCAATAAGTGATTGTATTACTTTTTCGGCGTTTTCATTACATTCACTTTTATATTTATTCCAAAGTTTATCAGTTAATTTTATTTGCCCTGAAGGATGCAAAGGCCTTTGACCATCAAACCGACCTATAATCTCATGAGTGTGGTCCGAAATGGTTATTCTATACTTGTTGTCTTTTATTTCAATTGTGTACTTATAGAAAATAGACCTACTACCTAAAACTGTTCCAAAACCATTTCTTATATCAGGAGTTAAGAAACTACCTTTCCCAATTAAAACACCTTTTTCTTTATCATCTAATTGAATTGATTCTTCCCCACTTACAAAAACATCATAAATAGCCAACTTTACTTTATCATATAGTTCTGACTTAGGTAAATTAAAAGAATCTACTTTTACAATTTTATCACTCCAGTCTTGTGCAAAAATATTTCCATACACCAAAAAAGTGAAAATTAAAATTATATACTTTTTCATACTAAAACTATTAATGTTTAAATTAAATTAATATCTACTAAAACGGTTCAAACACCCAATGACACAATCAACTAGAAATTATGAAATAATATTTTCATAAAAATGAAATCTAAAAAATATTTGGCCAAATTGTTGCATTTATTTAACTAATAAAAAACAAATACATGAAACACTTTTATTCTCTTGTTATCATTTTTATATTTTCACTTAGTGTAAAAGGACAAGAGAGCTATCTTTAAAGATGAAAAAAGGCAACTTGTTTTAAAAACTTTAAAAATCAAAATCTCTAAATAAATATAATATGTCATTTTTTGTTAGTTTGATTTCAAATTTGTTATTATTCTTTTTGTTGATTTACCAAACAAGACATTCAAACCCTGAAAGTAAGACAGAAAGAAATTATACTAAGATAATTTTATTTATTGGCTTTTTGATTTTGATTGTTTCAATAGTATTAAATTACATTGATGATAAAGAAAGAGCTATAGCTTCTCAAACGGCCAAAGATAATTTAATTATTACAGAGTCAGTAAATATCACAACCAAAACACTATCTAAAAATTTAGAAAATCTAAAAATTTTGAATGATAAGTTATTTATCATTTCAGAAAAAACAAAAAACATAATATTCGAAAGGGAAAAGAGCTTGGAAGATTATCATAAACTCAGTATACTCTTGGAAAATAACTACAAATCGGATTTTGATAGCTATAAAGGAATGATTACATGTTTATTAAAGGATAAAAAAATTTATATTAATGTAATTGATAGTTTAATGAATGAAAACAAAAATAAGCTTAAAAATCATGAAGCATTAAAAGTTAAGTACAATTATAT
>JBATMZ010000165.1:0-4440 GCA_049290115.1 Saprospiraceae bacterium | reverse complement strand
CCATCAACAACTAAGGAAACATAGGTGGTGTCATTATCTAAAATGGAGATATCCCTTGCAATCGAACATTGTCCTGCAAGATTCTTTGAAAAAAAGATAATAGCTATAAAGCTGAATAGGAATATTCTTAAGCGCATGGTTAGGTTTATACATTCTCATTGGGGAGACAGAATGTTGCCCTAAAGATACGGGAGTTTTTCGAAGGATGAAAACATTAAAACAAAAAAGTCCCACAGTAAATCATACGGTGGGACTTTTTTATGTAGAAAGGTATAGGATTATTGTTTTTCTTTTTCAGCAGCGCATGCTTTTTTAGAATCTTTAGCCGAACAAGACTTAGCCTTGTCACCTTTACAACAAGCTTTACCTTCTTTTTTCAATAATTCACCTGTAACTGCATCTTTTTCCATACTAGCGGCAGCAACTTTTGTGAATTTTTTTGCATCTGTGTCATATTGAACTTCTTCCCATGAAACATTTCCAGATTTTTCGCAAACTGATTTTTGATAGTAAGCGGTTGTTCCAGAAATTTCACAAGTTCTTTTAGTGATATTACCATTCGCTTCAGCAGCTAAATCAGCTTCAGCATTTGATGATGCAGAAGTTGTAGAAGATGCTTTTTTACTTGCACAACATGCTTTTCCTGCAGTAGCTTTTGAACACGCTTGAGCGTTTGCAGAAAGCGAACCAATCATTAAAAAAGAAAACAATAAAATCAAATTCCTCATGGTATTAACTTTTAATTTAAGATAAATGAATTAATCAAAAACAAAAATACACCCGTTTAGCGAATAATTTATTTCTTTTCGAATATTTATATTTTTTTTAACAGATAAATATAGATTCTCCATTATATAAAAAAAGCCTTAGAAATTCTAAGGCTGTCTGTTTTTGGAAAGGGATATATGTTATATTTTCAATAATCATGCCAATACAAAGCCCATTCATTTAATCTGGTATATCAAATTCTTTGATCTTTCGATAGAGTGTACGTTCAGAAATACCCAACTCTTCAGCGGCATCTTTTCTTCTGTTATTGTACTTTTTTAAAGCTTTTTTTATCATAAATTTTTCCATCGATTCTAAGGAAAGCATGTCTTCAACCAATTCGGAATCGTGATATTTTTCATCTCTTTGTGACCGAATGATGATGGAAGGTTTTTCGGATGAATCAAACTCTTCGATAGCTTGATCATAATCTTCATTTTTCTTTGTTAAAAAACTATAATTATCAATAGTTGGATTGACTGGACCTTTATTTTTAAAAACGTTCATGTCTGGCATATCTAAATCATTGCTTCTCACTAATTCAAAGACCAAAGATTTTAAATCATTCAAATCTGCTTTCATGTCTAACAAAAACTTAAACAATAATTCTCTTTCTTGAAAAGAAGATTCTCCCGTACTAGTACCAAGCGAAGATGGCAAATTCCTTGATTTTAATTGTGGTGCAAGGGTCAATAATTCGTCGAGATTCACTAAGTCGTTTTCAGATAAAACTGCCATTTGCTCGACCAAATTTTTTAATTCTCGAATATTACCTGGCCATCTGTAGTTTTCAAGTAAACTCCTAGCATCTGGTGTCAGCTGTATCGCTTTTGATTTATATTTTTCCGCAAAATCCACTGCAAATTTACGCAACAGCATATAAATATCTTCTGATCTCTCATAAAGTGCAGGGACTCTAATGGGAACAGTATTCAGTCGATAAAAAAGATCTTCTCTAAATTTTCCCGCTGCTATTTTATCTTCTAGTAATACATTTGTAGCTGCTATAACCCGTACATCTGTTGTCATTACTTTGGAAGAGCCCACCCTTATAAATTCACCAGATTCCAAAATTCGAAGTAAATAGGATTGAGTGTCTAAAGGCATTTCACCTACTTCATCCAAAAATATCGTACCGCCATTGACTGTTTCAAAATAACCTTTTCTATCTGATACAGCCCCGGTAAAAGCTCCCTTTTCATGCCCAAATAGTTCAGAATTAATAGTTCCCGAAGGAATGGCTCCACAATTGACTGCAATAAAACTATTGTGTTTTCGATGACTTAATTCGTGTATAATTTTACTAAACACTTCTTTTCCTACCCCACTCTCACCTTGTATTAGCACACTTAAATCAGTTCCTGCAACCCGAATAGCCGTACTCAAAGCCCGCTCTAAATGAGGAGATTTACCAATGATACCAAATCTTTGTTTAACGCCTTGAATATTCAAAATAATGTTTTGTATTATAAAATAGCTAATCCTTTCAACGTTGCGGCTGTAGCTTCATGGACATGCACCATCAAGTAATCACCTGGTCCAAATCCTTGTACTTTAGGAAATACAACCATTTTGTTTTGTGTCGTGCGTCCTCTAAAATACTGATCTGATTTTTTCGAATCACCTTCAATGAGCACCTCAAAAGTCTTATTTACATCATGTAAATTATGCGCTTGAGATAAATTGCGTTGCAATTCGACAATTTCGCTAAGCCTACGTTTTTTAACGTCAAGCGGTATATCATCTGTCAATTTTCTTGCGGCTAAAGTTCCCGGTCGTTCACTATAAAAATACATGTACGACATACTATATTTCGCCCATTTCATCATAGAAATTGTATCTTGATGTTCTTCTTCTGTTTCAGAACAAAATCCAGTTATAATGTCAGAAGAAATAGCACAATCAGGTATAATTCTTTTAATGGATGTTACCCTTTCCATATACCAATCTCTGTCGTACGTTCGATTCATCAAATCCAATATTCTAGAATTACCTGATTGAACAGGCAGGTGAATATACTTACAGATATTATCGTATTTTTTAATAGTATAAAGAACTTCATCCGTGATATCCTTAGGGTGAGACGTTGTAAAACGAACCCTTAATTTTGGGTTTACTTTGGCCACTTTTTCGAGTAGCTGGGCAAAATTTACGTGTTCTGTTCCATCGGGATTTTGCCATTTGTATGAATCCACATTTTGTCCCAATAAGGTAATTTCTTTATACCCTCTGTTGTAAAGATCTTCCGCTTCAGCCAAAATAGAATATACATCTCTGCTCCTTTCTCTTCCCCTTGTAAAAGGCACTACGCAAAACGAACACATATTGTCACATCCTCGCATTATGGAGATAAATGCAACAACGCCATTTGACTCAAGGCGTAAAGGAGATATATCCGCATACGTTTCTTCCCTAGACAATAAGACATTGATGCTTTGCTCCCCTCCCCCTGCTTGATGCAATAAATTGGGTAAATCCCTATACGCATCAGGACCAACCACAAGATCGACGAGTTTTTCTTCTTCTAGTAATTTATGTTTCATTCTTTCTGCCATACAACCTAAAACGCCAATCAAAAGATCAGGTTTTTCTCTTTTCAATCTGTTGAAAACAGAAATTCTCTGGCGAACGGTATCTTCTGCTTTTTCACGGATGGAACAAGTGTTGACCAAGATTAATTGAGCACTTTCCATCTCTCTAGTAGGGCTATAACCCTGTTCTGCCAAAATAGAAGCAACAATCTCAGAGTCGCTAAAATTCATCTGACATCCATAAGATTCAATGTAAAAAAATTTTGAAAAAGGTCGTTCTGTAGCATAATACAAAACTTCACCTTGCTTATCTTGATCAATTTCCTTACCTACACCTGTCAAAGTGATATTATCGTCGTACATTTATAAATCTATTTGCGGCTGCAAAGATAGGCATTAATATTAAATCAATGACAAAATGTCAGCTTATTCTACGATTTAAAAGCACAATAGATTTAGTATGGAAATCCTTGAATTAAATTATCGAAAAATATACGAATGATACTAGGTTGCAAGGCGATGAGAATAGAAATTCCTGCTATGGCTCCATAGAAATGTGCATCGTGATCCACAAGATCATGGCTATTTTTACTTGCCCAGGATGAATACCACAAATACAATACACCAAAAATAATGGCAGGAATAGGAATAATGGCAAAAAGGCCTAACATGGCCCATGGTTTCAAAAGAATATACATAAATACAATGCCAGAAACCGCTCCAGATGCACCTACACTGGCAAAATAAGGATTTTCTTTATGTTTTATAAAAGTTGGTAAGTCGGCCAATATAATCATCACCAAATATGTCACTAGAAATATAATTTTTCCAGGTAGGTCACCGAAAAGGTTTATGACATAACTTTCAACAAAACGGCCAAATTCGTGAAGAACAAACATGTTTAAAAACAAGTGTATGTAATCTCCATGAAGAAAACCTGAAGTAAGCATACGATAATATTCCCCATTTTTTTGTTCTATGGCTGGAACATGTTTAAGTTTTGAAAACACATTTGGATTATTAAATGCCCAAAGTGATATAAGTGAAGTGAATACGACAATGATTAATGTTATGCTCATGTTTAATTATGGATTATGATATTTTTCATTTTTTAATATAGTAAAAGCTCTGTACAACTGTT
>JBATMZ010000164.1:0-74756 GCA_049290115.1 Saprospiraceae bacterium | reverse complement strand
TATTTCTTTTAAATGTACCATTTTGAATTATCTTGTCCTTATATAAAGTATTATCTGGAAGACCGCTTATATCTTTTTGAACTTTGGCTTCTAACAATGCGGATGTTTTAATTACTTCCAGGTTATTTTCAATCTCAAGAGTATGTCTTGGATAATAAATTAAATAATGTTTTTGATCAATAGCAGGAACTATAAATATCGATTGATTGATGGGCAGACCTCCAGGCCAGTCAGACCCATCGGGTAAATAATTTTTCCGATTGAATCGCTCCCAATAATTGCCATGGCCGATAGTATCCAAACCGGAAATAGGTGTATGACTTTTTCCATGAACCCCCATTCCATTTGAGTACATTAATAAATGACCATCATTGTCTGATAATGATATGTTTGTCCCGCCAAAATCCATGGTTACCAGGCTGTCGTACGTAAAACGGATCACCTCTTCATTAAAATCAGCGATCATGGTGCCCCATTGATAGCCAAGACCAAATATATTCCTCGAATTTCCACCCAATAGCCACACATAATCATTTTTTTGTGCGTAGGACGAACTAATCGTCCCACACACAAAAAATAATATTATTATGTATTTAAACATATTTGAAATATTCATTTCTGCTACTTAATGAATGATGACTACCTTTTTGAATTTCTTCTCTCCGTTTACGCCATAAATCGAAAAGTAATATACTCCATCCTGAAAGGAATCTAAAAATATTTCGTGATTCATTCCCAATATACGATTATTATAATAAACAGAAGCTCCAAAAGAATTGAATATTTGAATTCCTGACATTTCAAAGCCGGAACGGATAGATACCTTGTCTTGTACCGGATTTGGATAAATCAGGCAATCATTCGGTTCTCTTACTTTATGAGGATTTTCTTTCTTATTTCTGAATTCCACACTCAGACAATTATCCTCAAAATCACCTTCTTCTCTAAATCCTTCTCCAAGCAGAATTTCCCTCGCCTTATAGACTACTTTTCCATACTCAAGAGGACATAAATCTGCCATCAAAGCTAAAGCGGTGGTATCAGCAAACGAAAAGGAATCTCCAAGTATAAATCTGCTGTAATGTATGCCGTAATATTCCTTTAAGGTTGCGTACACTATATTACTATCAGGCAAATTATTGATCTTGGTGATCAAAGCTTGTTGTTTACACCTCACCAAAGATACAAAATTTGTGTTTCATAAACCATAATTTTTTTGACAATGTTTATCATCTGGCTTTTTTCTTTGTCCTCCTTACCCCCTTAAAGCGCGCCTCATATTTTTAGGTATAGATTTTTTAGTTTTCTGCCTTTTTATTCACATTGTCGGTGTTAGAATAAATTATCAATACAAAAATAATGGTTTTTATCTTTCCCTGTGTTTTTGTTTTGCCACATTAACATATCAAACAAATACACATACAACAATTTACTAATGTGTTAGTGGGTTGAACTGAAATTTTATTCTGAAGTAATCTTTTTCTCAAGTATTTTACAAATAATCAGGTGGTCTTAGTTCCTTTTTCCAAATAATAGTTTATTGATAAGGGGTAACACCCATTTTCAGAATAGTCTCAAAGTAGACAATAATTCTCAGTACATGACAAAAAATGTTTTCTTTAACGTCTCCGCAGCCTAAAAACAGTGATAGTGAACGAAGAATCGGAATTTCGTCTTTTGCCAAAACAAGCTAGAATAATAAAGCAAAATCTTGTCGAGGCAAAAGAAAAAGCATGAAGATTCGAAAGTGAACGGTGCTTGCCATTACCTTTTTTAGGCCGAGACTTTTTGCTTACTTTTTTGTCGATGAAAAAAGTAAGTGCCCGCCAGCATCAGGCAGTAAGAGATTAGTAAAATCAAATTGTAACATGAAGACAATCTTTATGTTATGGGAGTCATAATTAAAACCTGTCATGTACTGTGACAACAATTTAAATTTTTGTTTATTATAAAATGATGAAAACATAACCTATAGTTTGGCAAGCCGTAAGATCGGAGAGAATACCAAACTCTGGGAATCCAAACACTATTTTCTTCAGAAATTGTTTCTGACAAATCAATCTAGGTAGGTAATTAGAATGATATTTAATCTACGGAAAATTACTATTAAAGTAGATATTTATTCCATATCAAAAAAGGGGTGTAATCTAATTATTGTAAAAAATACACTATCTTTGCCAGCTTATTCAAATTTTATATAATAATGGCACCATTAGTTCCCATAGCCAATCATAAAAAGACCAAAATTATAGCTACTGTTGGCCCTGCTTGTTCGACGAAAGAAAATTTACTAGAGTTAATTCAAGCAGGTGTCAATGTATTTCGTCTCAATTTTTCGCACGCTACTCATGATGTTCACCAAGAAGTGATCAACAACATTTTGGAAATCAATGAAAGATACAACCTTCACGTCGGTATTTTAGCGGATTTGCAAGGTCCTAAGTTGCGTGTTGGCAAAATAGAAAACAACGAATTGTTGATAGCACCCGGCGACATATTAACGTTTACCAATACCGAATGCCTAGGAACAAAAAAACAAATCTACATGAGTTATGACCACTTTGCTCAAGATGTCAAAGTAGGCGAAAGGGTCATGGTAGATGATGGCAAAATCATTCTGGAGGTCTTGGAAACCAATGGCAAAGATAAGGTCAAATTAAAGGTTTTATATGGCGATGTATTATCTTCAAATAAAGGGGTTAATCTGCCAGATACGGTCATCAGTCAGCCTTCATTGACAGCTAAAGATTTAGCAGATTTAGAGTTTATTTTAACACAAAAAGTAAATTGGATTGCCCTTTCATTTGTACGAACAGGCAAAGACATTACTGATTTGCAAAAACGGATTAAAGCAAAAAATCACTATGCTAAAGTGATTGCCAAAATAGAAAAACCTGAGGCAATAAAAAATTTGAAAGCCATCGTCAAAGCTTCGGACGCAGTCATGATCGCAAGGGGTGACCTTGCCGTAGAACTACCCATGCAAGAATTACCAGGACTTCAAAAAACGATTATTGCCAAGTGTATAGAGAAAGCGAAACCCGTGATCGTAGCCACTCAAATGATGGAGAGTATGATACACAATCCATCGCCTTCACGAGCCGAAATCACTGATGTAGCCAATGCTGTTTTGGACGGTGCAGATGCGGTCATGTTGAGTGCAGAAACATCGGTAGGCAAACACCCCACTCTCGTGGTTGAAGCAATGAATAAAATCATCTCTCATGCCGAAACACAGTACGAAATGCATGGCAAAAGATCAAAACCTGACCCCGAATCTGAAACCTACCTTTCCGATGTTGTCTGCTTGAATGCACCTAAAATAGCCGCAGAAATCTCAGCTAAAGCCATCCTTGGATTAACTGTCAATGGGTATACGGCTTTTAAAATATCCAGCTACAGGCCTAAATGTAATATTTACATTTTTTCGGATAGAGCTTATATGTTGAGTACTTTATCTTTAGTATGGGGTGTAGTGCCTTATTTGTACACAAAGTTTACAACGACGGACGAAACCATCGAAGACTTAAATAATATTCTCAAAGATGAAGGAGAAGTCGAAGTGGGCGATATAGTGGTCAATACGGGTAGTATGCCTTTACATAAAAGATTCCGAACCAATATGCTTAAAATAACGGTCCTCGAGTAACATGTTAGTATCCCTTTTCTCACAATATCAGCGATTTTCCCTGTTTTTTCTATTTATCGTAGCGGCTCATGTGGCTTCGATGTTGCATTTTCATGACTATATTGTGGTGACCAAACCATTAATCGTTGCCAGTTTGATAGGATTTTATATTTCTACCGAACAAAAGCAACAAAACATGGTGTTATTGGGATTGATTTTCGCCTTGTTTGGAGACATATTTTTGCTTTTTGATCATGAATCTTTTTTCCTATTAGGATTGATTTCATTTTTACTCATGCAATGGTGTTATATAGCTATATTCAAAAAAGACAAAGAGTCCATTACTCGAAAGAAAGTGGTTTTTATCGGTATTTTAACCGTTTTTGCCCTGGGTATGTTGATATATTTATGGCCACATCTTGGCGACATGAAAATCCATGTTGGTCTTTACATTTTTTCGATAGTAACGATGGCCATTTTTTCGATGCTTAGAAAATCTTCGTTACCTGCTTACCGAGAAGTAGTTCTAGGTGCCATACTGTTTTTAATTTCTGATACGATCTTGGCTATAAACAAATTTGTCGCTGACATAGTCTTAGCAGACTATTGGATCATGGCCACTTATATCGCCGCACAGTATTTAATTATTGTTGGCTTGGTGGCGGGAAAAAGTCAAAAATAAAGTTTTATAAATGCCTTTCAGCGTGGTAACTACTTCTCACTAATGGGCTACTCTCGACAATTTGGAATCCTTTCGAAAGACCTATTTCTTTATAATTTTGAAATAAATCTGGGTGAACATATTCGGCCACTTCGATGTGCATTTTTGTAGGTTGCAGATATTGGCCGATGGTCAAAACATCACAGCCATGTTCGACCAGATCATCCATTATTTTATACACATCGTCAGGTGTTTCTCCCAGGCCAACCATGATGCCTGATTTTGTTCTTTTGCCGTAATCTTTGGTTCTCATAATTTGTTCAAGACTTCGACTATACTTAGCCTGAGGCCTTACAGGTCGATACAATCGTTCCACCGTTTCCATGTTGTGAGAAACCACTTCCTGCCCACCACTAATCATCAGTTCTAATGCGTCCCAATTGGCTTTTACATCGGGAATGAGGGTTTCAATCGTAGTAGTTGGTGAAGCTTCTTTCACGGCTCTAACGGTTTGATACCATATAGAAGCTCCTTTGTCTTTTAGTTCGTCGCGATTGACCGACGTTAACACAGCATGTTTGACATTCATCAAAAAAATAGCTTCAGCAACCCTTCTTGGTTCGTCTTCGTCGTATTCATTGGGTCGGCCTGTTTTAACGGCACAAAACGAACAACTTCTGGTACAGACATTGCCTAAAATCATGAAGGTGGCGGTTCCAGCACCCCAACATTCACCCATATTAGGACAATTACCACTTTGACATATGGTGTGAAGTTTATACTCATCCACCAAATTCCTCACTCGTTTGTAATCTTCCCCAATAGGTAATTTTACGCGAAGCCAATCTGGTTTTTTAGTTTTTGTTTCTGCTTGTACAATGGGTAATTCTACCATGTATATCGATGCTAATAATGTTGAATTAATTACTTCGTTTGCCAAATTCAATATTGGCATACAAATTTATAAAATAGGATTTATTGGACACAGCGGCGGTTTCAACCATGATTGGAACTTTTCGTACATAAATATCCGCCATTACGCCAACCTCGATTGATTTGGCAAATTCTTCAAAGGCTCCTGGAGAAAAGAAGAGACCTAACTTCCCTTGCAACCCTGGAATAATGGAAAGTTCAGTTAAACCATTTGCAAAACTTCCTCCCCCAAACACACTGTTATAATCTAAAAACTTTTCTGCATTTTCTTCTGAATATCTTTCTTCTCGGAGTTCCAAAACTACTGTATTATCCACTGTTTTTTGATAAATCAATTCGAGGTAATACGGCTTAACAATTGCAATAGTCGGGCCGATTTGCATATTATAACCTAGGGCAAGTCCTCTTCTCTTTGCTTTGTCAGAAATGAGACGCTTTTGACCTTTGCCTGCCCGTAATATAAAAATTTGGTTTTGTTTGCCGAAACGAAAAGATCTAGAGATCCGATTTACAGAAATCGGGATATTTCTATTTTGTTTGAACTCTCGTGAATCACTCAAATAACCTATTTCGTAGCTTGTATAATTGGTTTTATAATATGTTTTAATTTTCCCAGTATGGTAAGAAATAAAATAACCATTTGTATGAAGCGCAAATAGACCGGTGTTTTCTTTACGGTAGATAATACCTTTAAATTCAGGGTCTTCCTGTTTGGGTTGAAAGGTCTTTTGACCGAATATCGGTGAAAAGAACAAGTACAAAATTACTATACCAAGGTATTTCATGAGGCAATTAAATACAATACAACGATCTGTATTCGATTTTGATTTTAAAAGATAGTAAAAATAGTACTTTTTTCTTTATTTTGTTGTTTAGTAAAGAGTTTTTGACCGAACCATGATCTTTTTTGTCACAAATCATCTCACACCAAGATTGGAATACGTAGTGTCATTCCTGTTTTCGAATGTATATGATGTTGACATTCAATTTATACAACCAGAAGAATACGATTCCGCTCAATCGGGTATTATTTTTTATGGAGTTGAAGTTCCAGTGCCAATTCCTAGTCAATTTGTGTTTGTTCCACGACATCAAATTATGCTGGAAAAGGAAATAAAAAAACAAAACATCACCATTATTCAAGACATGAAGAGTGGTTTTCCTTACTTTTTTGAAGGAGAGCATAAGAATGACCAAAAGTGGCCTTTTGATATTTTTTCAATGATATTTTACCTTTTGTCCCGATACGAAGAATATTTACCCCACGATAAAGATGAGTATGGCAGATATAAAGCATCTCAGAGTTTGGCCTATCGGAACCAGTTTTTGGATATCCCTTTAATCGACTTCTGGTTGCAAAACTTTGTATCATCATTTGATTGGTTGAAAAAAGAATGTGTCAAAAAAAACCAAACTTTTGCCATAAACCCAACCATTGACATTGATTCAGTTTGGGCTTTTGCCTTTAAAGGTGTACGTCAATGGAAGGGTGTAATTAAAGATATATTTTTAGGGAGGTTTCGTAATTTGAAGTTCAGGTGGGAGAGCCATCATCAACCTAATTTAGATCCATTTTTTAGTTTTAACTACCTGGAAAACTTGTTTCTTGATAGTGGACAGCATCCCTTGTTTTTTATTTTGTATGCAAAAAATCCAAACGAAAAAGATATAAATCACAATCGGCATCACAAAGAATTTAACGATTGGTTGGTAGATTTTTCCCAAAAACATACGGTGGGCATACATCCTTCTTTCCAATCACATCAGTCTTTGGATGATTTAGTTGAAGAAAAAACAGCACTAGAAAAAAGACTTGGAAAAAAAATTTCTATGTCAAGGCAGCACTATATTTTATTGAATTTACCAGAGTCGTATCGTCGACTAATTTCGGCTGGAATCCAGCAAGATTATAGCATGGGCTATCCAGAAAAAATTGGATATAGGGCTTCGACAGGATATTCTTTTTTTTGGTATGATTTAGAGAAAGAGGAAACAACCAAACTAAAAATTTTCCCTTTTCAAGTTATGGATGTGACTTTAAAAAAGTATATGGGTTATTCACCTACCTCAGCTATTCATAAAATAAAAGATATGATTTCACTTTCGAAGGAGGTAAATAGTCCAATTCGACTTATTTGGCACAATAGTTCATTTTTTCATGGATTTGGCTGGAAAAATTGGGAAAAAGTTTTAGAATTTATGCTTAAAGAGGACAATAAAAAAGATAACATTTCATAAATCCCCGATTCTATAATTGTTCACTATCTTTGCTTCATGAATAGGGAATTATTTTTGTTGGAAAAGTTGGAAAAGGAGTTGAATTTAAAACAGCTTCAGATAAAGAGTTTGTTGACGATTACACAAGCAATCAACGACAATGTTTCCGCTGAGGGTTTATTTAACATGTATAAGTCTTTTTTGAGTTGGGAGATGGGTATTGAAAAAATGGCTTTATTTGTCATTCAAGATGAAGGTTGGCAATGCACTACTTTTATTAATTTTAATGAAAAAAAGGCCGATGAAATTATTCCAATTTTACTCCAACACAAAAGACTCCACACGGTAAAACAAGATGATCCTGAGGTTTTGGATGGATTTAATATCATAATTCCCGTTTTTCATAAAGATATTCCGATTGCGTATTCCCTTATTGGCGGAATTAAGGAAAAGGAAGATTTATACAATAAAATACAATTTATTACGACGATTACGAATATTATTGCCGTAGCGATTGAAAATAAAAGACTTTTTAAAAAACAAATCGAGCAAGAGCGATTTAAGCAGGAGATGGAATTGGCTAGTCAGGTTCAACAATTATTAATTCCAGATTATCTTCCATCAGAAGAAAATTTTGCCTTATCAAAAATCTACCGTCCACACTTTAACATTGGAGGAGATTATTTAGATTTCATTCGATTTGATCAAAACAGATTTGCTTTTTGTATTGCGGACATTTCTGGCAAGGGAGTAGGAGCGGCATTACTCATGGCCAATTTTCAAGCCATTATTCAAAGTTTAATCTTTCAATACCGAGATTTGGAGACTTTTGTCTTTGCGTTGAACCAGTCTGTCTATAGAATTACCAAGAGTGACAAATATATTACGTTCTTTGTAGCTGAAGTGGATTTACAAAAAAGAACACTTCGTTATGTCAATGCTGGACATTATCCTCCGGTGATTAAATTAAATAATACCTTACAAAGATTGGAAAGTAGTTGTACTTTTATTGGCGCATTTGAAAAGTTACCCAACATTCGTGAAGAAGTAGTTCAGTTGGATGGCGAAGCAATGATTGTTTGTTTTACCGATGGATTGATTGATTTGCAAAATGACAAAAATGAATTTTTTGGAGATCGATCCATTGAAAGCTTTACAGATCTTCATTATAAAATGGATCCCGAACAGTTTAATAAAAAATTGATGGAAGAAATTGATCTTTTTAGAGGTGAGGAAGAAATAAGTGACGATATTGCCGTATTAACATGCAAAATTTTTTAACATAAATTGAAGGTAATAATGAACCGAAAAAGTAGGTGGTTTGCCGCTATAATGGCCATGTTTTTTGGTACTTTTGGTGTACATAAACTTTATTTGGGTAAAATAGGTGGCTTCATAGGTTATTTTTTTTTATTCATGTTGTCCATATCCATCATCTCTCTTCCATTGACATTTATTCTTGGGCTGATTGATTCATTTAAGATCATGTCAATGACCGATGAACAATTTGATCAAAAGTACAATATGGGCGTACCTTCAGGGATTCCTAGAGGCAGATTAGAAAAACGTCGTCAAGAACAAATGCAAAAATATAATCCACCGATCAAACACCATCCAGCATCTTTCAAAAATAAGTCTTCAGCCAATTCTTTGAAAAAATCAGGGCTTAAAAAATACAAGGATTTTGACTTGGAAGATGCCATTGATGATTTTAAAAAAGTGATTGAAATAGTACCTCAAGATGCTTCCACACATTTTAATCTTGCTTGTGCGTATTCATTAACAGAAAAAAAACAAAAAGCTTTTGAACACTTATCAAAAGCAGTAGAATTTGGGATGAACGATGTCAATACCATTTTAACCCATGACGACTTGGCATACATTAGAATCCAGCCAGAATTTGATTTATTTCGAAGTGCAGGATTTAGAATGTCTAATGAAAAAACAGTCCCTGGCCAACAAGATGCATTATTGAGTCAATTACAGAAATTGTCGGATTTAAGGAATAGGGGATTGTTGTCTGACGATGAATTTAACATGGAAAGAAAAAAAATTCTCAGACAGTAAGAAAAGTCGAAATAGGGATAGAGTTGATTTTTTTTTGTACTTTTATCACCTTAATAGTATTTTTATTTTGACTGCCAAAGATTTAATATCCACAGACCTTGCTGCTGTCAGAACATCTGACAGAGGAGAAGAAGTGTTGACCATGATGCATTTAAACCATGTGCGCCACCTTCCTATTGTAAATAATACACAATTTTTGGGCTTAATCAGTGAGACAGACATTGTTTTACATGACCTTAAAGAAGCAGTGGGCTCTTATTCTTTGAGTTTATTTAGACCATATTGTTTTGAAAAAGATCATATTTTTGATATTATTGGTCAGGTTTCTAGGTTTGATTTGACTTTGATTCCAGTTGTTGACGAACAAAATCAATATGTAGGGGTCATAACTATGGAAAAATTACTACAATATTTTGCGGATAGTTATGCTTTTGCGGAACATGGAAGTGTTTTTACCATAGAAACGACAGAACAAAACTACAGCATGGGGGAAATCTGTCGGATTATTGAATCAGAAGGCATTAAAGTGCTCAGCACCTTTATTAATAATAATCCAAATACTACAAAAGTAGAAATCACGGTAAAAACAAACGCTAAGGAAAATTTTAGAATAAAACAATCTTTGGAAAGATTTGGCTATGACGTAAGATTGTCCGAAGGACAAGATGAGTATATTGACAATTTAAAAGACAGGTTTGATTCATTAATGACCTACCTCAATGTTTAGGTATTTAGTATCTGTTTATTTTTTATTTTTTTGGATTCAGAGTATTAATGGCCAATCCAATCATGTTGTTATTTCTCACATTTCAGTTGTAGGCAATCAAAAAACAAAAGGAGAAGCCATTTTAAGAGAACTGGATGTTTCTGTAAACGACAGTATAGATATTAGTGTTCTTTCGGGAATTTTACTAGAAAATGAAAAAAGACTTTTAAGTACGGGTTTGTTTTCGAAAGCTGATGTTAACATCAAACAATGGGACACTGACTCAAATAGAGTTCATCTCGAAATTATGGTCAAAGAAGGTTGGTTTATTTATCCATATGTTATTTTTGAATTGGCAGATAGAAACTTTAATGTTTGGGCAAGGGATTTTAATTATTCCTTTCAAAGATTAAATTATGGAGTTGCTTTAACCCATATTAATTTTTCTGGGGCAAAAGACAAATTAAAAGCAAAGTTACAGTTTGGCTTTACCGGTAAATACGAACTGCATTACGAATACCCTTACTGGAAAAATGGATGGGGATTTGCTGGGAATTTTTTTTATACTTACAATAAGGAAATAAGCTACAAAACACTAAACAATAGACCTGCCTTTTACAAATCATCCGAAGAAAAAAATCTATTATGGCAAAATCGACTATCTTTTTCGATTAGTAAGAGAGGTAGCGCTTATACTTTTCATAATTGGAGAATACAATACAATTATGGAAAAGTAGATACCATCATCCCTACAGAATTTAATGGAGACTTTTTTTTAAACAATAAAACAAACTTAGGGTTTCTTCGATTTGAATACGAATACATATTCAACAGACTACTTTATCCATTGTATCCAGATGGAGGTTATTGGTGGCGTCTACTTTTAAGGAAAGATGGATTTGGGGGCAATGGAAGCATTAATAATACTTTATTTAGCATAGAACATGCTCGTCATTGGCCTATTGTACCATGGCTTATTATGTCTAATTCTTTTAAATTAAAAGGCAATCTTCAAAGAAATAAAATCCCATATTTATATAATCAGGCACTAGGTTATGAAAATGATGTCATCACAGGGTACCAATTGTACGTGGTAGACGGAACTGATTTTTTTTATTCAAAAAATGCCTTAAAACTCAGAATATTTGCAAAGAATTTCCATTTTAAAGGATGGGTGCCCAACAGATTTACGCCTTTTAATAGTCAAATTTTTCTTAGGCTTAACATGGATATTGGTTTTGTCAATGAACCATCTTACAAAGAAGGCAATCCTTTAGCCAACACCTTGTTACTAGGATATGGCCCAGCTATTGATGCAGTTTTTTTCCATAACTTACTATTCTCTGTGGATTTTTCTATCAATAAAAGTGGTGAAACTGGATTCTTTTTTAGTGGAGGATTTCAATTTTAATATTTTTTTTCTTTTCTAAGCAGCGTTTTTTAAGTATCAAGGGTCTATCTACGTAGTAGATGTTATCATCTCATAAAATAAATTGATATTCTTTTCATTTTTAATGGAAAAAATCTTTAGCGAAGTAAAAAGCCACCTGAAAGCAGGTGGCTTTTATTTTTTAATACAACTTTATAAAAGAAACTAGAGAAGCGGATTTTGATTACCTTCGCAACTATAAATAGTGGTATGCTTAGGATATCCTTTCATGAAAATAACCCCAATAAACGAGATTTAAAAAAAGTAGTTGACTTACTCAATGAAGGTGCAGTCATTATTTTTCCAACCGATACATTGTATGCAATGGGGTGTCTGATGACGAATAGAAATGGCATCGAAAAAATATGTCGTATTTTAGATAAAAAGGAAAAAGTGACTAAAATGTCATTGATTTGTCCTTCAATTAGTGTTGTATCACAATACACACAACAAATAGAAAATCAAGTATTTAAGACTATGAAGAGGTACCTTCCAGGACCCTATACATTTGTTTTAAATTCAAATAATTTGGTCCAAAAATTTTTTAAAAATAGCCGTCAGGAAATTGGTATTCGCATACCAAATCATGTTATTCTACAAGAGTTGTTGGCCATGTTGGATTCTCCGTTAATTTCGACTTCATTAAATACCGATGGCGAAAAGGAATATATTTACAATGAACCTGAGGAGATTGAAAATACTTTCCGACACCAGGTTGATGTTCTAATCGATACAGGTATAGGTCTAATTGGAGAATCCACCGTTATTAATTGTACTGGTTCGGAAATGGAAATTATTCGAGAAGGAATAGGTCCAATCGAATAGATAAATTTGAAAAATCATGAACCATTATGTAACTTTGCAATCCAAATTAAAAAAATAGTATGGCGGAAATCATTCGTATGCCTCGCTTGAGCGACACAATGGAAGAAGGTAATATTGTTAGTTGGTTAAAAAAAGAAGGCGATAGCGTTAAGCCTGGTGATATTTTGGCTGAAGTGGAAACGGATAAAGCAACGATGGAACTAGAAAGTTTTCATGCAGGAACATTAATCTATATTGGTGTAAAAAGTGGTCCTGTTGCTGTTGACGGCATTATAGCTATCATTGGAAGTAAAGAAGATGATGTTCAAAAAATCCTAGCTGGACAATCCTCAGCAGATACAAGTTCTCATGGAACATCAGAAGCACCCAAAGCGAATAAAGAAGAAACCATAGCTAACTCAGCAGCTGAACCTATCCAAAAATCCAGTAGTGTTCCTTCGGTATCAAGCCCACAGCCATCTGTAGCTTCAGATCAACGACTTAAAGCAAGTCCTTTGGCAAAATCACTAGCTAGCCAGTCAGGAATTGACATTGCCAATGTCGTAGGAACGGGTGATTTTGGTCGAATTGTCAAAAAAGATATTGAAGACTTTTTGAAAAACCCAACAACATCAGCTACCTCTACTGAGTCAATGACGGCATCAGATTCTTTGGCCAATTTTATTTATGGTGATGTTCCAGTTTCTCAAATGAGAAAAACGATTGCAAGAAGATTAGGTGAAAGTAAATTTACTGCTCCACATTTTTATTTGACGGTGGAAATCAACATGGACGCTGCCGTTGAATCAAGAGAGGCTATCAATAAGATATCGCCAGTTAAAATCTCGTACAATGACATGGTGGTCAAAGCTTGTTCAGGTGCGTTAAGAAAAAATCCGGCTATAAATGCTTCTTGGTTTGGAGACAAAATAACTTATCACAAAGATATTCATATCGGAATAGCTGTGGCTGTAGAAGACGGATTGCTCGTCCCTGTCATTAATCATGCTGATCAGAAGTCAATGACGACGATTAATCTTGAAGTGAAAGAATTAGCAGGTAAAGCAAAATCAAAAAAATTACAACCTCAAGAAATGACAGGAAATACCTTCACTATATCAAATTTAGGTATGTTTGATATTGAAGAATTTACAGCAATTATCAATCCTCCAGATGCTTGTATTTTGGCGGTGGGTTCTATTATAAAAAAACCAATTGTAAAAAATAACAACATAGTGATTGGCAATATGATGAAAGTTACCTTGTCTTGTGATCACAGAGTGGTTGATGGAGCGAAAGGTGCTCAATTTTTGCAAACGTTAAAATCGTATTTGGAAAACCCTGTACTCATGCTTGTTTAATTATGGAGTTTCTAACCCTCATCATGATAGGTGTAGTAGCACTGGAACATTTTTACATCATGTATATGGAAATGTTTGCCTGGGAAACTTTAGGAAAAAAAGCCTTTCGTGGTGCTATGCCAAGTGAGATGTTTCCTAAAACTAAAACTCTTGCGCAAAATCAAGGGCTGTATAATGGCTTTTTGGCAGCTGGACTTTGTTGGTCAATGGTTGTAAATGATGTTGTTTGGAGTAAAAACCTAGCCATTTTTTTTCTTGTTTGCGTTATTATAGCTGGGATTGTAGGTGCTTTGACCGCTTCCAAAAAAATATTTTACATCCAGTCTTTTCCAGCCATAATAGCTATGATTTTGGTTCTAATTTATATGTAAAACATCAATTTTACAGGGATCATTCAAATTTTTAAAACATTTTTTTACTTAGTCGGGCATATTGATAACCAATAGTTGGATAATTGGTCACCTCAGGAATATTTTCTTCCTGAAACTTGGTATTTCCTGTTTTCCGGTTGGGTGTGTTATTATGTACGATTATCTCAAATATCAAGGTGTTTTCATCTTCCTTTGAAATAATCGATGTGATAAGATTATTTTGGACTAAAAAGGTAGAAATAAATTGATTGGACACAACATAACCATCAAGGAAAATTGCGTTTTTTTCGTCCACCTCCCAATGTCCTTTTTCCTTATTTACAGCTCGTAATAGGTAATCTCTTTTTCCAGCCACTTCGTCTTCGCCATAAATGAGTATCCAAGAGTATATATCAGCCGTGTCTGTGGCTAGATTTTCCATCTTTATTTTGACTTTTTGAACCACTTTTTGACCATTATAAATGTCTAACTCACCTTCCCAAACGCCTAACCAAGCTTCTGGAAAAGAAGGTGAAGATGTAACATTTTGTGCTAAAATATCTCGGTAGAAACTAGACAAAAAAATGAAAAATAAAATCCATTTTTGCATAAGTAAAGAAGTTTTTGAATGTTAAAAAATTATGTTAAAACGAATACCTAATAAACCATTTAAAGTTAACAATCGTTTATATAAGCTGAAAACAAACCATCATTTTTAAGCTTTTATCTCTTGTTTTTTCGTCAAATAACTTTACAAATATGAAATTAGTCATTCAAATTGTATCAGTTCTAGCACTTATAGGAAGTGTGTCAAAAATGACGGCACAACAAACTGAAGTTAATATTAAAGTTCAGGACACGGTGGCCGTTGGCAGTCCATTTACATTGGAAGTTGAACTAAAAAACATTCAGGGTTCTTTTAAAACACCAGATTTTCAAGGATTGAGGTTGGTGGGCGGCCCTCAAACTTCTTCAAGTTTTTCAATGATTAATGGTGTGACTACTTCTTCGGCAACATATACCTATTATTTGATGGCAGAACAGGAAGGTTTATTTTCCATTCTATTACATCCCATTGAAAAGGCTGGGGATTCTTGGATTTTTGAGGAAATACCTGTTGTGGCGGTGACATCAGATTTTAACCATTCTCAAGTTGTCAGACAATACCACTCTAATCAGCCTACGCCTGTAAAATCAAATCAAACTAAGAGAAAACTAAAAAAGATATGAGTGTACTCTTTAGGAGAAACATTCTTCTATTCCTTTTTACCACTGCCTGGATAATAACCCCTTTTATTCTACAGGCACAGGTTAAAATTCAATGTACTTTAAGTGATGATATTGTCGAGGTAAATACCCCTTTTGTTTTAATATATACTATATATAATGATGAGGTCCAAAATTTTCAACTACCTGTTATTTCAGGTTTAACTATTGAATCGTCACCAGGAACTGAGAAATCTGTTAGTATTATTAATGGAAAAAGATCAGGTTATGTTAGATATAGCTATACAATAACTGCAGAAAAAGAAGGAAAATATATCATTCCTCCGGCAAAAGCCTTGTATAAAAGCAAGACTATTGAGTCAAATAGTGTTTCATTGACAGTCAAAAAACAAACGTCAAGCCAAATAAATACATCTGGGCAGGATGTATTTTTTAAGGCAGTGCTAAGCCATGAGAAAATATATTTGGGACAACAAGTACAACTTCAATATGATATTTTTACAACGAGAGAAATCATCAATGCTGAATTTGAAAAAATGCCATTTATTCCTCATGTATTCATTAAACCTTTTGAAAAACAGTACGTAGGTCGTAATGTCCAATTGGGCAAAAAAAAATATTATACCCAACCTATAGAAACTTTTATACTGTATCCCCAAAAGAGTGGCAGTCATGTTTTAGAAAAAACCAACATCTTTTGTAAGTATGAGTTACAAACGGGAAGAAGTATTTTTTTTAAAGATGTTACAGTAGAAAAATATACTACCAATGCTTTAACAATCAATGTTTTTGAACTACCAAATAAAGATGTACCTCCGTCGTTTTCTGGCGCTGTTGGTGATTTTACTTTTTCCGCAGAAGTGGATAAACAGACAATAACCACTGATGATGTACTTAAAATTCAAATGACAATTAAGGGAGACGGAGACCCAAAATATTGGGGACCACCAACATGGACAGCCATGGAAGATGTCGAATTTTATGAACCAAATTTGATAAGTGAAAAGAGTTATGTCGAAAACGGTCGAGAATACCATGCCAAAAGTTACGAGTATCTTATAGAAGTAAAAAAAGAAAAAACACTTCTATTAGAGCCAACTTTCTCTTTTTTTGATCCAAATAAAGAAGTTTATGTAGTCATCAAAGACAAACCTGTTACCGTTAAAGTGTTACCTGGAAATAACGTTCAAACGCAAGCATTATCCCCACCTGAAACATTAAATATATCCAATTCGACGAAAGATAAAAATCCAAAAAACTATCTGACATATGGTTTTTCCATTTTGTTGTTAATTATGGGCTTAAGTTGGTTTTTTTGGTATAGAAAGCGTAAAAAAGATGAACCTAAATTAAGAAGATCCTTGTTTGAGGAAAATATCAGCAAACAGATTGAATCAAGATTAAACAATGCTAGAAAATATAGAGAAAATGAAAACCAAAGTTTATTTTTTGAAGAACTGGCGAAAGTATTTACCATTTATTTCAGAGAAGAATTACACCTGGACAATGAAAAACAAGACAAACAAAGTTTTATAAACTCCCTTGTTGAAAATAAAATTCCAAGTCAATCTATCCAAGACTTTGACCGGATTTTTAGCATCATCCAATTATCCTTATTTGGAGGTCAAAAACAAGATATGAGTTATATCTATGAAGAAACAAAAGAACTACTTCGTGAATTTGAAAGAATAATCAAATAAAAAGAAAAAAATTGTGCACAGAACTATAAAAAACGTGTTTATTTCAATTCTTTAATGTACCTTTGCGGCCTGTTTTTTAAAAAACATATTTTTTAACCTCTATCGCTACTCAAGCGATATACAAAAATTTTTATAAAATCATGGAAGACAATGATTTGATTGTAAATGAAGCACAGGATGAACAAAACGAAATAGAGGATATTTCTGATGTAGTTCTGGAAGAAACGACAGAAGAAGTCATTACGGCACACGACGATTTTGACTGGTCTGTTGGAAAAAGAAACACTGCAAAATACGACCAAAAAGAACACGACCAGTATTTTAGTGAATACGACAATTCTTTGAACTCAGTTGCTGAGTATGAAGTTGTAAAAGGTAAGGTGACAGCTATCCACAGCGGAGATGTTGTTTTAGACATCAACTATAAGTCAGATGGTTTAGTACCTTATTCTGAATTCAGGGATACACCTGATTTGAAGGTAGGAGACTATGTCGATGTATATGTTGAAAACAAGGAAGACCAAAGAGGTCAGCTAGTATTATCCAGAAGAAAAGCCAAATTGCTGAAAGCATGGGATAGCCTTGTGGATTCTTACAAAAACGGTACAATTATCAAAGGTCTGGTTATCAGCAAAACCAAAGGAGGTTTGATTGTTGACTGTCTTGGATTAGAAACGTTTTTACCTGGATCTCAGATTGACGTAAAACCTATCATCGATTATGATATTTATGTTGGAAAAACGATGGAGTTTAAGGTGGTGAAAATAAATGAAGCCATTAAAAACGCCGTAGTTTCACATAAAGCATTGATTGAAAGTGATTTAGCAGAACAAAGGGAAACCATCATTTCTGGATTAGAGAAAGGACAAGTATTAGAAGGTGTTGTTAAAAACATTACTGATTTTGGTGCTTTCATGGATTTAGGAGGTGTTGATGGATTGTTATATATCACGGATATTTCTTGGGGAAGAATCAACCATCCAAACGAAATATTGGCATTAAATCAAAAATTGAACGTTGTTGTGCTTGATTTTGGTGAAGACAAAAAACGTATATCACTTGGTTTAAAACAATTACAACCTCATCCGTGGGAAGTACTTAATGCAGAAATTTCTGAAGGAAGTGTGGTCAAAGGAAAAATTGTCAACATTGAAGATTACGGTGCATTTTTAGAAATTATTCCTGGAGTAGAAGGACTTATTCACGTATCTGAAGTTTCTTGGAGTAACCAACCAGTAAATGCTCGTGACTACTTTAATTTAGGTCAGGAATACGATGCGAAAGTGGTGACTATTGAGAGAGAGGAGAGAAAAATGTCTCTTAGTATCAAACAATTGTCAGAAGACCCTTGGAGTATTGTAGCGGCCAAATATCAAGTGGGTACAAGACACGTAGGTGCGGTTAAAAATCTTACACCATATGGTGTGTTTGTGGAGTTAGAAAATGGAATTGGCGGTATGGTTCATATCTCTGATTTAAGTTGGACTAAACGATTTTCTCATCCTTCAGAATTTACGAAAGTAGGTGAAAACATCGATGTTTATATCATGGAAGTTGATGAAGAAAGCAGAAAACTTTCTCTAGGACATAAACAATTGGAAGAGAATCCTTGGGATACTTTTGAAAATGTGTTCCCTGTAGGTTCTTACCATGAAGCCACGGTGATTAAAAAAGATGATAGAGGTGCAATAGTACAATTGCCTTATGGTTTGGAAGCATTCTCACCAAGCAAACATCTTAAAAAAGATGATGGATCATCCGTTGTTCTTGAAGAAACCGTAACTTTTAAAGTGATTGAATTTAACAGAGATGACAAACGAATCATTGTTTCTCATAGTAGATATCTTGAAGATATCAAAAAGGAAGCCAATGAAATGGTTGCCTCTGAAGAAGAAAAAGAGCGAGTAGAAGTTAAAAGAGTCGTTAAAAAAGCACAATCACAAGTTGAACTTTCAACTTTTGGAGATATCGAAGGTTTTTCTGAATTAGCGGATCAACTGGCTAATGCAGAAAAAACCCCTAAAGCACCAAAAGCGGTAAAGGCTTCTAAAGAAGCTGAATCTGTAGAAGAACCTAAAGCGGAAAAGAAAGCCGCAGCTCCGAAAAAAAGTGATGCTGGTAAGGGAGATGACCTTAAAAAAATTGAAGGTATTGGACCAAAAATTCAAGAATTGTTGAACAATGACGGAATTATGACTTTTGCTGAAATGGCGGAAACAGATGCTTCCAAAATTAAGGACATTCTGAGCGCTGCCGGATCTAGATACCAAATGCACGATCCTACTACCTGGCCTATGCAAGCTGGACTTGCAGCTGAAGGTAAGTGGGATGAGTTGAAAACCTGGCAAGAAAATGCCAAAGGTGGTAAAGAATGATACTCATAAAGTAATGTAAATAAAAAGCCTTGTTTTTAAGTAAACAAGGCTTTTTTTATGTTCTTCATGATGTTTTATTCAAAGAATTAAAACCTATTTTCCTGATACCATTTCTTCGTGTTTCACTTCATCTCCAACGGAAATAAACCCTTCTTTAAGACAAGTCATATTGCTGCCAAAATAGATTTTGTTGTCTTTTTGTCGGTACTTGTTTAATGAGGTTAAAGGCTCTTTTGAAGCGATGCCTGTAGCTTGATCGATGGTGATTATTTTACAGCGTGCACAAGGCTTTACATTTTGAAAAGAGCCATTACCGATATGAATTTTTTGATAATCATCTTCTTCGTGCGCTTTAAATGTATATACAATTAAATTGGGACGAAAACGATTTGATAAAATAGGATTTTTTAATTGTTGGTTTAGAAACTCAAGACTTTTAGTCCCCACTATCAGGTAAGGATAACCATCTGCGAGGCTAACTGGTATATTCTCATTCCAATGTGCTACCCTATGAAAACGAGCATTTTTACTTTCTTGTTTGACAAGTTTAACCTTTTGATGCAAGTAATCGGAAACAAAAATGCTCACATTTTTATTCGCTTCAATTACCAAAGCGGGATCGTCAAAAACGGCAGAGTTTATTTTATTTCCTACGTATTCATTCGTTTCCCATGAGATGTATTGATCATCTTTTTGAACTTTGGCTATTCCATCGAGTACATCAGAATTAAATTTTGCTAATTCTGGGTGTGTTCTTTGTGTAATCATTTTATTGTCACGATCAATAAGCATCCAGTTTCTATCATATTCAAAGCCAATTTGCGTAGCATACCAGGTATTTTTACTACTTCCGCCCATACTCTTCACAGGATAAATGATAATTTCTCTAATCATGAAGTCGCTATTTATTTTGTTAAAGGTTTGAAATTGATCCCATGAGGAAAAACCTTTAAAAAACCTTTGTCTGTGTATATTATGTTTATAGGTATCGGAAAAAATTCATCTTTAGTTACTTGTATTTTCATAGGATCCGCAAACTCTACTAAACAATAAAATAGCCCACTTTCTGTATAATAAGTAAGTATATTCCCATCAAAACGAAAAGAAATGATGTTTTTTACGGGAATATGACGAAGATACTGACCAAAATTGTCAAAGACATAAAAACCATTGTTCGAATCTAATAGAATGACTCGATTACCACTTTCTACAATTCGGGTTATATTGGGTGAGAAAATTCCATAATCCTGAACATTTACAGATTCAAATAAAATTTGACCACTAATATCAAGTTTGATTAGTCTAAAACGCAATGGATCAAAAATCCAATAACCATTATCGTTCGAAACACCAACAGCACTAATATCAGTAAATCCATAAGAAGACAATGAAAATTCCTCAATTAAGGCCAAGGTATTATCCAAAAGGATTACATTGCCAAAATCTCTACAATATACTAGTATTTTTATAGGGTTACTCGCATTGATATCTGTAATATCACCGCTCCGTCGATTGGCATATCTAAAAATTTCTTTATAGTCATCTCCATAACGAATGATAGAATTGTCTTTTGTGACTACGTAAAGTCTTTGCACATTATCTACCTCAACTAGTTTGGATTGAACAGTCACATCAAAAGACAGATGAGGTTCACTTTGAAGAAGAACTTTATTTTTATTTATACAAGAAGCAAAATTAAAAATGAGCAGTATAATAATAGATGGTATGAATTTTTTCATTTGCAAAATTACTGGTTTGAAATAATCTCAATTTTTTTTTCACTGTCTACTTTTAGCTGCATGTTGTTTCCATCAAAAACTGCATACGTAAAATAATGGAACCAATCTCCGAGGTTGATATACCGACTTTCCTTATTTTGTAAAACATAATCCACAACAAGATGGCGATGACCAAATACAAAATAGTCTATATGATGTGAACGTAAAAAGTCGGTGCTAAAGAGCAGTAGCCATTCATTTTTTTCATTCCAAGAGTCATTGGTATTAGTCAATCTGCTTTTACCACTAAAAAACTGCATAAGAGAAATTCCAGTATTTGGATGAATTCTGGCAAATAGCCATTGGCAGACAGGATGATGGAGTATTTTTTTAAGCAACTTATATCCTGTATCACCCGGACCGAGACCATCTCCATGACCTATAAAAAATACAGTTTGGTCAATATGAAAGATCACAGGAGTTTTGAAAAGTTTTACTCCAATTTCTTCTTGTAAATAAGTAAACATCCACATGTCATGGTTGCCTGTAAATAGGATGATTTCTATGCCATTGTCTTGTAGTTCTGCGAGCTTACCTAGCAGTCTGACATATCCTTTGGGTACAACTTTTTTGTATTCAAACCAAAAATCAAATTGATCTCCTAATAAAAATAAGATTGTAGCATCTTGTTTTATAACTTCTAACCACTGAACAATCTTAATTTCTCGTTCACGAGAAGATAGTTCACCATCAATACCGAGATGAAAATCAGAAGCAAAATATATTTTTTTACCAGTTTGGATTGTTCTTTTTTCTACGGGAAACATATTATTTTTTCTCTACGAATCGCTGATCGGTTTCCATTACATTTCCACAATTTGGGCAAGTTCTCATAGACTCAGAACCATAATATTCCTTGAATCTAGGAATAAAATCATTTTCTATATTCGTAAGATGAAAATAGGATTCGTGAATTTTTGAATTACATGATTCACAAAACCACATCAATCCGTCTGTATTTTCAGTTTTTCTTTTCAGTTCGATGACAAGTCCAATAGAGCCTTCAGAGCGGATAGGAGAGTGTGGAACTCTAGCGGGGAGTAAAAACATTTCCCCTTCTTTAATGGGTATGTCGACTGCTTTTCCATCCTCTTGAATCCTAACGACTATGTCGCCTTCTAATTGATAAAATAGTTCTTCTGTTTCATTATAATGATAATCTTTCCTGGCATTAGGACCGGCTACCACCATAACGATATAATCTCCAGCATCAACATACAAGTTTTTATTACCTACAGGAGGTTTTAGTTCGTGTCTATGTTCGTCAACCCATTTAGCAAGGTTAAAAGGTCTTCTTATTCCCATTTTATGCGATTTTGAATGTTTTATGTAACAAATTTACATAAAAATAGGATAAGGCCTTTTATTTTACAGTTGAAACCTTTAATAATATGGAGGAATAAATCAAGAGGTACTTAGTACCAATAATTATTTAAGAAAGATAGCTGTTTTTAAATTTTCCTTCAAAACTTGAATGGCAGGTTTGTGTTCTAAAGAATGGATGGCGGGAGTTGTTACAATGTCGTATAAAGTCTTTCCATTAAAATACTTTTCCATATCAATAACAATCCCAATATCGGTTGTTTTTTCATTGAGAACAGAAAACGATTTCGAAAGACTAATATTTGTATAAGCTTCATCTCCACCAACATGCAACGTAAAGGCGTCTTCTAACGTACCGTTTGCATCAAAGTCAATTTTGCCTTCGGTTCTAGAAAAAATATAACTTTTCCAAGACGTCCAAAAATTAGCCGTATTAGAGAGTACGTGATTTGAAGAAAAGTCTTTAGGTTCTTTTGCATTTTGAGCAACAGGTACTCCAATGGCAAATTGTACATTTTTATAATCTCCTACTGCAACATCCTTTAATGAATACGTAAATCCATTGACGGCATTTTCTTTTGAATGCGCATTGGTTAAATCGACGTAATCGATATCTTTAAGATTGAGAATCTCTCCATTATTTTTTACAAGTGCAATTTCAGAAAGGTAACAAGCAAATTTTGTAAAACTTATATTCTGGTTTGTAACAGGATAAACAAATGTATCGAACATGACCAAAGGTTGTCCCTTATATTGTAGATAAAAAGTAAGATTTACATCACCTTTTTCTTCACCCATTTTAGTGCATGAAGATAATAAAATTATAAAAGCCAAAAAATAAAAATATCTTTTCATCGTATGTATTTATTCTGAATAACGAAAAATCAACTTAAAAGTTCCTGTTATAATAATGATACAAATCATCTCAATTATTGCAATCTAAATCGGAACATGATACCTGTTCTAATAGTGGTGACTGGAAAACTCTGAGAAGTTTTAGGACTAGTGTAAGAATATTCAAAATAATATCTCAAGGAAAGATTTTTATTCAAATCGTATTCCAGCGTTGGGTTAAAAGAAATAGTGGTACTTCCTTTATCCGCTCTCGGATTATCTAAACCATCAGCAAGATTAAAAACCAATGATTCGTCATCTCTGTAAGAAAATGCCATATTAAATTTTAATTCCCTACTTTTTGGAGAAACACCTTTTTTTACATTAGATGGATCATTTCTTGCATCATCAATTGACTCGGCCTTTTTGGATTTTTTACTTTTTTTAGATTTACTTTTCCTTGAAAAACCTTTAAAATTTTTCCAAACATAACCAGAACCTAAGATGATTTCGGTGTTTTTCCCATGTTGGAGTTGGGCTTGTGAAAGAGCTAAATTCCTGGATTTTTTAAATTCGAAATCAATTTTAAAATCCTTTTTTGTTTTAATGCTTATTCCAATAAGTGGAGAAAAACTTTCATTGATGATCATGTCAGGGATTTCAAATCTGGAAAAATAATTACCATTATCTGAAAGTTCTAAAAACGGATCAACTTCGGTAAAGTTTGGTTGAGTTTCGTACCTATTTACCCTGATGGCAGATCGGTATCCGTGTTTGATGGTTATGTTGCTAAAAGTATTTTTTATCCCTTTTAGTTTTGATAAACCATTGTAGTTTACTTGCCAATTGGGTTTAGGAATATAATCATATCTCGAAAAAAGGTCTTTTTGGTTTAAGTCGATTGTATTTGGATCTTGTTTTGTATAAGTAGCTATAAAGGCTGGAATATTCACTGCATTACTCGTTGGTCCATAACCAAAAGCATGTCCTGTAGAATCTAAACCTGCACCTGGAATATTTGGCAATCTTTTAGAAATGATAATCCTGTTTGTTTTAAATTGATTATACAAAGCTTGTGTATTATCAAAAAGGGTATTCATGGCAATATATGAAGCATCAAACGCACCAACATCATACTTAGCTAATTGTAAAAACTCACCTTCTATGGCTCCTTTAGAACGGAACACTTCCGTATGGTTTTCGCTATAGTTTTTATTAAAATTAACATCGATACTAAAATCCTTAAAAGGTTCCAATAAGATTTTGACATCAAAATTATGCCTTTTGTTTTGTTGTAGGGCATTGTTGAAAACCTTGCTGTCATTAAACCATTCTTTATTACTTTGGAGCCAGTTATTATTGCCAGTCAACCTAGGCTGTAATCCGGACACAAATCCAAAACCAGGTGATTCAAACCCTTTGTTTAATCCTAGTATCTTGGAGTCTTGCATATAACCAGGAATCATGGTACTCAACTCTTCTTTATAATTAAATTTAACTGATCTTAAGATCAATAAAGGTCTAATGACGATTCTTTCAGCTAAACTTGGATCTCTTGGTTTGTCATCTTTTTTAGACTTGGTTTTTTTATCATCATCGGCAGTTTTTTTATCATCGCCAGCTGATGATTTAGCATCAGAAAGTTCCATGCCTTGTGCTTTTTTGGCATCTCGTATAGTTGTTTTCGGTGCGGCTCTATCTTTTCGTTTAGATGCTGACCTAACGCCTTTTCCTGTTTCAATTGATTTTAAATAGTTCCATTTATTGTATAATTTATCAAAAGAAAAAGTAGTATTTATGCCTCTGTTTTGACCATTTTGGATGACATTTCCAATTGTTTTTCCTAGTTCGTCGATCGGCTGTAACGAACCACCTTCCCAGCCATAATTCATTTTATAATCAGCGGTGGCGGATATCCAGTTTAAGATTGGAATATTATTGAAAGGCAGTCTATAATTAAGGGAAGCGTTGTGGGTATAAAACTTACTCCTACCCAAATTTTTAATATTATTATTTCTGTAGTTATTTACCCATTCGCTGACGGGAACGTCGATAGGCGAAGTTTGCCTATTTCCATATTCATCATACCATTGTCTGTCTGCTGGATCGTCTTCTATACCAGCTTGTCTCAATTCGTCAATCAAAGAAGTTGCATTAGCCCTAAAATTCAAACGAATGGATTTGGTTATATCCCAGTCCAAAGAATAATTTCTGTCCCATGTAAACCTTAAATCTTCAAATAAAAATACAGGCTGTGTAGGAAGTCTGAAAGTTCGGCTATTTTTAAGTCTGACCATCTTACTGTTAAAAGAAAAATTATTGGGTAGAAGGCCAATATTAAATTCGCTCAAAACCTTCAAAGCATCTGATTTAATAAACTTCAACGGTTGGAAATAAGTGGACTTTCTTGTATAAACATAATCAAGTCCAAACGTCCGTTGAACCGATTTTTCTTCCTGAATGATGGGAGTTCGTCGATTATTTTCTGTAAAAGAATAACTAAATCCAAAATTTTTGGGTGCCCAAGGCGTCCCTTCTTTACCTTTGTTTACACGGAGATTGGTTACTGTAAAGGTTTTGATGACAGTTTCGTCTACGTTTCTTTCTTTTATTTCTGCTCTTTCCTCAGCAGATTGAGCCTGATTTAATTTTGAACGAACTTCAATGTCCCGATCAAAAGCGTCGTATTGAGGTGTAATGGATGTTTTTGAATATTGTGCGAATACGGGAGCTTTGACATCTAGGGATTTTGGTAGAAGTTTGCCTGCTTCTATATTTATAGCCGCATCGTATTGTAGGACCTCTTCCCGTTGCCTTTGTTGAATTCTTTGGTCCAAAGCACCATAACCTTCAGAACTGTAATTTCCAGAAAGATTTATTTCACCTAAATCTGCCATTTGGATTTGGAGTCTTGATTGGGCGGCGAAAGCGGGATCTTCCCTAAAATCTACTAGCCGAAGTTCGTTGACCCAAACTTCAGCTGCAACGGTGTCAGCAAGCGATTTTGCTATACTTTTTAATCCAACGTACCATACTTTGACCAAACCAAGAGAAGGATTTCCAATGATTCTGATGGTATCGCCCCGAGATGGGGAACCAGGAAGTGAAAAAACTTCTGTAGCTGGAGCACCAGACTCATTACGCCTTGTTTTTGCTAATAAAAGACTGTCTAGATTTATATCTATAAAATTATCTTTTATCCAAATAGAGTCCGAATTTCTAGGAAATGACTTATTAGACAATTTTAAAGGCAATTGGTATTCGTAGTAATTGTTGGTAAAATCTTTTCCAAGCCTCAATACAAAAGCAAGATCTTCGTGCTGTGTATCGTCAATTTTATTTTCTGCGTGTACAAAAAGCTGTAATCTCTTGTATTGATTGATATCGAGACGAGTTAGTTTGGTGGCTCCTACATTACATCCTTTTCTAAGATTCGTAACACTTAAGGATAATGATTTTTCATCTAAGCGAATATTGTTGGAACCTTGATTAACAAATTGGTCTACAATACCAGCAGGAGTAATATAATTAAAGGGAAGTCTTTCAGAATTTTCCTGAAGACCTACTTCATCCAACGTCAGCATTGGGTTTACACGGACATCCGATTGACATACAAAATCCTGTCTTCTCCATTGGCTCCTTAACAATTGAAATTCGGCCATTCTAAATACTTTTGGCCTTTCAAATTGAGTCAAGTACATCCTCATAAACTGAATGGATCGAAAACCTTGCATTCCGTTGTAAGAAACACCACTTGTCAACGGAACAACAAAACGATACCAAACTTCATCAGGTCTACCTCCCGCACCTGGGACATTGATGGATTGTTTGTAGAATTTAAGATTGGAAGTATCAATAAATCCATTACTATTTTTAAGTTTTACGCGATATTCGTAAAAACTCTCGGTTTTATCCAATGTCCTATTGTTGTTCATATCCTCAGACTCTGGATATCTATTGCCCCGAATAAATTGATTATTACCACTACTACTATTTTCTAGAGGTGCATTACCTTCGGGTCCGTTAAAGTTTTTCATCCTTTCCAAAAGATCTAAACCACTAACGGTAGGATTATTAAAAAAAACAAAATCATCTCCAGCAGGGTCTGTTATATATTCTTGGATGTTTCCAATGGAATTTAGCCATGGTTCGAATTTATCTCGTTCTTTTTCATTTGGGATTCCATCAAAACCAACGTCTTGTTGTTTCCCTTCTTGCAAATCAAAACCGTTTACAAGAGGAATGGATGTTGTTGTCCGACCAAATTCTGTTGGTTTTATTGGAAATGGTTGGTTTTCTGTAGGCAATGCATTCTCAAAAAACAAGATCTCGTCTTTGATGACATCCTCTGACACATTTCCGAGATTAAATACAATCTCTCCTTCTTCACCTTGAATGTGAGCCACACCATCTGGACGATCCATAAAAGGGTTTAACAACCAAAATTCAATAAATTCGTAATTGGCTTGCTCGAAGTCAGGGTTTTGAAAATACCGCATAATACCACCCCACCTACTTTGAGGGTCATTTAGTTTAATTTTATTGTTTTCTATTCGAATTCCTGCCGTATTTGAATATCCGCCGATTTTATCAAAATTATAAGGGCCTCTTTCTTCAGGATAGTAACTTAAATCAAACGTAAAAAGCGCATTTTGGCCAATAGGCGTCTCCCTAAGCTTAAATAGTTCTGTTTGTAAAATTTGTCTAGTATAAGGGTTGCTGTTATTTGGGGCAACACCTAAGTCCATCACATACCAGGACAATTTTGCCCGATTGGCGCCATATTCAAGACTATTGCTAATTTCATGTTCGGCGAATTCAGGTGGTGTACTCGCAAAAATCCATTGATTTGGGTTAAAACTCCCTAAATTAAATCCTGTAATGGCTCCTTCAAAATCATCAATATGGGCAATACCGTTGTATGTAGAATTTCCATCGATAAATTTGTTGTGACCAGGCAAAAATAGCACAGCTTCTGAAGTAAAATTCATCACGGATTTTTCCTTTGTGCTATAAAAAGGAAGTTTATCTACTAATGTAGTCATCCACGGAATATCAGCACTTTTTGAAAAGTCGACCCCAATCACTTGATTACTTACTGGGTCATCGCCAATCGAAATTTTGCCTGTAAAAGGGCGCTCCTTATACCTCAAATAAGTTGCTCCTAAAATGGTGTTTTTGTTAAAGGTGTATTCTGCCCGAAGGCCATTCATCGTTTTTTGTTGAAAATTAAACACACTATTGTCTTCAAAACTCACATTCACTGGAGTTCCTTGGGCTAGGTATGTTTCATTGATAATTCTTAAGTTACCCAAACTATAGTCTATTTCATAATCTTGTCCTTCTACAAGCACTTTTCCTCCTGCTGTGACCCTTACGGATCCTTTGGGAATAAATGGGCCCAGGTTGATGATACCATTACTGGCACCTTTCACTTTACCACGCAGTACAAATTTATTTTTTTGAAGTGACTGTCGGGCGATAGTGATGGTCGTATCGTATAATTCATTATATACATATAAACTATCGAGTCTTCTAATTTCTTCAGGTGTTAGAGGCGTTCCGAGGACTTCATCAAAATAGGTTGTGACATTGTTTCTTAAGGAGCTACCAAAAGGTTCCAATACTGGAAATATTACACTTCCTGTATTTTCCAAGACAGTAATACCTGAAATGTAATCAAAAATACCGTCGGGTTGAGGGTCGCTATATCGGTTTAATCTATCTAAATTGAATGCTTGTAAAAGGGGAAGTTTTCTAAGTTTTTCTTCAGGAATATATTTTAATAATTCACCTTTTCCAAAATCATTTTCATAAAAAACGTCAAACTCAAAATCTTGTGAATTGAGTTGCGACGTCCTAAGTGGGTAAACATTTTTCATCATTAAATCCCACATCGGTGATGTCGTATTTTGATTAATTGGTTTAATCAATTTAACAAAATGAACTTTAGGCGATGCCACAGTTGTTGTGTCTGGATCTGAACCTCTTGGTGGTGTTTGATCACCAAACTGTATAGATGAAGAGGCTAATTGGCCTACTTGAAATAAGGTATCACATTTGTCTGTATAGTAATAATTGTAAGCGACACCTAATACTTGATTAGCTCTTAGTCTGGCGTTTAGGGAAATAGTACCTAGTTTTGGGTGGTAGGTATATTCACTCGAGTTCAATCTTCGGCCCCTAAACACTTCAAAATCACGAGATTGGTTTAAGCCTCTCGTTTGAAGTTTTTGTGAAACTTTATCAATATCGACAATATCTTTATCATCTAAGATTCTACCATATAAGTCATTGGCATTATTGGTAGGAAGACATTTTCCATCAGCTGTTCTAAATCGACAATTTGGCATCACGGCATTGGTCGAGGTGAGATATTTAGGATCGCCTTCTCCTAAATCTGCTATGGCGGCAACTAGTGTACTATTGGCTTGAAATTCAGGTCTGTCGTCTGAAATCCAAACTTCAATTTGGGCTATCTGAAAAGAGGTTCCAATGAAAGGAACTAAAGCCAAAGCTTTTTCATATTCATCCCTATTAAAATGAGAGATAAAGAAGTGACGGTTTTCGTCATATTCATCCGGATATATCTCAAATTCAGAGATATTATTTCCGTTTTGGACTTTTAAATTATTTTGTCTAGCTCTTTGTTGTGAAACTAACGCAGTAACCCTCAAACGAGCAAATTGCATTTCCATTTTGATACCAAATAAGCTTTGAGCTCCCTTGATTAAGTTACTTCTTAGCGGTAGATTTACGTTTCCCGCTTCTACTTTTTTAAGAATATCGTCTTCTGAAAAGGCATCGGAATTAAAACCGATTTTCATTAATTGATCAAAATTAAAATTAGCTTGAGTGTCGTAGTTGAAGTCAAGATTTAATTTTTTTCCAATAGAGCCGTTTACATTCATTCGTATGGCGGGCTGGCGAATTTCAGGTTGTGACTGCCTTTGGGCCCTAACGGCAAGGTTTGGGTCTCTTCTTCGACTGTATAACCAACCAACACTTAGATCAACACTACCTTGTGGTTTTATATTGATTTCTGAACCACCAAAAAGACGATCAACAAGACTCTTACTGACATCAATTTTTTCCATCGGGTCGAGTTTACCCGATTCTGATTTTTTTTCTGCTTGTATACCTGCTAGGTTATTAAAATAGGCTTTTTCTTGTTGGGATGAACTCCAGTCCATATATTCATCAAACGTCATATAAGTTGGAGTCCTGTAATATTCGTCCCCAATTTTTTCATAGATGACATATTGGTCGGTCAAAGGATCATACTCTACTTTTTGCTGTATGGTAGTAGGAAAAATATCAAAGGGATTGTAGGTTTTGTCTGTGATAAAGTCACCCTTTCTGTCCACCATAGGAATGGTATCGCCCAATGTTTTTTTGTCTAGATCTTTTTGGGGTTGTTCTGTTACCTTATTGACCTTGTCGATATATCTGGTGTCTGTACTCATTATGGTTTCGATAAACGAAACGGCCAATATGGTTACAAACACCTTTACTTTTCCTCCAAAATGCATAATGTGATTCCTATTTTTAACCTAAATTTCTCTAGTTATTGTAAAGTACATTGGTGTATAACGAAAAATAGTGTGAATATTGTATAAAAACGTACAAAAACACGCTTAATTCATCTGTTTTAAAATGTGTTTAATTAATTCTTCTACTTGCATCTCTGAAGCTTGATTATCCGGGATAACTTTGATGTATTTTTCTATGGCGGGTTTTGGGAAACCTAAGGCTATTAGAGCGGATAAAGCTTCATTTTTGACAGATGGAGTTTTGTTGTCAGAAAAGGTGACTTGAGGACTATCTCCTGATTCTTTCATCACCTTGTCCTTGAGGTCGAGAATGATTCTTTTGGCCGTTTTTGGTCCGATTCCTTTTACCTTTCCAAGGGCAAAAGCATTTTCTTGGATTATGGCTGTCCTCACTTCTTCTGGATTCATATACGACAAAATGACCCTAGCTGTATTTACTCCAATTCCTGAAACAGAAAGCAATTGAATAAATAAAGTTTTTTCTTCAGCTTCAAAAAATCCATATAAAGACTGATCGTCCTCTTTGACATGGAGGTAGGTCAATATTTTAATAGAATCAAGATTTTCCAATTTGGAATAAGTGTACAAACTAATGTGAACATGATATCCAACTCCACCACATTCTACATGGATGTAAGTGGGAGATTTGTAGGTGATTTGACCTTTTAAATATGCAAACAATATAAATGTTTTTTCGATGAAGTAAAATACTACTTTCTATTAAGAGGGCAAAGATATAAAATATATTATATATTATAAAAAAGCTATATACGAATTAAATAAATTACAAATCTGAGTTGTTAAGAAGTCTAAATTGGTACTTTTGTGTTTTTAATAGGGATAAAACAGAATTGGAATGGAGTATCAGATGATAAAAACGGAACAAAAAGCCCTGGACATTAACCTCAACGACCCTATTTACGGTACATTTGCCGAAATTGGTGCTGGGCAGGAAGTGGCTAGAAATTTTTTTCAGGCAGGTGCTGCTGCTGGCACCATAGCCAAAACCATGTCTGCCTACGATAAAACCTATTCTGATGCCATATATGGGCCAGAAGAAAGCAATCGGTATGTTTGTGAAGCAAGGTTGTATAAAATGCTCGAACATGAATGGAATCTCATGGAAGAACGATTGACAGAGGAAAGGCCTGATGGAACTTTTTTTGTTTTTGCAGATACTGTTCAAGCCATTAATTACACAAGAACCATAAAAGGAAATGGGTGGCTTGGTTTGCGATTTAGAATTTCACCAGAAGGTCCTGTGAATGATATGGTTTTGCACGTTAAAATGCTGGATACCAATAATAGAATGCAGCAAGAAGTCATCGGTATTTTAGGGGTTAATATGATTTATGCCATCTTTTATTATAATTCTGATCCTGAAAAGATGGTTCGATCTCTTGTGGACAATATCAAAGACAGGGTTTCGATAGATTTATTGAGGATTAATGGAGAGGACTTTCAATACTTTGACAAACGATTGATTTCTTTATATCTGATCAAACACAAACTTACCAAGGTTGCTATGTTTGATATCGATAAAAATAGTATTCATCCGTCCGAATTCTTGTATAGAGGTTCACTTATGGTCATCCGAGGAAATTTCAAGCCACCGACGATAGTTACATTGGATGTAGTAAAAACCAGTTTTAATCAATTTAAAGAGGAAAATAGGGTTCCAGATGAGAAGTTATTTTTAATGCTAGAAATGACCACTGATTATTTAACCCGTGAAAAAGGTGTGCTCGATGAAAAAGATTTTCTGGACAGAGCAGATATGCTTATAGCATTGGGGCACAAGGTTTTATTGTCTGATTGTGATAATCATGAAATGCTTATCAATTACCTAAGTGATTACAAAATTGCCAATTTGGGTTTGGTCATAGGCGTTTTGGAATTGCAAAAAATTATTAAGGACAAATTTGAAAACAATCAGGATGGCAGACTTTTAGCATCCTTTGGTGAATTGTTTAGCCAAAATATATGTGTTTACGTTTACCCTGCGTTGGATCCTGAAACCAATACATTAGTCACAGCACATAATGTGGAGGTGCCTCAAAAAATCAAGTTTTTGTATCAATATTTGCTCGACAGCAAACAGATTTTACCCGTCGAAAATTATATAGAAAAAAACCTTCACATTTATCCAAATGATGTACTCCATGACATACAATCGAATACTGACCAATGGGAACAAAAAGTTCCCAATTCATTGGTAGGATTAATCAAAGAGAAGAAATTATTTGGGTTTAATGGGGATAGTAATGTTTAGTTTTTTGTATAAGGCAAAGTAAGAAGTTGTATAATAAAAGCAAGATTGTATTTTAGAACTTTTAAAATTGAATAATATACCATGGTTATTGCTTTTGACGCAAAAAGATTGTTTCATAATTTTACGGGATTGGGCAATTATAGCAGGACTTTGGTGAAAAACCTTCAGTTTTTTTATCCTGAACATTCATACCATCTTTTTACCTCTAAATTTTCGGTCAACGAAGAATCAAAATATTTTTTAGACAAGGAAAAATTTACCATCCACACTTCCTCCAATCCATTATGGCGGTCTTTTGGAATGCGCCGGGAAATCAATTCATTGCGCCCAGATATATACCATGGGCTTAGTCACGAAATTCCAACAGGACTTCATCCATCTATTTGTCAATTAGTCACATTTCACGATTTGATTTATGAAATTTACCCTCACCAATTTGGTCTTTGGGATCGAAAAATGTATCAAAAAAAGTACCGTCGTTCCGCAAAATTGGCTGATGGAATTATCGCAATAAGCCAAAGCACAAAACAGGATTTATTGACCTATTACCAAATTCCTGGGAAAAAAGTAAAAGTATTATTTCAAAGCTGTAATGAAGTTTTTCAAACTAATATTCCAGCAATGAAAACCGATTTAATTCAAGAAAAAGACTATTTTCTATATGTTGGCTCGCTCATTGAAAGGAAAAATGTCGAAAATATTCTTCGGGCATTTGCAAAGCTTGATGAGTCTCAGCGAAAACCTTTTATCCTAGTAGGTTCGGGTTTAAAAAATTACGTTCAACATTTGAAAAAAATGATGCATTCGCTAAATATACAACAATGGTTTCGAATGATTCCACATGTTTCCAATGAGCAATTGGTATCTTTGTATGATCATGCTTTTGCCCTGGTTTATCCATCTATTTACGAAGGTTTTGGGATTCCCGTGATAGAAGCTTTATTTAGAAAAAAACCCGTCATTTCGTCCCAAATTTCTTCATTACCTGAGGCTTGTGGTCCTGGAGGTTTATTAGTAGACCCTTACCAAATTGATGAATTATCTAATGCTTTAGTAGAAGTTCAACAAAATCAGGTACATAAATGCCTAACGGAGGATGGATATAAATACGTAAGCCAAACCTTTTCTTCCAAGGTAACCACAGAAGCCGTGATGGCTTATTATGAGGCAATGAATAATACGAATAAAGCTATTTTACCATCCTAAAATAATCGCAAACATGAGTGGAGCAACAATGGTTGCATCGCTTTCGATGACATATTTTGGAGTGTGAATATCCAGTTTTCCCCAAGTGATTTTTTCATTAGGGACGGCACCGGAATAAGAACCATAACTGGTAGTACTATCACTGATTTGGCAGAAGTAAGACCAAAAAGGAATATCGTGCATTTCCATATCTTGATACAACATGGGTACCACACATATAGGAAAATCACCAGCAATTCCACCACCGATTTGGTAAAAACCTACGCCTTTACCAGCACTATTTTTCGTATACCAATCGGCCAACCACATCATGTATTCAATGCCACTCTTCATTGTGGAAGCTTTCAGTTTGCCCTTGATACAGTAAGAAGCAAATATATTGCCCATAGTGCTATCTTCCCAGCCTGGAACCACAATAGGAATATTTTTTTCTGCAGCCGCGAGCATCCAGCTATTTTTTGGATCAATTTCGTAGTATTGCTCTAAGACACCACTTAACAACATTTGGTACATAAACTCGTGTGGAAAATATCTTTCACCTTTGGATTCAGCACCACTCCAAATATCCCAAAGGTGTTTTTGAAGTCTTCTAAACGCTTCCTCTTCGGGGATACAAGTATCTGTTACCCTGTTATAATGATTCTCTAAAAGATCCCATTCGTCCTGAGGATTTAGATCTCTGTAGTTTGGAACTCTTTTATAGTGAGAATGTGCGACTAAATTCATGATATCTTCTTCTAGATTGGCACCAGTACAAGAAATGATGTGTACTTTATCTTGACGAATCATTTCTGCTAGTGATTTTCCTAATTCTGCAGTACTCATTGCTCCAGCAAGTGTCACCATCATCTTGCCTCCTTCATCCAAGTGAGTAATGTAACCTTCGGCTGCATCTATCAAGGCCGCTGCGTTAAAATGTTTGTAGTGTTCTTTAAGAAAATGAGAAATTTGCATAAAAAATTGAACTTATTATAAAATAGATATTATTCGTTATAACCGAGGATGTGCAACATTTGTTCGGCATTTTGTTCGTCGCGATACAATCTGTCAACAATATTTCCTTTTTCATCTCTATCGATGATTACTTGTTTAGGTGATGGGATCAGGCAATGTTTTATTCCTCCATAACCACTAATCGCATCTTGATAAGCTCCTGTATGGAAAAAACCAAGATACAATGGTTCTTTTTCTTCTGAACTATAGGAAGGTAGCAGGATTTGCTGATTCATATCCTCAGAATTGTAGTAGTCCGAGTGGTCGCAAGAGATTCCACCTATACTAACCTGTTTATAATCATTTTCCCACTTATTCACAGGGAGTAAAATGAATTTTTCAAAAATAGACCAGGCGTCAGGAATAGTATTCATGAGACTATTATCAATTAAATACCAAAGTTCGGCGTCATTTTGTTGTTTTTGTTCTAGTACTGAAAAAATAATGGCTCCACTTTCTCCAACAGTATATTTCCCAAATTCAGTGAAAATATGTGGTTCTTCTATACCTTCTTGTTCGCAAACTTCCTTAATATTTGAAACCAATTCGTTGATCATATATTTATAATCATATTCAAAACCTAGATTATTTCGAATAGGTAACCCGCCGCCAAGATTGATAGAATCAAGTGTTGGGCAGATTTTTTTCATTTCCGCAAAAATCTTTAACGCTTTTCGAAACTCTCCCCAATAATACAAATTGTCTTTGATGCCAGAGTCCACAAAAAAGTGGAGCATTTTTAGTTGAATTCTTTTTTTACGGGCAATTTTAGTTTTATAAAAATCAATAATTTCTGCACTGCGAATACCTAATCTTGAAGTATAATACGCAGACTGTGGTTCTTCATTAATCGCCATTCGAATACCAATGGTTAAGTCTCCTTTGGTTTTTGCATATAATCTATCTAGTTCGACCTTACTGTCCAAGACGGGAATTACGTGTTCAAAGCCATCTTCTATCAAAGCGGCAATTTTGTCTAAATAGTCATCGGTTTTGTGGCCATTATGTACTAAGATCGTTTTTTTATCTATTTTTCCTTTAGCGTGTAATCTTCTTATGAGATCAATATCGAAAGATGATGAAGTTTCTAAGTGAACATTATGATTTAGCGCTTCATTGATAACGTGTGAAAAGTGACAGCATTTAGTGCAATAACAATAGTAGTAATCACCCTTGTAATTGTTGGCTTTCATTGCCTTATTGAATAAATTTCGAGCCTTTTTAATTTGATCTCCAATCCTAGGCAAATAAGTTAACCGAAAGGGTGTGCCGTATTTTTCAATTAAATATTTCAATGAAATGCCATGAAATGTCAGGTTGCCTTGATGTAAATCAAATCCTTCTTGGGGAAAAAAATAAGTTTGATTTATTAATTGAAAATACGTGTTTTTCATTCAATAAGGTGCGTTTAAATTTTTTATAATTGGAATGCAAAGTAAATATAAAAATATAGAATAAGGCCAATTATTGATGTTGAATTTTAATGAACAACTAAAAGTGTTAACTCTTGTTTATGTACAAAAATACATGTTTTGCTATGCGAAGTAAATTTTTAATCCTATTTCTAACACTATTTATGTGGCAAACGGGTTTTTCTACGGGAGATCCTACCTTAAAATTAGGGCTTTTAAAATATGGAGGTGGTGGTGATTGGTATGCTAATCCTACGGCCTTAATCAATTTGGCTGCCTTTTGTAATAAAAATTTAAATACAAATTTTGATTTAGAATATGGGGTAGTAGATGTGGGAAGTTCGGATTTATTTAATTATGCTTTCGTACACATGACGGGGCATGGTAACGTAGTTTTTTCAAATGCCGATGCAGAAAACCTTAGAATGTACTTAATGGCGGGTGGTTTTTTACATATAGACGACAATTATGGTATGGATCCGTATGTGAGGGTAGCCATGAAAAAAGTTTTTCCCGAATTGAGTTTTACTGAAATTCCATTTCAGCATGAGGTTTATCATCAAAAATTTTCTTTTCCCAATGGACTTCCTAAAATCCATAAGCATGACGACAAACCTGCCCAAGGTTTGGGACTGTTTTGGGAAGGAAGATTGATTTGTTTTTATTCTTATGAAAGCGATTTGGGTGATGGATGGGAAGATGTTGAAGTACATAGGGATACGGAAGAAGCTAGATTAAAAGCTTTCAAGATGGGTGCCAATCTCTTACAATATGTTTTTACTTTTTGATAAAATATGAAGTCAGTGAAATCTTTACAATATTTTTTCTTTGTCCTATGGCTAGGATTTTTGGTTATTGGTGGTCAGAGTGGCTGCAAAAGCAGTAAAAATTTAGCGCAAACTAAGGACGTCAAGAGCTTGTTATGGGAAATAAAAGTACCGGGAGCAAGTGAATCTTCCTATGTATTTGGTACGATCCATCTCATTGCAGCGGAGGATTATTTTTTACCTGATGGTACTATGACCGCATTTGAAAAAAGTGAAAAAGTCTTTTTTGAAATTGATGTTGAAAAAATGACGGACATAACTTCCATGATGGGAATAATGAATAAACTGTATATGAATGATGGTTTGACGTTAAAAGACCTTTTAAATGATAAGGATTACGAAAAAGTAAGTCAATATTTTAGTAAAAAAGGGCTACCTATTTTTTTTCTTGAGAGGATGAAGCCAATGTTTCTAACAGCATTAACCTATGGTGATGTAGGTCCTGAAGGACTTCAGAATGGAGATATGAAGTCATATGAATTCGAATTTTTAGACATGGCTAAAAACACTAAAAAACAAACTGGTGGATTGGAAACGATCGAGTTTCAAATTGGAGTTTTTGATAAAATTCCTTATGAAAAACAAGCTCAAATGTTATTAGACGCCATAAGTCAATCTAACGAGGGCAGCGATGAGTTGGACATGATGGTCCAAATGTATAAAGACCAAGATATTGAAAAAATGTCGCAAATGATATCAGACCCAAGCAGCGATATTGCTGATTATGGAGATATTTTAGTAACGGAAAGAAACAATAATTGGATTCCGATATTAATGGAGGAGTCTAAAAAGCAATCCAGTTTTTTTGCAGTTGGTGCTGGTCATTTAGGTGGTAAGGATGGTGTCATTAATTTGTTGAAAAAACAAGGCGTCAAGGTACAGCCATTCGTTAAAAATCGGAAGTAGCACTTAAAAAACTTTACTTTTAGTCCTGTTCTACAGGTCTGATTAATTCAGGATCGTTATTTCGAACATTATTAACTGCTTTGTCTACCCTATAGGCTGTGGTGTGTTCAGAAGGATATGGTTTTAAGAGAGACATTAAGGTTGTAACCGGTACATCATTATCGAGCCATATTTTTTCCTCATCAGGATTTAATATAGCTGGCATCCTATCGTGCAATTTTTGTAAATATTCGTTTGAGGGTACAGTTATAATGGTAAATGTAAAAATTTTGCTTCCTTCTGGGCTATTCCACGAATCCCATAATCCAGCTACTGTAAAAATTTCCTGATCAGAAGTTTGAATTCTGTAAGGTATCTTTTCACCAGATATTTTTTTCCACTCAAAAAAACCATCTAAAGGGATAATACATCTTTTTTGTTGGACTGATTTTTTAAAAGCCGGTTTGTCTAAAATTGTTTCAGATCGAGCATTAATCATAGAGGCACCAATTTTATGGTCTTTAGCCCAAAAAGGCACAAGACCCCATTTGTATAAATGAATGTGATTAGAATCCAAATTTGTAATGACTGGATGGTATTGTGTGGGCGCAACATTGTAATTTGGAAGGGGATTGTATTTTTCCAACTCCTCGCTGTAAAAAGTCGCATGAAATCGTTTTTCGATCTCTGCTTCTGTTTTTGTCAGAGAAGATCTACCGCACATTTTTACTTATTGTTTAGCTTTAGAAAAGGATTCAATCCCGTTTTTTTTAAGATCCTGTACTACTTTATCTGCTTCATTTTGTGTGGTATGCCTAGAAACTATCACCGAATAGTACTCGGACGAGACAAATATTTTTATTTCTGCGTGATTGTAGCCAATAGATTTTAATTTTTTAAGCTGTGAGCGTGCATTTTCTTCTTTAATAAAACTACCGGCTATAACCATATATTGTCCTCCCGGTTGATTGCTTACACCTTTTGAGCTTGTTTCTTTTTTTTCTTCATTTTTTGATTTGGAGACAACCTCTTCATGATTGTTTTCAGCTGTAGTTGTAAATTCTTCATCTGAGATTCCATCTATTGCTTCATCTAATTTTTCATAAACCTGTCCTCCAGAAATAATGTCACTATCTGACAAAAGTTCATCATTAAGTAATACACCCATAGAATCACTATGACTGTTTGTAGAATCCTGAACCGTAAGTGAAGCTGTCCTTTGGTTCTCCTTTTTCTGCTGATATGATTTCAAAAGGGTGGTAATCCAAAAATACATAACGAGTACGATAATCGAATATAAAACCACTCTGATTAGTCTACCCATTGACATACATTTTTAAAATTCCAAATATAGCGGAAAATATGAAACATAAAATTAATAAATTATTCTTATTATATTAGATATTCTTTAAAGTTTGGGGTGATTTCCCAATAATTTACACCCTAGAAACGCACTTCAGCCATTTATAATCATCCTTTCCTGACTGAATAGCAAAGTGTATAAATTCCATTCCTTTTACACCGTCATCAATATCTGGGTAATCGTATAATTCAAGAATATTTTTTTTACTATCTTCTTTGTGAATGATAGCAAGTGCGACATTTCTATAAATATTGGCAAAGGCTTCGATATATCCTTCAGGATGTCCTGCTGGCAAACGACTGTGTTTTAATGCCTGTTCACACAAATCAAAACTACCAGTACGATAATATTGCATGGGTCTATCCATCCATTTCACCATAAGTGTATTTGGCGTCATTTGAGACCATTCAAGGCTACCTCTGTCGCCATAAACTCTAATTTTGAGATTATTTTCCTCACCAGCTGAAATTTGACTAGCATACAAAACACCTCTTGCTCCACTGGTATATCTTAGCAATATATTTCCATCATCATCCAAATTACGTCCTTCGACTACTGTTCCAATATCAGCGCACATGGCTTCAATTTCTAATCCTGAGATGTACCTACTTAGGTTTTCGGCATGTGTTCCTATGTCGCCAATAGCTCCGGCTATTCCAGATTTTGTAGGGTCTGTTCTCCAAGCCGCTTGTTTTTGACCTTCCTTTTCAATAGCCGTGGTCAGCCATCCTTGGGCATATTCAGTAACAACTTTTGTGATTTTGCCTAATTTACCCGTTTGAACCATATATTTGGCTTGTTTTACCATGGGATAACCAGTATAATTATGAGTTATAGCAAATACTCTTTTGGACTTTTGGACAATTTTTTTTAGCTCGTAGGCTTGGGTGAGGTTAAAACAAAGGGGTTTATCACAGATCACATGAAAACCAGCTTCTAGGCCCAATTTGATGGGTTCATAATGGACATGATTTGGGGTAACAACGGACATTAATTCCATTCTTTCATTCATGGGAAGCAAACTTTCTTTTTCAATCATTTCCTGAAAAGTATGGTAAATTCTAGTAGGATGAACTCCTAATTCAAGACCTGATATTGTTGATTTTTTAGCTTCGCTACTAAAAACACCGCAAACTAAAATTATTTTACCGTCCAAAGCAGCAGCCATACGATGTACTGCTCCAATAAATGATCCAATACCACCTCCTACCATTCCCATTCTAATCAAACGAGCGGGTGTTTCATTTTCAGTCATTTTTGTGCTTTTTTAGGCCACAATAAATAAAAGATTCCTCCAATTCCTACAAGAGTAAAAAGCACACTAATGTATTGAGCTTGTGACCAGTGAAGACCTAAAAAATGGTATTTATCGTTCACACGAACCATTTCTATAAAAAATCGTTCAATGCCATTAAAAATCATGTAAGTGAAAAAAAGAACACCTGCAACCTTGATTTTTGTTCGCCATAAATACATTAAGCCAAATCCCACCAAAGAGAAAAAAGTTTCATAAATAGGTGTAGGATATACTTTTGGATTCAATTCATGGCAGTATCGTATACCACAAGATTCGACACACTTTTCTTCGATAGACATCCTAGCATTTTGCAATTCTTGGTATATTTCGGCATTACAATGTGACATTAAAATTCCATCGTTATTAACATTATTTGGATAGTGATAAGACCATACCCAATCTGGTAAAAACCACCAATTAGGCTGTGCTGCCGCCACAATACCCCAGTCACCATCACCTGAAAACTGGCAACCCATTCTCCCTACCGCATAACCCAATAAAATCCCCATACCACCTATATCCATCATATAAATGGGTTTAATTCCTATTTTAGAAACATACCAGGTTACAACAAAAAAAGCTAAAATGAGGCCACCATAAACGTTCAAACCAGCTCCTGAAAGAAGGGAACCTAAAGGGTCGTTTAAAAAGGCTCCAGGATTTTCGAAAACAGAAAATAGTTTACTTCCCAATACGCCACTTAATCCAGCTATCATGATGATATCATTGGTTTTGTCTGAAGGCATAAAGGTGATATCTTGGATTTTTGATTCTTTGGGAATTTTTGAGTTTTTATACAGGTAGTATGCAGCTAAAAGGCCTCCAAGCAGTAATCCAATTACCCAACTACCTTTTTTTGAAAAAAGTATACCAGCGGGATCTGCAGAAAATGCTACAGAATCTTCGAAAATCAAAGGAACTTTAGCACCAAAAAAAACGACAATTAAGACGTTTAAGAGGATATCTAGTAAATTCATTTGTTGGCTCGTTTTGACAGCTTTAGTTTGGGGTAATATTTTACCTTCCCTTTCGAGTCGTTTTAATTCTGATTTTAGAAAAAAACCACAAATGACCAAAGCAAGTACTAACAAAAAACCAAATGTCTTAAAGATGGAAGTCCAGTTATCAACAGGACTGCCAAACAAATCATTAAAAAAGTAAGAAAGATCAGGGTACATAATCATGGTTTAAAAAACAAAGATAGTATTTTTGCTGTTTCCCTGAATACCTCTCTCAAAATCATATTAGATATAATTGGTATATTTATTGCTTTATCGAATACAATTCAACAGTTGCCATTAATGAATACAAGTATGCAAAAGATATTAACCCTAGTTTTTATTGTCCTTTTAATAAATTCTTCGTATAGTCAAACAGGAGGAATTTCTATTCAAACGGGGTTAACTTATGGCTTTTCTAAGGAAAAAGTTTTGACCCAACAAGGCCAAGGTCACTATGGCTGGATGGTTGGTGCTGATGCTAGATTAATGGGAGGAGATATGTATTTTTTAGTGGGTGGGCAATATCATAGAACGTCCATTTATTCTACGGATAGTCCAAAGTTTTTTGAGACGGATATGGATATAGTTATGACCAGAGTTGGATTAGGTTTTACCATTGTAAAATTTGGATACAAATCTTTTTTAAGGTCTAAAATACTTGGATCTATCAATTTTGTTATCGACGGCCCAGACACAAAAACTGCTTTTCCTAATAGTGCGACACCTGCAAATCTAAATGATTCTTTTTTGGGGGCGACAACGGGAATCGGTTGGACAAAAGGAATCTTGGATATTGACTTTGATTTTCAATACGGATTGCTCAATTCTGTTTTTAAGCAGCCTGACTCTAAATTTAGTTATTTTACCCTAATGTGTGGCGTAAATTTCTAAAATATAATGTTCAATAGCTGCCATCAGGTAATTTTATAATTAAAAACACAAGCTTTCTAATACCATTAGGCTCATGCTTACCATTGCCTATTCTCCTATTTATATTTATCAGTTGCCGAATGGTCATCGATTTCCAATGATAAAATACGAGTTGTTGCCAGAACAACTTATCAGGGAGGGAACTGTAGAAGAATATCAATTTTTTAATCCTCGACCTTTGGAGGTGAAAGAACTAATGTTGACCCATACTACTGAATATCTCGACAAACTTTTTGCGCTTGATCTTTCTGCTAAAGAAATGAGGCAAATCGGTTTTCCAATAAGACGGGAATTAGTCGAAAGAGGTAAAGTAATTGCCTCGGGCACTTACCATTGTGCAAAAAATGCCATTGATGATGGAATAAGCATGAATATAGCGGGAGGAACCCATCATTCGTTTGCTGATAGAGGTGAGGGGTTTTGCCTGTACAATGATGTGGCTGTTGCGATCAACCTGTTGAAACAAAATGATGGAATTCAAAAAGTACTGGTAGTTGATCTGGATGTACACCAAGGTAACGGTACAGCTAAAATTTTCGAAGAAAATCAAGAAGTATTTACTTTTTCGATGCACGGTGAAAAAAACTATCCTATTCGTAAAGAAAAATCTAGTTTGGATATTGGATTAAAAGACAAAACAGAGGGTAAAGAATACCTCAGGATTCTTGATGATGCGTTACACCGTACGATAGAATATTTTGAACCACAATTAGTTTTTTATAATTCGGGCGTAGATATTTTAGAATCGGATAAATTAGGCAGATTGTCCGTCAGTAAAAAGGATTGTATGGCAAGGGATGAATTTGTTTTTACCACAATGAAAAAAAATAATATCCCTGTTGTCACGGTCATGGGAGGAGGTTATTCAGAAAGGTTAGCAGATATCGTTGATGCACACGCTAATACTTTCAGAGCAGCCCAAGCTGTGTTTTTTTAATGATTTATTGCAGGGTGTCGGACTCTATATTTCCATCTTTCAAACGAACTACCCGCTTGGCAAACTCTGCTATATCTGGTTCATGGGTCACAATAATGACCGTATTTCCTCCTGTTTGAATATGTTCAAAAATATTCATAATTTCGATAGAGGTTTTACTATCCAAATTACCAGTTGGTTCATCGGCTAAAATAATCGCGGGATCATTGACTAAGGCTCTGGCTATGGCGACTCTTTGGCGCTGACCTCCAGATAATTCATTAGGATTGTGGGTCATTCTATCTCCAAGATTAACTCGTTCTAAAACATGTGCTGCTTTTTCTAGTCTTTCTTTTTTTGAGATTCCCGCATAAACAAGCGGTAATGCCACGTTTTCCAAAGCTGAAAGCCTTGGTAAAAGGTTAAAAGTTTGAAATACAAAACCAATTTGTTTATTTCTTACTTCTGCCAACTCACTATCTGTCATACTGCTAACATTGATATCATTAAGTATGTACGTACCCGCAGTTGGGCTGTCCAAACAACCGAATATATTCATCAAAGTTGACTTCCCCGAACCAGATGGACCCATAAGAGCTACATATTCATTTCTATGAATATCCATAGTAACGGAGCGCAAGGCATGAATCGTTTCCGATCCCATTTTATAAATCTTACTTAAATCTTTAACTTGAATGATTGGAGGCATGCTATTTTGAATAGAGTACAAAGAAAAGGCGAAAATACTAACCTAAAAGAGAAAAGAAGCAGTTTTTTAGATAATCATCACTTTTACATCGCCTAAATGCAACTTTCGTTGAATTCCAAGTAATTTTTTAATCGGGTTTTCTTCCATAGGTTATTGATTTGAGTTTCCATTATATCAAAAATAATCGGGTTTTTGAATTCTGTACGAAAACAAATTTTCTTGTCAAAACAACATAGAATTTTGTATTTTTACTTTTAAATTAATCAGAATGTCGAATAGAAGATCATTTATTAAATCGGGTATTGCTACAGTAGGTGCTTTTTCTACGGCCTCATATTTCCAGCAATATCATGCCAGTACCCTTCAATTACTTTTTGAAGATAGAAAACACGTATCTCCTGAAGATTTTTCGAAAGACGAAGATTTCTGGACTTACATTTCGCAGTCATATACGGTCAATTCATCTCTAATTAATTTAAACAATGGTGGTGTAAGTCCAAGCCCAAGAATAGTGCAAGAAGCTGTAACCAGGTATAACACGTTAGCAAATGAAGGACCTTCCTACTATATGTGGCGCATTTTGGATCAGGGGAGAGAACCTTTGAGGGCAAAACTAGCCAAACTTGCAGGTTGTGATACAGAAGAAATTGCTATTAATAGGAATGCCACAGAAGCATTGAATACGGTTATTTTTGGTATAGACCTCAAGGCAGGGGATGAAGTCATCGGTACCAAACAAGATTATCCCAATATGATTCAGGCCTGGAAACAAAGAGCGAAAAGAGAAGGTATTGTGTACAAACAAATTAGTTTTGACTTTCCCATCGAAAATGACGAAGAGATCGTTCGCTCGTTTGAAAATGCCATCACGGAGAAAACCAAAGTTGTACACATCACCCATATAATCAATTGGGTTGGGCAAATTTTACCTGTCGCCAAATTGTGCAACATGGCGAAAAAACACAACATACAAACCGTCGTGGACGGAGCGCATAGTTTTGGTTTGTTGGACTTTCATATTCCAGACTTAGGCTGTGACTATTTTGGAACGTCGTTACATAAATTTTTGTCGGCACCGATTGGCAGTGGTTTGTTGTATATCAAAAAATCAAACATACATTCCATCTGGCCACTTGTTTGCAATGACAATCCAAGAGGTGAAGATATCCGAAAGTTTGAGTCATTAGGAACGAGGAGTTTTCCGATCGAACAAGGCATTGGAGAAGCCATTCATTTTCACAATGGAATAGGCAGTAAAAGGAAAGAAGAGCGGATTCGGTATTTAAAAAATTATTGGGCCAATGCGGTAAAAGATGTCAAGGGTGTAAAATTACACACTTCCTTGAAAGACAATTATTCATGTGCGATATGTGGCATCAGTGTGGAAGGAAAAACACCCGCAGAATTAGATCAGTTTTTATTTGAGAAATATAAGATTCACACGGTAAGTATTGTGTGGGAAAATATAAGTTGTGTTCGGATTACGCCCCATGTTTATACCAAAATTGCGGATTTGGACAAACTAGTAGATGCGATTACAAAATTTACAAAATAAAAAATAGTGTATATAGGTGAAACAAGTATCATTTGAAGTAGGCCCTTTTGCAAGAGGGTTTCATATTATCACTCAAAAAATCATTCAAAATTTGGGTATTTTACCAGAGATTGGCGTCCTTCATTTATTTATACAACACACTTCAGCTGGGTTGTGTATCAATGAAAATTGTGACCCAGATGTATTGGGTGATTTTGAGTCATTTTTTAATGTTTTAGTTCCAGAATATCAACCATTCTTAAAACACACCCTGGAAGGCCCAGATGATATGCCAGCACATGTAAAAGCAGTTTTAGCAGGATGTTCTATTTCAATTCCCATCACCAATGGCCAGTTGAATCTTGGAACGTGGCAAGGAATTTATCTGTGTGAATTTAGAAATCGAGGGGGTAAAAGGAAATTGGTGGCGACAATTCTTTAGAAAGCTGTTGTTTCTAATAACTTCCTGTAAAATTGATTGTTTTTTATTAAACACCTAAATTGTATATGAAAATAGTGTTTAAACATAGTTTCTTTTTAATTTTTATCTTAGGAATGGTTTCAATGATGTCTTGTTGTGATTCCAATCAAGATAATACCCTTACGATTGAAGTAATAAGTCCCAAAGAAAATATCGTAGTTTCTAATGCCAAAATGGTAGAAATTCATATAAAAATGGAAGCGACAGAACAAATACATAAGACTCAAATCTTACTAACTTCCAAGGAAAAACCCAACGAAATTTTACTAGAATTTATGAAATTTGTTCATTCAAATACGTTTGAATATCAAGAATTTGTTGATTTATCTTCTTTTTCAGTTGGAACGGAATTTCAATTATCTGTGACTGGATGCAAAAACCACGAATGCTCTGAAATGGAAGAAAAACGTATTTTTTTCAAAAATTAATGAAAATTATAAACTTTTTAAACAAAAAAAAGACCCTCAAGAGAGGGTCTTTTAATATTTTTATAATTAAAATTTATCGCACAAATACGGGCCATTGAATAAGGTTGTTGACATTATCTCCAACGGCTCGACCAGTATGTAATCCTTTGCTATTGTCCATTGGATAATGGATTCCTCCATATAGCCTTGAATTGGCACATTCGTTTGCCATTTCTGTAAAGCTTGAGAAACTCCTAGCATTATATCCATGATGTAATTGGCTGTAATCTGTAAACTGATAATCTCCGCTACCATCGGTAAATAAAGAAATTAATATTCTCGATCCAGCACCTACTTCGCATGAATGACCTGAAGTATAAGTTGGAAAAGGTGGGGAGCCTAATACTGTGGTAAATGTTGGGTCTATATATTTTTGAATATATGTGACAGGTCTTAGTAAAAAGTATTCATATTTTGTTTTCCAACAGGCGATAAAGGCATCATTTTCGGCGATACTCATCTTGGCAATACCAACACTGGCTTTGGCTAAGGATACTTTTTCATCTTTTAAAAGTTGTAAAAGAATATTAAAAGTATGTCCTGCCGGTGTACATGTTTTATATGGATCGTCCGCCCAATAATTTGCAATGGCAATTTCTTCTGTCGTATTGTTTTTTACCTGGTTGTAAACAACCATAGCCTCTTTATAAAATTCAGAATTCGGATCGGTAGAAAATGCTACTGGCGGGCCAGGATGCGTATGGGTAATATTTTGAGTTAGAAATGGCCTGTTTTTTCCCCATTTAGGCGAAAGTGGCGTCAACGTTGCGTTGGTGGGAATCCAACAAAATTCATCTGTAGGTCCCGAAAAGGGCAATTGAAACGGATCGAGATAACTTTCGTGTCCTCCATCTGTTTTTGAGTATTCAAAAATAGCATCTGCTATCTGTTGACCAAATATTTTTGATCGATCCACTACATCCTGACTATGACCAAAAGACAATAAAATGTTATTCGTGTTTTCTACACTATCTATTTTAAAAGTTATGGATGCATTTAATCTTTTTTCAAACATATGTCGCATCATTTTTGCTGTCGCAGCATTTGAAGCAATCGCCCAGTTATATACTTGATCCTTTTCTGGTTTTGGCAATGTCACAGAGGAAAAACCATTTAATTGGCTTTGCATACTAATAGCACCTTTTATACCATGTACGACTGCTTCGTAGTTGGCCAGGCCAACATATCCATAGACCCTAGCTGCTTGTGGTGGAAAAAACCCATCTGTATCTTTGATCAAATGACAAAGTTGTTCAAAATGGGCAATTAAATAGTCGGGTTGATATTGGGCTGTTTCCAGACTTTCTTGATGGTTGTTGTCATCTGTACAAGAGGTTGTAAATAAAACAAAACACAAGAGTATAAATAATAATCTGTGCTTTTGAGACTGTTGAAGGATTATTTTATTCATTATTAAGTGAGTTATAAATTACAATTATTTATAATATATCAATTATTATGCCATATTTTTATGTAAAAATAATAGGAATTTAGCATACAATATTGGATTTTGTTACTTTCACATTTTTTAAAGAATACAAAAACATTTTCTGTGGCTTGGTTAGATCAGATATTGTCTCAATTTTCATCATTGGCTTGGGGACTACCTCTTTTAATACTATTACTAGGAGGAGGTTTGTATCTTGGATTTATCTCAGGATTTGCCACCTTACGCCTCACGGGATTGGCCATAAAACAATTGTTTCAATCGACAAAAACAGACGGTGATATTTTGGAAAACACTATTTCTCCATTTCAAGCTTTGTCAACTGCTTTAGCTTCAACGATTGGAATGGGTAATATTGCTGGGGTTGCTGTTGCCATTAGTATTGGTGGGCCTGGAGCTATTTTTTGGATGTGGGTGAGTGCTTTAATTGGCATGATTACCAAATTTTTTACTTGTTCGTTGGCAGTTATGTTCCGCAAAACAAACGAAGATGGTACAGTACTTGGAGGACCGATGTATTTCATCGAAATAGGTTTGGGTCCAAAATGGAAACCATTGGCTATGTCATTTGCTTTATTTGGTTTGGTTGGCGCCTTTCCAGTTTTTAACGTCAATCAATTGACACAGGCTGTAAGAGATATTGTCCTCATTCCATCGGGATTTGAAGTGGGTCTTACTTCCAATGTGATTATAGGCATTTTATTGACGGTGATGACTTCATTGGTGATTTTGGGTGGTTTACAAAGGATTGGAAAGACATCTGAAAAATTTGTTCCCGCTATGGTTGTGTTATATTTTGTTTGTGTTTTATATATTATTGTAGGGAATATTCAACAATTACCAGAAACCATAGGATTGATATTTAGTGAGGCATTCATGCCAACCCATTTTAAAGGAAGTCCGTTTTTAGGAGGAACTTTAGGTGGGCTTATATTACTTGGAATCAAAAGAGGAGCATTTTCGAATGAAGCAGGCATTGGAACAGCTGATTTGGCGCACGGAGCTAGTAGTCAAAAAGAACCTTTAAGAGAAGGTTTGTCTGCGATGTTGGGTCCATTGATTGATACCTTAGTGGTATGTACGCTTACAGCCTTAGCTATTTTAATAACTGGTGTGTGGAAATCCACGGGTGCTAGTGGAGTGACATTGACTTTGATGGCTTTTGAAGCAGGTATTCCACACATAGGTTCTTATTTGTTAATGGCTTGCATCGCTGTTTTTAGTTTTTCTTCTTTGTTTTCTTTTTCTTTTTACGGTACTCAATGTACTTCGTATTTATTTGGTAAACAAAAGGCTCACTATTATCAGTATATCTATTTAGCTAGTATTTTGATAGGAGCCATTACGACACTGGACATGATGATCAATCTTATCGATGGATTTTATGCACTGATGGCCATTCCTACAATGACGGGAACCATTCTCTTGGCACCTCATGTGGTAAAAAGATTAAAAAAAGTAGATTTAAGTAAATCTTCTTAATGAGCTTATTCTTGTTTTTATTGATTTTACTTGTAAAAAACGTCCATTTATTATATTCAATAGCTAGTTTTTATTTATTTTTGCTTTATATATGTGTTATTTTAACACTATCTTATAACTAAATTTACACGGTATATGAGACTTTGGCTTATTATTATAATTTTGGGGCATTTATGTGTGTTGAGTACCACAGCACAAACGGGATGTCAAGTAAGGGGAATAGATGGCAATTGGTCGTCAGGACCTGATTTAATGGGAAGTCCACCGAGTGTCGTCGTAAATGTGTCTGGTCGACAAGAATTTAAGATATATTGCTCTGGAAATAACACTTGGTATCCTGGTGGTAATAATGCTTGGACAAATGGAGGTGGAAATGTCAACTTTATAGTTCTAGGCGGAAACGCTATGTCTGCTGAGGCGGTTATAAATTTTTCTATTTGTTCGCCAGGTGATTTTTCTGGTTGGGATAACTCTGCGGCGATGACTCAAGATGGAAATCAATGGTGCTATACTGTACCCAATACGGGCACTTACCAATGGAAACCTGTCAAATGTGGTTCTTGGGATTCTTGGTGGACAACGGGACAACGCGATGTAAATGCTGGCAATTGGTTTATTACAACTACAGCTCCGAATCAAAAAGTATGCGTAAATTATGATCCTGTTACAGGTCAGGTTGGCACTGCTTTTTTGCCAGTTTCTTGGTTGGAGTTTCAAGTAATACAAGAACAACAGCAAAATATTATTACATGGAAGACAGCTCAGGAACTTAACAATGAATACTTTGAGGTATTGCACAGCATTGATGGCAAAGTTTTTGAAACCGTGGGTATGATTATCGGCTCAGGGACTACATCTTCGCAAAAAGACTATTCATTTCATCACGACATCCAACAATCACCCATATCTTTTTACAAAATAAAACAAGTAGATTTTGACGGGAAAAGCTCATATTCTGATATCCGTTTTGTCAAGAATGAAGCCAGGTCATATACGATCTATCCCAATCCAAGTTTGGGAACTTTTTTTATAACTGGTTTAGAAAACAAAATTTTTGATGTAGTGGTTTTTGATTCCAATGGCAAGAAATTGTATTCTGCTTTAGGAAAACAACAATCGACCCTCGATCTTGGTCATTTAGAATCTGGGTTGATGTTTGTTACTATTACGGAATCTGGGTTTACTTACCATTTTAAAGTAGTCAAAATATAGGTTTTTTCTACTAGTAGAAAAGCTTATTATTGTTTTACATACGATAAAAAAAGAGTCTAGACTACTAGACTCTTTTTTCGTTTTAAGGCTTATTTGGACTTAGCATCCGAATTGTAAATTTCTCTTATACACAAGTAATTATCACCTACTTTTTTAAAAACACAAGCGTATTTTCCGGTATATTTTACAGCTCCATCTGCATCTTTAACCGTTGTCTTTCCAAATTCTGTGACGATATCTCCATCTCCATATACATCTAATGTTTCAAAGGAAATAACAAAATTGTTTTTGTCTTCTGCCCACTCTTTTTCTTGTTGAGCCTGGATGGCTGCTTTACCTGATATGATAGGTGCATCGTTTGGCATGCTTATAGCATCATCGGCATACATGGCCATCAAGGAGGTTAAATCTCTTTTGTTTAGTACATCAGCCCACTGATCTTCAAACTTTTGGATATCAGCTTTAACTTGGGTCATATCAACTGAGACCGGAGCTGGAGCAGCTTCTTCTACGGGTGCTGCTTGCTTACAAGAGGTAAAACTAACAAAGGCGATAAATAAAATTGCATTTAAGGTTTTCATACACTGTTTTTAAAGGTTAAAATTAAAATATTGGATTATAATACATGTTTCAGAACATAATATTTTATTATATCTGAAGCCCAATATATATATTATTTGATATTTTTAAAAGCTTTTGATCGTTTATTTGAGTTTTAAAAGAGTATTCGATTTTGTGGTTGTCAAACTTTACCATTCAGAAACAAATATCCAAGGTATTCTAATATAGATAAAACTAGAACAAGGAACTCACTACATTAAACTAAACAAGGGCAATAAAAGTGGTACAAATTAAACGCCAACCACACAATAGAGCGCTGTAGTATAAAAATCTCTTATAATGGGAATATTGATTAAACTCGGCAGTGTTCGAGGTTTCAAACCAAACTTGACTTCATAATTTGGGTTAATCAAAAAATAGGTTTCCTTTTCAATTCTAAAGTCTCTTTTTTTCAACAAAAAATGAAATTTGGCAATAGAGAGTCTTGTTTCTTTTATGTCTAACAAATCCTCAATGGTTCTATTAGATTCACCAAAAAGTGACAGTATGGGTCTGTATAAAAAATTCGGTAAAATATGAAAGTAGGGTAGTTTGCTCAACCACTTATGGTGACAAATTTGTTGATGACCACCAAAGGGCATTCTCCAAGGAGGGAAAGCAAAAAATATTTTTCCACCAGGCTTTAAAAACTGTTTAACATGAATCAAAAACCGATCTTGATTGGGTATATGTTCGATGGTGTCTCGCATAATGATGAGATCGAAGGCAAAATTTTCATCATTTCGAACCGTATAAATATCTTGTGCGATTAAGGACAAATTTGATATATTTGAATGGTTTTTGTAGTATTCGAGTCCATTCTGAATTTTATTTTCCAAAATGTCAATACCGACCACCCGACAGCCCAAGTCCAAAAATGGTAAAAGATTTCCACCTTCACCACATCCTATTTCCAATACATTAGTGGTGGAATTTACAGGCATCACTTTCCTTACATAAGGGATAACATATTTGTCGGTTGTAAAGGATTGTTCCTCAAAATATTTTTCTCTATTGACATGTCTTTCTTGCATACACTTTTTCTTCTTTCGACAGCAAAATTATATAATTTACTGGGTTTTCACTTTTTACCTTGATAAGATTAATGGTAAATGTTTTATTATCTTTTCTCTAAAGCTTTAACAATCTCCTCAGGTTGGATTTGTGCAATACAATTACACGAACCACCATTTTTACAGTCATTGCAAATTTTTTCCAAACAAAATACAAAAACATTTGGGCCGAGGGGTTTCCATCTCCCAGGATGTAACGGCCGCATGGGCGGATATATGCCTATGGCTTTTTTACCAAGTACTGCTGCAATGTGAAGTGGACCCGTGCTACAAGCAACAATTCCATCGCAAGAATTGATGAAGGAAATTAATTCGTCGAGACTCAATTTCCCCGTCATATCCACACAATGGTCAGGTAGGTTTTTCAATAAATCAGGCATACTATCGCCTTCAGCATTTGTACCAGTAACATATAACTTAAACCTATCAGAAGGTAATAGATGAATTAGTTTTTCAAAATTACTTACACCCCATTCTCTACTACTACCTCTGGATCTAGGGTGAAGAACGATGTTGATTTTTTTTGGGTCAATTAACAGTTTTAAATTCTCAGGAAGCTGTTTTATTTTTTCTAACCCGGTCAAAGCGTGCAGGTTTTTTTCGTCTAAAACAGGGACTTCTCCAAACGGCTTTAATAATTGAAAATTTAGTTGTGCTTCATGTAAATCCGAATTTCTCCTTGAAAAAAAAGGTTTGTAATTAGCATAGAGCCAAAAATACCACCTGTGCGCCGTACCGACCCGTATTGGAATAGCCGCTTTTTTAGCTAATTGGGCGATTTTTTTATCGGGAAATACAAATAGGATTGTTTTTGGTGAATACCGTTGGAATGTTAAAATAATGTCCACTTCAGTAAGGGTGTTTACTTCATCCCAATTGATAAAATGGTCAACATAGATACAGGTGTCAATGATAGGTTTTGTATAGGTTCGCCCTAAAAAAATAATTTTGTTGTTGGGGTTTAATTTTTTTAAAAAACCAACTAAGGGAAGGGTTAGAATGACATCGCCAATGGCATCTGTTCTGCTAATAATGATATTGCCCGTAGGGATATTCATATAGAACGACCTTTGTTCATTTCCCTTAATGTAGCATATTTTAAAAAAGTAGCATAAGCTGAAACAACGCTGATCAAAAATCCTTCATATCCGTCTAAAAATCCACGATGGACAAAATAATCTCTAAAAAACCGATTGGCGGGAGAAAATACTATTTTTAAGATGCTTGCTTTTTTGCCTTGTTTATAAAAACTTTGGGCGGAGATATAGGAAAACTTTGTCGATTGTGCTACATGTTGTCCAATGTCATAATAGGAATAATGATACAAATCGCCTTTTAAATGTCCAATCGTGGAATTTGAATTCATCGTGATTTGTTCATGAATATCAAGACCCGTCCAATGACCTTTAGTTTTATCCAACAACCTTAATTTGACATCAGGATACCACCCACAATGTTTAATCCATTTTCCACAATAATTGGTCAACCTATTGAAAGAATAACTGTCTTTATCTCGATTATTTTTTATGTGGAGAATGGATTGTTTTAAAGTATCTGAAAGCGCTTCATCTGCATCTAAAGAAAGTACCAAATCATAAGAAGTTTCTTTTAAAGCGAGGTTTTTAGTATCTACATAACCCAACCATTCATTTTGAATAAATCGGACACCGTAAGAAAGACAAATGTCTTTTGTTTTATCTGTAGAAAATGAATCGACAACGACAATTTCATCAGCAATACCTTGAACGGAGTCCAAACATCGACCGATATTTTTTTCTTCATTTAAAGTAATAATGACCACAGATAAGGTTTCCATATGGCGAACTAAGGTTTCTTTGATTTGAAGTTTTGTTTTACCTTTTGACAAATCTGCCCGTAAAATATTTCCCATTTTGAGTTACAACTTGATACTGATAAACGCCCCCTGGGATATCATATAGATACAAATTTTTAACTGTATTTTCAACACATTGAAGATCGGAATAAACTACTTGACCATTGATGTTTACAATAGAAACGCTCAAAAACGTTTCCGTATCATCTTTTAATAATAAACTTATTAATCCGTCACTTGGATTAGGAAAAACATGTATCATATTTTCAGAAACAATATTTTTTTGACTGGAAACAAAGGATAATGCTTTTTTAACGGCCCCTAAGGCATCCACCCGACCGAAACCATATACTGCGTTGGGAATAGAATAACCTGATCCACCTGTACAATCCTGGTCAAATGTTTTATTTATTGCGGTTGATTCAATGATTGATTCAATTGTTTCAACTTCTCCTTCCAAGGCAGGATTTGCGGATAAAATCAAGGCAACCAAACCAGCGACGTGTGGTCCAGCCATACTTGTTCCACTATAATTTGAAAAAGTTCCATTTCGGGTGACAGAACGAACACTACTTCCTGGGGCGGAGACATTTGGTTTCATTCTAAAAGAGGAGTCAATGGTCACCAAACCCCTTGAAGAGTATCCGGCTATTGTGTCCAATTTTGTTGTTGCTCCTATGGTAAATGATTGTTCGAATATAGCAGGAGGAAAAGCAATTGTTTCACATCCACTGCCACTATTTCCTGCAGAAACGACGACGACAATGCCCGAAGATTTTAAATTTGTAACGACATCATTCATCAAATTAAAATTAAAAAGACCACAACCTTCTTCTTCAGAACAATACCAAGAATTATTGATAACATGAGGTGCTTTGGAAGGGTCTGCATTTTCTCCATTTAAATCATAAGGAGCTAATAACCATTCAAAACACTCTAGATAAGTAGAAGATTTTCCCCAACCTCTATCCATATTTCGGCAACCTATCCATAATGCACCTGGCGCCACGCCTATTTTGTTTTCATCGTCTTCACCGACCATCGTACCCATTGTATGTGTACCATGATTGTGGTCGTCACAAGGAGCAATTGTATTGAAGCCACAAGGATTAATTAAAGAATCTGGATAAGCAGGATTTGATTCGTGAATAGCATCGTGCCAATGGTAATCATGGTTGGTAGTTGTACTATCGACAAAACCTCGATATTTAGATTTCAACGGACTGACATTCCACGAATAACCTGTATCTTGTCCACCTATTGTAATTCCTTGACCCGTATATCCCATTGCCCAAACACTATCTGCTTTGATCATTTTAATACCCCATTCAGGTTCAATATCTCGGTTAAAATCCAATGGTTTTTCCTCAAAGTAATTCAACATTTTGATGGGTTGGTCGAACATAATGATGTCCACATCGTCCCTTTGAGCTATCCAATACAAGATTTGCACATCAGAGACAACCTTTAATGCATTTGTAACATAAAATGACTGATACCAAATCTTTTTTGAATCCAGATATTGTTGGATAGGCTTTTGGGTAATATTAGATTTTTCCACCAAACTTTGGTAGACAAATTCTGCTTTAGCTTGTTTTGTTGGAAGAGAAAAAGTTCGATCAAAATGGACTCGATCTTTCATCAAAACTATATAATCTACCGTTTTTTGTTCTTCAAACTTATCTAAAAGAATTGGATCAATAGTTGCCTTTTGACCGAAAATTGTATTAGAAAAACAAAGGGAAAGAACGAGCGTACGAATTAAGATTTTCATGTTATATTGACATATTAAATAAGGGTAAAGATAGTCATTTCAAAACATTCTTATGGAATCAAAAAGGGAGATTTAAAAATCTTATCTTTTATATAAAATTATCATTAGATTTGATTTTTATTTATCCTGATAAATTGGCTTATATGAAGGTGTTGCGAGATCTGGAAGAATTGGTTTCACATCAAGTGATAGACAAGGAAACTGCGCTTCGCATAGAACAACATTACCAATCCAAGAAGAATTCTTCTACTAATCGATTTTTTATAGTTTTTGGAATTTTAGGTGCCATTTTAATTGGTTTGGGCATTTGGCTCATTGTAGCCCATAATTGGGATGATCTGTCGAGGTTTACTAAGACCGTTTTTGCTTTTGTGCCACTTTTGTTAGGTCAGATGGCTTGTGCTTATTCGTTCATTAAAAAAAGAGAAAGCATTGCTTGGAAAGAAAGTACCTCTGCATTTTTATTTTTTTGTATTGGGATTTGTATTGCGCTCATTAGCCAAATTTACCATATTCAAGGAGATGAACATGAGTTTATTTTGACATGGATGCTTTTGAGTTTGCCGTTGATTTTTATTATGGATTCCTCCATTCTTTCATTGTTATATATAATAGGGATAACCAACTATGGGAGTATGACGGGTTATGGAATATCTGGCCAATCTGATGGCCATCTTTATTGGTTATTGTTGATAGCAATTTTACCTTATTACTATCTATTGATTCGAAAGTTTCCAAATAGTTTATTTACTTTTTTTCACCATTGGGCAATACCCATTTCTTTGACTAGCCTATTTGGAATTATAACTAAAGAAAATGCTTATTGGATGATAAGTGCTTATTTGAGTATGTTTGGTTTGTTCTTACAAATAGGGCCATTATTAATGAAAAATAATCATTGGCTAAGCAATGGTTATAAGTTGATTGGTACATTTGGGACACTGGCGTTGATATTTTTTATGAGTTTTTATGGAATTTTGGATGTACAATTTGATCAAAATAGTCATACAGATGATTGGTTAAGTTCCATCGAGTTTTTGACCTCCGCTGTTTTATTGCTCCTAAGTTGGGGTCTTTGGATTTATAGAGGGTGGCGTCAGCATTTTCATTGGATTTATCTGGCCCCATTGTTGATTTTTATGCTCACTTTTTTTAAAACACCCAATCCGACACCTATAATATTAGTGAATTTGTATATATTCATTTTGGGTGTTGTTTCTATTTTGGAAGGTTTGAAAAAAGATCAATTAAGTATATTAAATTATGGTTTGAGCATCATCACAATACTCATTTTTTGCCGATTTTTTGATACGGATATTCCTTTTGTCGTTAAAGGAATTATCTTTTTAGTCGTGGGTTTTGGTTTTTTTGCGGCTAATTATTATATGCTTCGAAAAAGAAAGTCACATGATATCTAAAAATATTCAATATAGTTTATTTGGACTAATTTGTTTGGTTCAATGGTGGGTGCCTTTTAATATGATCAATTACAATGAAAATATCTTGGCGAATGGTAAAGCTTATAAATTTTTATCTGCACCCGTGGATCCGACAGACCCTTTTTTGGGAAAATATATAGATTTGAATTTTGAGGAGATGTCAGCGGAAGTGGATAGTAGTGTGGATTGGAAATATGGCCAAAAAGTATTTGTTATACTAGGAAAAGATTCTTTGGGTTTTGCAAAAATTATATCTATTTCAGCTATAGAGCCAAACGAAAAACTTGATTTTGTAGACGCAACGATCAACTATGTTTCGAGAGAATCTGTGATAAAAGTTAGTGTAAATTATCCTTTTGATCGATTTTATATGGAAGAATTTAAAGCCCCTGAAGCAGACAGAGTATATGCCGAAGTGAGTGCTGACTCTTTAGAAACGGCTTATGCTTTGGTTATGGTGAAAGAAGGAAAAGCAGTTATAAAGGATGTGATGATAGGTGAAACGTCTCTTAAAGACATCGTAAAAAAGAGGATGTCCAAAAATGAATAAACGATTACATGGAAAAGGAATTTACATATATTCAACAAAATCAATTAGCCTGGAATCAAAGGGTTGATGGGCATTTTGCGTCCAAGTTTTATAATGTTGAAGGATTTATAAATGGGGAAACTAGTCTTAATCCTATCGAATTAACCTTACTCGGTGACGTGCAAGACAAATCAATCCTTCATTTACAATGTCATTTTGGAATGGATACCCTTTCACTTTCTAGGCTGGGTGCGAAAGTAACCGGGGTTGATTTTTCAAATTTGGCTATTGAAAAAGCCTGGGATTTAGTAAAAGCTACCCAAGTAGATGCTCGTTTTATTCAAAGTGATATTTTTAAATTACCTGACCACCTGGATGAAAAGTTTGACATTGTGTTTTCATCGTACGGAACCATCGGTTGGTTGCCCGAATTAAAGACATGGGCAAAAATTATACAACGATATTTAAAACCTGGAGGTACATTGGTTTTTGTAGAGTTTCATCCTACTTTTTATATGTTTAGTGACGACCAAAAAGAAATAGAGTTCAGCTATTTTAATCGTGGCCCTTTGACTTTTACAGAAGAGGAATCTTATGTAGGAACTTCATTGTCAGAACCACAGTCTTACACTTGGTGGAACCATAGTCTTGAAGATGTGTTACAAAATTTGATGGTCTCTGGTCTCATGATACGTTCTTTTCATGAATACGATTTTTCTCCACATAATTGTTTTCAAAACATGGTAGAAAGTAGTACTGGACAATTTAAAATAAAAGGATTGGAGGGTAAATTGCCGTTGGTATTTTCAATAGTTGCTGAAAATATTTAAAATCATTAAAATGAAAGAATTCAAGAATTTAGGGTTGTTTTTATTTATCAGCATTTTATATGGACCATTGAATGCAACTACCCTAGAAGTAGGACCAGGTAAAACATATGCTACTCCAACCCAAGCTGCCCAAATAGCACAACCAGGTGATACGATTTTAATTTTTCCTAATACGTATGCAGGGGGGAATTTCATAGGGAATCTACATGGACACGAATCCGCCTTTATATATTTTATTGGGGTAGATGTCGAGACGGTTATTTTTCAGGGAGGCAGTCAAGCGTTTCATTTTTCAGAAGTCTCTTATATACAAATTGAAAATATTAGTGTGACGGGTCAAACCGGCAATGGTGTGAATATAGATGATGGCGGTACTTTTGATAGTCCAAGCCATCATATTAAGGTCATTGGTTGTCGATTTTACGATATGGCGGCTCAAGGCAATAACGATTTTTTGAAGCTTTCTGGGATAGATTCTTTTTTAATTGAAAGATGCTTTTTCAATCACGGTGCTTTAGGAGGAAGTGGAATTGATATGGTGGGATGCCATTTTGGTGTTATAACAAATAATCAATTTGACGATCTTGGTTCAAACTGTATCCAAGCCAAAGGAGGCAGTCAATTTGTGACCATCAAAGCCAATTACTTTGTCAATGGCGGACAACGAAGCCTAAATCTGGGAGGAAGTACGGGTCTAGCTTTTTTTCGTCCTCAAAATGCCACTTTTGAAGCTGCCGATTTAGATGTTTATGCTAATGTGTTTGTAGGAAGTTGGGCACCCATTGCATTTGTGGGTTGTGTACGGGTTCATGTAGTTAATAACACCATCATTTTTCCCGAAAACTGGGTGATTAGGATATTGCAAGAAACCGTCGACCCTAGTCGATTTTTACTTTGTGGAGATAATTCTTTTGTCAACAATATTATTTATTTAAATCATACCCTTTCAAGACAGGTTAATATTGGTTCAAATACGGCATCCAATACTTTTTTATTTCAACATAATCTTTGGTATAATGTAGCTAACCCGACCAACTCTACGCCTCAATTACCTGTACAGGAAGCCGGTGCAAAAGTAGGACTTGATCCATTATTTGTCGATGCCAATGATCAAAATTTTAGATTACAACCATCTAGCCCTGCTGTTGATGCAGGTATTTTGACAGCATACCATCAAGATATTTTAGGACAATTTATACCCATTGGCCCATTTATGGACATGGGGGCTTATGAGTTTGATTATAACACGACGCCCTCTTCAGAAATGGAAAAAAGGTTGGATGTTAAAATAACACCCAACCCATTTCAATCCACTATCAGGATTGATTTTGCAGAGAATATTCCTCTGTCAATCAAGATTTGGGATATTCAGGGAAAACTGCTATATATCTCGAAAGAATGGGATCATTCCAAACCCAAAGAAATTAATGTATCATTTTTGAGTCCTGGAATTTATATCCTGGGGGCGAATCAATCAGTGGTAACTATCTATAAAAGCAATTAAAAATAACATCAATCATTTATTATCAGAATACAAAAAAAGAAAAACCTGATATGTATTAATCTATCTTTCTGACGTATTCTCGATCAATTTTCAAGAAGGGACTGTTGATACATACAATATATTCGCTAGAATGATAAACATTCGAACGAGGAGGACAATTAATTTAAATCAAGAAATCCTACGGGATTATCTCCCGACATTGGATCGTAAAAATACCCAATATTTGGGAATAGTGTGGTCAACTCCGAAGCTGGTACTCCAAACCATAAGGCAATTTCTGCAAAATATTGGTCAGCAGATAAAGACGGAAGTAAAACACCATTGTACAACATAAGTGGATTGCTATTGTGAATATTTAATTGTGGATACGTACCATACATATCTTGTCCATTCACCGCACCACCCATCACAAAAGTATTGGCTCCCCATGCGTGATCCGTACCGTTTCCGTTAGACGCAAGAGTCCTTGAAAATTCGGATAAACTAAAGGTAGTCACACAATCAGCTATACCTAACTGTTCCATGGCTGCATTAAATTGGTGCAATGCTTTGTCCAATTGTGTTAGCATACTTGCCTGATTGCTCAACAACTCATCGTGGTGATCCCATCCACCGAAATCTATAAAAAAGATTTGTCGACTCATATCGAGGGCATCCCTTCCTGCAATGGTTCTGGCAATCATCTCAAAATACATATTAAGCGAAGGATTCCAATCGTTGTCTCCTTCGTTGATAAAAGGGACATTCCAAACTGGAGGACTATCCAAAATAGGTTGGAGTTCTTCGAAACCAAGCATGGATTTTTTTATTGTACCTGTAAATGTTTTTTTGTAAATATCCGAATAGGTATTATTCATCATGCCATTTAATGCCGCCATTTTCATTTCAGAAACGATCCAATCGTCATCCCTTCCATCAATTCCTACAGCTCCTGAAATAGGTCTTAAGGCAAATTCAACGGATGAATTACCCGTTTGAAAAAGATTACTTCCCGAAAGAGAAAGCGACATGGAAATATTTTGATTTTGATTGGCACCAACCAACATATCCGCTATTTTTCCACCCCAACCCACAGCTTCCCTTGAATGGGGAATACCCGTTTGCCAATGTTGTACTTGATCCGAATGCGAAAATAATCCGAGCGGCACAGGTACGTTTCCATCGTAGTATTCTTGACGGGTAATGGGTTGCACTAATGCACCGACATTTGAAACAAAGGCTACTTTTCCTTGATCAAAAAGTGTTTTTGTTCTCGTCAGCGAAGGGTGAAGACCGTAGCTTCTTCCGTCAGGAGTAGCTGCAGTAATAGGTAGTAAATCATTTTGTGGAATCGCCAAATTGGTCCTAGCAGTGGCATATTGGCCATATTCTGTCGTCCCTCGTGGAATCAGCATATTAAAGGAGTCCATACCACCAGAATTTAACAGACAGACTAAGGCTTTGTAACCACCAGACTTATTAACTGAACTATTAAAACCAGCGGCCGCATTCAACATTTTTAGGTTTGTCAGCGTAGAAAAAAAAGTTGTATAACCAACAGCAGCACAACTTGCTTGCCCAAGGAATGATCTTCTAGAAACTTTATGGTGTTTGTGTCCCATGTTGAATGTATTAGTTATTTGAAAATGTTGTAGTCTGGCGAATTAAGAAACATGTATATAGCTGAACGTACTCTATGAAACCTCCATTGTTGGTGTTCTGTATCCCAATTCCAGTACAGGCCGTTTAAAGCATCCCGCATGATTTGTCGGGTGGTATCTGTCAGTTGGCCATGTGTCAATCTTTTGTCTAAATCATTAATGATATACTCGGAGTCATGTGCATAGGGCTCCAATTCAGATGTGACCATTCTTACATAATCTTCATCGTCTTGAGTACCATGCCAACTATAAAATAATGAACCCCATTCGTGTAACATCATATCGTTTTCATCATACCAAATTCCTCCGGCCCAGCCATTAACTTGATTGATATACGTAATCGAAGAGGATGTATTATGAATTTTAAATTCAGGTGCCACAAGACCTTGCGAGGCTATGTCTCCAACTGGTGTAAAATCAGGCAAATAAAAATTAAAAACAGAAGGTGCAAACATAACGTGTTGCCTTGTTGCTTCGTGATAGCTATATCCATTGTTCCAATACCTATTTCTAGAAGCATATAATGGGAATGCCCGAGCAATATTGGTAAATCGAAGCATAGGCTCTCTTAGTTTGCCATGTGTAGGATCTAGCATAGCTAAAGGGCTTCTTGCTTCATCATCTAATAGTATTGCTTTAATAACTGCTTTTAAATCCCCCCTCACACCTTGTCCATTATCGGCAAAAGCGGCAGCTACTCTTCCTACATAAGCAGGACTTGGATTTGATTTCACCAATCGTTGAATCAAACGATAAGAAACAAAAGGAGCGGTGTTTGGATGGTTAAATAAAAACTCAACGGCTTGGGTTATATCTGTCAACCCAGGTTGACCTCCCGGAATTGTATATCCTAAAAATGTTTTTGCATCGGGTTCGTGCTGTGGCTGATACATGACTAAAGGCAGTGATTTGTCTATCATGTAATAATTATCACCAAATTCAACCATGGTTTTCCAATCAACCCACGGTTCTAAACCTCCACCCATTAAACCAGTAAATACCTTTGACAATTCGACAATATCATCGTTTGTGTAGGTAGGAATTGGAACCCCATTCCCATCTAAAATAGGCGTACCATCTTGATTTAATTGAAGTAAACCAATGGTAAATAATTGCATAATTTCTCGGGCATAATTTTGATCTGGATTGGTGTTTGTAGTTAAATTTGTCCTTGGGTTATTCAAATGACTAAGATAATAGCCCATAGAAGGATGCCTTGTAACGGCCAATAAAAGATCTTTGTAATTTCCAAATGAATGATGGAGTAAAACGTCGTAATAATCTGTGATAGACTCCGCATATCCATCGAGATCTGAGTTATATGAAATAACTAATATTTGACTCAAAGCATAGGCCATCCTTTGTCTTAACAAATCTTCATTTTGTACATTTATGTCCCACCAAGCATAGTTAAATTGTAGGGCATAGGGTCCAAATTCTTCATCAGGATTATCAGATTCGTCCAAAATTTGCTGCCAAATGGCTTCCATTCTAGGTGTCAACAGTGAAATAGGTTTTACAAACTGTGAATCAATCCATTGTTCATATTCCCAATTATCCCTGAATGCTTCTATATCGGCTAGCTTAGCACCAAAAGTACTTTGCGATAAAAAACGGGATGCATCAAACAAAGAGGCATCTAGTCCTGATCCATCAATTGTTTTTTCTGGGGCAGACATTCCAACGGAACCGCTAGAGGTGACAGTGATGCCAGCATTATGACCTGCGCCTATATAATTGTTATATAGTTGGGCATGTAAGCCTGTTGAAAATATGAAAGAAAATAATAAAAATTTGTTTTTCATAAGGTTTATCTTTACCTAATCTAAAAATACATCTAATACTAGGAAATTACTTTTTAAAAATATATTGTTTTTTATCGGACAACTTCAAACACAACGGATTTAGTCAACTGATCAGACTGAGTACTCAAGACATAATGACCCGTCGGTATATCGTGAACGTTTATTCCCTTTGATTCCCATTCACTTCGAACCTTCCAAACGCCTGTTTTATATACTTTGCCATTGATGTCTGAAAGAGCATAAGAAAGTTCTCCTACTTGAAAACCTTTTAATCCCACTTGGATAAAATCTTTTGCTGGGTTTGGACTAACGCTTACAAATACTTGGGCTGTTTCTACGTCTTCAATTGAACTAGTGGTTGCGGGCGTTACATTGATACGTACTTCTCCCAATCCATAACAAGAACCCCCATAATTATTTCTAGGTGTTATCAATACAAATCTTGCAATTTTACCATCAAAATCAGGGCCTGCTGCGCCTTGATAAAAACCCGATCCATCCGCTTTAGGTAATGTAAATCTACCCCATTCTTGCCAAGTAACCCCATCCAGAGAAATGTCAATAAAAATATCTTTTAAGCCATCTTCCAGTGATCCTTGCAACAGGTTGAGTGACCAGGACATATTTCTATAATGATTGAGCCTTGTTGGTGTGTTAAAATTCCAAAAAGTTGATTTGTTTAGGGCATAAATATTTTTAAAGTCGTACAATATCCAATGACTAGTTCCACGGGCGGCATTTGGATTTGGTCTTGCTGTACAAGAAAGCCAGGCATCTTGAATTGTGGTAGAATGTCGATCTACTTGCCCCATCATACTGTGAGAAATCAAAACTATGATTAAAAAAGTGTACCATTTCTTCATGCTCATTTTTTAAAAATTATTCAAAAGCCATTCCAAAATATATTATTCGTAAAATGCCTAACAAAACATCATTGAAAATCACCCTTAACAACGGAAAGATATATTTTCTCTTATTCAAGAAATACTATTCAGGGAAAGTGTTGCTAATATGTTTCAAAAATATTAGAATTAAACGAGAATAACAAAATTATTCATTTTTTTATCATAAAAACAAGTAAAAATAAGGGAAAACCATCAATTTTGTATAATGATTTACACCCACGATTTCAAACTTTATTAAAAATGAAGACAGGCAATCCATCAAATACCATTAAACTTGGGCAAGCTGGTGAGGATTTGGCAGTCCAATTTCTTATAGAAAAGGGGTATGACATTATTGAAAGAAATTGGCGATTTAAAAAGGCAGAAATTGACATTATTTGCCGTAAGGATAAGGTATTGATATTTGTAGAAGTCAAAGCCAAGTCTTACACCCATTTTGGGGCACCGGAAGAAAGTATTTCGACATACAAAGAAAATCTAATCATCGATGCAGCATCACAATATATGATCCTCGTTGGTCACGAATGGGAAATAAGGTTTGACATCATTTCTATCGTTTTTAATAAAGATAAATCATTCAATCTAAATCATTTTCCCGATGCGTTTTTTCCAGGAATTTAGGTTGAAGAGCACTCAATTCAACTTAAAAGATAATCCTAAACTTTCCAATTCTTGAACAAAAAGACCATCAGCATTGATTTTGATGGTTTGTGATTGTAGATCGATATCCATTTCACTTTCGGCATCTTTCAACTTAAACTTTAACGTGTGTTTTCCGGGCTTTTCTTCACACAATTTCAGCAGTGTTTCGATGGTAGTCGTTTTCACATCTGTGAGGTCTAACTTAACCGTGATGGATTTCGTTCTTGCTTGTCCGACGGTGTCTAAAAACATGATTTCACGTGCCCTAAAAAACGCACGATCTGAGTTAAGTCCTCTTTGGTTTATTCCTTCAACATATAAAACATTACCGGGAGATATCAAATGTTTCCACAGTTCATTGGACTCATTGTACAACGAAATTTGAAATTCGCCAGTAAAATCCATAAGGGTGAATCGAGTGTATGGGTTTCCTTTTTGTGTCGTGCCAAAATGAACATCTTTGACCATGCCTCCCATTTTTAAAAGCTGACTTTCTACGTAACTCGCTTTTTCTAAAGGACAATTGATAAAATAATTAAATTCCAACGTATAATCATCCAAAGGGTGTCCACTGATATATATCCCGGTCACTTCCCTTTCTTTTTCCAACTTTTCGATCTGGTTCCACTCAGGGACATTTTCTGGTGTTGGTTCTATAATCATGTCTTGCATGGCTTCACCAAAAAGAGAAATCTGAATACTATCTTTTTGCATTTGGACATTATTTCCAAAGCGTAACAACTGTTCGATGAAGTTTTCACCTTTTTCATTCAATGCAAAATACTGCGCACGATTAAAATCTTCATAACAATCCAAAGCACCACTTAGGGCGAGGCTATCCAAACATTTTTTATTGATACTGCGCATATTGACCCGACGCATGACATCATAGATACTTTCAAAAGGGCCATTTTCATTTCTTTCGGAAACTAAATCCTGCACGGGTCCTTCACCTACACCTTTTAAAGCAGATAAACCAAAGCGGATAGCGCCATTTTTATTGACCGTAAATTTTATATTGCTCTCATTGACATCAGGTCCCAGGACAGCTATACGCATTCGTTTGGTGTCCTGCAAATAAAAGTTGATTTTCGAAATGTCATTTTTATTGTGGTTGAGCACGGAAGCCATAAAGGCTGCTGGATAGTGTGCTTTTAAATAAGCCGTTTGAAAAGCGATATATGCATAACAAGTCGAATGGGATTTATTAAAGGCATAGGAGGCAAAAGCTTCCCAGTCTGTCCATATCTTGCGAACAATCTCTTCGGGGTGACCTTTTTCTGTACAACCTTCGATGAACTTAGGCAGCATTTTGTCCAAGACAGCTTTTTGTTTTTTACCCATGGCTTTTCGAAGCATGTCAGCATCCCCTTTAGAAAATCCTGCCAATTTTTGCGAAAGCAACATGACTTGCTCTTGATAAACGGTGATACCATAAGTTTCAGCCAAATATTCCTCCATTTCCGGAAGGTCAAAAACAATGGTTTGTTTGCCATTTTTACGGGCAATAAAATCGGGAATATATTGAAGCGGTCCAGGACGGTACAAAGCATTCATAGCGATCAAATCTTCAAACCGAGTTGCCTTTAAGTCACGAAGGTATTTTTGCATTCCTGGGGATTCATACTGGAATATCCCTACCATGTCTCCCCGTTGGAATAACTCAAAGGTTTTTTCATCTTCCAATGAAATAGCATCTATATCAATAGATACATTATACCGTTCTTTGATGATATCAATAGCGTCCTTGATGATGGTCAAAGTCTTGAGGCCCAGGAAGTCCATTTTCAACAAACCTGCTTCTTCGGCAACACTATTGTCGTATTGAGAAACCAATAATTCGGAATCCTTCGCAACAGAAACGGGCACGTAATCTGTGATATCCCCCGGGGTGATGATGACACCACAAGCATGGATCCCCGTATTTCTGACGGCGCCTTCCAATTTTTTAGCTGTCGTGATCATTTTGCCAATTTGATCGTTTTGACTAGCCATTTTTCGGAACAAATATGCTTTTTCTATATCGTCAGCGGCTAAATTTTCTTTTAGTTTTGGGTCAATATCTTTATCTGCCAATACGGCTTGTAAAGTGGCACTCAAGTGGGAAGGAAACGCTTTACTAACTTTATCCACTTCATTGAGCGGAACATTCATGACCCGTCCTACATCGCGGATGGACATTCTCGCGGCCATCGTACCATAGGTGATGATCTGGGCTACTTGATTTTTACCATATTTATCGATGACATAGTCTATGACTTTGCTACGACCCTCATCGTCAAAGTCTATATCAATATCCGGCATGGACACCCTTTCAGGATTAAGGAACCGTTCGAAAAGTAGATCGTATTTGATTGGGTCAATATTGGTAATGCCTAGGCAGTAAGCTACCGCCGAACCAGCAGCTGAACCCCTTCCTGGTCCTACGGAAACACCTAAATGCCTTGCTGCACCGGTAAAGTCCTGTACGATGAGGAAATATCCAGGATAACCAGAATTGTTGATGACGTTTAGTTCGAAGTTCAGCCTTTCTTCAATGGCTGCAGAAATATTTCCATATCTTCTTCGTGCACCTTCAAAGGTTAGGTGACGCAAGTACAATTCTTGTGAATCAAAACCAACAGGTAGAGGAAATGCAGGAAGTAAAACGTCCCTTGCCAAGTCAAATTGTTCGATTTTTCCAGCTATCTCCATGGTGTTTTCAACGGCTTCCTTAACATCACCAAACAGCGTATTCATTTCTGCTTTGGTCTTGAAGTAAAAATCAGAGCTAGGAAAATTAAAACGTTCTTTTTCTTCTAACAGCGAACCAGTATTGATACAAAGGAGTACGTCGTGTGGTGCCCAATCGTCTTCTTCCACGTAGTGTGCATCATTGGTGACGATGGTTTTTATATTGTATTTTTTAGCAAAACCTAGTAAAATTTGGTTGACATCTTCCTGGGATTTGCCGGTGTCGTCTATTTTTTCGAGACCACGGTGGCGTTGTAGTTCGATGTAGTAATCTTCACCAAAGATATCGAGCCACCATTTTAGTTTTTCTTCGGCTTCTTCGATACTGCCTTTCAAAATAGTTTGCGGCACTTCAGCACCTATACAACAACTGGTAGCGATGAGGCCGTGGTGGTATTTTTCGATTAAGGTTTTGTCGATACGGGGAAATTTTCCGTAAAGTCCTTCGGTAAAACCAAGAGAAGCAAGTTTCGTAATGTTTTTGTATCCTTCTGGGTTTTTAGCGAGGAGGAGTTGGTGGTAACGAATATCTTTTTGTCCACGTGATTTTTCAAAACTTTTGATGTGGCGATCTTCAGCGATGTAAAATTCGCAGCCGATGATCGGTTTAATCCCTTGTTGTTTGGCTTCTTTTACAAATTTAAACACGCCAAACATATTGCCGTGATCCGTAATGGCAACGGCTTTTTGTCCATCATTTTTAGCTTTCAACATCATGGTCTTGATGTCCGAGGCTCCATCGAGTAAAGAATATTGAGTGTGGCAATGAAGGTGGCAAAAATCTACCATGGAGGTTTTATTCTATAAAATAGTCAAAAGTGGTTGGTCTTTTAAAGGGATGCAAATATACAAAAAAACAAACTAAAAGGAAACTAAATGTTCAATGGCTTTAGCCACAAATCTTACGGTAGGAAGATATTTTGAACATAAAAAAAGGCACTCGAACCAGAGCTCGAATGCCTTCTTACCTTCAAATTTTTTCACTTATAGGTCGGTGACCTCTTCTACTAGAGAAACTACTGGAATTTCCTTTTTCCTATTACTTTTCCTAAGGGAAACAGGTAAGTTGTTGGTTTCAATCACACTGTTTAATTCATCAATAATGTTGTTGTAGGGTAGTTTGTCTTCGGCCACATCGGAAAAGGCAATCGTAATCCGTGTTAAGTCTCTATAGGCTTTAAGTATCTTCCTTTTTTTTAGGTTTGTTTCAATAGATACTTGTCCGGTTGTAGCCCGTAGAAAGTAATTAACATCAAATAACTTAGTGCTTTCTTCCAAATTTTTAACCGCTTCGGTCAAGTTCAACGAAGTAATAGCTTCTATCAACGTTGCTTCATAATTCAAGTCTTTCAGAAGAGCATTTAAAATAGCCGTTTTCTGTTGATAGCTGAAGTTGTCAATACCTTTGACTTGTTGGTTAATGATGTTTAACAACAATTCCGCCGATTGTAATTTTGTCACATCCTTTTGAAGAAGGGTTGACTGCAAGGACAATTTGATACTACGCAAAGCCTTCAGGCGATCTTCGTCCAACAAATTGAGCGTAGTGGTCAGTTTGTGTCCTTTAGGGTTCATAAACACCATGTCCAGTTCTTCTACGAATTGGGACAGGTCATTGACTCGTTGTTCGAGCAAGAGTTTTTTTGTGTCAACTTTTTGATACACATTCAAAACGTTTGTCATAAATTGGAGATATTCTCCATTTCTGTAGCCATTAAATTTGGCATTCATAAGATTTTTCATAAAAAAAAATTTTGTGATTAAAAAAAATATAATTATTCAGTAACGAAACAGCCAAATTTGCCAAGTTTACCTATCAAAAGAAGAAATAAACATTTTGAATTTGTATGATTGGTTACAGCAGCAAATGTATAATCAGTTTCTCGTCAAATTTTGCAACAAAAAAAAAATCTCATGCGAATTCCGCATTTTATTTGACGATTTTGGCCTTTTTTGAGAAATCTCATGCGGAATTCGCAATTTTTTTTGAAATAATTGCGATATTAACATTTATTATATGTATAAAATGAGGTAGATTTTGAATAAAAAGTCCAAAACAGAAGAAAAAAATGAAAATAAGAATAGTTTTTTTAGAAAAGGGAGGTTAGGTAAAGGGTGTTTTTTTAGTTTTCGGGTTGAGATAGTAGTGAATTACGGTCATTTTTTTACCAAATGAATTTGGAGAAGACAACTTATGTTTATTTTTTTATTTCTGGACTGCGGAGGCGATAAAATATAGTGATATTTTCAACTTTTGGCCTCGGAGGCGATAAAATAAGGTGATATTTCCATTTCCGAACCCAGAAAACGAAAAAAAGAATGGATATTTCCATTTCCATAGTGCGGAGGTAAAAAAACGAAGTGATATTTCCATTTCCGTAGTGCGGAGATAAAAAAACGAAGTGATATTTTCATCTCCGGAGTGTGGAGGAAAAATTATAGATACAAATTGTAAGCGAAAACTAGGTAGTTGACTGCTGGGCTTTTCATTTTCTATGTATTGTCATCCGTTATATCTAATTCCATAAACAACAAAAAGTCTTTAAATTCTGCTGGGATTTCCATTTCTGGATACGCTTCAATGTCCCGAAAACCAAAACTTCTATATAACAAGTGGGCTGTTTCCATAAACTTTGGGCTGTCCAGGCGAACTTTTTTGTAACCTGTTTTTTTTGCTTCAACTAAAAGACCTTCGAGTATAGCTCGTCCTATCCCAATTCGTCTTAAGTTGGGTCAACAAACATTCGTTTTATTTCTCCGATTTCGGGATGGATGCTTTTAAGGCTTCCAAGTCCCCAAATTTTGCCTTCATTAATGGCAGAATTAGCTGTCCATAAGGTGGTTGAAACTTACTAATTTGTAGGATGTCTTGTTCAACTGCTTCTTTGGGATTATGAAGATGGACACCAAACAGTTCTTGCATTTTGTCGTTACCTCACACTAAATAGTCAGACCATCATTTTTTTACGGCTTCTATGTCGTCTGGTATTAGAACAGTCCTTGTTACTACTTTTTTACTTTTGTCCATTTATTGAATACGATTTAATTGTTTACGTGTTTCGAAACCTTTTTGGTACCGTGAGCATATTTGACGTGTCGAACTTTTGGGAGGCATAGACTAGATATGTATTATTGGTGGCTGTGTGGTTATATTCAAACATGTCCTTTCTTTTTTAGCCCCTTGTCCTCTTGACATAGTCCATAAGTATCTTGAAAAACGCAGTAGGTTGTTCCTCCAAAATCTCATGTCCGCATTTTTCTATCACGTGGGTCTCACTATATCTCAAACATTCCTTTTGCAGGTTAAAAGTTGATTCACCTTGATCATCTTGTCGACCATAAACTATCAGAGCTGGTGTATTTAGTTTCTTTAAATCCGAAGTTATATCCCACTTGGTTTCTATAATTTCTTTGTCAATGATAGGGATTGGTTGAAAATTAAAACTATTGAAAAGGGCATCAAAATTGGTCGGTGAGATTTTAAGCCTATCATAATACATGGCTCTAAGATGGATGGCAATAAATGTTTTGTAGGCCACAATTTCTTTGCAAAAAGGATCCACCCTTTTAAGAGAGTCTAATTCTTTTTCGGTTTTTACAGAAAATATTTTTTGCAAGATTTCCATAGAATCCAATTCGGTTTGTGAACGCCTTGCATATTGGTTGTCATATAATACATCCCATAGTTTATATGAAGGTGGGGCTGAACAAACAAGAATTAAATTAGAAACAGATGTTGGATGAAGCACAGCATAATTCATTGCCAGCAAGCCACCCCAGGATACTCCTAGTAGGGTTACTTTTTTATCACCGCGTTTCTTTTGTAAAAGCTCTATATCCTGAAGATAGTTTTTGATTGTAATTGTCTCATCATTCATTGGGATGTGCATAGACTTTCCTGACCCTCTTTGATGAAGTAAAACGCATGTATAAAATGTTTTAAGACTATCAATTATTTGAATATAGGGATGTTCAGGGGCTTCTCCTGGTCCCCCAGAAAAAATATAGAGTGCAGGGCCATTACCAAATTCTTCATAATACAGCTTTATTGAGCCATTGTAAAAATGCTTTACATCCTGACCTATGCAAATAGTGCCTGTGAATAACATTAAAAACATAATCAAAACAGAAGTTTTATTCTGGGTAAGTTTTAGCACTATGTTATTTTTCATTTTCATTGATATCAAAATTTCTTTGGTGAAGTTTTTGTCTGCATTTTATCATCTACTAGATAACTTAAATATTCCAAATTTACATTGTTGCCGGATAATGATAAGAGTTGGAGTTACAAAGGAGCTCTTACTTCTTATCTATTGGTAGTGATAGCCGTTCGTCCTGCGTAACCACAGGGTACAAAGATAAAAAGTTCTTTGAAATGGTAACATAACTTTATCAGAGATGATAGACTTTAGCGGAAGTCAGCAACGAGAAGTATCCCAAGTAAACGGGCAAATACGAAGGGCTCACCCAAAGACAGCGACTAAAGAATGAACGATCGGAAAGGACTAAGCCAATTTGATGGAACACTGACGGTATGAAGGGTTTCAACTTTAGTAGATTTGGATGAAGAAGAGCCGTATGAATCGAGAGGTTCATGTACGGTTATGAGAGAGGTTTGGGGGTGAGATTGTCCTTTGCTTATGGGACTCTTTTATTATCCAATTCTCGCATGATATTCTATTAGAATACATTTGTTTGGATTAACTATAAAATATAAGGCATCAAAGTTATCATAATTATATCTTATTCTTAAAATCAATTGTCATGGGTAAATGTTATCTTATGCTTGCTAGTATCAGTAAGTATATGAAAAGTAGGTGATTTTGAAGTACTAAATTTTCGGTTAAGCACAAAGTTTGATACTAGCCAAAGCCTTGGTTTTACTACTATTTCTTCTATTTATTATATTCATTGTTAGCTCCTGGCTCTTGCATGTTTATTTTTCTTAATAGATGGTAACCATGAAATGTAGAATTCGACAACTAAAATTGGAATTACCCAACTCATCCACTCATAGGTTGCATCTCGAACGTCTTGATTTTCAATAAAAGCTAAAAAATTATATTTATAAACAAGGTCAGATAAAATACGTAGGAATACAAAAGCAAGTGTTAAAGAATAACTTCGAATCATAAATAATCGATGGGCCTGAATATTTTTTTGCTTAATTGTTAACCATGCCGCAGAAGTCATAAATAACCAGAGAGTAGCTAACAGCAAAGTTGGAACAATTGAGCCTTCATAGGGTTGGGTAATCCCAAGATAAATTGCTGAAAGACCTCCAAATAAACATCCTATAATATATAGCTTCCCTAATAATCTATGTAATTTGATAAAACGATTACGAAACCAGACCCAAAATTGAAATGGTCCAAGAATTAATGGTAATACTGCAGTCATAAAATGAGAAACAAACCAGAATTGTTTATTCCAAAAAGTCGGTCCTATTCCTTCATCAACAAAGCGATAGTTTATTGCTCTGTAAAGATAATATGCACTTAAAACTATAAGCAAAGTCCAAAAGATCTTTGTAATTATACTCTTGAGTTTTATCATGTTGTTCAAGCTTGTATCTACCGGCAGTCTGTCTAAAAACTACCGATTTATCATCAAAAGTGGCGATAAATATTGTATTTAAGTGCATTTTAAGCGACATTTATTTTTACGTGATGGTAAGTGGGTTTGAAAATCAGGTATCTTATTTTTGAGCTATTGGATGATTCTAAATTGATTATGTTGAAAAAAAAGTCCATCAAAAAACTAAAACTTTAATGTACGACAACTTAATCACCCCTCTATTTTAAGAGAGGGGAGGGGGTGAGTAAAAACTATAAATTTGGTACTTCCTGTCTCCTCTATTTCTACCCAACCCCCGACCCCTTCCCTTGAAAAGGAAGGGGGGAGCAGTAGTTTTAAGGAAGAAATATGACTAAAAAAAAGTCCATCAAAATACTAAATCTTTACCATACGACAACTTGAACACCCCTCTATTTTAAGAGAGGGGCAGGGGGGTGAGTAAAAACTATAAATCTGGTGCTTCCTGACCCGTCTATTTCTACCCAACCCCC
>JBATMZ010000163.1:0-1544 GCA_049290115.1 Saprospiraceae bacterium | reverse complement strand
GATCAGGAAGGAACGGCTCACGTTGTCCTCATAAATTTCTCCTTTAGTGGTGCAAGCAAGGCTGGCGATCGGGCCGCGTACGGTACGTTCTCCGCCTCGGATACTGCCGTTGCTGTCTTTGATACTGGTGCTAGTGATTAGTATTTCATTGCTCTGCAGCTCTCTTACGGCTAGTTGTGCATCTTCTTTCAAGCCGTCAAGATCTTCAAAACATAAGAGTTTATTTACAAAAAAATATTCATCCTGATTATAAAAACTATTGTCTGTTACTCTCGTGTATCGTTTTACATCTTCATCGGGCATTAGCTGGCTGATGATCTTCAACAGTCTTGTCTTTCCGCTGCCTGACGAGCCTTGGATCAGGCCGTGCAACGTGTCGGGCATCTTGTACGAACTCGCTATGGTGAACAATAATATCCGATTGGTTTCCTCCCCGATGATGCCTGCGCTCCCTATGTATTCATTGAACTTGTCCATCAGGTTGGATTGTTTTAAGAAGTCTATACACTTACTTACGGTGGCGGTTGGTACAGCTACTTTCTGATCTGTGGGTTTGGTTTTACTGTACAGTTGTTTCTCTTTGTAATACTCCAGCAATCCTGTCAGCTCCATCAGATCTCTTTCGATTTCATCCTTACTGATCCCTAACTTTTCGCTCACTGTCTTACAGACGGCTTCTACTTGTTTGTATTCGTATAGGTCGAGTTTTAACGTGATGCTTTGCATTTATATACTAATTTGAAGTGTGATTTTCAGACTATCCATTTGATCGATTTTAAAGCCTTTGATTTGGTAGTTTGCAGCTTCGCTTGCATACCTTAAGTTGTAAGGATTTAGAGTATCAAGCCCTTTGGGCTTTGATACTTCAGACGGATGACTATCCGTCTTTACAAGGCTTTCAGCTTGTTCTTTTTCATTTCCTATCGGTTTATTTTCAGATGAAAATAAAAATTCTACCTCTTTTCTTGAGTTGATTAGATGGGTTAATATTTCTTCGCTATGACTATCAAGCAAGCTGTTTACATCTTCGTTTTGTGGTACTTCTACATTCGTGATCTTCACTTCTGGCATCTCTACTTTTAGCATCGGTGCATATTTCTGTACTGCTTTTACTCCTGGTTCATCTCCATTTAAGAAAAATATTATCTCTTTGAGCTCTTTTAATTGGCTCACCGCCACGGTGTGTTCATCCGTTAGTCCATTGGTTCCATATAATGCTAGTACTTCATAATTACTTTTGATGCTTTCTATCATCATCAAGGTCGCTGCATCGATGATGCTTTCTGTTAAGATCAGTTTCTTTGTTTCTGCCTTTGGATAGTGTGGATATAAGCCCAGCCGGTCTTTTAAGTAAAAATGTCGTTGCTCTTTTTCCGTTAATGTACTTCTAAAATATAGGCCTGTGATTTGGTTTTGCTTGTTTCTCAATGCAAATACGATACACCATTTTCCAAAAGGACTGTAAGCGGCTTCGCCTGTTCTGCCTTTGGTATTTAGGTCCAAAAGCAAACCGTATTTGATACAGCTTTTGATCATGTCTTCGT
>JBATMZ010000162.1:0-1540 GCA_049290115.1 Saprospiraceae bacterium | reverse complement strand
GCATAACCATGTGTAAGCCCGTGTTTTAATTTCAGCATAGCCACAAGCTCGCCGTGTTTTTTCAATCCGGCTGAATTGGTAATTTTAATCCACTCATTTAGTGTTTTACCTGTCTTTTCCTCCAGGTTTTTGATCATAGTTTCGGTTGCCTGCTGAACTTTATCTTCTGCCATGCCTTTTTCCTCCAAACCGGCCTCAAAAACACAATGGTTTTCTCCTGCGGGTTTTAAATTTATAGGTTTAAATCAAATTCATTTGTGCCGAAAAATAGCGATTTTAAAGCATTTTTGCAATTTAAAAGCCACAATGTCCCCTATCGCCATTTAATTTATGGCAAAATTCAATTTTTCCCGGGGTACTTTTAAATATATCTTTGCTTCATAAGAGAAAGGAAATAACTAAATGCACAATAAAATACTTAAACACCTGCTTTCACTTTTTTTCGTACTGGTACTGCTTACAATCATGGGACTTCCGTTAGCAGTAGAAGAAAACAGTCCCTCAAAGAACGAGGCGGCACAGCAGGAATCGGAAAATTACAGGTTCCAACTTCCAAAGTACACAGAAAGTCCGGAAAGACCGCACCTGGAAGTGAAGATATACTAAGCAAAACTAAACCGGTCAAAACAAGTGAAGTACAAAAAAGCGGAAAAACAAAAAACAATAAGACAATAACAAAAAATATAAAAACTAACCAATCAATCAATAAAAGAAAGAAGTAAAAACAAAATGATCACAGTAATAGCAATCTTTTCAATCATAATAACATTAGTAGCAAGCGAGCTATACCTGGTTTACAAAAACTACAAAGAAGGTATAGCAATAAAAAACATGCGCAATGATATTAAGAATTTAAATTACTCCTCCAGGTAATTTCTTTTGGAATCCCCCTTTGATGAGAATATTGAAGGGGGATGAAAAAAGTTCAGAACAAAAAACAACTAATCTAACTAATAAAAAATACAAAAATGAAAATAACTAAAAGAATCGCGTTTATTTTACTGCTGGCAGCTTCAGCGGTATATCCTCAAACGTGGGAATGGGTAAACCCAAAACCACAGGGAAACAATTTATCATCAGTAGTAATGAACAGCAACACCGAAGGTTTTGCTGTTGGCCTGTTAGGCACAATAATGAAAACCACCGATATGGGCTCAAACTGGCAGGTACAGAACGTGCCCACAAAAAGATTTCTCTTTGATATAACTTATTCATGGTTAAACGATGTTTTTGCATGCGGCGATAGCGGCGTTGTGGTAAACACATGGAATCTAGGTAACAATTGGGCGGTTACACAAACTCCCGTTACCACACCATTAAGGGGAATCCACTTCTTAGCGCGCGATACCGGCTTTGCCGTGGGCAGCTTCGGAAAAATTGTGCGCACAACAAATCAAGGCGCAAGCTGGCATTTAATTAATGTACCATATATAAGAAATTTTAATGCGGTACATTTTGTAAACAAAACTACAGGTCTTATAACAGGTGATCAGGGGTTTTTTGCAAAAACAACCAATGCGGGTCTGAACTGGGATACAGT
>JBATMZ010000161.1:0-35588 GCA_049290115.1 Saprospiraceae bacterium | reverse complement strand
GCAGTCAATAAATTATTAGAAAATAAGGGTGTTATATTATTGATATTTCGACCAAATATTGGGCTATTAACAAAAGTCATATTGTTGTAAATTTCATCAAAAAGACTAAACCTTTGAAAATAAGAATATCCAGTATTAGCTACAATAGGAAGGGGATTACCTGCCCAAGCACCAGGAGTCTGTAACGAGGTTACATCAAAATCAACCCCATAACTTGCCATAAAGTTTCCATAGTTTGTATTAAACAAAGTATAGGTAGTTCTGTTGGCCGACCACGTATTCATAGCAGATTCTGCTTGAAATAATTGGTTGACTAATATATTTTTATTTAACCCAGATCCATCAATATCGTTGTATAAACCATGGTGCATGGCAATGACTCCACCTCCATTATCAGCAAATGCAACCAAAGCCTCTTGTAGTGGATTTGTAACCCCAGTGGACCAGTGTTTATAAAAAAAGATGACATCAAATTGGCTTAAATAACGATAAACCGAACAAAAATCTTGATTGTCAAAAGGTGTATTTACGGTCAAATGTGCGTCAGAGACCAAAAATTGATAATCATCCACGTTTGAATTGGCCGAAAGTAAAGTGACAAGATCTGTATAGTCAGCAGGTAAATTTAGTGGTTGGTTGCCATAATTACAAGGAATGTCATTATCTCGATTGGTATGTAAACAATTGTTTGGGTCAACAGCTCCACCATGAAGAATTAATACGTTTATTGTATCATTGGTTTCCATATATAAAGGGTAACTCTCTATTATATTGATCAAAGTTCGAGCTGCATGGGCTACCGTTTGAGGATACCAGTCCCTAGTGGTTAAAATTCGAAAATGTCCATTATTTTCATGGCTCACGTTGACATTTGGTGTACCGATTACCACTGGATCGTTGGCACGATAACTTATACCAAGCCCTGTCAGTGTGGCAGCAGTTGCAGCTTCAGGAAAACCTGTGGCCCTGCTTCCCAATAAGATGCTGTTGCCTACATTCCCAGGCTCCGCATTGTTGGGTATGGGATACCTCCAATGTGCGGGTATACCTGCACCATGACATTGTCCCATTACTGGTTTCCCATTGGTTAAAGCATCTATGGCTAAAGCATTTAGTTTTTCAGCAATCATTCGAACCGAATCAGAAGAAATAAAACGAGGTCCTATACCTTGACTATTGTACATACCATCTACGAGATAAGCTTGTGCACCTGTTCCACCCACCACCACTAATCCTTTGTAATTTGACATATTATTGACATCTAAAATACTCCCATTTGTGGGTAGATTTGCAGGTATATTATTTAATAATGGATCCCAACTCTGACCAAAATAGGCTTGATATTGATTGGTAAATTGTAGATAACTTCCTCCTTGTAAGGTAGCCGCCGTTTCTTCGATGGTCGTGTTAAATGGAATCATATAGGTATTGGCAGGTAAGGAGGTCGATGCGCTTCTTACATCCACCACATATCCGGCATCTGTCAATGCCTGTTTCATGACGATAAATTCTGAATAATAGGTATCTTCGTGTGCAACGAATAAAAGAATTTGATCTTGTGCCTGAATAAAACCAGACCAGAACAAACCTAAAATGGATAACCTAAAAGATGCCAGCAAAATAAAATGTTTTTTAATATCCAAATATAGATAATTTATTGTATCCAGCCTAATGTATAGAAACATTATGGAACGATGTCCAATCAACTTTCATTAAAAAAAGTACTAATTCAAAAGTAAGAATTCACCACTATAATTTAATAAAAAGACTCATCTAAAGGTATTTTATCCTTCCTTGGCTCTATACTTTTTTGTCCTTTCAAATATTTCTTGTGCTATGTCTTTATCGTCATCTGTGAGGGTCACTTTGCGACGCAACATGACAATTTCTGCTGTTTCCAACATTTTTTTGATAGGCGCTGTTTGGAATCCCGAAGCACCACCCCAAGAAAAAGAAGGTATAAACGTCCTAGGATAACCCTCTCCAAATATATTACAATAAGCCCCTACAACCGTACCTGTATTAAACATAGTATTGATGCCGCATTTGGAATGATCACCCATGATTAAGCCACAAAATTGAAGTCCAGAATCAATAAATTTTTCTTCAACATAGGACCAAACCCTGACAGGTTGGTAATTATTTTTAAGATTTGAAGAATTGGTATCGGCGCCTAAGTTGCACCATTCACCAATGATGCTGTCACCCAAAAATCCATCATGACCCTTATTGCCATTTCCAAAAAATTGACTTCCTTTTATTTCCCCTCCTACTTTACAACTTGGACCTACTGCAGTGGGGCCATATATTTTAGCACCCATATTGACCGTACTTCCTTCCCCCAAAGCAAAGGGACCACGGATGGTAGATCCTTCCATAACTTCGCTGTTTTTACCCAGATAGATGGGGCCATTGGTGGTATTAAAAATTACACATTCAGCTTTTACACCAGACTCAGCAAAAACAACATGATTGCCAATCGTTCGATTTGTTTCAGACAATTTTTCACCCACCCTTTTATGCATTATACGGTCAAAATCATTGATTAATTCTGATTGAATCATAGCTAAAATATGCCATGGTCGTTCTATTCTAAGAATATTTTGATCACGCTGAACTAATTCTATCCTGTCCAAACCCTTAAGGTCAAAATTTTGGTCAAAGGAACTTACTTTTCCTTCTTCCAATTTTAAGGCAACAATTGATGCACCAAAGCACAAAACTTCACCTAATTTCAAGGACAATATTTGTTGTATGAGTGGTTTGGTAGGTAAATAGGATGCATTTATGAACAGGTTGTTTTGTTTGACAACCATCGGATATTTGTTCGAAAGATAGGGTACAGTCTGTGGACTAACATTGCTTTTTAGTTCGTACATCCATTTTTCTCTTATCGTCAAGATACCTATTCTTATTTCTGAAATGGGTCTTGTGAATGTCAATGGCAGTAATTGCTGCCAAATAGGGTCATCAAAAAGTACAATATTTTCAACGTGTATATTTTGTGGTATGGACATAGTTGGTTCAACTTATCTGGCAAAGATAATGATTTTTCAAATCAAACTAATGGATGAAAAACTATAGACTATAGAGTAATATTTTAATGAAAATAGTCCATATAGTTAAGGGAAAAAATGACCCTTGGTTTAATCGCTTTCTTTTTAGAAAGTGCTAGAAATAAAATTGATGGCAATTGGACAAAAAAAAAGCCCCAAATGGGGCCTTTCTTATTTTTTGCTGAATTTCGCAAATTTTTTATTGAATTTATCAATTCTACCTGCGGTATCAACGAATTTCAATTTACCGGTAAAGAAAGGGTGTGAAAACGAAGAAATCTCCATTTTAATCAACGGATATTCTTTGCCATCTGTATAGGTAATGTTTTCTCGACTTTTAGCACAAGATCTTGTTAAAAACATTTCATCATTAGATATGTCTTTAAATACTACCATTCTGTAATCAGCCGGATGCAAATCTTTCTTCATTTGAAAATATTTTAATGCTTTATAAATTCCCTTTTTAAAAAGGAGTGCAAAAGTATTCATTATTTTCAAAATAAAAAAAACTTTTCCATAAAAAATCATAGAAATTGATATTTTTGCACAACAAAAAAGTATTGGTCTTAAAATAAATACAGGATTAGTGCGTTAAACTATCGTTAAAATATATATAAATTACACAAACACTTATATATAATTTATTGATTTATTACACATTATAATTTTATTCTCAAGAGTCAAGATGGTATAGTGAAACAATTAAGAATAAAATCCTGTCTAAATATGGAGTAAAATACTTCTTTTATTATTTAAACCTTTAAAAATTATACCATGAAAAATAAGATAATTTTATTGCTTTTTACCTTAGTTTTTATAATGACTAATGCTAATCTCTTTAGTCAAAAGATTGCAATCATTGATATTAATGGAGTTTTAAGCAATATGCCAGAATATATTGCTGCACAATCAGAGCTTGATCAAGTCTCTGCGACATGGAGACAAGAGATAGCCATTGAATTTGATAAAGTTAAAAGTATGTACAACAAATTTCAAGCTGAACAAGTGCTTTTAAGTAATGAAGAAAAAGTCAAAAAAGAAGAAGAAATAGTCAAAAAAGAAGCGGATGTTCGTGAGATGCAGAAAAGAAAATTCGGTCCAGAGGGAGAATTGTTTTCTAAAAGACAAGAAATGGTCGCCCCCATTCAAGACAAGGTATTTTCAGCTATTGAAAGTTATGCGGCAGAAAAAGGATTAGACCTTATTTTTGATAAATCAGGATCAACTGGTCTTTTATTTTCAAATCCAGAATTTGATAAAACTGGAGACATTAAAAAAAGACTAGGTATTAAATAATTATTTTTGAACCATTATAAAACCAACTCGAAAAAATGTTAAAGCAAATTATTATTTCAAGTTTATGTCTACTTTTAGCTATACAAATGCAGGCACAAAAAGTAGGATATATTGACTCTCAGGCGCTTGTTTCACTTATGCCTGAGGTAAAAGAAGCTAATTCTCAACTCGAAGTGATGAAAACACAATTCACCAAAAGAGGACAAGACATGCTTCAAACACTGCAAGTGAAATATCAAACTTTCCAACAAAAACAAGGTCAGGGCGAATTGTCTCCAATCGAAGCTGAAAAACAAGGTCAAGCTTTAAAAGAAGAAGAACAAGCTCTAGTCACCTTTGAGCAAGAGAGCCAACAAAAATTAATGGCTAAATCCGAAGAACTTCTAAAGCCAATGCAAGATAAAGTCAATAATGCGATCAAACAGGTTGCTTTGGACAATGGATATGCGTATATTTTGGACATAAGTCAAGGAGCCATTCTTTATGCAGACCCTACCGCTGATGTATCTGCCTTGGTGAAAGCAAAATTAGGTATCACGACCACAACACCTTAATGTTGGCCACCGGACCTATCGGCATTTTTGATTCAGGATATGGTGGCTTGACTGTTTTAAAAGAAATAGTGCACCGTCTCCCGGAATATGATTATATCTATCTGGGAGACAATGCACGTTCTCCTTATGGCAACCGATCATTTCAAACCGTCTATCAATACACGTTACAATGTGTTGAATGGTTTTTTGAACAAGGATGCTCCTTAGTTATTTTAGCATGCAATACAGCTTCAGCCAAGGCATTGCGAACGATTCAGCAAAACGATTTACCTAGGTTGGACCCACATAAAAGGGTTTTAGGTGTTATTCGCCCCACAGCTGAATTAATTGGCCATTTTTCAAAAACCAATAATGTTGGAGTTTTAGCAACGAAAGGAACGGTTCTTTCTGAATCATATCCCCTAGAAATTATCAAATTTTTTCCTCAAGTATCAGTTTTTCAAGAAGCATGCCCTATGTGGGTGCCCCTCATTGAAAACAACGAGCACCTAAATTCTGGAGCTGATTATTTTATTAAAAAAAACCTACAAGAACTATTCAAAAAAGAATTAAACATCGATGTTATCTTATTGGGTTGTACACATTATCCACTGTTCAAAGATAAAATTCAAAAATATATACCTCCAGGCGTTAGACTCATATCACAAGGAGAAATAGTGTCTGATAGCCTAGCTGACTATCTTGTGAGACACGCTGAACTAGAAAACGTTTGTTCCAAAAACGGAAAAAGATTGTTTTATACCACAGATGATACCGACGATTTTGACCTCCACTCTTCAATATTCTACGGTAAGGAAATAAAATCTAAACACCTAGATATTGTCTAATTGGACAATTGGCTCGTTCATACTTCCACCCTTACTCATGTTGCTTAAACACAAAATAGAAAGACTTAAAACTTTTTCCGTGGATGGTGAGAAAACGATAAAATATGTAGGATATTTCTCCATTGAGCTTATTTTTTTACTTTGTTAAAAGTATTTAATTGACATAATATATCATATATATATGATTAATAATCTTATACTTAAATAATTAATATTTTAAATTTAAGATAAATTTTACAGAAAGTTAACTTTCTTTTACACAAAATCTTTTTTGATTTTTCATACCTTTGTGCTATAGAATCAGATAATTGATGTCTATTTTAAAGTCCCAACAACCCCCTTTATTGAAAATATTTTCACCATACATGAACGAAAAAATCATGAAATCACCTTTACTAATAATTTTTATTTTACTGTATACTTCAGTTCTATTTGGACAAATTAGTATTCCTAACACCTCTTTTACATACACACAAAATTTTGATGGATTATCAAACACGGGTAGCGGAAATTTGTGGACGGACAATGCTACTATAAGTGGTTGGTATGCTACTGAAGCTGACTACGATGCTGGTACCGGTTCATCAAATTCTGGTGCCTTGTATAGTTTTGGTTCCTCAGGAAATAGTGAGCGAGCCTTAGGATCAGTTGCTTCAGGAGGTACCGGAACTATGTATTATGGAGTTCGTTTTATAAATAATACAGGTGCAGTTATTCACCAACTTACCATTTCATATTTTGGGGAGCAATGGAGGAACGGTGGAAACACAACTGCTCAAAACCTTACCTTTGCCTATCAAATTGGAGCCACTTCATTGAGTTCAGGTACTTGGACAGATGTAAGTCAATTAACTTTTACTGGTCCTATAGCTACATCATCTGCAGGAGCGCTCGATGGAAATTTAGTTGCTAATAGAACCCAGAAAATGCATGATTTAGTTTTAAATCTAAGTCCTGGTCAGGAGGTTTGGTTCAGATGGGAAGACTTAAACGATTCCGGAAATGACCATGGCCTTTCAGTTGACGATTTATCTGTTTTTGCCTTTATACTTCCTGTAACTTTCCTCGATGTCAGTGCAAAAAGCCTAGAAACTTATGTTGACCTACATTTTTCAACAGCTGAAGAAATCAACAATGATTTTTTCTCCATAGAAAAATCAAAGGACGGTGTACTTTTTCAAGAAATGGCAAAAATCAAAGGACATGGAACAAGTAGCCATGTGTTGTCTTATAAGTATAGAGACAATAAGCCGTTTATCGGTACAAATTATTATCGAATCAAACAAATAGATTTTGACGGAAAAAGTAGTTATAGTCCAATAGTTACAACTCAATTTTCGAAATCAAATGCAGATTTAAAAATTTTTAGTACAAATTCTACCATTTACATTCAATCAGAAGAAGAGTTCAATGAAGTACAGGTCTTTAATATAAATGGAAGTCCTGTTTATTTATCGAATACAAATTCGAATTCTGTTGAAGTTGATGGCCAAAATTGGGCTAAAGGTTGTTATGTTGTAAAAGTCTCTACTTTAGGAACATCTTCCACAAAATTAGTTTGGAAATATTAATAGAAATAAATTTCAATATAAATTATTGAATGTCAGTCGATAATATGTTATACTATATAATTAAATTTATCGCATTATGGAATCTTGAATGCGGCAGCAACAATATCTGACTGCTGTTTGTCGTGGACTTTTTTGAATCCTGTTGCCGGTGAGGAAGATGGTTTTCTAGCTATAAAATCCAAATCGTCCTTTCTAAAAATATTTTGTACAAAAAACCAAGCGCCCATGTTATAAGGCTCCTCTTGTACCCAAGTGAAGGTTGCTCCTTTATTTGATTTCATAATATCTCGCATTTCTTTTTCAGGAAATGGATATAATTGTTCTATTCTAACTATGGCCACCTCTTTAATGTCATGGGTACTGCGATATTCTGCTAATTCAAAATACAACTTACCTGAAACAAAAAGTACTTTTTTAGGTTTGGTTACTTTTTTGTCTGGAATAATTTCTTGAAATTTTGTTTTACCCACAAAATCGTTGATACCACTCACACATGCCGGATGTCTCAACAATGACTTAGGAGACATGATGATCAACGGTTTTCGGAATGGCATAGCCAATTGCCTTCTCAAGGCATGAAAATAATTGGCTGGCGTAGTGATATTTGCAATGATCATATTAAAATCTGCTGCCATTTGCAAAAATCTTTCAACTCTAGCACTCGAATGTTCGGGCCCTTGCCCTTCCAAACCATGTGGCAGCAACATCACCAAACCGCTCATTCTCTGCCACTTACTTTCACCTGCTGCGATAAACTGATCTACGATGGTTTGAGCACCATTATAAAAATCACCAAATTGAGCTTCCCAAAGAACTAAACAATCTGGAGAAGCGAGTGAGTAACCATATTCAAAACCTAGGACAGCAAATTCGGACAACAAAGAATTGTAAATTAAATATTTACCAGTGGCTCCTGGAAGTGTACTTAAACGATTGTAGGGTTCATTGGTTTTTTCATCGACAAAAACAGCATGACGGTGAGAAAAAGTACCTCGTTTGACATCTTGACCACTCATTCTAACGTTATACCCATCTAACATCAAAGATCCATACGCCATTAATTCTCCAAACCCCCAATCGAGTTTATCGTGATCAATCATCTCTTGTTTGGACTTTTGCAATCTTTTAATTTTCGAAAGTGGATTAAAATCCTTTGGCAAAGTCATTAAATGTTTGAGAATTTTTTCAAGATCGGTCTTTTTAACACCTGTTATAGGACTCACCATATCTGAAATAGAAAGTGTCTTTTTCAATTTTCTCCACTGTTGCTCTGAATCTTGGTAAGTATATGGCAAAATACTTTGTTTGACCATATCTAACCTGTTTTGTAATTCGCTCCAATATGAAGACTCTAATTCTTCTCCTTTTTTATCCGCTATATCACCGTTTGCTATAAGTTTATTAAGATAAATTTCTCTTGGATTGGGATGTTTTTCAATAAATGAATACATAGCAGGCTGTGTAAATTTAGGGTCATCGCCTTCATTGTGACCATGTCGTCTGTAACAAACCATATCAATAAAAACGTCATTGTTAAACTTTTGGCGGTATTCCACAGCTAATTCCGTTGCAAAAATGACGGCTTCGGGGTCATCACCATTCACATGAAAAACGGGTGCTTGAACGATAGATGCCGCCGCAGTACAATAGGTCGAAGATCGGGCATCGTCAAAATTAGTGGTAAATCCTATCTGGTTATTAATCACAAAATGTATCGAGCCTCCCGTATAATAACCATTTAACTGGCTCATTTGAACCGTTTCGAAAACGACGCCTTGTCCTGCAACCGCACTGTCTCCATGAATGACAATGGGTAGTATTTTATCATAATCGCTTCCGTATAATACATCTGCTTTAGCTCTTGTAAATCCCTCCAAAACAGGATTTACAGCCTCTAGGTGAGAAGGGTTTGGAACGAGCTTAAGGTGAACCAATTTACCATCGACAGTCTTTACTTGTGAAGAAAAACCTAGATGGTACTTTACATCACCATCACCAAAACTCTGATCCAAAACAGCAGTACCTTCAAACTCATTAAATATTTGATCGTATGTTTTTCCCATGATGTTGGCCAAAACATTTAACCTGCCTCTATGGGCCATTGCAAAGGTGATTTCTTCCACACCCAACATGGAGGCATTATTTATGATACAGTCTAAAGCAGGAATCGTGGTTTCTCCACCTTCGAGTGAAAACCTTTTTTGACCAACGTATTTTGTATGTAGAAATTTTTCAAAAATAACAGCGCCATTGAGTTTTTCCAATATTCTCAATTTTTTATCTAAAGAGAGTCCATAATCATTTCCTTTATGACCATTCTCAATTTTGTCACGCAACCACATTCTTTTTTCCCTGTTTTCAATATGCGCATACTCTATACCCAAATTTCCGCAATACATTAATCTGAGACTATCCAAAATTTGTTGTAACGTGGCATTTTTAAGCCCAATTTCTTCACCAGCCATAAATACCTTTTCAAGATCTGATGCTTCCAATCCATAATCATGAAGGTCAAGATGAGGTTTTCTATCTCGTCTCGTCATGATTGGGTTTGTGGTTGATAATAAATGTCCCCTACTTCGAAATCCATGAATAATCGACATAACGCCAAACTCCTTAGTCGAAATATTAGTTGTCTTTAGTCCATCTGAAGAAGATCCTCCATTCATACCAAATTCAAACCCTTCAAAAAATGTTCTCCAACCTTCTTCAACCGAATTTTTATCCAGTGTATAAGATTTAAACATGGATTCTATGTACGAAGGATGCGCATTAAACACGTAAGAAAATTTACTCATGTACTTTTATTTTTAAAATCTTCATTAGATTTTTAGGTGTGTCTAAAAATTTGTGCAAAATTAAACTAACTTGTTGAAATAAAGTAAGTTTTCATAAAATAATTGCTCCTTTTTACTCAATATTTCTCAAATAAAAGTGATTGACCGTGAAATATTATAATGAAAACTTAATTTTACCAAATGGTCCAACCAATTTATTCATTAGGTGGCAAGTACCATTTTGCCAATAACCCATAATTCTGATTAAAAAAATTCTACCCTAAACCTAATGGTTAAAGTTTTTTTTACATTGAATTTTGTCTAATTTAAAACTACTGTTTCGCTAAATATTTTCCCTTCATGAAGATAAATATTTAAAATAAAGATAGGTTTTGTAAGATTATACAAAGAAAAATATAAAAACACGGCTGACACACGTAGGGCGCAGCGAAAAAAATTACCTTTGCCTTTATTTTCTAGCCATGACTTGGGAAAACATAATATCATACAGGCGATACGGATTGGTTGAAAGTTCCACACAAGGCCACCGTTCTGAATTTATTCGAGATTACGATCGGATTATTTTTCTTTCAGCATTCAGGAGATTGCAAGACAAAACGCAGGTTTTTCCCTTGCCGGGAAATGTTTTTGTGCACAATCGACTTACACATTCTCTTGAGGTAGCTTCTGTCGGACGATCTTTAGGTACAGTCATAGGAAGAGACGTCATCAGTCCTTTACTTAAAAGTACTAGTTTGGATTGTCAACATTTCTATGAAAATGACTTGTCTGGCGTGATAGCTTCCGCTTGTTTAGCCCATGATGTGGGAAATCCTGCATTTGGTCATTCAGGTGAAAAAGCCATCGCTTATTTTTTTGACAAACATAAAGAGGAGACCATTGGAATAAGATGTTTAAAGGAATATTTCAGTCCGGGAGAATGGCAGGATTTAATTTCATTTGAAGGCAACGCCAACGCACTACGACACCTAACCAAAGCTTTTATAGGAAAACTCGAAGGTGGCCAACGATTGACCTACTTAACATTAGCGAGCATTTTAAAATACCCATGCGAGTCCTTAGCCGTCAATAAAATAGACAGCCACAGGAAAAAATATGGTTTTTTTCAATCTGAAAAACACGTTTTTGAATCTATTTCTGACGAATTTGGTTTTAAGCGAAATAAAGATCCCTATACCTGGACTCGAAGACATCCTTTTGTTTTTTTAGTAGAAGCAGCTGATGATATCTGTTATAGAATCATCGATATGGAAGACGCACACCGAATTAAAATTTTGGGTCAAGAAGAAGTTACCCATCATTTTCTGGAATTATATGGCGAATTGTCTGGCAGCCAAAATTCCTTACAAAGGACCAAAGACGTGCTACATAAAATCGGTGACGCCAATGAGTCTATAGCTTATTTGCGAACAAAATGCATTGGTGGATTGGTACAAGCATCCTCCGACATATTTTCAAAAAATAAAGAAGCAATATTAGAAGGGCAATGGAGCGGACAATTAATTGGAGAAGTTGAAAAATACTGTCCTTCGCTAAAGAGAATTGAATCCATATCCATTAACAAAATCTATAACCACCATTCTGTTATCGAAGTTGAGTTGGCGGGTTACAATGTGATGTCAGAAATACTAAACGTCTTTGTTCCAGCCATATTAAAGGAAAACCGTTCCAATATGGAAAAAAAATCTTTGCTTTTGATTCCAAATCAATTTAATTTAAGTGCAGAATCTGGTCAATACTATCAAAAAGTGATGGGTGTACTGGATTTTGTTTCAGGAATGACTGATGGATATGCTACAGAATTGTACCGAAAAATGAAAGGAATTGACATTGCATCACATCGTTTATAAACTTTGGCTCTTATATTTGCGTTAAATATTCTAAAACAAGTAACATTTTCTGACTAAAACAAATCTTCCTAATATTCAAGAATTGCAATTAACATTGTATGGTATTTAAGAAAAAAATCATTTTTCTAAGTTTGTTGTTTACTTGCTCGCAACTTTTCGGACAAGACACCATTAAATTATTGAATGGTTCATTTGAAGACATGCCTAAAAGAGGAGAACTGGGCTTTTGGTCAGGCATTAAAAATTGGTTGGATTGTGCTCCATTAAACAATTTTAGAGGTGAATCACCTCCCGATATTCATCCAAATGGTTTTTGGCAAAACAACTTGCCTGCTTCTGATGGTAAGACGTATTTAGGTATGGTCACGCGGGATAATGATACATATGAGTCCGTAAGTCAACGGATCACTGAGCCCTTATTTCCTGGAAAATGTTACGCCATTACGGTACACTTGGCTCGAGCAGAAAAATACGTTAGCTTGAGTAAGATGACAGAGGACACTACCAATTATATTACACCGGTGACATTAAGGATTTGGGGTGGTCAAACACTTTGTCAGGAAATGGAATTATTAGCAGAGTCTGATCCTGTTAAGAACAACAGTTGGCAAATCTATAGTTTCAAACTAAAGCCAAAACAACAGATTAGATATCTTACTTTTGCCGCATTTTACAAAACACCTACCTTAACACCTTACTGTGGCAATTTATTATTGGACGGTGCGTCACATATTTTGACCATTTCTTGTGAAGAAAACGCACCTCTGATAGTCAATAATGAAAACCCTAAAAAGTCAACCGTACCTGCAAAAACTACCGTGACGAACTCAGGAAAAGCATCAACTGGAAAAGTCAGCGAAAAACCCAAATCCCCGCCGTCTACCAAAATTACAGAAACCAAGCCTAGAATTATGACCGAGTTAAACAGGACTAATTTTAAGGTGGGTGAGACTCTGTTAATTAAGAACTTATATTTTCAAGAAGACAGTGCGCACATCAATCAAAATTCTTTTGAAGCTTTGGACGAAATCTACTACTTCCTTAATAAAAACAGAAACATTATCGTCGAAATAGGAGGTCATACCAACAATATTCCCAACGATGATTACTGCGACAGACTTAGCACCAAACGAGCCAAAATTGTAGCTGAATACATGATTAAAAAGGGGGTAGCACCAGAAAGAATTCAATTTAAAGGTTATGGTAAAAGAAAACCAATATCCGACAATCGAACTGTAGCAGGACGAAAAAAAAACCAAAGAGTCGAAGTAAAAATACTAAGTACAAAGTAATAATGCCGACAAGAAATCTAATCTAAAAACGGATGTTTGTCTGAATTTTTGATTTGTTGGTCGGTATATTTTCTATTGGAGAACTAAATCTTATTGTAATTGGTTTACTATCTTGAACTAAACATTTTACCAATTATGCTAATTTTCATTATTCTAGTTGTACTCGTAGGACTTTTTTTTATGGGCGCATACAACAAACTCGTTTCATTAAAAAATAAAGTAATGGAATCTTGGAGTGGAATCGATGTCCAATTGAAAAGGAGATACGATCTAATTCCAAACCTTGTCAATACTGTAAAAGGGTATGCCGCTCATGAAAGTGGAACGTTTGAAAAAGTTATTCAAGCCAGAAATTCGGCCATGGCAGCTGGTAATTCTGGAGATATTAACCAACAGGTGCAAGCTGAAAATGCACTAAGCGGGACACTTAAATCTCTTTTTGCATTAGCAGAAAACTATCCTGATTTAAAAGCTAATGCCAACTTTTTGTCCCTTCAAAACACTTTATCTGAAATAGAAGAAAGTCTCGCAAACGCAAGGCGGTATTACAATGCTTTAGTAAGAGATAATAACACTTACGTGGAAAGTTTCCCTTCTAACCTCATTGCAAATGCTTTTCAGTTTGGCAAGTTTGAATTTTTCGAAGTAGAAAATGATGCAGAACGAGTATTGCCTGAAGTTAAGTTTTAAGCGATGATTCAAAAAAACGGACGTTTCCTATTTTTCTTTTTATTATTAATTGGATTTTTATCGCCTAGCATTCAGGCTAGTGATTTTAACATTACCCATTATCAAACCAATGTCGATGTAAAATCATCTGGGGTCTTAGAAATCACAGAGACAATAGATGTGTTTTTTAATGAGTCTAGGCGAGGAATATTTAGACGTATTCCTTATAAATACAAAATGGATGGCGAAATTTATTCCATTAAAATTTATGATATCACCGTGGATAATCATGAATATAATATAGAAAAGGAAGGAAATGACATCGTAATTCGGATCGGAAATAAGGATATTTATATAGATGGAAGCCAAAAGTATATCATTAAATACAAAGTCAAAAAAGCTTTTTTATTTCAAGAAGAACACACAGAATTTCAATGGAATGTCACAGGAACCAATTGGCCAGTGACGATTGAAAGTGCTGAATTTGGCGTCTATTTTGATCAAAACATCGCTTTGAGTCCTTCAGACTTTTATGTTAATGCTGGCGAGGAAGGATCAAATGAAAATTTTGCCTCTGCCCAATTTCTACAAAACAAAATCTTGGGAAGTGCACAACGAGCTTTAACTCCTGGAGAAGGAATGACTTTGTATATAAAATTGCCAAAAGATTACATTACCAGGCCCAGTGAGATGGAAGTTTGGCTTGAAAAATATGGATGGACAAGTATCGCTTCCTTGTTATTTTTTGGAGTGACAGGTTTGTTTTACCGCCTTTGGGTAAAATATGGTAAAGACTATCCCATCATTCGAGCTGTACAATATCTTCCGCCTAAGGAATTAACACCTTCAGAAGCCGGCGTCATTATTGACGAACGAGCAGACAACGTGGACATTTTGGCCTTACTTCCCTATTGGGCACATAACGGATTTATTCTGATAAAAATGATCGACAAAAAATGGGGTAAATCAGACCATGAATTAATTAAAGTAAACAATCTCCCTAGTGATGCGCCCGTGTATGAAAAAATTGTCTTTGATGGTTTATTTTCTTCTGGTAACAATATTTTAATTAGTAGCCTTGAAAACGAATTTTACGAGACCATGGCTTCGGCAAAAGCTAGTCTAAAACAAGCCTTAAACAGTAAGGATATTTACTACCCTATTTCGACAAAATATCAGATCATCACGGGAATCATATCGGTTGTCTTGATCATATTAGGTGTCTTTATTTCCATAGTGTTTGGCATTTTTTCAGTAGGTCTTGCTCTAGGATTGTCGGGTTTGATAGGATTTATATTTACGAATTACATGGTCAAAAAAAACCATAATGGTGTCAGACTGTACCAAGAAACCCTTGGATTCAAAATGTTTGTAAAAGCAGCAGAAAAGGATAAGATAGAACGGATGTTAAAAGACGATCCCATGTATTTTGAAAAAACATTGCCTTACGCCATGGTATTTGGCTATGCTAAAAACTGGAGTAAAAAATTTGAAGGTTTATTGCTTGAACCGCCCAAATGGTATGTTGGCGCAGGAGGGTATTACCATGGAGGGCATTTTTCTCCAGCAGAATTTGGATCATCCTTTGATAGTAGTATGAATGAAATCAAAAGTGTATTCAATAGCACGCCTAGTTCTTCGGGAAGCGGAGGATTTGGTGGTGGAAGTGTTGGCGGTGGATTTGGCGGTGGCGGCGGAGGAAGTTGGTAAAAGTTTTTTCTTTATATTTTTTTTACCAAAGATTCCAAGGAGTTTATCTCTCTCCTTGGAAACATTTGGTAAAATTTATATGACATAAAACTGCTTCAGTCTTCAACTCAATTTACTTTTACAAACTTTGACGTGAGGAAATAACCCTTCCTAGCATCAGGATTGAAGTGTAATATGTACGAACCTTTCTTCAAAGAATATACGTCCACATACTCACCATGATTTACCTTTTGTTGCATCAAAAGATTTCCTTGTACATCATAAATCCCGGCTATTCCACTACGATATTTTTCGTCCGTTATCTCTAAAAGCATTCTATCAGAAGCCGGATTGGGTGATAAGGTCATCAACGGTACTGGTATGTTTGTTGTATTGTCTTCTGTATTGAGATTGATACCAAAATCAGAAATGTGCATACCCATGACGGCTGTGTATTGATTTTCCCATTGTAACACAACTACGATATCCCCTTTTTTATTCATCCGTAAACCTTGTACTCCCAATTTTGACTCAACTCCAGTTGTCAAACTTCCTAATAAATGAAAACTTCCATCATTTTTCATTCGAATGATATCTACACCATAGTCTCCCGTGGAAGAGGGTAATGCCATCAGATAGGAATTATATTCATCTACATAAAAAACTATAATATTATTATAGATATGACCTGTAGTTTCTAATTTCACTTCATCAACATATATTGCCTCTTCTCCATTGGCATGTAATTTTAAAGCCCAATTTCTAACTTTTGGATATTCTTCTACTTCGTATGATTTTGTAATTATTATTTGTCCCTGATCTGAAAATTGATAGGAGATTACATCTTGGAAAGAATTTATTGGCGGCCTTTTAAGATACCGACCTAAATCTGTAAATTGATACAATTCAAGACTATCGCCTTGTATCCTGTAGTAATCTAATCTACCTACATGTTGCTCAATAGAGGTGTCTTTGCTTATCTCATAATACATTACATTGGCAAGTTGTTTGTTTTGATTTATAAACAAACTTCTTTTTTTAACCACTATTGAAGAAAGTAGGTTAACAAAATTTGGTAATAGCTGTTGACTTGAAATATGGACGGTATTTTCAAGTAGATTAGAAACGAGAATTCCGGAATTTTGCCGCTCAATTTGTTTCATATTTTCACTAAAAGGTATTAGTATTTTTCGAATCATAATATCATTCTCACCTATAGAATCATTTTCATCAAAATATTCACCAATTAAATTACCTGAATTTTTGTCATATATTCGAAAAAAAGGTTTGGAATAGGCAAGAAGGCTCCAATTTTCATTGATTTCGAAACTTTTTTGTGTTCTTTTCCTTCCGGACATATAAATCCTATCATCTACATAAAAACTTGTATAAAAATTTTGGTCGTCTCCATTGTTTGTATTTAAAAAATGGCTCCATTCTATGTTGCCATCTTCATTGCGAATTTTAAATAAAGGAGAGCCATCGTGATGACCTTCTCCATTAGCACCATGAAATGTTATGTATGAATAGGTATCCTCTACATAAGGATGAAAATAAGGTGTTATTGAATTAAAGCTGTTGACATTCGATTGACTTCCGGGAACAAAATGAGTATCTTTCACTATAAAATACCATCTTGGATTGTAGGATTCAAATTCTATATCAATATGCTGTGCGTACAATTTTTGAAAAAATATTATGAAATATAAAGTTAATTTAAGTCTATGCATAATAACTTAATTTAGAGATTAAAGAAAGAAGGTTGCTTTTTAATGACTAAAAAGTAACCCCAATATATAGCTTCATTTATTCACAATCTTTAATACAATCAGAATACCGGTAACATATACTAGATAAGTTTTGTAACGGCATACATTCAGGATTGTCTGGACCACCATTTATGTGTTTGTCGATACTCTTAATAATTTTATTGGTTGTGGCATCATAACATGCATATACAGTAATAATACAACACACTTCTCCACATCTTAATTTTAAAACAGGATCAAACTCACTAGGCCGTCCTGATTGGGTCACACAAAATGTGTAGCAAGCATCTTCCACAAATTTAAATACAATGGGAATAAATGAAGTTTGAGAATCACAATCAAGGTTATGGTTAGTATTAAAAAAATTAAAAACCTTATCTTCCAGAGATCGATGCAAATTATAAAATAATTCGATTAAATAATCGTCTAAGGTTGGAATACCAATACCCGGATTATTTATAATATCATCTAAATCATCATGGTATTGTTGACAATTAATAGAAAGTATGGTTAAATTCGTAACAAGAACTTGTATTTCATTAAAAAGACCTACATAGCACCATTTCATGTCATAACTAACTACAAATGAGCAATTTGATGGATATCCATAAACATTAGTTAGTGTATCAATTTTTGTCTGAGAAACCGTAAATTGGCAAAAAAGTTCTTGAGATTCCTCTGCACAATCACCAGCCCTTTTTTCAATGGCAGTAGATAGATCTTTTCGAAAATCACCTTTTTCTTGCTTATTACATGAAGGCAATAAAAATAAAAGAAAACACATTATCACCCAAAGGTGGCTAAAGTTACTGAATCCCTGAATTCTCTCCTACAAAATTAAAAAAAATTCTCATGATTTATATATTTAAATAGTTAAAAAATAATAAAAAATTCATTGAAAATATTACCTTAAAAAACTTCTTGAAACACCTTTTTGCACGAGACAATATAGTTTCGAAATGTAATATAATGTGTTTTATTAACATATCAACTATTTTTTAAAAATTATATATAACCTTCTTCCAAATGTATATAGTGTTATATAAAAGTAACATTAATTTAAATCTTTCTATATCTATCAGCAAATTAAAATCAATTATCCGTTTATCCAATATTTGCCTGGTTTGTATAATGAATAAAAGAAATCCAAAGGAATAATTCTAGAGCACCTTTTTATATAACATAAGTTTTTCTTCGCTTGGTGGCAAGGTGATTAAACCTTCTCGATAAAAACCCAATTTTTCAATCAATTTTTGGGAAGAAATATTTTCTTCAAGTGTTATGGCGTACAAACAATTAAGTCCAAAATCATTTTTGGCCCTAAACATCACTTCCGATGCAGATTCAAAACCATAACCTTGATTTTCAAATTCTGGTAAAAACGCAAAACCAATATCTACCCCATCTATCCCTTGCCGATCGTAAAGTCCACAAGTACCCAACTTGACATTATCTTTTTTCCTGATAACGGTAAAATTTCCAAAGCCTAGTTTTTCATATTGAAGGGTCATTTTTTGTTGGATGTAAATGGCCGCATCATTTTCACTATGTACATTTCTATCGCCAATATTTTTTAACCACTTGGGAGTATTTACCAAAGCATATATAAAAGAAGCATCTTGCTGATCTGTTGGTCTTAATATTAATCTTTCGGTTTCAAAAATTGAAATCATACGTCACTATTTATTAGAAAGTAAATCTATATAATATCTTTTAATATGCAAAGATTGAATAATTATTTTATATTTTTTAAATTTCTCATTTTCCAATAATTATATGAATTTTATGTTAATTTCAGTTAAAAATAAGGGTCTAAGTTAATAATGATACCAACATCCAAAAAAAACTTGTACTTTTGTACTATGAAATTTGTATACATCTTTCTGGCATTATCGATTTTGACACAAGCCCATAAAGTTTGTGCATCTGGTGTTTGCCATAAAACGATGTCTGAACAAACAGAAATATGTTCTGTAAATGATGTTGGTAAAAAATCTTGTTGCCAACATAAAAAACAATCTTCCACTGACCATTCTTCAGATCAAGAACATAATGGAGAAACATGCTCTTGTTTATGCTGTCTTAAAGTTTTTTTACCTACCAACACTTTAACTTTTCGCGAAGTCGTTGAGTATTTGCTACCAGTGAGTCCTGCAAAAATATGGTCTGAAAATACGAATGGATTTGATTACATGGAAGAGCTCTACCACCCGCCCCAATTATTGTCTTAAGCACTTTTGACTTAAATTTTTCTGTTAAGACAGAAAATATTTTTTTATTAAGACAATTAAATATTATGCGATTATATCTTATTTTAATGATATCTTTTGGGATGTCCTCCTTTACTATAGGGCAAAAAAGAATTTCAATTCCAGTAAGTGGAGCTTGTGGAATGTGCCTCGAAAGAATTGAAACAATAGCCAATGCTACTATCGGCGTATTAAAGGCCAAATATAGTATTGAAAATCAAACCCTTCTTATTGAAATTGATGAACTTTTTGTAAAAAATGAATTAAATCAAGCATTGCTTAATGCTGGCCATGACAATGATGGGTTAAAAGCCACTGATGAAGCCTATATAGGACTACACTCTTGTTGCAAATACAGAGAAGCGGAGAGTGACCCTTTTGGAAAATCTCTGGTTGGGGCCGTCTTTGAAACAACAAAGGATGGAAAAGAAATTCCATTGATTGGTGCCACCGTTTCCTGGAAAGGAGGAAAAGATGGAACTGCCACAAACCTGATGGGAGAGTTCGAAATATCCAATGCTGAATTGGGAAAAGAGCTCATCGTGAGTTATGTAGGTTATGCTGCCGACACCATCCTAATTGAACAGGCGGGATACATCAAAATAATCATGAAAGAAAGTATTATTTTAGATGCGGTAGAGATTACCCACAGGAAAAGAACAACAGAAGTTTCTTACCTCGATCCTATAAAACTCCAGAGTATTTCTCAAAAGGAATTATTAAAAGCGGCTTGCTGCAATCTGGCAGAAAGTTTTGATACAACACCTGCCGTAGATGCCTCTGTCACGGATGCCGTCACTGGAACCAGGAAAATAGAAATGTTAGGATTAGCTGGACCATATGTGCAAATTACTAGAGAAAATATGCCCGATATTAGAGGACTTTCGGCATTGTATGGCCTCACCTATACGCCTGGACCATGGGTAGAAGGAATCCAATTAAATATGGGTGCGGGATCCGTGGTCAATGGTTTTGAGAGCATCACAGGTCAGATTAATGTCGAATTGAGAAAACCATGTCATGGGGATGAGTTTTTCTTAAACGGTTATGCGAATCAAGCAGGTAGATTTGAATTTAATTCCTTCAATAAATTTGCGACCAACAAAAACTGGAGTTCGTCAAATTTACTCCATTTATCCACACGTGCTTGGAGACTTGACCAAAATGAGGATGGTTTTATGGATAATCCAATTACCAAACAATTAGGTTTGGTCAACCGTTGGAAATATTCTAATAATAATGGTCATGAAGCCCAAATTGGATTTAAATTATCTTACTTGGACAATGTTGGAGGGCAAATGGATTATGATCCAAATAAAATTGGGGTTAATGATAGTTGGGGATCCAACTTGAATACCATGAAAATTGAAATGTGGGCAAAAAACGGATATGTTAATCTAGACAAACCTTATCGTACATTAGGATTTCAATTTTCAGGTTCTCACCACGAACAAGTAGGGATTTTTGGATTGAATAATTATAATGCACAACAGCAGTCATTGTATTTTAACACGATATATCAAGACATTATTGGAAATACAGACCATCAGACGAGAACGGGATTCAGCGTTATGTACGACCGGTATAAGGAAGATGTATTGGATACCACCTTCAATAGAAATGAATTTGTACCTGGTGTTTTTGGAGAATATACGTACAAAGGTTCTGAAAAATTCACTTTTCTGGCAGGCTTAAGAGCAGATTACCACAATCAGTATGGCTTCTTTCTAACGCCAAGAATGAATATTAGATATAGTCCACAAGAGACAACAGTTTTTAGGTTGTCCGCTGGAAGAGGTCAAAAAACTGCGAGTATATTTGCAGAAAATATAGGTATCTTTTCGACCAATAGAACGATTCGTGTAAAAGGAGGTCAAGGTGACACACCTTATGGTCTAAATGCAGAAATAGCCTGGAATTTTGGTTTTAGTCTAACCCAAGAATTCAATCTTTTTGGTATGAATTGGGTTTTTGCACTTGATGCCAATAGAGTTGAATTTGTCAACCAGATTGTCATCGATATGGAGAACCCAAGAGAAATTAATTTTTATAATCTCGAAGGTCAATCTTTTGCCAATAGTATTCAAGGACAATTTGATATACAGGTTACAAAATGGTTAGATGTTAGGTTAGCCTATCGTTACAATGATGTACAAACGACCTACGGTGAAAATTTACTTAGGAAGCCTCTTAACTCACCCCATCGGGCTTTTGCCAATGTAGCTTTTGATTTTGGAAATGGGTGGAAATGGGATTACACTATCAATCGCTTGAGTGAATCAAGATTGCCATCTACGGAGGCTAATCCACCACAATATCGTTTGGCTTCGGAATCTCCAGCATACTACATCAGTAATACACAAATAAATAAGCAATGGGATCGATATGAATTTTATGCTGGAGCTGAAAATCTATTTAATTTTCACCTTCACAATCCAATCATAGCTGCAGACCAACCTTATTCTCCTTATTTTGATGGTTCCTTGGTTTGGGGTCCAATCATGGGAAGAAATATTTATGTTGGATTTCGATATACGATTTCTGGAGAAGACAAACACGATCATTGATGTGATGAATAATACCACATTTTTGTACATACATTAAAACAATTCCCCTGTTCTTTTTATATAGTTTACTAAAAACAATAAAAATAGCAGGGGATATTTTAATGTTAAGTTTTTATACATAAATAGGTGTAATTGTCTTTTACTTCCTTCTTTTCCCTTTGGTGATTTGTTTCTTTTTTTTGACGGGAACACTTCTGATTTTTGCTTTGAACGCAGACTGTGTGGGTAAAATAATAGGAATTTTAGCTAGTTGGTTTTTCATTTTAATGACAGGCAATTCTTCCATAATCATTTCTGAATCGACGACGACATCTTCGGGAAAATCCAATACATCTGGTTTTCTTTGTATAAGGTTTACAATACCTTCAAAAAATGGTTTTTCTCTTTCCGATACAAAACTTATGGCTGTACCTAATTGAAGTGCTCTTCCCGTTCGTCCAATACGGTGTAGATAATTTTCTGGTTCTTCGGGAACGTCAAAATTGATAACATGACTTACTTGGCTGATATCGATACCTCTAGCAATAATATCAGTGGCAATCAAAAAAGGTAATTCGTTTTCTTGAAAAGCTTTAACGATTGAAAACCTTTTATTTTGCGATTTATTGGAATGAATTACATCGATTTTTTCACCAAAATCTCCTTGTAACCGATCATATATGATATCTGAAAATGCTTTTGTGGCAGCAAAAATAACCACTTTGGACATGTCCGTTTTTTCTGTCAACAGTTTTTTAAGTAAATTTATTTTTGTATTAAAATTGAATACTTCGTAATAATATTGTTCAATATTTTCAAGAGGTGTCCCTGTAGGTGCTGCTTCTACAATTTCTGGAAATTCGAAATAATCTTCAATAATTTCTAGCACATCTTCCGTCATCGTGGCTGAAACCATGATGTTTTGTTTTTTATCATTCATCAAATCAAGGATCGCCCTTAATTGTGGTCGAAAGCCTTGATCCAGCATCTCATCTACCTCATCGATGACTAACCTTTTGATATGTTTCATTTGTAAGGTGCCGTGGTAACCCAAATCCAAAAGACGTCCTGGAGTACCCACTAAGATATCTACGCCTTGGAGTACTTCCATGGCTTGTTGGTTGAGGTTGGCACCTCCATGCACACCTAAGGTCACTACATTCAAATACTTGGTGAGTTGCTGACTAGCTTCTACCACCTGCATGACTAGTTCACGGGTAGGCACGATAATCATCATTTGTGCGTGCCTTTCCTTACTAAATTTCCAAAGTTTAATCAAAGGAATTAAATAAGCGAAAGTTTTCCCTGTACCAGTTTGAGCAATACCCAAAACATCTTTACCTGCGGCAATCAAGGGAATAGACCTTTCTTGAATAAGCGTAGGCTCTATGATATTTAGATCATTCAAAGCATTCATCAATGCTTTGCTAAGGTTCATATCTTCAAAAGAGGTCATTCTAATTTATTAAAAATTATTTTTTAAATATGCAGAGCACGATTGTCTGTTGCTGCCAAAGCAGCTTCTTTAACAGCTTCTGTAAAGGTTGGGTGTGGGTGTGAAATACGAGACATATCTTCAGCGCTTGCCCTAAATTCCATCAGAGCCACAGCTTCAATAATAATATCGGCAACCCTAGGGCCTACCATATGAACACCAAGGATTTCATCTGTATTTTTATCGGCCAATACTTTGACCATCCCTTCCAAATCATTGCTCGCACGAGCTCTACCCAAAGCTTTAAAAGGAAATTTACCAACTTTGTAGGCTTTGTTTTGTCCTTGTAACTCTTCTTCCGTTTGACCCACAGAAGCTACTTCTGGCCAAGTGTATACAACGCCAGGAATAAGGTTGTAGTCGATGTGTGGTTTTCCACCAGCAAGAAATTCTGCAACCATTATACCTTCTTCTTCAGCTTTATGTGCCAACATAGCACCACGAACGACATCGCCAATAGCAAAAATATTGTCGACATTTGTTTGAAGATTTCCATTGATTTCTATTCGACCCTTTTCATCAGTGACAATGCCTACTTTTTCCAATCCCAAACCATCGGTATAAGGTTTTCTTCCTATGGCAACCAAACAATAATCCGCTTTGATATCAAACGTCTCATTACTTCCCTTTTTTTGAACAGTGACCGTACAAGAAGTTTTGTTGGCTTTCACTTCATTGACACCATGGCCAAGATAGAATTGTAATCCTAGCTTTTTAAGACTACGAGAGAGCTCCTTACTACAATCTCCATCCATTGTAGGTAAGATTTTGTCTTGGAATTCGATGACATCGATGGAAGTACCTAATCTTGCAAAAACAGATCCTAATTCCAATCCTATGACACCACCACCAATTACTACCATTTTTTTTGGTATTTCGTTTATCATCAAGGCTTCTGTACTTGTGATAACTCTTTTTTTGTCGTAGTTAAATGAAGGTGGAACAATCGGTTTTGACCCTGTGGCTATTATGATATATTTGCCTTGGATATTTTTTTGTCCTTCATCAGATTGAACCAAAACGGTATGTTTATCTACAAAAGACCCAAGGCCTGTATGTATATCAATTTTATTTTTTTTCATGAGGAATTCCACCCCTTTACATGTTTGATCTACCACTTCATTTTTGCGATGGACCATTTGTTTCATATTCACTTTCAAGCCAGATGTTTCTATACCATGTAAGGAAAATTGGTGGGCAGCATTGTGATAGTGTTCTGAGCTATCCAATAATGCTTTTGATGGGATACAGCCTACATTAAGGCACGTTCCTCCTAGGGTTTTATATTTTTCTACTATGGCTGTCTTCAACCCTAACTGTGCACAACGTATAGCGCCTACGTAGCCACCCGGACCCGATCCGATTACAATTACATCATATTCCATGACTCAACTATGAATTATTATTATTTCCTGGGTTATTATTTCCTGGATTGTTATTTCCTTTATTCTTTTTAAAAAACTTCTTCTTCCTTGGTGGATTAGAACCATGAGGTGTATTAGGATCTTGGGGTCGATTATCAGGACGATTTGCCGGTGGATTGGGCTTTTGTCCTTCCTTTGGTTGCTGAGGTTTTCTATTATCCTGCAATTTAGGTTGTTGTTGAGGTTGAGGACCTCCTTGTCGTTGGTTGTTTTGTCCTTGCGGCCCGTTGTTTCGGTCAGAAGGTCGTTTTTTCTTTTTTCTTCTTTTTTCTATCGGAAGTTCAATTTGTCCAGTTACATCTTCGTAGTCTGGTGTATTGTCTTGTACCTCTTTGATTTGTGCCAACGTTTCTTTGTCGAGAATTTCATCTGGAAAAATCCCCTTTTTATTGAGTTGTTTAATCTCTTTAACCCGATCTTTGGTTACGCTGATAAAATTACTCCGAGAACGATCATTGTCATACGCATAATACATGATGCCTTTAAAAATGTCCGTTTTGATTAAAGAAGCAGTTCCGATTTTGGTTTTAATCACTTCCACATCATCCGGAAAATCTTTGACAGCTTCCATGTACATGTCCAATTCATAATTCAAACAACATTTTAATCGTCCGCATTGGCCAGAAAGTTTTGTTTGGTTTATAGAAGCACTTTGGTATCGAGCCGCTGAAGTATTCACTGATTTGAAATCAGAAAGCCAGGTCGAACAACAAAGTTCTCGGCCACAAGAACCTATTCCTCCTATTCGAGCAGATTCTTGACGAGCACCAATCTGTCTCATTTCGATTTTAACTTTAAACTCTCGGGCGTATTCTTTGACCAATTCGCGAAAATCGACTCTACCTTCTGCTGTGTAATAAAAGGTAGCTTTCTTTTTATCACCTTGATATTCTACATCACCCACTTTCATGTCCAAACCAAGGGAACGAGCAATAACTCTGGCTTTCACCATAGCACTTTTTTCAAGAGTGCGAGCTTCATCTAATTTTTCAAGATCTCTTTCGTTGGCTTTTCTAATAATGTTAAAAGTTACTTTATCTTCAGTGGTAAACTTTTTCTTCATTTGTATACGTACCAATTCTCCAGATAAGGTAATTCTTCCAACATCATAACCATTCGTTGTTTCTACCACAACCATATCTCCAGTGACACAATGTGTATTTGGACTATTTTTAAAAAAATCTTTATGAGCCCCCTTTTTAAAGGAAACTTCGACGTAGTTATATTCTGAAGGATCATAAAGGTCTTTGGTTACGATCCAGTCATATGAATTCATTTTATTACAAGTCCCTGAAGAGCAGTTGCCTTTATCTCCACAGCCCTTAGGTGTTCCAGTTTTATCTACACTACAAGTACTACATCCCATGGAATAAAGTTAGAATTAATCTTATTATGAATTAAACATAAGTGTGCAAATATACATATTCTTTTCCGTTCATGATGTCACCTATGGTCAAACTATCTGTCAAAAACATGATTTTGAGGTTGGCATTGCGCTGGATGGCCATCAATTGCCTGTCAAAAATATGAATGATTGCGGTGGCTTTTTCTATGTCGAGTACTTTTTGCATCCTTGCTAAAGTTTCTTTTTCGTGCTCGGTACTATGAAGAGGTTCTCCAGATTGGTATTGAAATAAGATAAACTGTCTTAAGAAGTGAAGGCCATATTCAACGAATGCTATTTTTTCATTTTTACTCAACTGATCGAAACCGATATACCATTCTTGGATAGTAACAGGATTGCCAGCATAGGTCAAACGAAACCATGAAATCAACATATTGGAATAATCTTTGACATCATGGTTACAAACGTGTATTGCAGTCAATAAATTACCCGCTGACATATTGGCTATTTCTACAGCACGGTTTGTTGACATTTTAAATTTACCAAAAATATACTGTTGAATTTCATCCCGTTCGAAAGGAGAAACTCTAAGAACTTGACATCTCGAAATAATAGTAGGTAAAATGCCATCTAATTGGTTTGATACAAATAAAATAATGGTGTTATCGGGCGGTTCTTCAATTAATTTAAGTAAGCGGTTACCTTCTTTACCAAGAAATTCAGGCAACCAAAGAATTAAAATTTTATAACCTCCATCAAAAGACATCAGGGACAATTTATGCATGATATCGTGGCACTCTTTTACGTTTATATTTGGGGTACTACCCTCTGCATCTAGTGTTTCTAGCCAAGTAGAAAGATTGAGAAAAGGGTTTTCTCCGATTACTTTTCTCCATACGATGAGGGCATCATTGCTTATGGTATCTTCTCTTTTGAGGTTTTTATACTTGACCATAGGATACACAAAATGTACATCTGGTTTGACATAATGGTCAAATTTTTTACAAGATGGACAGTCTCCGCAAGCATCATCTGCCAACTTGTTTTCGCACATCAAATATCGACTGAAAGCGAGCGCTAATGCAAGTTCTCCATAACCTTCTTTTCCTAAAAAAAGCTGTGCATGTGGTATTTTATCCAGTGAAACCTGTTGGATAAGTTGTTGTTTTTCTACTCTTTTTCCTGGGATATCTTTAAAATACATAGTAACTAACTGCTATGTTGCAAAGATAGGATTTTTGATGAAAATGGAATGTTCTCAGGTAATAACAATGTTGGATTATTAAATTAAAAGGTCATTCATTGTGCACTATATTTTCTATCAATGATGGATAAAAAAATACAATAATTTCATTTTTTCAAAAATTCTAAAATGATTGGAAATAGTTTTTGTGGTTCTTCTACTTGTGGGTTATGTCCGCTTTTTTCAAACATAATAAACTGAGCCTGCGGGCAATAATTTTTGTATTTTACCATCATGCTTGGAACAGCCACTCTATCATATCTACCGCCATAAATTAAAATAGGCATTTTGAGGTCGATGAGTTGTTTTCTAAAATCAAAATTTCCAATATCATTCCCTACGATAAAATCACCATCCTTACCCACCATTTGGTAGTAGAGTTTTGAGTTAAAGGCATTCGGGTATGCTTTTCTATTAGATCTGATAAAATTATTTGGATTGTATGCGTATAAAAACCCGTAAGGAACTTTTCCATAAATAGCTTGATGAATACTATCGCTACTGATGCCACCATTTTCCCTATGTTTTATTAATTCATCCCACACTTCAGGATAATTGGTTTTAATTTCGTGATTGCAATTATCATCATTAGTTTGCCACATAATAAAACTATGAAATCCATTGGCTAGTATTAAATGGCTAACATTTTCACCATATTTAATGGCATAACCTTGCGCCACTAAACTACCATAAGAATGCCCAAGTATACTAATTTTATTTAGGTTCATCGCCTTTCTTAACCCTTCTAAATCTTCGATGTCCCTGTCCAAAGTATAATCTTCGACATGCTTTGCAATATCGGATTTCCCTCGACCAAAAGCATCATAATATACAAGCTGAACATTAGTGCCCACACTGAGTGAATCAAAAGTACGCAATCCGCGGTGCGCTCCACCTGGTCCACCCGAAATTAAAAATAACGGGGCACCTGTACCTACTGTAACAGTCCAAAGGTTTGCTCCATTTACATTATAATATTTTCCATCAGTCCAACTGTCTGGAAAAGATTGACCTATTAATAATTGACAGAATAATGTCATTAAAAAAAGTAATGTGCCTTTCATTATTTTTTGATTTGAATGTTTCATGCTTGTTTTTCCATTATAATTTTGAAAAATATTCCATCATAGGTAAAAAATAAAAATCCTCCCAACCCTTAATATACTGTACCCCATTTTCAGACAAACCCGAATGTATTAAAGTTAACGTTGTTTGTCCGTCCACTTCTTCAAGTAAAATTTCGATACAAGAATCTGGTTCATTATTTTCAAATTCTGAAGTTCGCCATGATTGCTGGATTCGGTGAAAGGGTTCCAAAACTAGGTTTGTTCCTGAAATATAGCCATCCCAAGCTGAGAATGACGCACCTACTTTATCTGTAATGTTGGCTTCTCCTCCTGTCATCAAAGAATGTCCCTCACTTTGCAGCCATGTAGAGTATATTACTTCTGCGCTTTTATCGAATTTTGTTTTTAGCGTAAAATCCATGTAAATCTTTTATCCATATTAAGCAATCAATAATTTTAGTAAGTGCTTAGACTTCATAAAGTTAAGGTCAATTTTTTACAATACCAAGTCAAGTAAGAGAATTTTGATTTCTAATTATTTATTCTATAATTTGAGTTGTTTTAATTCTGTTTAAAAATCATTCTCACCAAAACTATTGCGTCCAATTCATATATCATGTAAATCCTGGTATGAAATCAGTTATCGTAATAGTATAATAGGGCAATATCACGGAATTTAACTCAAAATAAATAATTTATTTAGGCTCAATTTTCTTTTTAATATGAAACTATAATCAAAGTTTTTTTATACTTATGCTGTAAAACTTGTTGTATCATCAATATGCAGCATATTTCTTTAATCCAACTTATGCTGACTTCTCTAATATCATATTGTCAATCAGTCTAACGCCTTCAGCCCACAATGCGACACAAATTACTGCGTATTGTCCTTTGTGATACGCTGTTATTGGCTTTAAAGAATGCCCATCGACAATCATAATATATTCCATGGTAAAAAAGTCAGTAGTCAATCGTTTTTGGGCATAAGTCAGCAATGACTCAATGCTGTCTTTTCCATATTTTTTTTTGACACTTAACATCGTTCGATAGATCAGACCAGCCTTTTCTTTCATTTCTAAGGACAGGCGTTGGTTTCTCGAACTCATCGCCAGCCCATTTTTTTCTCTTTTGGTTTTACAGACAACTAATTTGACTGAACTTTTCAGATGATGTAAAACATATTGAACAATAGTGAATTGTTGAAAATCTTTTTGACCCATGTACAAACTATCAGGCTTTAAGATATCTAAAAAGCGAAATACCACTTGAGCCATTCCTTTAAAATGCCCTGGTCGAAAAAACCCTTCCATCACTTCATCCAATCCTCCTAAGTCTGGAATTGGAATGTTTGTATTTTTTGGGTATATGTCTTCTACACCAGGGGCAAATACCACATCGACACCTACTTTTTCTAAAAGAAGACAATCGGCTGCTAAAGTTTTTGGATATTTATCCAAATCCTTTTTATCGTTAAATTGAGTTGGGTTGACAAAAATCGAACAAATGGTTTTTTGGTTTTCCTTTCTACTTTTTTTCATTAAATCCAAATGTCCAGCGTGCAAAGCACCCATGGTGGGTACAAAACCAATGGATTTTGATGTTTGCCTACAGGCCTCTACATACGACTTTATTTCGACTACTTTCGTGAAAACTAACATGATTTTCTTAGCGCTGGACAGTAAAAGGAGCTCTGATTGACTGACTTCCCAAATGGGCATTCAACATTAAAAAATAATTTCCATTTGCTAGTGCGCTAGTATCATACTGTAAAGGGAGTTCCTCTACTATATGTACATTTTGTTCTTGTATTATTTTACCTTGAATATCGACAATTTTAGCAACATATTCTCCGGATCTTAAGGAATAGTTTTCAAAATAAAATATATTGGATACAGGATTAGGATATAAAAGATTGTCACTATTTAAAGAAAGGTCGAAAGTATTTATGGTATTGTCGATATCCGCATATTCTACTAAAAAGACTTTATTATCTGTGTCAATATTGATAGAAACTAAGATGTCCTTACGGGTATTTGTGAAAAAATTATATATGAATGTTGTATCATTACCAAAACCATCAAATCCACCCATACCACCCAATAAGGTAGATACATCAAGCCATCCGATTAAAGGCAATTTAACTTCTAATTTATTCGAAGTAAACACAACTGATTTTTCCCTTAACACATCAAATTCTTTATTTTTTAATTTTAACTTTCCCCAAGCGTCAATCGTATCATTTTTAATGGTTGATGTAGAAACTCTTATAGAATCTGGTTTTATTGGTAAAGAAGCAAGTAATGAGTCTGGTAAAATGTCTGTTGAAAAACCAAGATTAAATGATCCTTGCGAAAAAGCAGATGTTTCATAGAACATAGGTGCTCTTCGTAACATGGGTCGTTTACTGTACGATATGGCTAAATCGCCGCCAAAAAATGGGTTTTGCCCGCTAAATCCTACCACTTCTATTCTTGAATTCAATATTCTTGCATAAGTTTCATCACCTGGGTCATTAGAATTTACTATCAAAACATTGGCATCTGCAAAAGTCGATGCATATTGACCCATTGATTTTTGCAAATACTTTTCGATTGAAGGAGTACCTCCGTTTAAGTCATTATAATCCCATAATTTGTTTTCACCAGCAGGGCCAGCATTTACATTTGTAGTATTCGTCAAACTAAACTTCTTCAAAACAGTCCCTTCACCTGGAAAAGAACTATTATTTATGCTAATTTGACTTACAAGGGGCAAATATAACAGGATGAAAATTAGGGTTGTATAAATAGATTTCATGCAATAAATTTTAAACTAAAACAAAAATAGATATTTTGATTGACTCTAATCTATATATTCCACTTTTCTTAAAAATCGTATTCCTAATTTAAATTCAAGGCTTAAATTTCTAACTTGGCGCAAATCGATTGAAGTCGGTTGATTTGTATAGGGATCTCTGATATTTGTGAGCGGTGGTTGTTCATATTGTAGGCCTACATCTGGATTTACAGTAAATTCAAATAAAAGGCCATATAGGTCTTCCAACTCGTATAAAAACCCTCCTCCAACTGTAAATCCCCAAGGCCATTTTTTAACAAAATCGTCAGTTGGGTAAAACAAACTATTAAAAACTAAAAAATCTTCTAGATTTGTACTCAGTGTATATTCGCCCCTCATCCCTAATTTATAATAAGGGGTCAGGTTCAATATTTTTTTAGGAATGGTTTTAGCGATACCAACTTCAAGCACAAGGTTATTAAACTTAAATTGTTGGCTGGTATTAATATTTCCAAAGTTTGAAAATAATCGATAGGCGCTTCCTCTAGTTCTATATCCAAGTTGGGCATAAAAACTACCCTTCCCTTCTTCATCAAAACTTTCGATAAAAAGATCAAATGGAACACTCAATAATTGATTCCTATCCAAGCCCGAACTCAGTCCATTGCCCCATGATTGCCAATTTAAACCAGCGCCTGCTTTGGCACCAAACCAAAAACTTTGAGCTTTAAGAGAAGGCATTAATAAAATGGAGAAAATGAAAAAAATTATGCGAACAATCATGAGAAAAATATTTTTAAAATAGAATGTATTTCTTCTAAATAACTTCATAAAGAATTTTATTCATATCGCACAAATGCAGATACTTTTGCCGCTCTTTTAGCCGGAATTAAAGAGGCTAAATAACCTATTCCCAATACGGTTATGGCCACAATAATAAAATCAAAAATCCTAATTTCAATAGGATAAGAATCAATGATAAATATGTCAGGTAATGAAATAATACCGTAATTTATTTGTAAAAAGTAAAATAAAAGGGCAAATAAAAATCCAAAAATAAGCCCTATTCCTGAAATAAAAAGGCCTATAGAAATAAATATTTTTTGTATGGAATTATTTTGTAGACCCATAGATTTTAACACAGAAATATCTGCTTTTTTGTCCAAGACTATCATCCACAATGAGCCCACTAAATTTAAGGCAATTAACAAAAAAGTCAGGCTAGCAATTAAAAAACTAACCATCTTTTCAATATTCATAATTTTAAAAAACCCATCATCTTGTTGCAATCTGTTTTTGATTGAAAATTGCTGGCCAACGATTTTTTCTAATTTTTTTCTTACGTGTGCCTCATTGGACTTATCTTCCAATTTTAATTCTATAGCAGAAAAATGATTGTCTAACTCCAACAACTGGCCTAAGTATTCTCTGGAAACAATAATCATTTGTCCATCAACATCACTACCTACCGAAAATACACCGGATGGGTACACGGGTAAGGTGTTTAAATCAGACATTAAACTAGAATTATTTTTTTGGGTTGGCATATAAGCTATCACTGGAGATAATGGGTCACTTGGGTTGATGGACAACTTAGAATGAATTCCAGAGCCAAGTAATCCATATACTACATTATCTTTATTTTTTTTCAGTTGTGCCGATCCCATTATAAGGGTTGAATCTAGGCTAGTGACTTGTAAAAAAGATGGATCAACCCCTTTTAGTATACCTACTTCTTGCGAACCTTTATATTCAAAAAAGGACGTTTCTTCCAATACAAACGCTATTTCTTTTACGCCTTCAATTTTTCTAATCGATTCAATGTCAATAGAATCTATATTGTAAAACTTTCCTTCGTTTAACTCTATTTTTATATCTGGATTAAAAGAATTTAACAAACCAGAAAGTAAGGACTCAAAACCATTAAAAATGGATAAAATGAGAATTAAAGCTGCCGTCCCGATCGTCATTCCAATGATGGAAATCCAAACTATAATATTGATTGCATTTGTTGATTTTTTACCCACTAAATACCTAAAAGCAATGGAAGAAATTAGATTCATGATGCAAATATAATCATTAATTTGCTTTATGTTAAATGTAAAGTTTATGACAAACTTCTACTTGTATATCCACATTAAGTAAATGTAAAATACTTGACATATCTAATTATTATCAGCTATGTATTATCTGCATTTATTGGCTGTTAAACATTAAACATAAAATTATATCAAATAGGGTTTTTTATAGTTTGTTTTAGTGACTGATTATCATATTTTTACAGATTGATGCTATGCTTTTTGCAAAATATTTGACAGTTAAATACCAAACCGACATGAACCTGATTAGTCGAATACATTCCGTGATGAAGGGTGCCAAATCTTCAGCGATATTTGTGATGCTATTTTTATGTACAACGATAAGTTCTAAGGCTCAGTCAGCCTGCGATTTATTTATAAACGCTGTCGTCAATCCATCTTCATGCCATGCAACCAATGGTTCTTTTGTGGTTCACGCCACTGGCCAGTCTGGGAACCCATGTCAAAGGAGGATAGAAGTGTTCAACGGTGCCTCTCTCATCGCATCTGGTCTTGAAGAAATATCTGTTCAAAATTTGCCTTCAGGAGATTATGAAATTATCGCTTATGATGATTGTGGTTGTTCCCAAATCAATAATAAAACACTCTCAATTTCAGGCGGTGAGTCAACAACTTTGATAGCACATATGGACTTGGGTAGTGGTTACATTAAAACTAAAAAAGGAAATGTTTGTCAAAATGGTACAGTTAAAATTGGCGTTCAATCACTTGGTATTCAGGGATTTACAATAACGGGCCCTAACGGCTTCGTGAGTACAACCCCAGAAGGATCTACTTATTGGCAATTAAATCAAGTCACAACATCGCAGTCAGGACAATACAATATCACCTTTATCAATGACCAAGGATGCACTTCAACTACTGATTTCCAATTAACTGTAAAAGATTTAAGCGTTGATATTGGGGCAAGTGTTGACATATGTAAAGGCCAGCAAAAAAATATTATAGCACAAGTATCAGGAAGATCCATTTGTAGAGGTTCTTGCAATGCCGATTCTAGCAAATTTCTACTCCAATGGGATTTTAATGACTGCAATGCTATAGATCATGAAAACCAACTTGACTATTCAGAATTCAGTCCAGATTATATCTTGGATGGATCATGTTTGGATATTCAGGCAAGTAATGCGACAAGGCAACTAGGAAGCCATTCTTGTACTCCTAGTTCAGAAAATATTGGGATTTGTTTTCCTGCTTTTGATCAGTGTGACCCAATACACTACAATCCTGTGAATGCATTGAAATTTTCTGTTCACATTAATCCTGAAAAAACAAGCCGTTTAACCAAACTTTCATTTCTTGAACAATCTCCATTGCTTTGGCAAACTACCGATGGAAATACCGGTATTAATAATTACAACACTAAATTCCTTGTTAAAATATATAAAGATGGAAATTTAATTTACGATAATGTAAACTTTTCTACGGAAAGAAATTGGCATCTTGTCGAAATAGATCTAAGTAGTATCCCTGAATTTACCAGCCATGAAGCTGCTTTTTTCGAATTTGAATTGATGGGATATTGTGTTGTCAACCAAGGTGGAACTTTATCCGGTTGGGAAATTGACCAGCTCCAACTCTTTGGAACTTGTTGTTCAGATGCCCCAATATTTGATGATATTACCTATGCTTGGTCTAATGGTGGCGATCAAGCATTTATTCGCGTGAATCCTACCAATACTACTAAATATTTTGTTACGATTACTGATTGCGCAGGATGCCAAGCCATAGACAGTACAGTTGTAACAGTACACGATGCACCTTCTGTATCAATAGAAGCATCAAGTACAAGTATTTGTTTAGGAAAAATTGCCGTATTAAAAGCAACAGGCGGTAGTAGTTACAAATGGAGTACTGGTCAAACCACTCCTTCTATCACTGTCAATCCTGTTGCAACAACCACTTATTCTGTTACGGCTACCGATAGTAATAGTTGTGTCGGTTCGGCTTCCATCACCGTTACTGTACTTCCAC
>JBATMZ010000160.1:0-5729 GCA_049290115.1 Saprospiraceae bacterium | reverse complement strand
ACCATTCCAGTCATTGAATTGGAAATAGCTAATGAACCGCTGCAACTTTCAAGTAAGAAGTCTGTGAATACTGACAGAGTTCAAAAACCTTCCCTTGATACAAAAATAGACTTAAGAGAGTACACCAAACAGGATGCCATGAGGATTTTACAGGACTTTTTGGATAATGCATTGATGCATAGTCAATACGAATTAAGAATTATTCATGGGTATGGCACAGGTGTTATGAAAAAAGAGGTATGGAAAATGCTGCGAGAATATAAAGATATACAAAAGTTTTGGCATCCCGAATCAGAACAAGGTGGGGAAGGAGTTACCATTGTGCAATTTTAAAGAATGAACCATTTTAACTAATCTTTTTTATAAGAATCTTGTTGAATATATTATTAATCAATTTAAACGTCTATGTTACAAAAAACATTTTTCATTTTTATAATTACCTGCACAGGGTTTATAGCCACCGCACAGGATGATAAATTTACTTTGCCAGAATTGAACTATGCATACGATGCATTAGAGCCGCATATTGATGCAAAAACGATGGAGGTTCATTACACTAAACACCATCAGGGGTATTTGAATAATTTAAATAAATCTGGTGCTACAACCATTACTGGAGTCAATGCTTCTACTATTGAGGACTTATTGCTTTCCGTCGATGGCAAAAATGCTTCTCTCCGCAACAATGGAGGTGGTTATTATAATCACAATTTATTTTGGAGTATTTTATCTCCAACACCACAAAAAATTGCAACGGGAAACTTAGCAATGGCTATCAAAAACCAATTTGGTTCCCAAGATAGTTTGATGAAATTGATGAATTCTGAAGGATTGAAGAGATTCGGTTCAGGATGGGTTTGGCTGGTTGTTACACCATTTAAATCTTTGGCCATTACTTCTTCTTCCAATCAAGACAACCCTATTATGGATCTCGATGAGATGAAACGAGGGATTCCCATTTTAGGGATTGATGTTTGGGAACATGCCTACTATCTTAAATATCAGAATAAAAGAGGGGATTATTTAAGTTCAATATGGAACGTTGTGGATTGGGCTGCGGTAGAAAAACACTATGAATCAGCACTTAAAGATCCACTTTTGAAAAAAATTGATAAGTCTTCATGGTCGGCATATAAAGAGTTCAATAATCTTTATAATCAAATGACTTTACCTGCTAAAAGTGGTGATTTTACCTTACTTAAGTTGAAATCTGGCGAACTATTAGAAAAAGCAGAAAAATTGGCAAAATCTAATGTTCCTGCAAGTTTTCAAAATATGGATATTAAAAAAGTACTAAATAATATAGTATCTTCAGTAAAAAGTGTCCAAAAAAGTGTGACAAAGAAGCCGAAAACAGAAGTAATTCAATCCAAATTAAATGAATTACAAGAAGCCTATAGCGAATTACAAAACATCTTAACAAAACAATAAAAAAGTTCTATCCTGGTACAAAATGCCGGGATAGTTTTTTAAAATTTATTGTCCCAAAGTTTTCAGATCTTTTATATAAGCTTGAAGATTCATGGTTGTTTTGAGGGTTGTCTCAATTTTGCCAGGTTTTAATTCAAAATGTTCAGACCGTATGGATAAAACTACTGCTTTAATATCGATGTTAAATTCGGTATTTATTTCTTCCAGTTGTTGGTTAATATTGTTCTGAATATCGTCGATTTTTGCTTCTAAAGGAAAAAAAAGCATTTTGGTCAGTTCGTTTTTAATTGCACCTTCTGCAATCCAACTTGCGGCTTTGTGAAATTTGTTTTTAGTTTTAAAACTTATATCAATATTTTTAACGTGTAATGCATTGAGTGCAGGATCGTATTCAGGATATCCTGAAATCATCAATGTGCCATTCGAATCTCCTTTGATATCAGCAACAAACCGTATTTTTTCGTAATCACAGTTCACAAAAATACTACTCAATGTAAAGGATTTTCCTTGCGCTGAAAAAACTTTTCCATCGTAATTTTTTCTTACCAAAGTATTAATATCCATCATATTAATTTGGGTGACAAGTCTTAATGTAGATGTATCGCCGACAAAATTATTCCATGCCATAGCAGGGTTTGGTAGTGGATAGGGAGAAACGACAGGCTTATGGATAGAAAATAATGTATGGGCATCTATTACGATTTTCCCAGAAGTAAAAAGCTTAGTATTTTTCAAGTGTGTCAGTTGAATTCTTTTGGGTGTCACGGTTAGATAACCTCCATTTTGTGGATCAAGTTGCATAGGTTCTCTGAATGCTTGAATACTTTCGTTAATTGTTTTTTTTATGTCAAAATTTTGAGCAATTGCTTCATCAATACTTTCAACTATAAATGATTTGGATTTTCCAATGATGACATTTGAAACGGGTTCTATTGGGACTTTTATAACACCCATATTCAATACTGGCTTTTCAACCCATTTGTAATAGGACAGGTCAGTTTTTGAATTAAAATTCCAAGATGAATCAATATCAAAATTGGTAATAAAGGTTAATTCAATGACACCACGTGCTTTGAAATCAAGTAAAAAAGTGTTTTTTTCCAATAAAATTCCAACAGGAATATTGACTAATATTGACTTCCCTTCTATGTCTACAGTAGCATCTTTTGTTTTATAAAAATTCATTTTAATATCATAATCCGGAATATTGAAATTTTCATTAAATATTTCGGACACTGATTGATTAAATGCGTCTCGAATTGCTTTTTTATCAAGTTTGTAGTTGATGACAAAAGAAGAAAGGAGTGGTTTATAAACCGTAAAAGGAGGTAAAGTAGAAACAACCTTTTTAGAAGCACAAGAAGAGGAAAATAATAAAATGATACAAAAAATATATGAAAAATATTTCATAAGGAAGTTAGCCACCTATTAGGGTGAAATTATTAAAAAAAGGAAAAAGGCAGGGTGTTTACTATCACCCTGCCTTTTATTTAATTTATAATATAACGTGCTGTAAACGCACCATATCCACTACGAAAACGGTTATAACTTCCCGTAAAATCCCAAGTGTCATAAACAACAAAAGTGGGTGCCCAGTCAACACTTAAGTTGAGCGGTATATTTTCTAAAGTGTAATCTAATCCTATTACACCAGAAAGACCTAGTTCAATATAACCTTCATCTAATACACCGAATGTCCATGTAGTGATGGAAGCTCCTCCTCCCCAATACCACTGCAAGTTGTCTACCGATGGAATGTCATAATGAAGCTCGTAATACGCACCTCCGACTAATCCTCCCCAACGAATTCCACCAAAAATATCAATGGCAGCCTTGTCGTTTAAAAATTTCTTATAAGAAGCTACTAAACCATATCCAAGTTTAGCACCAATAGCGGAATTGTAATTCTGTCCGCTGACATTTGTTGAGGCGATGATCATGAAAAACGCCAATACAATAAATAATTTGTTTCGCATATGTATTTAATTTAAATGTGACAATTATTTTGTAATTTTTGGGAATCCTTTGTTTATTAAAACGTAGGTATTAAAATTATAAAAATAAAAAGGAATCTATGTAGATTCCTTTTTATTTAAGTTTGATTAAAAAGCGTAACCTAGCGCAAAGGTAAATTTAGGGAATCCTCTTGAATAGTCATCCAAAAGGCTATCATCTTTTGACATTTCAATGGCATAGCCATAGCCTAAGCCTAAATCTACAACAAATCCTCCACCAGCAACCCATTGGTATCCAACCGTAGCGCCTAGATTTAATAAAGAAAAGTTAAAATCTCCAGATTTGTTAAAATCAAATCCAAGATTTGGAGACACGTATCCACCTCTAATGGCTTCTCTAAAATAATACCTGTAACCAAGGTCAATACCAAATCCACTTACAGATTCTTCAAATAATTCGTAATCGTAAAAATTAGCGCCTACTTGAACAGACCCTTTGTCACTAATGGCTTTTTCATAACGTGCGTTATAATTTCCTAATAGGAACCCAAGAGGACCAACCTTAATGGCTTGAGTTTGCGCCACAGAAGTGCCGATAAAAACTACCAAAAGTACAAGTGTTAAAAATACATTTTTCATGTTAATCTAATGTTTGATGGTTAATTAAATATTCTGCAAATATAAACGCGATTGATTCAAATAAGATATATTTTATATATATTTTTTAAATATATTGAATATTATTTTGCAATATTAACATTATCAGTTATTTACCAAAATTTCACCGCGCATGATTTGTGGTATTTCAATATCCATAAGGTATAAAAGTGTGGGTGCAATATCTCCTAATTTGCCATCTCGAATCGTATGTTCTTGTTGTGATGTAATTAAAATGATAGGTACGGGGCTAAGTGTATGAGCAGTATTGGGACTACCGTCTTCATTAATCATTACATCTGAGTTTCCATGGTCTGCGATAATTAAAATTTGATAGTCGTTGTCTAGTAAGGTGGGAACGAGGTTTTGTAAACATTGATCTACCGTTTTAGTGGCTATAATGGCGGCTTCAAAATCTCCCGTATGTCCAACCATGTCGGTATTGGCATAATTTAAACAGATAAAATCTGGCTGTTTTAGACGAACATATTCTAGTGTTTTTTCAGTCACTTCTTTAGCACTCATTTCGGGTTGAAGGTCATATGTAGCAACTTTAGGAGATGGAACCATAATTCTTTCTTCTCCTTCAAATGGTTTTTCTCTTCCACCATTAAAAAAGAAGGTCACGTGGGGATACTTTTCTGTTTCAGCAACCCTCAATTGGGTTTTACCATTTTTGCTCAGTACTTCGCCTAAAGTGTTTAGTAAGTTATCTTTTTCGAAAAGTACCTGTATGTTTTTAAAATTTCGATCGTATTCTGTAAAAGTAAGTACATGCAATGGCAATGTAGACATGTCAAACTCAAGCATATTCTCTTGAGTTAGAACACTTGTAATTTGTCGAGGTCGGTCTGTCCTGAAATTAAAATTGATGATAACATCGTCAGGTTGAAGGTTCATGTTTTTATTATCGAAAAATTTATTTTTTAAAGGAACCATAAATTCGTCGGTGATGGACGCTAGGTATTGTTTTTTGACCCCTTCAACTAAATCAAATTCTGCTTGCCCTGTCCCATGTACCAATAGATCATACGCTAATTTAGTTCTTTGCCATCGATGATCCCGATCCATAGCATAATACCTTCCAATAACACTAGCTATTTGAATATTGCTTTCTGATATTATCTCTTTCACTTGTTTAATATAGCTGGCGCCCATCCTTGGATCAGTGTCCCTTCCATCCAAAAAAATATGGACAAATACCTCAATTTCTGTGTATTTCTTTAATATGGTACAAAGGGCAATTAAGTGTTGAATATGGGAATGAACACCTCCATCCGATAATAGTCCCATAATATGTATTCGCCTTTTGTTGTTTTTTGAATAAAGAATAGTTTTCTGAAAAACGGGCATTGATTCTACCTTAAATTCCTGAAAAGCTTTGTTAATTCGCACCAATTCTTGATAAACCACACGGCCAGCACCAATATTCATGTGTCCCACTTCAGAATTTCCCATTTGACCATCCGGCAAACCAACTAATTCTCCATGAGTTGTCAAAACTGCATTAGGGTATTTTTTTAATAAATATTCCATAAATGGTGGGTGGGCTGCTTCAATTGCACTCACCTTTGGATTGTGAATTATTCCCCAACCATCTAAGATTATTAAGGCTGTTTTCTTCTTCATATCAAGTGATGTTAATATATGTTTTTTAGAAAAATGGTAACTTTAACCCATATATTC
>JBATMZ010000159.1:0-26907 GCA_049290115.1 Saprospiraceae bacterium | reverse complement strand
CATAGTATTAGGGCTCAATTTATACGAGAAGAGATCTTAGAAGAGATTTAATTTACACACACCACCTTAACTTAATTTTTTATAGGTTAACTTTGTATATAAGTACCATAAATAAAATTTTATTAATGTTCAGTTGAATTCAAAAGTACAATAAAAAATTTTTGTTCTTTTTTTGAAGATGAACAACCTAACTTGTTATTCTTTCTAATTTAGGTCATGGAAAGGCACTAAAAACCTTGTTATATCAGAAAATTGGATTTTGGACATTCAAAGATGGACACACAAAACAAGTTAGTATACATGTCGCCCGGTTTCTCGGAAATTCACTCTGGGAGACTATTTTATAGAATTCCAAATTTTAAATTTTGGTAAAAGTGAATCAATGATGTCTTAATTTCATACGGATCTAAAGAGGAGCAAGGTTTCCTTTTCTCGCATATTTCCATCGAGTTAAAAAAACAAACAGACAGACTTCATGCCATAAACCCTCAAATCTGACCCATTTTCACTAGAGAATAAAACTAAATTTTATGTATTTTAGAGGTGCTCTAATGAAGTAGAACCATAATATAGGGTAGAAATGGGATAATGGGCATTTAAATTGATTTTAAGACGTTTTGAGTATTCCGGTATAAATAATACACCACACATCACTAATAAGCTCACAGAAGCAATCTCAGTAGTAAAATTAGGGTGATAAGTGATAATTAAAATTATCAGTTTCAATTTTCATAAAAGCTATTTTATTGGTTTGCTATCCTTTTAGATTCACCTATATCATTATTCTCAATGAAACCTTTAAGGAAATTCGTACAATGACATTTAAGACGTTCACTAAATTATCGGTCATATTGGGGTTTTCACCATAACTAATTTTGGAAAAAAAGTAATAGTGTTTGTTTTAATTCAGAACCTGGAAACTACTTTTAAATCAAATAGCCTATCAAAAAAAATATTATAAGCATAGTAGGGCTCGGAATAAAACCGGTTTTCATTTGAATTTGCCAAAAAAATACACTTTCAAATGCATTGCCGATATCGAAAGAAAACTTTATTCCATAAAAGATGTGGACTATTGCTAAGGTCATTAATGAAATTTTGATAATGTACGATCTTATTAATAAATTTTTGTTGTTTTAATCAGTAAAGGGAAATGAAAATCTATTTTGGCTCCTCTATTTGCAATTTAGTAAATTGGATAGAGATAATTCTAAAATCACATCGAGAAGGTAAAGATGACTAGATAACTTTCAGAAAATTATTTACAAAAGGGAATTATTAAGACTTGCGAATTTCAGATATCCTAATCTAAGTTATATGTTATTTAGTATTATTTTTGTCGTTTTCCAGCTATATGAGTTATGGAAAATGACAAAAAATAGAGAGGGAGACTTATGTTTATTACCGCTTCATTGACTACAAAATCTGGAATGGTTTGTTTTGTAATTAGAATTTTGACATCAAAATGTTCTGTTAAGAAGAGAGAACAATAGGCATGACCCTAATCAAGGAAAATTGGTTGGAAAAAAAAAGCTAATTTAATCAAAAAAACACCTTTCTAATAATTTAATGTACAGTCAATTGTTTTAATGATTTTATTCAAAATTTCTCTTGATAGGAAACATAAAAAAAACCTTACCCCCGACTGTGTCAAGAAATCATATTTTTCTACAAGTGGAAAAAATGGATAAATATCAAAAAATCACCTTTAATGTACTTAGAATGACAAACCTTAGCATTTAAAATAGAAGGGGTAGCTCAATAATAATTTTAATAATAATGAATTGATATTTTGAAGCCTCGATATTAGTCGTTTTCCAGTTATATGAGTTGTGGAAAATGACCAAAATTCGGTTATGGTCGTGAAATAAAAAATCAGAGATGTCCGGAATCTTTTAACCTCCTGATAGCGTCATAGCTCAAACGAATATCTACCACTTCAGTTTCAGTCAGTCCGAAGCCAAAAGTAGCTGGCATCCTGTCATAAATCTCCTTTTTTGGCAAACTCTCCATATCAAGTTCTTTATCAAATATTTTTTTCATAAGGTATTCGATTTTCTCATTTTCCGGCATTAATAGATATTTACATTTTGCCTCAATTATCTTTGTTACCTCCTCGAAGTCAGATCTGTAATTTTTATTGTCGAGAAATGTTACAAATTTATTGTATCGATAAAGTCTTTTTTTTCCGTCACCTTTAAAATGAACTTTATTAGGATCGGCAAAATAGTCTATTACACAACATTGATTAAAATATGCTTTTTCTTTATCAGAAAATGTTGATTCCGGCTTCAATGAGTCTAAAAAAAGAATCCTGCTCCAATGAGATAGTAAGAGATCATACAAATGAGAAACTATTTCGAAGGACAGGAAATCGGCCAAACTGTATATACCACCATAATTTTGGCTATATGCTGAATCAAGAAATACGATTTCAATCCGAATTAAGTCTTCAATGATATTCAACCTACTGTTCTTGTATAGACCAGATTCGGATGATTTATCGTATATTTTTACTTCATAGCTGTCTGTTGAAAATAATTTCTGTAAACCACCATTTTTATTATAGCGTTTTTTGTCAGGAGTTACCTTTCCATTCAAATACAGAATATTGTTTATCAAGTAACTTGGCTTTTGCAAACATCTTATATTTATCCCAAATTCGAACCTTATAACTTTTAAAAGTCTTAAATCACAATTGATAAGATCTGACATTTGATAAAGTGCAACTTTCATTTGAGTAAAAGTAAAGTCATCATAATTTTGCTTTTTGCCAAAATTGTATAAATTGTAAAAGTGATGTAAAGATCCTGTAATATAGAGAGATTCATTATTGTCTTTCATGTACAATATGAAATTCAAACCATATTTCTCCTCATCAAATCGATATTTTAATTCTAGCGGTTTCATGTAAACCGATGGGTGACAGTATATCGCCTCTTTAATTTTTGTAATGGCTGATGCATTTGTCACTTTAATTTTCATATAATCCATAGCAATAATCTTATTTATTACGAGATTCCACTTTGGATAATAATTTTTCTACATCTTGAATTTTGTAGCCTATTCTAGTACCCCCAATTTTGTGTTTTGGGAGTGTGCCTTTTTTCGCCCAATTGTGGATAGTTAGGGAACATACATTCAGATATTGGGCTGTTTCCTTTGCCGTTAATATATCTTTTTTGCCCGCAGATTGATTTGTACCCATACCTTTGTCAAGCATTAACTTCTCAATGTTAATGACTTTTTCAAGTACCATTTTTATGGCAGAGGGTACATCGTTAAATGAAAATTCATGTTTCATATTACCTTGTTTTTTATTCAAGGCAAAGGTGCAGGAGATGCTTGGGGGGAAAAAGGTGGGATTTGGGGTCTAAGTACATATTATAATCCCTAATATGTAAAGTATATATAATAAATTATTTATGCTGAAAAAAATAGTAATTTATTTTTTATAAATTTTTTAATAAATTGAGAATGGCTATTATATATATCAATCATACAATTTAATTACGGACCTAATATTAGAAGGAAAAGAATGGATGGTTGATAATATCTTCAGGAGGACCTAAAAATAAAATAGTTTTATATTGCACAATTCGAGTAAGTAATTTTATTGTTTGATAGGTTTAATTTATCTTGGGTAGATTTTTAATCAGCAAGGACATCCGAAGCGTGGAAGGGTTATTTGGGTTATTGATTTTTCGGACACAACCGTAATGCTCACTACAGAGGAATTGATAATCCATTCGTTCGAGGATTTTGAACACATCAACGATTACTTGTATCAGGAGTTTGACGGGAGAAACATAAACAGGTTAGGTAAAAGAGCAATACTTTTTGGGTTTCTTTTTAGAATATTAGAGCATTAACTTCTTTTGTCTTTAACTGGATTCCAAATATAAAAGGTGGGATTAGAGGTTTAAGGGGTTTATATTTATTTTTTACACACCAAGGTTTTGAATAAATTATTATTTACCCATATCTTCACATAGTTGACTAAATGATCTACCTTCAAAGGCAGATAGATTTCTTTGCAGTAATCGTAGAAAAGCATGGTCTTGTTTTAAAGTTTTTGAAACTGACTTATCTCTATAAATTTCATTCATCACTTTTGCCAAAGGAATTGTTCTTCTATTTTTATTTTGAATTGGTTGATTAAGATGAGTATATTCAATTTTTTTAAAATGCTTTATTAACATCGTTGCAATTGTTTCTACATCATTTTGATCCTTAAAAAAATATTTCCACTTTAGCTCTGCATGCTTTAAATTAAAATAAGCTATCATTTCGGTTATCTCTGAATCTGAAATATCATCACCTTTTTGAGGTGAATTTTTAAGTATTTCTCCCAAAACTTTTTCTTTAAAAAGACTAAACCTTTTTTTCAATTTATCTAATAAGTCTATTACTAGTTCTTCTGTTTTTTCATCAAAACCCGTTTCTTCATGTAATTCTCCATCATATCCTGATCTTCTGTTGGCCCAATACCAATCATCTTGTGGGGGATAATTTCCTGAAACTTTATACTTAACCAGGTTTGACCAATCAAATTCCATAGTCATATCATTTTCATCTTGATATATGGGTATTAGTTTAAACCCTAATTTTTTAGTTATAATATTTTCAAGTTGTGTTAATGCCTGTCTTTTTTTTAATTTTGTTTCAAAAGTTTCATTAAATATGGCTTCAAAAATATCGAATTCCTCGTTTATATCTGGATAATCATAAGTCAATTCATGATCTATTAAAACTAAAGGCCCTGAAAATATCCTAAAAGCCTTCTTTAATTCTTGGAATTTTTCTTCAATTTCATTTGACATTTAATTATGTATTTGTAATAATAAACATCATAGATTCCCTTGAAAGTTCCCCAATGATTTTTTTTCATTTCGTTAAATCGATAGCCTCTATTTTTATTGACAAAAAAGAAAATTTTAAAAAGGAGTGATCATTAGATGTTACCTACCGAACCAGCTAATGGACATGTTTTTCAAATACCCCCCCGGTGTTAACTACCAGATTTAAAAGGCACCCCTACCCCTCCCATAAAGAATGTTCATTCGAAGCTTTAAAAAGAAAAGAAAAGTATTAACATAGACTAGTTGCCTATAGTGCTTAGCTTATGATTGCCCAAACAGGCAAAATTCCATTTATTCCTTTAACTTTTAAAAAGTCTTGATTAATAGTTAGTAACCATCCTAAACAAAAGGTTTTGAACAAAAGCGTGATTATCTCCTAATTTAATTACCAAAAATATATAACAAACCGCACCCATGACCGCACCTGTAAGTTATTAAAAATAACAAAGCCTTGATAACCAATATGTTACCAAGGCTTTTTGCGGACTGGACGGGACTCGAACCCGCGACCCCATGCGTGACAGGCATGTATTCTAACCAACTGAACTACCAATCCGTGTTCATTTTGTTTTTTCAAAGTTTTTTTTTGCGGACTGGGCGAGACTCAAACCCGACCCCAACTTGTTGGGGTTGACAGGCATGTATTCTAACCAACTGCAGTGTCTCGGAAATTACATTAACGAGAAACTACCAATCCGTATTCATTTTGTTTTTTCAAAGTTTTTTTTACGGACTGGGCGGGAATCGAACCCGACCCCAACTTGTTGGGGTTGACAGGCATGTATTCTAACCAACTGAACTACCAATCCGTTTATTGCATTTCTTCAAAAGCGACGCAAAGATAGACACTTGTTTTTAATACAAGAAAAATTTGAGTAAAAAATAATAAATATTTTGTTTCTTGAACGCTTTCCCTTTTTTCTTCCTAATTTCGTCCCTCTAATTTGAAAACCGTACACACACTTATAAATTTTTTACCATGGTCTTTTTAGATTTTGAAAAGCCAATTGAAACGCTTTACGAACAATTGGAAAAACTTAAGGAAGTGAGTCAGGAAGGAGTCATCGATGTAAGCGAAAATATCAAAGAGCTGGAGAAAAAAATCCACACAGCCAAAAAAGAAATTTATTCTAACCTTTCAGGCTGGCAAAAAGTACAACTATCAAGGCATCCAGAAAGACCTTATACTTTGTATTATATAGAACAAATGTGTAAAAAGTTTGTCGAACTACACGGGGATCGTTATTTTAAAGATGATACAGCAATCGTTGGTGGTTTGGCAAAAATCGACAACATGTCGGTCGTCATCATCGGCCATCAAAAAGGAGTCAACACAAAAATGCGCCAATATAGAAATTTTGGGATGGCCAATCCAGACGGATATCGGAAAGCTCTTCGGTTGATGAAATTAGCCGAAAGGTTTAAAATTCCTGTTGTTTGCCTGATAGATACCCCAGGTGCATTTCCTGGTCTTGAGGCTGAGGAAAGAGGACAAGCAGAAGCTATTGCAAGAAATCTATTTGAAATGGCACAGCTTAAAGTGCCTATATTATGTTACATCATAGGAGAAGGTGCTTCAGGTGGCGCACTAGGTATTGGTCTAGGAGATAAGGTTTTTATGCTGGAAAATACTTGGTACTCCGTTATTTCCCCAGAATCTTGTTCTTCCATACTTTGGCGTTCGTGGGATTACAAAGAAACCGCTGCCGAAGTACTTAAATTGACAGCAGACCATATGTTGGACTTTGCCTTGATTGACGAAGTTATTAAAGAACCTTTAGGCGGTGCCCATACCGATCCCGAAAAAATGGTCAAAACCCTAAAATCTCATATTAAAAAAGAATTGTCTGCACTGATTACATTGTCCGCTGACGAACTTGTAGAAAACAGGATCGAAAAATATAACAAAATGGGGCCTTACGCCATTGCTTCCGAAGGAAACAAAGAAAAATAATGTTTGGCGCTTTCAAAAGATGGCTCTTCCTAAAAGCTCTTTCTGATATAAAAAAAAGAAAGTCTTCAAAAGCTCCATTGCACCAAAACCCTACACAAACTATCCACATTTTATACGAAGATACCAGCGAAAACGACCACTTGGCCGTACAAGATTTGATTAGGCAACTAAAATTAAGTGGAAAAAAAGTAGAAACTTTAGCTTTTGATAAAGAAAAAACAACTTTACCCGCCGACACTTTAAATATATACAACCCAAAAAATATTGGATTTAATTATGTTCCGTCAGGTGAGTCTGTCGATCATTTTTTATCCAAAGAATCCGATGTTTTAATCGTGCTCGCACATCACTTTCACGAACATATGCGTTATATTACATATGCTTGTGATTCCTATTTCAAACTAGGAATGGTTTTTCCTAAAAGTGAGACTTATCTGGATGCTATGATAGAAGTGAAACCTTCTCAATCTTATTCAGCTATTATCAAAGAAATGTTACTCTTTATGGAAAAATTTTCATTTTCAAAATAAACCAATGAAAGACCAAAGATTTATCGGAACCGGTGTAGCTATCGTTACCCCTTTTAGAAATCAGCAAGTTGATTATCCTTCCTTTGAAAAGGTCATTAATCATGTGATCTCAGGAGGAGTGCAATATATAATAGTACTTGGATCAACAGGTGAGGCAGCTACTATTGACGAACAAGAAAGTAGACAAATTCTAGATTTTTGTATTGAAAAAGTGGACAAAAGGGTTCCCATTGTCGCTGGAAATTTTGGTGGGATTGATACCCGAGCCTTGGTGAGTAAACTAAAAAACTATCGCTTTGATGGCATTAGCGCTATTCTGTCCTCCTCGCCATCCTATGTAAAACCTACCCAAAATGGTATATTCGAACATTATAAAGCTATTGCAGATGCCAGTCCTGTTCCCGTAATTCTTTACAATGTCCCAGGCAGAACCAGTTCTAATATGGAATGGCATACAACTGTGAAATTAGCAGAATATAGTCGAAATATTATTGCTATAAAAGAAGCTTCAGGAAATATGATCCAGGCAACCAAAATCATTAAGAATAAGCCTGAACATTTTATCGTTACTTCTGGTGATGACGAATCTGTTATACCTATGATTAGTTTAGGTGGAGATGGCGTCATTTCTGTTATAGCAAATGCACTTCCTAAACCTTTTACGTCCATGGTCAATGCCGCTTTGACCAATAATTTTACAGAAGCCCGTTTACTTAATAATCAAACTTACAATTTACACCAATGGCTCTATATCGACGGAAATCCTGTTGGCATCAAATCTGCTCTTGAAGTATTGGATTTATGTAGTAATGAAGTAAGACTACCTTTGGTTTCTATGTCCGTTGATCATTACAATAGATTGAAAGATGAACTGCTTCACCTCCAACAGAATATAGCCAATACTTAATGTGAGCTATTTTTTTTTGTCAATTTTTTCTATCGAATATGGCTTTTGGAATCAACATTTTACTTGTAGAAGGATTGATGAATCAAGTAGTTTGAACTTCTCATTGTGTGCTATTACTTGATGACAAATATTTTGTATATTTGTACTTTACAAAATATTCGAGTAATGGGCCGTAATCTTTTTTTCTTTTTCTTCCTTTTGTCAATCTCTTTGTTGATTCAATGCAAAACGGAACACACACAAGAAGACGACACGATTCATATTCGAATTGAAAAAGATCCAGAAAGACTACATCCTTTGGTTTTTCCAAACCCATCTGCTCGAGAAATTTATCAATACATATTTTTACCATTGGCCGGCTTTAATAGGGAAACATTATTGCTCGAACCACTCTTAATTACTACTATTCCTGAAAAAAAGATGGTTATTGATGGACCTTATACTGGTAGTATAAAATACGATATTGAGATTAAACCAGAGGCTGTTTGGGAGGACGGAAGTCCTATCACGTCAAAAGACTATATCTTCACATTAAAGTCAATTTTGCTCCCTCTAAATAACACAGCAAGATATCGAGATGTATTACAAAATATTCTTCATGTAGAGTCAAATCCAACCGATTTAAAAAAGTTTTCTGTCTACGTCAAAGACATAGGCATGAATACTTTAGAATCCTGTGTCCAATGGGAAATTTACCCTGCTTACTTTTATGATAGAAACGATATTTTAGGAAGTCTGGACTTACATCGATTAATTTCAGACACACTTTATACCCAAACAATCATCCAAGACACCACATTTGTAAATTTTGCTTCAGCTTATAATGGTCTAGAATTTTCATCGCAAAAAATAAGTGGCTCCGGGCCTTATTCTTTTTCTACTTGGGAAACAAATCAATATATAGTTCTTGAAAAAAAGAAAAAATATTGGGGTGAAAAGTCAAATATTGGAGCGCTTAAAAGTAATCCAGATAAAATCGTTTTCCATATCATTGCCGATGATGTAGCCGCAATGATGCAACTCAAAGAAGGTAAAATTGATATCATGAATCAAGTGAGTGATGATGATTTTCTAGCCCTTCAGAAAGATATTAATTTTGTCGATAAATTTCATTTTTTTACGCCGTCCCTGACAAAGTATTATGTCATCTTACTCAATAATTCAAACCCAAAACTTAAAGATAAAAAAGTAAGGCGCGCCCTTGCCCATTTAGTCGACGTTGACTATATTTTAAACAATCTCGAAAATGGCTTCGGCCAAAGGTTGAACAGCCCAGTTCACCCTACAAAACCTTATTACAATAAAAACTTAGCCCAAATAAAATTAGACCTTAAAAAGTCAGCTTCATTGCTCGAAGAAGCAGGTTGGAAAGACACAAATGAAGATGGTGTAGTGGATAAGATGATCGACGAACAAAGGGTCGAAATGATTTTAGATATCTATGTATCTGGTCAGGAGCTAGGTAATCAAGTTTCCCTTTTACTTCAGCAAAATGCAGCAAAAGTTGGAATAAAAATTAATATCATCGAAAAAGAATTTAAACTTGTCCGATCTGAAAATATTAAAACTAGGCAATATCACCTCGTGCCTTCCATCGTATCTACAGACCTACAACATTGGGACGACCTTACTTCTAGATACCATTCTGATTATGACAATCCGAGAGGTGCGAATGACGTATCCTATCTGAATCCAATGGCTGATTCTTTGCTTACACTTATTCCTTTGGAAAGTGATTTGAAAAAAAGAGAAGCTCTTTACCAGCAGCTACAAAAAATAATTTACGACGACCAGCCAATGATTTATTTGTATGTTCCACAAGAAAGAATCGTTCTCAATAAAATCTGGGAAGGAAACGCCACTATGAAAAGGCCTGGTTACGCAGTCAACGAGTTTCTTTTGTTAGGAAAAAGAGCCCCACAGTAAACTCAACAACAGAAATATTGGTATGCAGTGGCGTTACATTGTCAAAAGATTGTTTTTATTGTTTCCTACTTTATTTATCGTGTGTCTCATCGCATTTTTATTAAAAAATAAGGTGCCTGGTGATTCCGTAGAAATTTGGTTAAATAACCAAGGAGCTTCTATACAAGATCGTGGGTTTAAAAATACTGAATACGAAAAAATTTACAAGCAGTTATCTCTCCATAAACCCGTATTTTATTTTTCTATTTTACCTCATTTCTACCCAGATAATATTCACTCGATTATATTACCAGAGCGAAGACAAACTACCAAAAAATTGCTGTCAGAAGGTTACCGTTATCATGATATTCATTCCTTTTTAATGGATATTGATTCTATGCTCGAATCTAAACTAAATTCTAAAGTCGTCAGTCAACAAAATGCTGCCTGGAAAAAGTTAATTACCTTTCAGCAAAACCCAGCCACTATCCTGCAACAAATACAAAAAAATCCAGCTCTTGCACAAAATGAAATGTTGCCTTTTATACACAAAGTTCAATCCATAGAACAAAATAAAGTTACTTTCTTTTGGCCAACAATACGTTGGTATGGGCTTGACAACCAATTCCACAAGTATTTATCTTCTGTTATAAAATTTGATTTTGGCACCTCTTTAAAAGATGGTCAACAAGTCACCTATAAGCTAAAAAAAGCCTTATTATGGACTTTTTTTATGATACTCATTAGCAGTATACTTTTGTTTATGATTTCTATTCCACTTGGACTCTGGAGCGGTCGGTATGAAAACAGTTTACTCGATATTTGGACAGAAAGAATTTCCATTTTACTTTATGCCATTCCAGTTTTTTGGTTGGCTTCTATGCTAATCATCTTCTTTACTTCAGATGAATATTCCTCATGGTTACATATATTTCCATCCGTGGGAACTTGGTACGAATACAAGGATCAAGGGTTTTTGACGAGTTTTATTTCCCACGCTAAGCAACTCATTTTACCCGTCATTTGCCTCATACTTAACGATTTTGCTTTTCTAATAAGGTTTATTAAATCCAGCACGATAAGAGAAAAAAATCTGCCTTACATCAAGGTTGCCATTGCCAAAGGATTGACAGATCAACAAGTGCTTTTTAAACATCTTTTACCTAACGTAAGTATAAATATTATTTCTGTTTTGATAGGAATGATTCCAGCTGCCTTTGCCGGTTCTCTGATAGTTGAAGTTATCTTTAATATTCCAGGAATGGGTAGACTCTTGTACAATAGCATCTTGTATTCAGACTGGAATGTAGTTTATGGAATTTTACTTGTGTTGTCTACCTTAACCATCTTGTTTAATCTCATTGGAGATTTATTATTTGTTCGATTAAATCCGAAAATCAAATACGATGGGTGAGCGACAAAAAAGACTTTCAATTCCAAAAATACTTCTTGTATCTTTAGTTTTTATCACAATATTTTTAACAAAATTTATTGCGGGAAATCAACCTATAGTGTGCATTAGTGAAGGGCATTGGTCATTTTCAGTTTTTGAAAAAAATAGCCCATTTCTTCAACATAAAAAAGAATGTTCCTTCAGCTGGAATCCAATCATTCCCTATAGTCCTTATGAGATTGATACCAAAAACAGTCATAAAAGTCCTTTTGATACTCAAGATGTGTCCTCACTTAAATATAGGCATTGGCTTGGTACCGACAAAATTGGTAGAGACGTAGCCTCCGGAATTATCCATGGTGCTAGGATTTCGCTGGGCATTGGTCTCTTAGCTACTATTCTTGGGCTTTTGTTTGGCGTCCCTACAGGGATGGTAATGGGTTATTATCAGGATAATGGCATACAATGGAATAGAATCCAGCTATTTTTGCTTTTTCTTTTGATCATTTTGTTTGGCTTTTATTTCTTTTTTCTATTTGAAAAAATTCGGCTCATTTTGTGGATTCCCATATTAATTTCATGCTTTTTTGTGATAAAATGTACAATGGATTTAACAGGTAAATTACCCTATAAAAAATACAACTTCCCTATTGATCTACTTGGCTTCAGAGTTCTTGAATGGAGAAAGTCTATTCCTGCCCTATTTTTATTACTAGCCTTACTTTCTTTATTTTCAAAACCTAGTTTGTGGCATATCATTGGCATTATTGCCCTTCTCTCGTGGGCAGATATCGCTAGATTAATTAGAGCCGAAACATTAACGCTCAAAAATCAACTATATGTCCAATCAGCAGTGGTCATGGGTTTTTCTCACGGCTACATCATGTACAAATATATTTTACCCGGTTTAAAAGGTACTATTGTCGTCATTGCTGTTTATATCATGGCCGGTACGATTCTCATGGAAGCTACTTTATCTTTTCTTGGAATAGGACTACCTGTCGAAGAAGTAACATGGGGAAAAATGTTGTCCGAATCGAGAAATGCCAAGTCATGGTGGATGGCTGTTTTTCCAGGGTTCTGCCTCATTTCTCTTTTATTTTATTTACATAAATTTACCCACTATAAAAACTTTGAATAAAAAAGTTTAAAGCTTTCTTACAAGCTATTGTCCATAGCAATTTCCTTCCTTTTTTTAAAATAGAATGTCAAACCTTATTAAAAATGTATTTTTTATATATGTAAAAGACTGATATTTTATTTCATTTGTGGAAAATGAAAATATATAACCTGTTTACCTTCAATTTTGTGTTTATTTATTTTTTTCTACGTAAAAGTAAATTATTTTTGTTGCCCTAATTTATATGATATGCGCACCTTCTATATATTATTGACTCTTTTCTTTTTTTATAGCCCTCTAAAAATGAAAGCAGCCCACATCATTGGTGGCGATGTCAATTACCAGTGTATTTCAAGTAATGCTGTCGCACAAACGACGACATTTTCCGTTTCTTTTACGCTCTACAGAGACGTTTTGGGTGGGGGCGCCAACTTTGATATAAATGCTCAGTTTGGAGTTTACCGCCGTGAACCTTCGTCCAACAATTGGTTTTTTGTACAAACTATAATATCCAATCCTACCAATATTACCAATGTACCGCTCAACGATCCTTGTGTGATAGTTCCACCAAATATTAGAGTAGAAAGAGGTTCTTATCATTTTAATGTTACTCTACCTTGGGATGATAATGTGTATCAAATTGCTTATCAGCGATGTTGTAGAAACAATTCGATTGACAACATCATCAATCCTGGGGGAACTGGGGCTGTTTTTTCTATAGATCTATATCAACCCGCCATTAGAAATTGTAACAACAGTGCTGTATTCAAACAGTTTCCGCCCATTATCGTTTGTACAAACAGACCTTTACAATTTGATCACGGCACTACAGATATTGAAGGAGATTCGGTTGTTTATTCCTTTTGCGTTCCAATCACCTCTGGTGGAATGGTACCAGGTGACGATTGCAATGCCATTGTTCCCGCTCCTTTTAAATGTCTCCCTCCTTTCCCTGAAGTTGTCTACAACCCACCTTATACCTTCACAACTCCCATGTTGGGCAATCCATTGGTATCCATTAATCCAGAAACAGGCCTTATCTCAGGAACGCCTAATTTATCTGGACAATTTGTAGTCGGGATTTGTATTGAAGAATACAGAAATGGAGAATTACTGAATAAAACAAGGAGAGATTTTCAATTTAACGTCAGAGATTGTGCAGGAATTACATACAATCAAAATGTAACCCTTTGCGAAAATGATACTTTGGACATTAATGGTACTATCTACACAGAAAGTGGAACTTTTACCCAAAACTTTATCACCGAAGCAGGATGTGATAGTATTTTGGTTCTCAATATTAAAGAACTATCCATTAGCGAAAAAATACTGAATGTAAAAATATGTGCACCGAATGAATATGACTTTTTTGGAACTATGTTGTCCACTTCAGGCACGTATACAAAAACACTTACCAATAACGTTGGTTGCGATAGTACAATAATACTTCATTTAGTGATTGCTAAGCCGTCCTCAGGTTATTTGGAATTTAGTTTATGTGATGAAGAAATTATTGAAGTTAACAACGAAACCTATCATCAATCAGGGACGTATATTCAGTACCTAACCAACACAAATGGATGTGATAGTACTTTGAATATTATCATTAGTAAAGGTTTTTCTTCCTCTACAACCCAATACTATTCTTTTTGTAATGGAAATGATTTTGTCATCAATGGTATTTTGTACGATGTCCCTGGTCATTATGTACAAGATTTGCAGAGTCAAACAGGATGTGACAGTTTATTAATCATTGTGATTGTGCCTTGTGATCAAAATGTTTTGTATGATTTCCAATTATGTGATGCACTGACTCCACAACAAAGCATGAATTATGCTGAATTTACGCCAACTTACCACCAAATTCTTTCTTGTGGTGACATTTCAGCTTCCAATATCCAACGAGAGATTCCTCAGGAAAACAAACATTCCTGCACTCAAGGACACGAAAGTAGTTTGTCTATGTGTGTTGGTGTATCCAAAAGCTGTAATCCTGAAGAAGCAGATCAAAAACCAGTTGTCATGACTTTTGAGGCCAATCCTGAAGAAGGTAGCTTCATCAAATGGAATCATCTTACTTTTTTCCATAACGCTCCTACAAACTATAATTGGGTCAATGGTGCTAATGGTCCTAATAACTTTCCCACTAAAATCCGCCTGCGTATCTTCAAAAATGGCCAATTGCTTCATGACGAGCAAGACATCCCCACAATCAATTCATGGTCAAAAAAACAATTGGATTTGTTCGAAAACCCCGAGTTTTTGTTAGACAAGGGTGACTCTATTCGCATTGAAATCTTGCCTTACTGCCCTGCTGGGAATGGGGCAATCGTGAGTGTCTGGGATATAGATAATTTAGCCCTATATTTTTCTTGTGACAACAAAAACAACAGGACCATTTCAGGAACCATACCTAGTAGTTTGGCTATACCAACTGGAATCGAAATAAAAAGGTACGAAGGTCAAAAAGTGTTGATCAAACAGGTTGATAATAGTCAATTTAGTTTTCCAGTTAATGACCCGTTTACCTCCTACTACTTCAAAGGATGGTATAACAAAAATACCTCAGAAGGAGTGTCGACATTTGATATAGTCTTGATTCAGCGTCATATACTGGGCATCGAATCATTTTCAAATCCTATGCAATATGTTGCAGCTGATGTCAATCATGATGGCAAAATAAATTCCATTGATTTGATCGAATTAAGAAAAGTAATTTTAGGACTCTATGAATTTTTCCCTAGCAATACCAGTTGGCGGTTTATTCCAACAAAAAATATATACTCAAATCCAAACCCTTTAACGTGGGATGATCGTCTTTTCATCACCCCTGGATATGATGACGTCTTAGATTTGGAGTTTGTTCCTGTCAAAATAGGAGACATAGATGGGATGAAAAATAACAGTATAATGGATAATAAACATTGATACTGACCTAGTGATTTTGGTTGCGCCCGTGATAAATCTTGGTTGAAAACGGAAAGTTTTTTATTTTTATTCTTTGAATCTTTGCATTTTAGATTCGATTTCTAAGTTTAAAAATTCGTTAAAGTGTTTGGACTATAGTCAAATGGTTCAATTTAAAAAAATGGAATTTTCCTGCAATTTTGACACTTTTTGTCGTCAATACCTTTAAATAGTGTTAAAATTCGACATTTCAACCGTGAATACCAAATAAATTTACCGAAGAATTTCTGACTGTCAAAACAAAAGTTTAATTTTAGGCATGGATTTGACAATAGATATTCATGGTTCGGAAGAGCATCTCATAGCCGCCGCTATTCGAAAAGAATCTTGGGCTCAAAAATATTTGTACGAGCAGCACTATTCTGTGATGATGAGTGTTTGTATTCGATTTGCCCATTCAGAAAATGAAGCCATGGATATATTGCACGATGGATTCATCAAGATATTTAGACATATTGATAAATACCAGAGTGGTACATCATTACAAGCCTGGATGCGTAGGATTATGGTGAATACTTGTATCGATTATTATAGAAAAGAATTAAGAAGAAAAACAGAGAGTCTTGACAATGCATATACTGTTTTTGATGTACAAGAAGATGCTCTTGATAAAATGAATGCTGAAGAAATTTTGAATTGTTTGCAGCAATTAACAATTTCATATCGTTCTGTATTTAATTTGTACGTGATTGAAGGGTATTCCCATAGAGAAGTTGGGGAAATTTTAGGTGTTACTGAAAGTACCTCCAGATCAAATCTCGTCAAAGCCAGAACCAAATTAAAGGAATTGTTGGCCATTAAGAACCATATCCATGAACAAAAATAGAGATTTCGACAACAGCGTCAAAAAGAAGCTCGGCGAAATATCAACCCCTCCCCTTTATGGATCATGGGACACATTTCACCAAAAATGGAACGCCTCAGAATCAGGTGACCCTAATATGGCTGACCCTCAATTTGATGATTTAATCAAAGACAAATTAAGAAATATACCTGGGCACCATGTTTCTCAACATTGGGAAAAACTTAAATACAAACTTGAAACTATAGAATTATTTAGAAAAAAAGTCATTACAAACAAAATTAAAGAAGTCTTAGCCGTTTTTCTTTTTCTATTGACTTTTTACAATGTTTTTAATCACTTTGTTTTAACTAGTACACAAAATCATAAAGAATACGCAATTGAAAGCCATAATCTGTATTCACTGCCCTTGTTAAGTTATGCCGATTCTAAGGAAAAAAGCAAAACAAATCAGCCTTCAGTCATTGACAAAAAGAAAATAAAACAACCTTATTCAATAGTGTTGAAGAATCTTTCTCCACAGGATGTGCGACCTTCTTCAAATCATCCCGTTCACATCAATTCTTTACCTATTAAAACTGTTAAACCAACAAATGAATCGGTTGATGTAACATCAACGCCAAAAATTCCTACTACCCCTAATGTTGCAAGAATACACACAACTGAAGTCCAACATGAAATTTCAATAACAGCCATAGAAAGTAAAAAAGAAGCGCCTTATTCAGTCATGGCAACTATCCTACCCATGTCAATAATACAATCAACACCTACTCAATCAGAGCTTAGGCTTGGGGCTTATTTTGCACATGTAAATCATTTTATTTTGACACCATTTGATCGAGTTTATTCTTTACCTAAGTTTTCTAATTCGACCAATAATCAAGGATATGGTATCACAATTGGTAAAAAAATTAATCGATTAGAGTTTGAATCTGGTTTGGAATATAACCACGTAAATTATAATCCCGCTTTGGTAAACGAAACGTATGGAGCCAATGGTGATGTATATTTTGAGACTAGCCTTCAAAAGATTTCCTTTGATATCGTAAAACTTCCATTTAATTTGAAATATTTTCCAGTCAATCATAAAAATTGGAAGATGTATATGATGTCTGGAGCAGCATTAAATGTAGTTATGCAAGCTAATTATGAGATCGTTGAAAATTTAAAAACAGGTAGGCCAACAACACAAAGTAGGTTCACATTTGAGGGGCCGCGATTGGAAGAAAAGGGTTTTATAAATGGTATTTTGGATGAAGGACAAATTAAGGGTAATTATTACGTCGACCTTCATTTTGGTTTAGGCGTAGAAAAGAAAATTAACAAACGTATCAGTTGTTACTTTCAACCCTCATACCACACCTTTGTTTTGAGTGACGGTATAGGCATTGGTCCTAACAATGATAAATTGAACGCTTTACACCTCAAAACTGGCCTTAAATTTTCTTTTCTCTAATTTTAGTGCGTTTGCATCTCCATATAAATTTGCATTTTAGTAAACTATTGACAATTCATTGTATTTAATTTAGGTATATAGTCTTTATATTTGCCTCCAATATTTTGAAATGCATATTTAAACAATGTATAAAATGAATCAATTCAGACATTTACTTATTCCATTGTTATTGGTTTTTACCTTCGCTTCCAATGCACAATCGTGGTTTGAAAACACCCGTGACGTTAATGGAAATGCTAACTTTTTTGACATACAAAAAGAAGCCGAAAAATATTTTGAAAACATCGATATACAGGAAAAAGGTAAAGGATATAAACCTTACAAACGTTGGGAACAATATTGGACAGATCGTGTCTACGAAGACGGTAGTTTTCCAGAGGCAGGCATCAATGAAAAAAATTGGAATGAGTACTTAAAAACTTATAAAAATGGGGACAGAAGTATGACGGCCAACTGGACGAGTTTAGGACCCACAACAACCCCTGGCGGTTATTCAGGAATAGGTAGAATAAATTGTGTCGCTTTTCACCCTACAAATGCCAATATCATTTGGGTTGGTTCTCCTGGAGGAGGTCTTTGGAAATCAACAGATGGCGGTTCAACTTGGAATACAACCTTTGATAATCAAGTTGTTTTGGGCGTTTCAGCCATCGTCATTCATCCCACCACACCAAATACCATGTACATTGCCACAGGAGATGGCGATGGAAGCGATACATATTCTACTGGAGTTTTAAAATCTTTGGATGGTGGAGTCACATGGAATACGACTGGTTTAAACTGGGCTGTCACTAATCAAAGACGCATTAGAAGACTCATTATGGATCCAGATGATTCAAATATGTTACTGGCGGCTACGACCAATGGCTTGTACCGAACAACCAATGGGGGAACGAATTGGACACAAATGAATGCATCCAGTTTTTACGATGTAGAAGCAAATCCAGATGCTTCAAGTAATACCTTTTATGCTTCAACATCAAGTGCAATATACCGTTCGACAAACAATGGAGCTAACTGGACTAATGTTCAAACAATATCTGGATCAAACAGGATCTCACTAGCCGTATCACCTAATAATATATCTTATGTATATGCCCTTTCATCATTAAGTTCGAATAATGGGTTTAATGGAATTTATCGTTCTGAAAATTCAGGTGCCTCCTATACGGTAAGGGCGACTACGCCTAACTTATTGGGCTGGAATGCAAATGGAGGTGACACTGGTGGACAAGGTTGGTATGATTTAGCCCTTGCAGTTGATCCTACCGATGCCGAAATAGTGTATACAGGTGGAGTTAATTGTTGGAAATCGACCAATGGTGGTACTGGTTGGTCTTTGCGTACACACTGGAGTGGTTCTTCTGGTGTTCAAACCATCCATGCAGACCACCATGTTTTGGAATGGCAAGATAATACGACCTTATGGTTGGGTTGTGACGGAGGAGTATACAAAACGACCAATGGTGGTGTCAATTGGACAAATAGAAGTAATGGATTAATTATATCTCAAATGTATCGGATTGATGTATCTCAACTAGATACCAAATTAATTACTGGTTTACAAGACAATGGTACAAAAGTAATGAGCACTTCAGGTACATGGAGTGATGCAATTGGTGGTGATGGGATGGATTGTGCCATTCGACCAGACGTTACAACAGTTTTATATGGATCCTATCAAAATGGTAGGTTTTCCAGATCTACGAATAGTGGAACTAGTTTTTCTTCAATTACTGTTCCAGATCAAGGAAGTGGAGCATGGATTACGCCTATTACCATTGACCCAAATAATACACAAACTATTTTTATCGCATTTAATCGTGTACATAAATCTACCAATCAAGGATCAGCGTGGACCACCATTAGTGATAATCTAAATAGTAGCGATTTGACGTATATACAAGTCGCTCCAAGTAATTCAGATTATATTTACACTGGTCGAACCAATGCTTTATATCGCACCATCGATGGAGGTAGTAGCTGGACAACCATGACCGTTCCAACAGGGTCGGGATACAATGATTTATCTATATCACCTACTGATCCAAATACCATCTGGATTGTTAGGACTGGATACAACTCGGGAAGTAAAGTATATAAATCTACCAATGGTGGGTCGACTTGGACTAATATCAGTGGGACACTTCCCAACCTTGCTGCAAATTGTATCATTTATCAAAATAATACAGCTGATGGTATTTATGTTGGAATGGACGTAGGTATTTACTACAGAGACAATACTATGTCCGATTGGGAATTGTATAACGCTGGAATTCCAAATGTTGAAATCTTCGACTTAAAAATAAAATACAATACAAGCGAAATTATGGCAGCCACTTATGGCAGAGGTGCCTGGAAATCTCCTTTAAGAGGAAGCGATGTATGTCCTGGACCATCTAATGTAGTGCCTACAAACCTAGGAGTTACTACGGCTGTAATTCAGTGGACAGCATCGAATCCTCCACCATTTTTAGGATATGAATACGCAGTTTCAACTTCTGCAACACCTCCTGTCTCTGGCACCGCCACTTCAGGAATTACAGCTAATTTTTCAAATTTAAATAGTAATACTGGGTATTATTTTCATGTGAGATCAAAATGTTCGGAAAGTGAATATTCTGCCTGGAATACGGCAGGACCCCATCTTACGCAAACCACTTGTAATAACGTTTCTACGGATACGGGTGGATCGAGTGGAAATTACGGTAATAATGAAAACATCACGCGTTATATATGTCCAGATAGTCCTTTCCAAAAAACAGACATCACTTTTACTAGCTTTGGTGTAGAAGCTTTATATGATGCACTCTATATTCATGATGGAAATTCTATTAATGATCCTATTTTTTCAAGTGGTAATCCAGCCACTTTAGCAAATTATCCAGCTGGAGGATATTATGGTACCACATTGCCTGGAACTTTTACGTCTACGCATAATTCTGGTTGCCTAACGCTCCATTTTTTGTCTGATGGAGGCGTTACAGGCAGTGGATGGTCAGGAAATGTCTCTTGCATCGACATTTGTGGTACGCAAGTAAGAAATACTGAAGATGATGGTCATAGTTCACTGAGAAACATTATGGCATGTGCTCTACCAAATGAATCTATTATTTTTAATCCTTCCGTGCATAATGATACCATTAAATTATTATCACCAATTGTCGTTGATAAAAACCTGACCCTTTCGTCTACTACACTAAACATTACGATTAAATCCAATTATTCAGGACATATCTTTGAGATTTTGCCTGGAAATACCTTGACCATTAACAACATCCATTTTATTGGAGGTAGTGGAAATAATTCCACGCGTGTACTATTGAATCAAGGCAACTTAATCATGACAGATGTAGACATATTGGATACGAAAGTAAATTTAGGTACTGGAAAGAGTATCGATAACCAAGGAAATATGAGCATCTTTGGTCTGTATCATCTGAGGGGTAATTAGAGCTTTCTAATTAATCCTTCTTGCGCAGTAGATGCTACTAAGTAGCCGTCCTTTGTAAAAATTTTGCCACTACAAAAAGCCCGGCCGTTATTAGCATTGCTGCTTTCTACAACATACAATAACCATTCATCAGGTCGTGCATCCCTGTGAAACCACATGGCATGGTCCAAGGAAGCTATCTGCATGGGCGTCGTAAAAAAAGACAAGGCATGTGGAAGTAATGCCGTAATCAACAAATTAAAATCAGATGCATAAGCTATAATCTCTTTGTGTTTCCTTTCGTCATTCCCTACAGATCCATTGGTTCTAAACCAAGTATGATTCATTGGAGGTCTTGCCTTAGGTTTAAAAGGGTCATAATGTTCCACAGGATGAAATACGAATGGACCTGTTGGTGAAAAAATTCCTTTCGGCTCTATTTTGAATTTTTCAGCAAACTCAGAAAATAGATCTGAAAAAGAAGTTAGAGATTCAGGTCTTGCTACATTGGGCATCGTCGCTTGATGTTCAATTCCTTCTTCTATTTTTTGAAATGAAGCTGATAAGATGAAAATTTCCCTCCCTTTTTGTTTCGCAACTATTCTTCTAGTTTGAAATACTTTGCCATCTTTAACTTTTTCTACATTATATTGAATAGGAAGGTCGTGATCTCCAGGACCAATAAAATAACTATGTAATGAGTGTAATTTTTTGTCCTCATCTACCGTGTTATGTGCTGCTGACAATGCCTGACCCAAAACTTGTCCACCATATACATTGGCACTACCAATGAATAAGTTTTGGCCTACAAACTCTTGCGAACCAGTCTTTTCAAGATTGAGTATATCTATAAGTTTGGGTAATTGAGTATCCACGACTAGTTATTTTTTATTTTTTAAATAGAGGATTACAAATAATAAAGCTAACACGAGATGAAGATAAAATGGACCCAAATTGGGTAACATTCCGCCTACAAAAACTCCATAAGATTGAAATGCGATTAATAAATGATATACAATGATAATTAAAGCTGAAAACTGATAAAGTTTTTCTTCATTTCCATGGCGGGCAATAACCAAACTCAAACCACCAAACGACATAGCCAACATGCCAAACATCTTTGTGATAAATAATGCTTTTGTTTCAATTGCTCCCCCTATAAATAATGTTTCTGGGCGAACGATAAATATCAAACCTACAAGGCATTCAATGATTCCATTAAGCAGAAAAATACGTTTCATTTCATATAGATTTATTGGTTAATTCCCACCTCCAGGCAAGCTCTGACCTTGATTGTTGTCATTTCCTTGTTTGACATCTGTATTTTTAACTTTACTTTTCCTTTCTTTAAAATCAACCTTTCCAAACTTCAATCGATAATTCAGTCCAATCGAACGGAATGGAATACTGAAGGCAGATTGTTGTGTAAATGTGTCATTTGAAACATTGGAACGGAAAAATTTGTCGGCATTAAACGGTTCAATAAAGGTTAACCCAATACTTGATTTTTTAAATTCTTTGCGAATACCCATTCCATATATGGTAAAGGACGGATTGTCTCCTTGTATAGTTCTTACCGGTGAACGAAAGAAACCAAAAAAGTCTCCTTTAAAAGTTCCTGAAAATTTGACTTCTCCATTAAAAAACAAATTATATTCATAACTTTTTCGCTCAATAGGAACGCCGTTAATTGACCCTGACGCATCATAAGAATAAATATTCCCACCTGTTCTAAACGTAAATAAATTAATGGTTTTGGTTATAAAAGTATTCAAACCAATTGCATTATTACTGCCGATGTTTTGAAAAGTATTTTTTGATAAACCCACATTGTCAATCAATAAAACTTGTTCGATTATGTCCTGCGTATGTTTGTAATATACCGAAGAAAAAGTAGTAAATCCTAAAAAAGTGATATTATAGGATAGTTCCACTTGATCGACCAATTCTGGTGACAAATATGGATTACCTTCAACCCTGTTTAAAAAGTCAGATGTATTATTAAATGGATTTATAAACTGAAGTCCTGGTCGTTGAATACGTCTGGTAAAACTCAGTTTTAATGTCCTGAATTTTGGAAAGGTTCTAGATATGGTTATGCTTGGTAACAAATTACCATATTTATTTTTGACTTCATTACTTCTTTCGTTTTGAGAAATCCCAGAAATAGATGTATTCTCGTATCGTACGCCAGCATTAACACCTATTTTTTTAGCAATATAAAAGTTAACAGATGCATAGGCTGCATAAACGTCCTGTTTGTAGTCATAAATATCATTAACTCGCTTATATTGAAAGTCCTCCAAAACATCCGTACTATAGTCACTGATTATCTTGCGTAAAACGCCTTTGAGACCAGTTTCAAGTTTGATGGATTTATTAAATGGATGTACATAATCAAACTGTAATGTCGTCTCGTGGTTGTCTCCATCATTAATAACATCTGTGTTTCTATTGAGTGAAGGTAAGTTGATATGGTCTTCAAAAATGTTATTGTTTTGGTCACTATTTTGTTTCGAATATTGCACAGCAACAACAAGCTCTTGATCCTCTTTACGAAATTTTTTGGTGTAATCCGTATTCCAGTCAAATCCAGTATTTTTATTGATTCCACTATTTTTACGAGTAAATTTATCATTAAAACCAGATAATGGATCAATGATTTCTCCATTTAAATCGCCTTCTGTATCAAAACCAAATCCACGCAATGAAAACGAACTGGTCAAACTGTTGTACCCATTAAAATCGTAAAATAAGTTGGCCGAACCATTCCCACCCAATCGGGACGTATTTTGAATTCCATTTTGTGTAATAATTCTATCTCCAGCAGATGTTTTGTCCAATCTGTAAAACTCAGTTTGTCCATCTATCGGTAAAGAATAAAAAACAGCAGCACTTGCAGACGAACCGAACCTGCCTTTACCTGCATTTAAATTTGTAAATAATGAATTTTGTCTATTGCCTATGGATGCATTGATGTTTCCCGCTACACCGTTCAATTCTTGTTTTTTGGTAATAATATTGATGATACCTGCACTTCCGTCACCATCATATTTGGAAGAAGGAGACGTAATCACCTCTACTTTTTTTATTTGGTCAGCCGGAAACATTTTTAAAGCATCGGCCACATTGCCCGAAAACATACCCGATGGTTTGCCATTGATCAATATCCGCACATTTTGAGAACCTCTAAGTGATACATTGCCATTGAGATCTACCGTTAACATAGGCACTTTTCGCAGTACATCTGAAGCGTCACCTCCAGTAATGGAAGCATCATTTTCTGCATTAAAGACCAACTTGTCAATTTTATTTTCATACAAAGACTTGTCTTCTTTAATTTCAACCACATCCAACAAAACATTGGATCTATCCAAATATATATTTCCAAGATTTACGTCAGGCGATTTTAAAGTAGTCTCCACATTTTCCATCCTTTTGTCTTCGTATCCAAGAAAAGAAATAGTTAATTCGTACTTGCCTGTTTTGATATTTTCAAACGTAAATTTCCCATCTTCATCCGTCAATATTCCGTCTAAAATGATTTTACTTCCTTGTTTTTTTATAGCTAAAGTAGCGTAACCAATAGGTTCTCCTGTCAACGTATCAAAAATATTTCCAGTGATAATTCCCTTGAGTTCTGGACCTTTTTGCATGCCACCCATTGGAAATTGTGCATAACTCGTTGAACCCAAAAGAGCGGCAAATAATAATAGTAAAAGGTATTTGTTCATTTTCTAAATTTACAATTCTATGACAAAGTAACTACTTATTTTTTAAATAGTTTAGCCTCTTCATGTAAGAAAAGATGAAGTGAGTTAAAAAGTCGACGAAAGGTTAAACCACCTTAACAATCGATGATATTGACGGCAGTAGCCAATCCACCTTCAGAGGTTTCCTTGTACTTACTGTTCATATCCTTAGCCGTAGCCCACATTGTTTTTACTACATCATCAAGGGGAACTTTGACTTCAAGTGGGTCTCTGTCTATGGCCATTTCGGCTGCGTTAATGGCTTTTATAGCGCCCATAGAATTTCGTTCGATACATGGAATTTGTACTAAACCAGCAATGGGGTCGCAGGTCATTCCAAGGTGGTGCTCCATCGCTATTTCAGCAGCAATAATACATTGTTCGGGTGTTCCTCCCAATAATTCTGTATAGCCTGCTGCCGCCATAGATGACGAGACGCCTATTTCCGCTTGACAACCACCCATAGCCGCAGACAATGTTGAACCTTTTTTGAAAATGGATCCAATTTCAGAAGCAACGCCTAAAAATCGAACGATTTCTTTAGTTCCCGCTTCTTTATTGACAAAACAAAGATAGTACATCAATACGGCAGGAATTACGCCCGCACTACCATTTGTCGGCGCCGTTACCACCCTTCCAAAAGCAGCATTAACTTCATTCACACTTATGGCAAAAGTACTCACCCACTTAAATATTTTTTGAAAATCTACCGGCACCGTTCGAATAGCTTCCAACCAACTATACTTATCGTGATAGACAATATTTTCAGGCATCAATTTTTTAAGTAAGGGATTACTCCTCCTCCTAACGCCTAAAACACCTGGCAAAATACCATCTGTATGACAACCAACATACATGGATTCCAACATCGTATCCCATATTTTAAGGACGTCTTTTTCATATTGTTCAGGACTTCTGTCCACATATTCATTTTGTTCTACAATTTGAGCAATTGTCAAGTTGTTTTCGTGACAATATTTTCTTAACTGAACAGATGCTTGAATTGGAAAGGGGTAAGGTTTGGCATTTTCTTCTTCTAGTGATGTGTCTCCTTCTCTAATAATAAATCCTCCCCCAACAGAATAATACACATCAGAGACGACTTCGCCATTAAAACCTATCCATTTAAAAATCATACCATTGGCATGGTAATCTAAAAAAGTGGATTCAAAGATGATATGTTCGCCAGATAGAAAAGGAACATTACATCCATTTGGTAAAACTAACGACTGTCTAGACTCAATTTCTATTAAATGGTTTACAATTCTGGCCGTATCGACGGTTTCAGGATCAAAATTTGAAAGACCCATGATGATAGCCAAGTCTGTTGCATGTCCTTTTCCTGTAAGGGACAAAGAACCATACAGAGATACTTCCACATGCCCTTGTTCGACAGCATTTCCTAAAGATTCTAATCTTTTAGCAAATAAACGACCCGCCTTCCAAGGACCTAAGGTATGAGAACTCGAAGGGCCAACGCCGATTTTAAAAATATCAAAAACACTGACAAACTCCATGTTTTATTTTGGGTCAAAAATAAGGGCTTAGAATCAAATTACATCAACAATTTTACATTATAATTTAATAATATATTTATATTATTGATATTAAGTTATATATACTGTTTGATTACAAATGATTAGATGAATAAATCTTACTAAATCACCATGATTCTGTATCTACCGTACAAAAGTATAATGAAAATCAGTGGAATGGGATGGTGAAAATACGAATCCCTCATCACTAAAATACTTCAAATCTACTGGGTCGTCTATGCAATTTAGAATTATGTGTCGAGCCATTATTCCCCGCATTCTTTTATTCGT
>JBATMZ010000158.1:0-62565 GCA_049290115.1 Saprospiraceae bacterium | reverse complement strand
CTAATACTATGCGCTAAATTTTCCTTGAATTTTTTTTCAGGTTTTTGATCTAGTGGCTCTAAATCACTTCCATTTAAATTGCTGTAAACCTTGATTTCGTAGTGTAAGGAATTATATTTTTTTGGTTTATATTCAAGCCTTAATTCAAAAAAATACTCGTTACCATCATATTTAAAGTCTCCCTTTATTTTAGCAATATCTCCTTTTTTAAATTTTAATATTGCTTTTTTATGGATGGAAAAATTATTTGGAGGAATAGTGTTATTTTCATTGCTCGGTACAAAATCGACATCCTCGATTGTATCTACAATATATTTTACATCGTCAATTTCTCCATCTTCAAAATAATGTTGACCGCACATAAAAATATTACAAGATAAATCAAAAATATGTTTCGATTGCCAAATTTTTAAACTTACGTTTCTGCCACCTGAATAAATTGAATCCAAGTTAACCCTTCTTGTAATAATACAATTGCTGCAGTTTTTTGAGGAGATGAAAATAAATTTCTTGTCGTCACAAATTAGCCTGATTGGAAAATTCACTAGTTATGGTCATTTTTCATTAAATCTACTTTAAATCTTTCTCTGTCTAAGGCTTTTTGGACTTCGTGTAAAACAATGTTTATACTGTTATTAATATTTAACAATTTGATTTTATTTTTAAAAAGTGTTGCAAAAGTTTCAATTTCCTCTTCGTCAATAAATGTCTCGACAATCAAAAGTATATCCTCTTGGAATCTGATCGTGAAATGTAAACTAGGATCCTCTGTAGTGTCAAACAAATAAGAAAAAGCCTTATTCTTGTCGGCGAACCTTGAAAGTTCTCCATTTAGGTAGTTAAATTCAATGTTTGCAATATTTTTAAATTGCCCCATTTCTTTTAGATTTCTAATAAAAAATAATTTTGCTGACTCTTCAAAAGAATTTGTTTTGTCTTTTGTTTCTAAATTATTATGTATTGGAATAATTCTCTTTTTAAATGCATGGCTACAGTTCAAGTTTAAATGATACATTGTATCATTGTTTTTTAATTCTAAATCAATAAGAAGATTTTGCGAACAATCAGTTTTCATAATTTAACTTTAGTTGATTATTTACAAATTCTCTGAACTTATTGTCAATTTCACTATATTCTTCAAAATCTATATCTGCAAAAAGTTTATCTTTTGTAACTGTTGAAGATAAATGAAAATGCAGTTTTTGTTCTAAACAAATGTACATTGTGACAAGGGTTTCATCGTAAACGTACCGGACAACATCTAATTTGAGGCCAGGAATATTTGAATAGCTATTGATAACTTCGAATGGTCTTTTGTCACCAAAAATGTGATAGTCTGTTATATAAATTACGTCATAAATCTTAACGCTGTTATAGTAGTCGCTCAATCTTGAATGGATGAAATTAATTCTCTCAATCGTTTTTGAATTAATAACAATTTTTTCAGGCCTTACTTCTATTTTGTCTTTGGTTGTGTTGGTAAAGGCAAAATAAGCACCAGGAGCTCCTGACCTAATCTCCTTTCTATTTAAAGCATTTTCATCATCAATAATCCCTAGATCTTTCAATACATTTTCGTTAACCCTACTTGGGTCAAAAGCCCCAGTATCGATCAAAAACTCAACAACATGATGAACTACCTCCTTTTCCATAATATATATTTAGTACAAAACATGTACCGTAAGTGTCAAATGTACTTTGTTATAACAAGATAATTACCATTTTGGTGCATAATATATTATTATTTAACAAAATAATGACTGTTTAAGGGTAGTAGTTTTACATTAAATGATTAGTATGCAAAAGATTTGGCATTTAACTCTATATCTTCTAACAAATTTTCACCGGATTACTTAAAACGTCTTAAAAACTGGCTTAACCACAACTTTCACCCCATCCTAACATAGATGTACACCCTCTGGCACTTTATTAGTATGTGCAAGATCAGAAAACCTTGTTCTTTTTTAGAACAGTATGAAATAAGGAAATCATAGATTCACGTTTTCCAACATTTAAATGAAGAAATTCTATAGTAGAGTCTCCTAAAGTGAATTTGTTGGAAACCGGGCGACATATATGCTAACTTGTTTTGTGTGACCATCTTTGAATGTCAATAATCCACTTATCTGATATACCTAGGTATTTAGTGCCTTTCAATGACCTAACTTAGAAAGAATAACAAGTTACATTGTTCTTCTGCAAAAAAGAACAAAAATTTTTTTTTGTATTTTTGAATTCAACTGAACATTAATAAAATTTTATCTATAATTCTCATTTCATTGCTGTGTGTCCGTTATGAAAACGGAAAATTGATAAAATGTCGCTTTATCTCCAAAAGGGTGAACACGGCGGAATGCAATAGAGCATATACCCGACAAATAAGTTAGGCGTAGCCGCAATATATGAAGTAGAGTATTGTGTTTAGCTATTGAAGTTAGTGGATAATTTTGATCATAGATGCGCTAATCAGATGTGGTTAGTGCCTCTAAATTTTTAGTAGTTTTCATTTTAATGCGCAATCAAGGAGGGCTTATGTGGAATTATGATAGGTATATATTAAAATTATTGGTACAAAATTATTTGTTTACATGAAAAGATTCAATTCTACCGTTTCCAGATATTGACAAAGTATAATAATCCCCATTATAATATATTGATTTATTCCTATATTGTTCCAAACTTTTACTAAAATGATTTTCTATTTCAGCAGAAGCCTTTTGGATAATTACACGCAATAATGACTTTATATCTTTTAATTGGTAAGGGAATTTACTTTTATTTATATAAACATCGTTTACAGAAAATACATCAGTATGTCGTAAAAAAACATGCATTAGTCCATCAAAGTCCAAATAAATTTTAGGGTTTGAATATAAATATATTTCAACTTCGAAAATTGAACCTATTTTTAGTAATGCTAAATATAACCAAAGAAATTTTTTAGGGTCATTATAATCTTTCTTTTTTACACCCATCTCCACTAATATTTTTTCAACGACTCCTTTAATATTATTCATATGTTTAGAAACGATGTCTTTATGTCCGTCTGGATTTGGAATTCCTAACTCTAACTCAAAATTCATTTTGTGCACTAAAACATTTAGTTTTGGCTCGCCTGTCTCAATATCTTCAATATATGTTTTAAAAAATTCCGGATCAATATTCTTATCTACAATCCATTTTATTGCAGCGTATTTACTTTTTTCAAAGTCTAACAATATTTCGCCATCGTTTATTCTTTTTTCGTAAAAGTCAATAAAAAAAAGTAGTGGTGATTCGAAATTAAAATCAACTTTCACTGAATCTAGTTCGAGTTCCTTTAGACCTTCTATTTCGAATTTGTTAATATTTTTGTAATCTAATGTAAAAACGCTTAATATATCTTCTGTCAAAACCCCATCCTTATGTATCAAATCTAGGTTTTCTTTAGTTTGTTCAGTTTTTAATAAAATGTCAAATTTAATTTGATTATGGTCCATTTTTTTGCCATTAGATTTTAAAAAACTTAAAAGACTATTTCTTTCGGCTTTTGTGTAATAAAATATTCCAGTAATATCCTTCCCAAAACATTTGTATGATGTACTATTTTCCTTAAAAGTAATAACAACAACCTTGTCAAATTGACCAAAGTATTTGAAGATAATATCTGGGGTAAAGTTCATTTTGTTTATTTTTAGCAAAAATAATAAATATCTTTAAAAAATAGCCCTTGTCAAAGACCAAGGCTACCAAAAACAGAGACTAATACTCTGATGGAAATACAACTGTAGTGTACTCTCTGGATGACTCAGTGATGATCCAAATCCTGTCTGATAATGTGTAAAGACAGAAGGAATAGTTCACACTGAAAGGATACGACTGCCATCCTGTAAAGCAGCATCATTAAGAGCAGCATCATCCGGACAACAATCACCCCAATCTCCTGAATGGTGACGTGCTACACAGCGATGAATAAATGATGCAAAAGGGCGATGCTCACAAGTAGCACCAAAGATTGTAGAAGTCAAGAATTGGGAGCCTGTATCAAAAGCTCCAACTGTATCTGATAAGAATGCCATAATAGATAAGATATAAAATGAAAACTAAGTGTACAGCCATCTCGATCATACTAACAAGTACCCGACATTGTAAGGGAATGAATACATGCAAGATGGAACGCCTGTAAGGCGCAAACGTGGAATGAGTGGGTAGCAGAGCTTGTATATTTCATTTCCCGAAGCTAACTTTGTATGTGTATTTTGTGGTAGAAAAATGTGGGTGGGTTTACAACTTCAGCTTTAAAATAGGTGCATTTTGTTAATTTCTTACTGGAAAGTATCAAGTAGTATCATTTTCATAGGGTGTGTGATCCCAATGATACCTGACACCAAGTTTGGTAGCTGTGCATCCAAACATGGCACTCCATAAATAAAAACCGATAAGAAGCAAAAATCAGGTCGGCGGCTTTGTCAAGTTTATTGGTGAATAATTAATGTGTTGATTTGTGGGATGGAATTATTCATCGAAACCCGTAGGGCCTGCTCTTTACAAAGCCAGAAGAGCATTAGATTTGCGGATAGGTTTTTTGATTTTATTTGCATTATAATAGTTTAAAAACGTTGTGTACTAACGATGTGCATACGATAGTAGCATATTCGTTCAGTACATTTTTATCAGTTCCCTTTACTTCCCTAACAAAGATTTGTCAATTGGTGATATAATAAATTTGTCAGCTGATTTTAGAATAACTTCACGATGAAAGTATTCATAATCTTGATCAGATATATTTTTAATAATCCTTTCAATTGGTTTTTCTATTTCGTGCCAATAAAAGTGAAGCAATATTGTATCCGACAAAGGAAAGTATATTTCCATTTCATCTCTACCGATTTCGCCATACCCTACTTCATTCATGATTGAAACAGGGTTATCAGAGGTAAAATACGGTTTGTCTTTCGAAGTTATGAGAACTTCAATTGAGGCCGATATAAGCTGTTTACTTGTATGATTCATATAGGAAACCATAAGTGAGTTTATTGCTTCTTTACAAGACATCGCTGTATAAGAATCAAATATGTTATTCTTTTCTTCTTCACTATAACCTTCAAATTCAACTAATATTTCAAAGAAATCACGAAAATTTTCACGATTTAACCATCCTTCGAGCCACTTTCTGTGTCTGTAAGTTCTGGCAAGAAAATTTGCTGTAGTTTCAGCCAAAGCTAATTGGATGTTTGCCGTCAATTTTCCAGAATTAAGTTGATCAATCACTACGTTTATTCGATTCTCAATTCCCCCATTAAGATCATTTTCAATAATAAATTCATGAACTTCCTTATATGTTTCTAAAGTGTAAATGTGGGTATCAGACAGAAAATTCTCAATCTCTCTGTCTTCCCATTTTCCGTTTTCTAAATTCTTTACACTAACAAACCATATTTCAGTTTTAAATTGCCTTGGGAAGCCAAAATGCTTCAGATAAACTTGAGGAATAATATGTTGATTTTTATATTTTCCCATTTTTAAATTTTAGTGATCGATAAAGTTTGTACTTGCAGCAAAAAGTTGCGCATGTATGAACAAATATACGTCATAGATTTCAAATGTACAATTGATATGTGGTTTAAATATTTAGAGGATGGGCTTATGCTTCACAAAACTTTAGTAAGTTAATATGGTGAAACATATATATTAGAATTTTAAAAATTCAGGTAAAAGAGCCTTCAGCATTGAAAATGCCGCTAAAAACATACCACCAGAGGTGGTGAAACTAAGGAGTAAGAGTTCACAGGGAGCAGCTTTGCAGATGGTGTGTGCAGACGTAATGTGAGTTACATATGGCTGTGGTGGAGTGATATGGAAGAATTGGAAAGACTGATATTAAAATCTATTGAAGATAATATCGCTTATTATTAATCTGATGATTTTAATGAAGACGCAGTTTATTGATTATGTAATAACTGCTGCTAACCTAAGTTTCATAAAAGAAATTATTATTAATTTTGGTTTGTTAAGATTAAGAATAAAATGATATAAATTTACCTTTTTAAAAGTGTTAAATCAGAATAGATAATGATCCAAAATACAGCAAATAAACCAATATCTGAATTATATAGCGCGGATAATAACGTAAGTTACCATATTCCAAAATATCAACGAGAATATATCTGGGGTAAATGGAATTGGGAAGCATTTTTTGATGACATTGAAGAAAGTGATGGAGGTCATTTTATGGGTTCTATTATTTGTATTAATGTTCAAAAAGATTCACACAAAGCAGCCGAATTAGAATTGGTGGACGGGCAACAAAGAATGACTACAATTAGTCTATTCTATTTGGCTATTTACAAATACTTGAAAGAAAATTTGATCGATAAAACAGACATGAATGCCCAATTAGAGTTGTTGAGTTTACGAAATCGAATCATATTAAAAGAAATTAAAAATATCAGGCTAATACCTTCTTATACCAACAATAATTTAGAAGATTACAAATGGATATTCTCACAAGAGATAGACGAAATAAAAGCACCGAAAAAACCAAAGTTTTTAGGTAACAGACAAATTTCTAGAGCTTTCAACTATTTCTTTTCAAGACTCAATGAAGTAGATGAAAATAAAAACCCTAAGTATAGTTATGAAAGTATACTAGAGTTACTTAAAAAATTAAACAGCGCTACTTTAGTAAAAATAGATGTTGCCACCCATGCCGATGCATTTACGTTATTTGAAACTTTAAACAACAGGGGTGTTCCCCTTTCAGCAATTGATTTGATTAAAAACAAATTATTGGGTCATCTTGAAAAAACAAGCAAAGGCACAAATATTGACGAAAATTTTGATCGATGGAATCAAATAATTAAAAACCTAACCGATGAATATAATATACAAGAAAGGTTTTTAAGGCAATTTTATAATGCGTTTAAATCTGAAAAAGAAATTGAAGTAGAGAAGGCACCCAAAGCGTTAAGGTCCAACCTTATTCGAATCTATGAAGAATTAATCAATAGAAACGTTGATGAAATATTTAACCGCTTAGAAACAGCTTCTGAAATTTATTCAAAAAATATCCAGTATGAAATAGAAGAGCATTCAGACGAATTGGTCCATGCACTGCGTAATCTTGAAAATGTAAATGGAGCTGATGGTTATATGTTGTTATTATTTATGGCAAAGCGTTTTGATTTAAAAGAATCTGAAAAAATAGAACTTATCAATTTATTATGTAGATACTTCATTCGAAGAAATGTTACTGATACCCCACCAACTCGTGATTTGACAAATTATTTCATGGATATAATTATCGATGTTAATAAACTTGAAACATATAATAATTCTGCAATTAGGTCACTAATTATTGAAAAAGGAAAACCAGCAAATGACATTGTATTTGCACAAAAATTAAATGGAGATTTGTACGATGAAAATGTTGGGGCAACTCGGTACATTTTATCGAGTATAGAATTATCAGAATCTCAAACAAAAGAACGATACACAAATTTTTATGCTCGCAATAAGAACATATTTGTATGGACTGTCGAACACATCTTACCACAAGGAGAAAACATTCCTACTGAGTGGGTAGATATGATTGCTGACGGCAATAAGGATTTAGCAAGTGAAATTCGAAAAAACTATGTACATAAATTGGGCAACTTAACTTTAACTGGCTACAATTCAAATTTGAGTAATCTATCTTTAATTAAAAAACAAGAACGTAAAAACAGTGAAGGTAAATTTATTGGATTTAAAAATGGGTTAATGTTAAATGAAGCCGTTAAAGATACCACAAAGTGGACTAAACAAAATATTGAAGATAGAACAGAGTATCTGGTAAAAAAAGCACTTGAGATTTTTAAATTGTAGACAATGAACTGCAAGCACTGTAGCACTTGGGAAACCACACGTTTAATTTGCTTTATCCATTGGTAGCCGATGATGACTTAAATACTCAATACCCCCAGCCCGGATGACTGACAGGTAGTTTATTTAATTCTTCTTTGTAGTGACGCCAATTGGGTAGATGGTGATCGAGTAAAGAGATAAAACGATCGTTATGTCTGCGCTCTATTATGTGAATCAATTCATGGACTACGATGTACTCGGTGCAATGAAGTGGTTTTTTAGCCAATTCAAGATTTAGAAGGATGGATTTACGATCGGTGTTGCAGCTGCCCCATTTTGTTTTCATGGAGCGGATATGCCAAGCGGTGGCTGTGACACCTATTTTAGGCTCCCACATACTGATCAGCTTTTCAACGATGTTTTTTAATTGTGTCCTGTACCATTCATTCATGACTTCCTGACGTTTTTCTGGTGCACTGTTTTCGCTGATATGCATGACTATCGTAGATTTGTTGAGAATGATTTTGGTTACGCCGGTGGTCGGAACTATCTTTAACATGTATTTTCTGCCTTGATAGTAATGTGTTTCTTTATTGATAAAAAGTCTTTTGCTTTCACGCTGCTGGCTTCGGATTTTCTTCTGTTGTTTCTTGATCCAGGAGAGTTTTGATATGGCATAAAGTCTGATGGTTTCGGGTGTGAGATTAAGCGGAGCTGCAATACGTACCTGCCCATCCGGTGGCATCACGCTGAGATGAATGTTTTTGATCTCTTTCTGTGTTAATTCTATGTCTATTTCGCCTAAAGTGAAGGTCATTTTTCTAATTCTTTTTGTTTGGAAATGACATCAAATACCCGGTTTGTTTCATCAAAATCATTGAGCTTTTTAAATATTTCAGATTTGATGATATTTTCTTTAGCACTATCTCCTTTCCAGCCACTTGGTGCGTACTCCACTACTATATCATATATGATCAAGGCTTTTTCACCATCATTGTCAAAGTAGTGATATAATGCTACTTTACCCGGAGTATTGATCTGGGCTGGAGTATCGCTGGTTTTTCCTTCCTGAACTTGTTTGGCTAATTCTGCTATTTTGGCAAGGTATTGCTCATAGCTCAGTGCTTTATCTTTTCTTTCCTTAATAATTTGATCCAAAAGCGCACTCATCGTTTCATAAAAGGTCGGGTCATTGAGATGCTCTTTTACGATTTTGGTTCTCACATTGTTTTCAATGGTTTCAGCTACAGCTTCTTTGGACTTTTTGATTTCAGGTGGAAATGAATCCAAGGCAGTATCTAATCCTGAATTAACTATGATTTCGAGTAACGAAAGGCTGTCAAATGCTGATATTTTTCTTGGGACATCCGCCTGAATATAATTATCTATCAGGTATCGCATATCTGCTTCGTAATCTTTGATATCCAGAATTTCCCCACTGGCATATTTTATCATATCCCGCAGATTGATATAAAATGTTTGCCTTTGGTTGATGTGGGTAATCTGAGACATTGTATATCCGGCTTCTTCAAGTTCGTCTGAAATATTGGCATAAGCCCGGATCAGTGCCACCGTTTTTTTGTATAATTCTTGGCGCAGGTATTCCCTATCCTTTAGATCAGAAGCCACTTCTGTATTGCCGCAAAAATAGTATCTAAAATCTTCGTCTCTTTTTGGGTGGGGAACGGGTTCGCAAATATATTCCAATTGCTCCAAGGCAGTATCGAGCCGTTCTTTTCCCTTATCCAGTCGGGACTGCATCAAGATGTCTATGTCTTCTTTTTTGAAATCATCATACACCAATTCTGATGTGTAGACCTGAATGGCTCCGGTTCCTTTGTCATTGACCAGATTTTTAAACAGGTCTTTATAATCTACGATGTACCCCAACTCTTTATCATCTGTATCCAATCTATTTACTCTGCATATGGCTTGAAATAAGCCATGATCCTGCATGGACTTGTCTATGTAAAGATAAGTACAACTCGGGGCGTCAAAGCCAGTCAGGAGCTTAGATACGACGATCAAGAGCTTCATCTGAGCAGGATGGTCTATGAACAGTCCTTTGACCCTGTCTTCGTACTCTTCTGTTGATGTTTCTGTGATGGTGTGTTCGTTTTTGCCGAGCAACTTCATATAGGTGACATACATGAATTGTTTGTGTGTTTCGGTATCTTCTCCGGTTTCTTCGTTTTTGATATCACCGTAAGATGGGTTATAACTGGTAATAATACCACATTTGTTTCTTAGAGATGTATGTTGAAAAAGCTCATAATATCTGCATGCTTCATAAATGCTGCTGGCAATAAGGATGGCTGTACCTTTGTCATTGCTCAAACGCGGCTTTACACTGAAATCAAGTAATATATCATTTACAATCTGCCCCATTCTACTACCTGAACTCAATACTGCCTGCATGGTACCCCATCGTTTTTTGAGTTCGTATCGTTGGTAATCGTTGAGACTTTTTGTTTTGGCGTCAAACCACTTATCTATGTTTTCCTGTGATGTGATTCGCTGATCAATGTCTCTGGCTTCATATACCAAATCCAGCACCACTCCATCTGTCACTGCTTCATTAAACTTATAGGTATGAATATATTTACCAAACACTTCCATACTGGTTTGTCTGTCCTGTTTGAGTAATGGTGTACCTGTAAATCCAATAAATGTAGCATCGGGCATCATCGCTTTCATGGCTATGTTAAGTTTGCCACCTTGTGTACGATGACATTCATCCACAAAAACAAATAGGTTTCCGACGACAGTAGGTGGATTGTTTTTGATATCTGCTATAAAGTCATCCATTTCATTGGCATTACTTCTGCCAAATTTGTGCACCAGACTGCATAGTAATCTGGGAGATGGTTGTGATAACTTAAACATCAGGTCTTTGCCACTTTTAGCCCTTTCTATAGTGTTCTCCCCGGCATTGGCAAATACTTTTTTGATCTGTTTGTCCAGTTCGGTACGGTCTGTTATGATGGCAATACGGGCATGCGGATCATTAGCCAATATCCATTTGGCGAGTAATACCATTGTAATACTTTTACCTGATCCCTGTGTATGCCAGATGATTCCACTTTCTTTACGCACTACGTGCTCTTGTGCAGCTTTGACACCGAAATACTGATGATACCGGGGTAGTTTCTTCATGCCACCATCAAAAAGCACAAAATCATGTATAATCTCCAGAAATCTTTTCTTTTCACATATCTTCTTCAGGTATTTGTCCAATAAAAAAGATTCATACGTCTGTTCATCTTCCCGCCATGTCAGATAATATTTGGCTGGTGTCCCGATCGTACCATATCGAAGACCTTCGCTATCATTTCCTGCAAAACAAATCTGGATGGTAGAGAAAAATGATTGAATAAACTCAGGTTGCTGATTGGTCAAATTCTGTCTGATACCTTCTGTGATGCCGTTGCAACTTTTTTTGAGTTCTATGGTGGCGAGTGCAATGCCATTTACATAGAGTACTACATCCGGTCGCTTCTCCAGGTTGCCCTGGATAGTGACTTCTTCTGCTATATAGAAATCATTGCGCTCGGGATGGTGCCAGTCTATGAGCCATACGGTATCTGTATGTTTACCGATGGATTCTTTTTCATCTACTCCATAATACAGAAGATTGTACACAGCCATATTGTTGAAATACAAATCCCGCTGGTGGTTGGTAGATTCAGATTTGAGCGTAGCAACGGCTTTTGTAATGAGTGAGTCCGAGTAACCTTGTGTTTCTTTCAGAAACTTTTTAAGTGGTTCTTCTTCTATATTGGTATTGCCGTACCGATCCTGTAGATTGCATCCAAATAAAGGATGGTATCCCAATTCATTTCTGAATAAGGTAACTACTCTGTTTTGGGTGATTCTTTCACTGGATAATGCCATCATGTTGTAGATTTTTTAAAGAACTCATTCTGATCAATTATGTAGTAAGAGATTTTGCCATCATTTTTTATCTCAATATCCCATAATTCCTGGATAGCTGGTATATTATTAAACCAATAGTTCATACCTTTATTCCAACTATTCCAAACAATAGGGTCTACTCTATGCTTATGATGGTACCAATAAAACTCTTCCGCACATAGATTGAAAAAATCAATGATGGTCTGGTGATAAACATCAAATTCTTTACATTCCTTTAATTTTTCTAATATCAGCTTATCTTTTTCCAACCTTATAAGATTGTTATTCAACTTATCATATCTGGCATTAAAATCCTTAAACAATTCTTTCATCATCTGATCATGGGCCAATTCTTTTGAATGCTTTGAATAATAATGAGTAATTAAATACCCAAAACAACCTATTATTAATGTTACTAAAATCTCAATCATATCAGTCTGATTTTTCCGGTGAGTAATTGCTGCATCATGCCTTGTTTGATTTGTTTGTACTTGTGGAGTTTGTTTTCGAGATTTTCTATTTCGGTATCCATGTCTGACAGAAAGGTAGCTATTCTTGTTTGTTGTTCCATTTGTGGGTAGGAGATTTCAAAATTGTAAAGACTTGACCCATATAAATGATAAACAGTTGAACCAGATACCAATTTCATTATTTGATTTCTGTTTCGCTTAATGTGGTATGCAAAAAATATTCCATCAATTGTATTACGATAAGGCCTGATTATTAATACATCGCCGCCCAATATGATTCCATTTTCTTTGATGCAACTTGCTGTAGCCAATCCATTAGGTGTAACATCAGATGTTGGCATTAGAATGTCATTTGTACATGAAAAAATACAATTACTACCAACATCAGTGCGACTAATTATATGAGTTATTTTTTCATTATACCTTGTAAATAGCTCACCATAATGAATACACTTAAATTTTCCATCATTGTTTAAACTGCTTTTCGATAAGCCTTTACCTTTTAAAAAAGTAACAATCTCCCCCAACTTCTTCATTTCCCAACCATCTTTGGGTCTAAGGAGTTCCTGCATGGCTCCTTGTTTGATGGCTCTTTTTTTAGCTATGAGCTGCTCTAAAGAAAAGATGAGTGCATCTGTGTCGGAAAGTGCTGTGGCTATGGCTGTTTGTTCGGATAGGGTTGGTGGTACTATTATTTTAAAACTTCTTATTTTGGACATTGACAAACTAGGTTGGGCACCAATACTTGTATGTTCAATAATTTCCTTTTTTAAGTATGAACTTGTAAAGTAGTGAAATAAAAACTTTGAATTAAGTTCTTTATTTACTGTAATTTTAGATGTGTTTGGTCCAAGATGAAATCTATCATCTTCTTCAACTAAAAAGATTGGACCTATTGTCCCGACATAAGCAAAAACAAGATCATTTTTGTACAATTTACTTCTCAAAAGAAAATTTGATGTCTTTCTTGGAATTGTTCTAATGTCCTTCAAATCCAATTTATTATGAGTAATATTGGTACCCCTAATTACGATTATTTCTCCTTTATCTTTATAGCTGTTAAAATGTAATGTGTATTCAAAACCTGCTAACTTTGTAATGAATGAATTTTTCCCAAGTTCCTTTATTTCCCAATCTTCAGGAATGAGTCCTAATTCCGTATTTTTATATTTTGTGTGTGTGTTTTGCATTTTGCAGCTTTTGCTCTTTTATCTAAATATATATCAAGCTAAAGGGAATCCCATTTGTATCAGATGATTATTTACCTTAGACTCCCACTGAGTGACTTCATCCATGATGGCGGTCACAGGTGTATCGTATCTATCACCGAGTTCTTTGATGCGTTGAGTTAGGGTCTGACTGAGTCGTTCCATTTCTGACGTTATTTTAGATTCGATAGCTGCCAGCCACTTGTCTTCTATCACTAAAGACTTAATTTCATCTATGGTCAGGGTTGGGTATTTTTCTGCAACCATCTTATCCAATGTAGCAGTATTTTCTTTTATGTTAGCATTGACTTTTGATATACTTTCTGTAAGGTCAAGGTAATCCTGAAGCACGGCTTGCTCTCCATATGTGCTCTCGGGTTCAGCTGCCATGTTACTGTCAAATAAGGTTTTGTTTTTTGCCGGGGTGATCTCTTTGATCCTTTTCGCAACGTTGACTTTATTTACCTTATCAAATGCAGATAGGTATCCATCTTCCGTGCTGTGTTCTTCCACCAGAGATTCCAAAACAGATGATAAACTATCTGTGGACGATTGCATATCTTGAATCTTGTCTTGCTCCTGTTTGAAATATTTATTGATGACAAATGTTTTGGGCACCAGTTCGCAATCCCATTCGGTAATGGATTTTGTCTGCTTTGTAATTTTTATTTCCGCCTTCCATCCGTCGGCTGCTATGAGATAGCTATCATCCTGCATGGTTTCGTTCCAGTAATCCATGAGATGCTGGTAGATATCGTATTTGTCTATAAGTTTTGATGCAGTAAAAGCAGAAAGTAATTGCTCAGATATGTGGTGGATGATGCGCTTCGGAATCATATCCTTATCCTGATCTGCGAGAAAAGTATGGGTAGCGGATGCCCAAGCATTGTAAATGTCGTGTAAAGACTGATTGAAGTGGTTGAACTCTTCGTGCTTATTGATGAACAGCCTTACAGAATCAGGTTTTATAGTCAGCTGAAAATATCCGGGTCTGTCAGGAATAGGTTCAAACAATTCCTTACGCATAGATGGATAGACACTCCAGTACTTTTCCAGCATATCTATGTCGTGTGACGGAATGCCCCCGTAAAGGTGAGCTGCTATGTCTTGTATGTCTTCCTGATCCTGATTGTCGATGTATCGTGGTATATTCAGATTGAAGTCATTTTTCGGGTCACTGATCTCAGTATAAGGGATCAATCTGCTGTAGCCTGGTATTTCTATCTGTTTGGTAAAAATATCTACTATCTTATGTATATCCTGCTCTCGGAGTCTGTTTTTATTACCATCCTTGATATACCCTTTGCTGGCATCTATCATGAAGATACTTCGTTGAGCAACTGCATGCTCTTTATCGATCATAATAATACATGCAGGAATCCCTGTCCCGTAAAACAGATTGGCAGGGAGACCAATGATTCCTTTGATCAATCCCCTTTTGATTAGGTTGGTACGAATGGTTGATTCTGCATTGCCACGGAACAGCACACCGTGTGGGAGAATGATAGCTCCTTTACCATTGCTTTTTAGAGACTTCACAATATGAAGCAAAAAAGCATAATCTCCGTTCTTGTCCGGTGGAATCCCATACCCTGAAAATCTATTGAACTTATCTACCACCGCTTTTGACTTTTCGTCAATAAGACCATTTGTCCAGCTGCTGAAGGAAAACGGGGGATTTGCTACGGCATAGTCGAAGGTCATCAAAGTGCCATCAGGATTGAGAAACTGTGGGTTGGAGATGGTATTTCCCTGCTTAATGCCATTGAGATTGTGTGCTTGATTGTGCAGTACCATATTCATAGATGCTAATCCGACAGTGGCAATATCCATTTCCTGACCATATAAAGTGACTTGTCTACCTGATTCTTCCCCTGCTTTGATGAGCAGTGAAGCAGATCCTGCCGTAGGGTCATAAAAGCTGGTACTTGCAGAAATGGTCGCTTTATTGATATCCAATATTCTGGACAAAATTCTGCTTACTTCTGAAGGAGTGTAGAACTGTCCTTTGGACTTACCGCTTTCAGTGGCAAAGTGTCGCATCAGAAATTCATAAGCATCTCCAAGCAAGTCATCATCATCAGCTCTGTTCTTTGAAAAATCGAGTTCTTCTCTTTCAAATATGGCTATCAGATTGGTAATGCGGTCTATCTTATCCTTGCCTGATCCTAATTTGGTATCGTCATTGAAGTCAGCAAAATCAGTCATTTTATTAGCATCTCTGATTTTTTCAAAGATGAGTTTGTTCACCTTGTCACCGATCTCAGGATTACCCTTGAGTGCTACCATATCCTTGAATGTTGCCCCTTCCGGGATAGTGATAGGTGCAAAAGGAACTCCGGCATACTTGTCACTCACGTACTTAATAAACAATAAGGCCAGAACATAATCCTTATATTGACTTGCATCCATACCACCACGGAGTTGGTTACAACTCTCCCACAGCGTAGAGTACAGTTCTGATTTTTTGACTGCCATAAAGAAATTTGAATAATATACCAGGCTGCTATGAAATATAGCAAAGCGGTAAAGCTACAAATAAAAAGAAAATGAAAATAGTGCAAAAGTGCAAAATAGGCAAAAGATATCAAAGAAGCCGACCGCAAAGGTTTGGATTTAGGTTTGGACTTCAGAGAGCATGGTAGTGACGTCATTCATGGAGACTCTACTTCGATAGTTCAATAGTTAGATTTTTAAAGGTCCACCGTAGAGATATGGTGTAACTTTTTTTATTATAAATTGTCGAAAAATCACGTTAAAATACTTATTCTTTTGTCAGATCTTATATTTGAAAGATAATATTTTAAAAATTTATACAAACTTATAACATGTCTATTAAAATCATTAATATATTTGTGGAGTTTAGCGAGAGAGTGGCAGGAGGGAAGTAACAATAAATGGTAAAAACCGCAGGTGAGATATATTTTTATGAGGGATATAAAAAAGTTGAGTTAAATTAAATCATAAATATGTAAAGTGGAAAAGAAATTAAATGTTGAAAATGATTTTAATTCATCTGAATCTTGGACTCCACCTCCAGTACCAATAAAAACAGATAGCTCAGAAGAAGCCTGGACACCACCTCCAGTACCTATGAACATAGATAACTCAAGAGAATCTTGGACTCCACCTCCGGTTCCTTCAAACGCAAATGACTTAGATAAATCCTGGACACCACCTCCGATTCCTTCAAACATAAATGACTTAGATAAATCTTGGACACCTCCTCCCGCACCAATAATCATAGAGAACTCAGAAGAATCCTGGACACCACCACCAGTTCCTTCAAACGCAGAGAACTCAGATAAATCCTGGACACCACCACCAGTTCCTTCAAGCGCAAATGACTTAGATAAATCTTGGACTCCGCCTCCAATACCAATAAACATAGATAATTCAGAAGAATCTTGGACTCCGCCTCAAGTACCTTTGAACTTAGATAACTCAGAAGAATCCTTGACACCACCTCCATTACCTTCAAACGCAAATGACTCAGAAGAATCTTGGACTCCGCCTCAAGTACCTTCAAACGCAAATAACTCAGCAGAATCTTGGACACTAGTCCAAGTTCTTTCAAATAATGAAAGAAACATTGAAGATGAAGCACATAATAATAAAGCGAATAAGATTGCAGAAGAAAGCTTGAATACGACTGAATCTTTGACTTCATCTCCATTGACCTCAAGTACAAATAATTTCCATGGAGATGCAACAATAAGTGTTGATACGAATTTAAATGTGGATGATGTTCCGGATTCTACAGAATTTCGGGCTGTTGAAGTTGAAGAATCTGAGACCTCACCAGATATCCCTTTAATCACAAATGAAGATATAAAAGAGCAAATTTATGATTCGAAATTTAGTGATGATAAAGTTTTAAATGTAGAAAAATCGGAGTCAAAATCGCAATCAGAGGACTCTGCATTGATGCAAGATTCTTTATCTGAAAACTATCCTGGTTCTCCAAATATAACCCCGAATAAAAATGATGAAAGGGAAAAAGCGACAGAGGTAGGTGAAACTATTAATAATGATAACTTAATTGTAAATGCTGAATTAATACAAGAGGAAATCAAAACAGTTAAACTAAATGAACCTAAAGAAACAATAGCAGCTGATGATATTCAAAAAAATAACGAATTTCAACCAAGAGAGTTAAAGAAATCAAAAAGTGACGAGGTAAGTTTAAAATTTAAATTAATCTCAATAGCATCAATTATAATTATAGGTGGGGTAGTTTATATTTTATTTTATTTTAATAGAAATGAAAGTCAATATTCTCAAAAAGAAACAAGCCAAATAAGTAATAGCAATCAAACTGTTTATGATTCCACAGACATGAATCCTAGCAGAGACAAAAATGAAGCATTAAAGCAACCTTCTGAATCAGAAATAGTAGAATCGTCAAATAAGGTTAAATCTGAAACCTATGTAGATAAATCTTTTGACGTAAAATATACTAAAATCATACAAGAATTGTTTGAGGCCGACAATATGAAAGATATTTCAAAAATTCAGACCTTTTATGCTAATAATGTAAGTAGGTTTTGGGAAATGAATACACCATCATTTACAAAAATAATGAATTCTTACAAAAATAGGTGGAACAAGCAACAGGATATCAATAATAATATCATTGAGGTTAAAAATATCAGTAGTCGAAGTTTTGAAGTGATTAATATTTACACGTATACAAGAATATCTGATAATAGTGTACAAGAAGTAAATAGCAAAATAGAAATTATATTTGATGAAAATGATAAAATAATATCAGTTAACGGCAAACAAACTAAATAAATTCAAAAAATAAATCTTATGGATAAAATATATTTTATAGTAGAAAACGGCAATGTTTCCCAGGCATATTCCCTTGAAGAATTAGTTAGTAAGAATATTGAAGAAGATACAATGGTATGTAAGAAATTTGAAGATTGGAAGCCCGCAAAAGACGCTCCGGAATTGTTGAAAGTAATACTAGGAAATCCATCACAACAACCTAGTACAGGTTCTTGGACTCCTCCTGCCGTTGAACCAAAACCAAATAATTTCAATGAACAAATAGCTACTTCTAATAATCAAAACAATTATCAAACACCACTATCAACACAACAAACAATTATTATTTCAGGAAGTGAGAAAAAAAGTCTTGGCTTAGCTGTAGTACTTTCATTGATTTTTGGGCCTCTTGGTCTTTTATATTCAAGTGTAACTGGTGGAGTTATAATGTTTTTTGTATCAATTTTTATAGGACTCATTACCTTAGGTTTTGGTATAGTTATTAGTTGGTTGGTTTGTGTTGTTTGGTCTGTTGTTGCAGTTAATAATCATAATGAAAAAATAAGTAGTAGAATTAATAGCTATAGAAGTTAGGCTGAACATGGACACGAAATACTTTATTCAAGAAAATGGAATAATTTCTCAAGCTTATTCAATGATGATTCGGTTATTTTTATATTATATTTTACCATAAATGAAATGTAATTAACCAATTATGGATAAAAAATATTTTTTAGTTGAAAATGGAAGGGTGACTACCGCACAGTCACTTGATGAATTGATTGCTTATAACATTAATGGAGAAACATTAGTGTGCAAAAAATTTGAGGATTGGAAAGAAGCCAAAGATATACCTGAGGTTTTCGAAATATTAAAACAGAATCTGAAACCAACGACGGAAGCTATTCAGCCATCTTTTCCTTCTATTGAAGAAAACAATATACAAGAAAATTTTCAGTTTACAAAGATAGATTCATCACAAAAACAACAAATAGAGGAATATAATAATAGTAATAGAACTATAATTATTATTGTAAGTGCCATCTTAGTTGCGGCATTTTTTATGCCATGGATAAAATTTTTTGTAAATATTACTGGCTTTGATATTGTATTTGGTGAAGCTGGAAAATTTATTGGGTCATCAATAAGATATTTATTAGCCATTATTCCCATTTCTTCGATATTAATATTATTTTGGACCATTAACTATAATAATTACCCTCTGCCAAAAATTTTATTATTTTTTTCACCAATAGTATCCATAATTATTGTTGGCAGCTCTATTTTAAATGAACTTGGAGGTGGTGATGTTTCCCAAATACTCGGTTTGGGTTTCTGGCTCACTTTAATAGGGGCTATCATTTTACCTTTCCAAGAGCAAAATTATATGTTAGAAGATAATTCAAGTGTATCGACAACTACAAAAGTTCCAACTGAAAATCAAGAACAAAAAAACTCATTAGAGAACAATATATTTAGTGAAGAAACATCAGTGTCTTTTTCAAGTCAGTCTTCAATTTCAGACTTACACACTAGAGAATTCAATAATCAACAATCAAGTGAATATGGTAATAATTTAAATATTTCTGTAAACGCAAATTCTCCTACTAAAGTAGTTGAAGATTTTGAAAAAGGTAATTCAGCAAATGAAAAGTTCCTTACTAAATATAGACTACCATTGTTTATTGGCTCATTTATAATTGTTACAGGATTGGCTTCATTTTTTATTTTCCTAAATAAAAATGATTCCCCCAATTCTGAAATCACAACTATATTACAATCAAACTCAGAACCAAGTCAAAATGTAAATAGTGCTCCTAATTTTTCGACAGTTTATGTTAAAACAAAGGAAGGTACAACACTAAGACTTCGATCACAACCTTCTGAATCAGCAAAAGTTATTGACAATATTCCTGATGGAACAACATTAGATGTAATAGGATTCAGTGAACAATATGAAGAAATAAATGGAGAAAAAGCTAAATGGTGTAATGTAATTTATAATGGAAAAAATGGATGGGCTTGGGGTGGCTTCTTAGAAAATAAAGTAAATGATAAAATTGAAGGAACTAATAATTTAGTTGAAGAAATAAACGCTAAATTAGCTTCTTTGTACAATTCAAAATATAGAGTAGTAACTGACAATGATAAAAATTGGAGTAAATATGACTTTGACAATTTTATAACTCCTGAAAGAAAAAAGTTTCAATATTTTCCTTATATCGTAAAAGGAGATTTTAATGGAGATGGAATTTCTGATTTGGCAGCTGAAATTAAAAATACAGAGAATAATTTTGAGAGATTGGTTTTTATTTTTGGCGGCAACAATCTAATTAAATTTTACGACGGACAACTATGTTCCTCAATTTCATTTATTCCTGCAAACGAATGGGTGAGTCATTGGGAAAGTGGGTCATTAAAACTAAATGCAGATGCAATTATTGTAAGTTGTTTTGAGAAAAGTGGTTGGATTTTATATTGGGATGGAAATACAATAAAAGAATATTGGATTAGTGATTAATAAAATGTATGTATAACATCCATGATGCACAATAAACCTATTGATTAACTGTAATAGCCAATACGGTAGGAAGTTATTTACATATCCACATTCTAAAATAAGCTCATCCTTATCCTACCTCCTGCAAGAATTGTTTTCATTGACTGTGAATGTTTGGAAAAACGAAAGATAGATTGTAATTATGATGCTATGTTTATATTTGTTGGAGTAATAAACAAATTAGGCACACTTAAAAAATACAATATGAACCACTATAATTCAATTTGCTTTCGATTATACCTTTCGATTTTTCTAATCGTTCAGTCATTAAGTGAAAACAATTTCATATCGTTTATTTGATAATTTATATATTTCTAACCATTGTGATTCATTAAAATGAATTGCATCATATTCAATAATTTAACTACTTTATCAATACCACTTTATGTTTAAAAATTTCACCATCAACCCAGATCAAAACTTGATAAACACCGCCTGGCAAATTATCACACGAAAGGACAGATATATTTTCTGAATCTTTACTACTTGTACTTTCCGACTCAATCAATTTATTTCCTAAAACATCATAAAGAACCATTTGAACATTTTCAAAATTACCGTCAATTTTACAATGGATTAAACCGTTGGTTGGATTGGGATATATACTGGTTGTGACTCCAGAGGAATGCTGCACAGAAACTAACACTATATCAGAAAACGTCTGTTTGCCATCAAAATCAACTTGTTGAAGCTGATAATAGTATATCCCATTTCTGCTGATGTCTTTGTCAAGGAAAATATAATCAAGTGGTACATCAGAATTACCTGCCCCCGGGATTTTAACAAGGGGTTTATATTCATCCTTTGCAACACTTCGCAGTAACACAAAATAATCATTATTTTTTTCTGATTGTGTAGTCCAGAAGATTTCATTCTGTCGGTTTGTTTTATCATGATGGGCATCAAAATTTGAAATTTCAACAGGAAGCGGAGAAGCTGCCACAAAATTCAGAGGAATCGTTAAACCCAATAAGCCATCATGATAGAGGAGCTGAATTCTTAGTGGTAAAACACTTTCGTCAATCCACTGAGGATGAGTATATTTCATCTCCAAGGTATTGTGTGAGATGATTTGTTTGACCCCTAACATACCATATCTTGGTGGATCAATGGCCATATCACCGTTTGTGACAATTTTACCTTGTTTATTAACTATACGGAATCCCATTCCTGTTATAAAGGAGGCTTTTAAAGTAAATACAGTGCCTAATAGACCATCCGCTGTCACTAAGACCGGTGGATTGACGCCATAAACATTTGTATTGTTGTAATATACTTCACTTTGCCCACCATCACCCGGAAACTGAGGAATGGTAGTAGCCGTAAAGGATTGGATGTACGGAGGCACTAAAACAGTTTGCTGTGAGTTAGGGTTTTGCTGTGCTAGTGAAGTATTATATAATGAATTAATACCTTCACAATTGGCCTCATAAACCCTAACCCAGTAGATAGTATTTGGTTTTAAACCAGTCACCGTTACTGAATTTCCAATACCATTGTAAATCACTTGCTCTCCGGAGCCGTAATAAACAGGATTGGCAATCGGGTCTGTACCATTGGCCGGCGGCGTAAATTGATTGAGTGTATGGATTTTAACCACCCTTCTTGATCCGTTTCCATTTGACCAGTTGACGGTAAATTGTTGGGTGGAGACGACAGAAAATGTTATAGAGGTTGCTTGAAGTATTGGAGTTAGGCATTTAGCAATCTGGCTTGCTGGATTTCCACTCGAATACAAAGTCAAATAATTTTTTGTACAGCCGTATTCAAAAATCCTGAAATGATATATATTGTTTTCTGTTAAATTTGTCACGGTTACGGAGGATCCTGTCCCATTATAAACTACAAATTCACTAGGGCCAATCATACTTCCAAAGCCAAATGCCTGATTAGCAATGTAGTTAAATCCGTTTGCTGGGCTACTTACGACAGTACTATTAGCTCTTGCCACAACTATTCTGTAGACACCGTCTCCATTTTTCCAGTTTAGTGTCATCTGATTTCTGTTTACTGCTGAAAAATTAATTTCTGATGCAGGAACAACAGGATCGGAATTAACTTTAATGAAAATCGTTTCAATATCTGTACACCCATTTGTTCCTGTGACCGTAACACGATAAGAGGTGTTTGTGTTTGGTGAAACTTGAATTGATGGAGATTGGGCACCGGTACTCCAATTATATGCGACACCTCCAGATGCTGTAATGATTGTAGTCTGCCCTGAACAAATATTCGAATTTCCTTCTATCCTGACATCAGGTTTAGGCCTGCTGCTTATGATATGATACGCTGTGGCACTGCAGTTGAATTCATTAGTAGCGGTAACTGTATAAATGCCTGGACCAACTATAATTGATGTTGATGTCGCCCCTGAACTCCAAACAAAGGATTGCCCACCGTTTACTGTAAGTTGTGTCATTTCTCCTTCGCAAATAGAGTTAACGCCAGATATTAAAGGTTTGGGATCCGGTGCTTTTTGAATGATTTTAGAAATAGATGCCGTGCAGTTATCTTCATTTGTAACTGTTACACTATATAATCCATCACTCACAAATATTCCGGGAGTATCAGCATTGTTACTCCATTTGAACTGGATACCACCTTGCGCTGTAATTTCAGTCACTTCATTATTACATACAAATTCATTACCTGAAATTGTAGCTATAGGAGGAAGCAAGTCCGTAATGGTAAAATCCTTTGATGCACTACAACCAAATTCATTGGTAACAGTAACAGAATGTGTCCCTGCAACAATAGAAATAGTCTGCGTATTTTCTTGATTGCTCCATTGATATTCTATGCCACCTTCAGCCGTCAATTCCACGGTTTGACCGATGCAAGCTTTATTTTTGCCTGTTATATTTACTAGGGGTAGCGGCAGTTCAGTAATGTCAACACTTGCTTCAGCTTTGCATCCTTCATTATTAGTCACAGTCACAGTATAAATGCCAGGGGAAACAGTGACAAAAGGTGTGTTTTCCTGATTGCTCCATAGATAATCAATTCCGCCTTCAGCATTGAGAAATGTGAGTTGTCCGGCACACACTTCTTTTTGTCCATTAATTTGTATGGTTGGTAAGGACAACTCAAAAACAAGACTCGAAGTTTCTCCTACACAACCGGAAATATCTGTTACAGTTACACCATAAACTCCGGGACCGACTACAATAGATTTAGTAATTTCATCGGTACTCCAGAGAAATTCAATACCATCACTTGCTGTAAGCGTTGTCATTTGATTTTTACACACCGTATTTCCGCCCAGTATATCAACTGCAAAATTTGCACAACCGCATTCCTCAGGACAGGTCTGAGGATTTGTAGACACAATATTTGATAGTCCACCAAATGATGGATTAAACGTGCAGCCGCATCTCACTGATATGTCTATCGGATCAATTTCATCGTACATTGGCAATTCAAAACTCCAACTGAGACCATTATTTGTTGAGTACTGCAGTCTGTAACCAGTAGGACAGTTAAAGTCTGGAGATCCGATATTTCCTCTTATTTTTATACAATCTGTACATGTACTGTTATTTACTACAACTGGGGGAGGGGGGATATCCCCGGGTGAAAAAAATACTACTTCAAAAGGTGCCGATCTATCTGTACATCCATTTTCATCTGTAACAACAACATCATATATACCGAATTGAGAGGTCATAATTGAACGGGTTGTTGCGCCAGTATTCCAATTGTAAGAATTTCCTTCAGTACTCACAAGATTTACTATATTGTCTTCACAACTTTGTCCAACTCCGGAAATAACAGGTTTCGAAGGAATATTTATAGTTACTAAAACTGATTCTATTGCTGAGCAGCCATTTAAATCAGTGGCTGTTACGGTGTAATTTTGACTTGAATTTGGAGTTATTTTAATTGTATTTGATTCACTTCCGGAATTCCAATTATATGATAAGCCACCGGATGCGGTGAGTTCTGTCTCACTATTTTGACAAATACTCAGATCTCCTAAAATCTGTACAGCCGGCAATGGCATTGAGGTAATAGTTACGGAAGTACTAGCTGTACAGCCGTTTTCATCGGTAACAGTCACCCTATATGTACCAGGTCCAATGTCTATCTGTGAAGCAATACTGCCTGTACTCCACTTATAAGTTGTACCAATATTTGTTGAAATGGTTACAGTCTTGTCACTACAACTTTGCCTGGGCCCAATTATATCTACACTAATTGTATTGGGAGGGCAGAGTGGAAGAACTGTCAATGGTTTAAAGTTTTGACTGATTGCAAAGCAGCTATTATAACTTAATAAATCGGAAAGTTTTGAATTAAGTAATGTATTTAATTCTAATTTCCGGGGAACTGATGCAGATCCTGAGTAATAATATAAACCATAAATTTTATAGTTGCCGGAAGTTAACGATTTGAAGTCACCTGTTGGTTGAATTGATCTTATGATCTGGCTAAGTGAATCAACTGCAATATAAGTTACTTCAAAGTCATATATTATTTCGTCCGGTATCAAAATATGAGAACCCGGAGGACCTTTTATTGTAATATTTTCATTATTTACAGTATACAGCGAAAACAAGACTAATGTGTACTTTTGACATTCGCCACTCAAATTTAAGGATATCTGTGAGTTATAAGAAAAAGCTCCACCAGGAATTCCATTGTTGTCAAATCCATTTGATCCAATGTAATTCTCACATGGATTATTTGGGTTATATGAGTTGCTAAATATGGATATAATTTTTGTGTTTGCTTGATTTGGTGTTATAGAAAATTCATAAATACCAGATTTATTAATAATAAATTCAAATTTTCTCGAAAAGTAATTGATATTATTTTCATTTGTACAATTACCTTGACCAGAAATAGGCTGTAAATTGATAGGAACTAATACTCTCGGATTAGATGTAGAAAGTGAAATATTATTATTTATTTTATTAACTGCTTTAGGTAGGTTTAGAGAAAGTCCTTCGGAACCTTCTGTGGTTATCAATGATTTATCATTACAAACCCCATATTTGATTAAAATGGGACACGAAGTATTTAGGTTAAAATTGGAGTTGGATATGTCAAAAAATTTAATGAAATCCGAACAACTACTTTCAACTTTGATTCTTGCAATATTTGAAGATGATATAGATTCAGGAAGGGTAACCTCAAAACTGCCGGAGTTTTGTGTATTTCTAGCAAGAGTATATGGAAAACTAAATCCTCCATCCACCGATAATAATATATTGACAGAATTGCATATTTCATTTGTTCTATTAACTGTCCAGGTTACTATATGTTTTGCACCTCCTACCCAGTTAACTTGCGTGTTTGGTGAAGTTACCAACATCGGACCTATTTCCCCGTCAATTTTAATGAGTAAATTATCAAAAGCAATTCCACCTCCATTGGGATGATTATCTCTTACAGTTAATCTGAAATTAAGATCACGTGAAACGGATGGGAGACATTCTCCAATGTTAGACCCTGGTGTATTTCCATTGTTAAATATGTATTGAATATCAGGAAATATCCGAGAAGGATTTGGACTTGGATCATAGCTGCGAAAAATTGGTCCAAAGGATGATCCGCAAGCAACATTTACAGCTCCGTGAGGTGGTCCTGAATCCATTTGCTCCCAACAATAGGTCAATATATCTCCATCTGGATCTGAAGCTTGTCCTTTTAGTTCGAAAGGAGTGTTTTTAGGTAATTTGATTGGTATTATCAAACTTGTAGCAATAGGCGTAATCTCTGGCGGTGAGTTTGTTAATATTTCTGGAACACCACAAATATTTGGATTATTTTCTATAAAAGCTAAAATTTGATCAATACTACCAGTATGAAAATAAGAGCTTGTTGGGGCATTTGCTCCGTTTGCCAAAATAATATTATGCCCACTACAACTGCCGGCATAAGCCATAAGAGTAGTACCAGAGCCAGGTTCAAATGAAGTAGTTTGAGACAATTGAAATGGTCTTCCACAAAAATTAGAAGTTCCGTTGAAAGTATGATTGGCATTAAACATATGTCCAATTTCATGCGCCAGAACATTTGTAAACACATTGAGTAAAAATGGATACATTTGTGTCCATCCTTTGGCCTTGTTTATTGGGTTACCAATATTATCACAAACAACTCCAATTGCTGCATGACCGCTAAATCCAGATCCTTGTATGTTAAATACATGACCTAAATCGTAATCTGCAGCACTGAAATACCTAGATATAGCTTTACCTGCCTCCTCTGCATTTGCTGAACTAGAAGTTGAAATATTATATATTAATGGTGTCTCTAATTTAACATCAGCTATAATAAATTGTATTGACAGTTCTTTTTTATATATAGCATTTAAATTACTTATTATGGACATAGCAGTAAAACGAGCATCAGTTTCTCCATTAAATTCTGAGACAAATTGACTAGTTAAAACTATTGCAAGTCTGAATTTCAACAGATTAACATTTAAGATATTGCTTCTTTGATTGGATGGAAAAAAAGGTCTAAAGTTTGTATGATCTGAGCCACATTCGCCTTTTGAACTTTGTTGAAATTGATCATCTTGACTTTCTATTAAAGAATACCTCCCATTGTCAATCTGAAAAAGATAATGGGACGAAGGTCCCATTAAGATCCCACTTACTTTATCTCCCAGCTTAACAATATTGATAAATTCTGATTTATTACTGACCGAATGGCCCGTGTAAGTAGTAATCTCAGGATAGTTCATTTGCATCTCTTGACTCATAAAGTCATTTTTAAAGAACTTATATTCTGATAAGCTTCCGCTCATGTCCGGTAAATGAATGGTTATACCTTCACTAAATTTAGCATTCTTAGTGTAATAAGGAGCATAACCAATATTATTAATTTCTTCTTTTAAAACGTTTTCATTAATGCCCACTTTTATTCCTTGTAAAAAAATGGTATTCCAACAAAAAATGAATATCAGGAATGTAAATACTTTTTTCACTTTTAAACGTTTATAAAATATTTAAGTAATATCCCACTATAACAAACATGTAAATTAATTATGGGTTAAGAGAATAGAGATCTTAGACCTAAATTTTCAAAATTTTTAAAACTTCGACAAAATGACTGCCTTCTACTTTAATAAAATATAAATTTGATGGTAAATTGCTCAGATCTATATGGTATTTATTATTGTCAAAATTCATATGATATAATGATTCAGAAACTTTTGTTCCATTTGCAGCAAAAACAATTATTTTTATTTTTGAAATTTCAGTTTTATTTAAATTTAAAATACAAGAATTAAATGTCGGATTAGGGTACAATGATATTTTGTTGAATCTGTCGGTGTCTTTTGAAGCTGTGGTACAATTTGTTACAATCAGGTTTGTTGATGAAATTTTACATTCATTAATTTCAATTACTAAATTGTAAATCCCTGGGCCAAATTGATTGCAAGTTATTGTAAGATGATTTGAAATCAAGCTATCATTATGATACCAACTGTAGTTATATTCTTGTGAACCGTAATTTGTAGAATAGATTGTATCATTATTTATTGAGACTAATGGTAATGGCAATGGAAGAACATTTAAACCAATTACATCCGATGTAACAATATTTTCTGTAACGCATGGAAGACTGGATTCCATTTGGCAATAAATCTGGTCACCTGCCATGAAATCTGAATAAATCAGTTCTTTTGAACCTCCAACCTGAGTAGTATTAATAAACCACTTAAACTTTGGTGAAAAACCTTCATTTTGCATTTCTAAATTTAATTGGTATTCTTTGCAAATGAAAATACTTTCAGGTATATTAATAATTTTAACAACCGGCAAAACACTTTCATTAACTGCTACTGTAATAGAGTTGGAATTGTCCACTAACTTAGTTAAACATTTTTCACTTGATGTTAACCTGCAGAATACATTATCACCATTATCCAATTTATCTGTGCTGAAATCTTGGTTGTTGACATTCTGATCCACTCCATTTATAAACCATTGGTATTTTGGTTCTGAACCTCCGTTCATTACCTGAGAATTAAATGTTACAAATTGTCCAGAACATACTGATAGTGCCGGTGTACTTATGTTGACTATAGGCTCAAGTTTTGGCAACACTGATATATAGACCGTATCTGAAAAACCGAAGCACCCCAATATATTAGTTCCCTTTACATAATAATACCCAGATTCTGTAACCTGTATATGATTGGTTGTCTGTCCGGTGTTCCATAAATAATTATCTGCGTTTGATGCGGTTAATTGAACGGATTCACCTTCACAAATTTCCATTTCACCTTCAATTAGTAACTGTATGTAAGGAACAGGGGCTAATTCAATGGTTATTATATTTGAAATGTTACTACATTCATTCTGATCTGAGATTTCGACCCAAAATAAACCTTCATTTGTAATATCAATATAATTCTCAACTGATTCATTATTCCATAGGTATATATACCCAAGAGGTGCTGAAACCCTAAGCGTATCTCCTTTACATAGTTTGTGATTTCCCTCTGGGTTTAAGTCTACCGATGGGAGAGGATTCACGGTGACAATTACTGTTTTTGAAATGTTATTACAATTGTTTTCATCGGTAATGCTGACATTATAGCTTCCAGAAGAATACACAATTATTTCTTTTTGAGAACTTCCATTGCTCCAATTGTAACTTAATGCATCACTGGATATAAGTATAAGTGAATCTCCCAAGCAAAAAGTAGTTTTTCCTATAGTGTCAATGTCAACTTCAGGTACAGGCAATACATTAAGAAATAATGGATCTGAAACTCCAGTGCAGCCATTTTCATCTGTTACGGAAACTATATAACTACCTTGGGTACTGATATGAATCGACTGGGATGTTTCGCCAGTGTTCCAAAGAAAATTTGAACCGCCAGATGCAGTAAATGTTGTACTACTTCCTTCACATATTTCAGTTTCTCCTGAAATGGATGGTTTTATATCAGATGCAGAATTTAAAATTTTTGTAACGGCGGTTCTACAGCCTTCTTGATTTGTAACAGTAACGGTAAAAGTATCGGGACTACTAATATTGATTGACTCCATTGAACTCCCATTATTCCATAAATACGAAATGCCGCCAGATGCAGTCCAAGTTACAGAATCAGGGTAACAAATTGTGGAATCTCCTTCAATAATTACAGTTGGTTTTTGTGCAACTAAAAGATTTTTTGAAGCTGAATTTGTACATCCATTATAATCTGTAATAGTGACAGTGTAAGTTCCTTGACTTGCAGTAATAATATTTTGTGACGTTTCACCATTATTCCATATATACTCAATTGCATTATTTGCCGTTAAAGTAACAATGCCGCCTTCACAGAATATTGTAGAGTCATTAGAAGATATTTTTGAGTTAAAATTTTTACAAAGCTTTACAACAAATGCGTCACGAGAAGAGCCAATATTCGTTAAGTTGTAAAATTCATTACTGGGATTAAAATCTACAGTCCCAGAAAAAACTCCAGTGCTGTAAATAAATCCATTATCATCAACATGAATTGAATTTGCATCAATTTCTTCGTCGATTGCCCCCATTTGCATTGCATCTAAGAATTTGCCGGTGGAATCTAATTTTAAGATATATCCATCCGTAAACCCAATAGAAGTTAGAAGGTTTTCACCTGGACCGGGGTCAAAATCTGTAGTTTCTTCAAATGTGCCGGTATTATAAACATTACCTTCATTGTCCACCGCTACAGAAATACCAAATGAGTAATCACTAGTTCTTAGTTGTGTAACCCATTTGAAATTTCCATTATCATCTAATTTAAGTAAAAATGAATTGGATTTTCCAACTGCTGTTAAATTTTTTATTTGAATTCCAGGATCAAAATCCCAAGTGCCCTTAAAATAACCGGTAATGTATAGATTTGCGCTATTATCTACAAAAATACCGTAATTTTCTCCAATTCTATCGCCATCAATTATTTTTTCCCAAATTACTGTTCCACTTTTGTTTATTTTGGAAATACCGATGCCTCCTGATTTTGATCCAACTACAAATATATCATCATTAATATTAGCTGAAACTCTGGTGTTCGATCCATATCCAAAATCAATTCCCCATATTATATTGCCATCTTGATCATATTTGGCAGTAAAAGATTTTGTATAAATTAAATATTCCGATGGACTTGGGTCTAAATCAATAATATCTTCAAAATACGAAAAACCTGAAATATAAATGTTATTCTCTGAATCTAAGCTTAAAGATGATCCAATGAAAGCTGAATTAGTCGACTCTAAATACTTAGTCCAAATAATTTCACCATTTTGATTAATTTTTGATATAAAAACCGTGAATGTACCAAATCTTCCTGTAACATATAAATTTCCGCTATCATCTAAATCCAACGCAGTGCCTACACCCCAACCACTACCTATACTTTTAGCCCAAAGGAATTCCCCATTTTTATCTAGTTTTGAGACATATGCCGCAGAGCCAGATCCAGTTTCAAGTAGGAAAACATCAGAACCAGGATCGAAATCCCAACTTTCTCCATAATATTGGCCCGTTGAAAAAACATTACCAAAATTATCTGTAATTACCGAATTACCAGTTCCACCTTCAGAGTATCCACCAAATTGCTTTACCCATTGTAAACTGCTACTACCTTCACAGTTTTCATTCATTACATTTATGTTGACATAAGGAAGACTAATAGTACTCAATACTTTAGATGTAGAAGCAGTACAACCATTTATATCTGTAATAGTCAAACGATAAAATCCTGCGGTATTGAGATTAATTGATTCGCTTATTGCACCTGTGCTCCATATAAAAGCTACTCCACCACTTGCCATCCATGATACTGATGAACCTTCACATACTTCATCAATACCTATAATTTCAGCAGTAGGTTTTGAAAAAAAAGTAAGTAATTCGTTGCCCGTAGAAATACATCCATCTGTTGAAGTTACTGTAACAAAATATAATCCTGGCACGCTTACCTTGATTGAGGGAGTGTTTGCACCCGTACTCCAAATATAATTGCCGCTTCCTGATGTAGAAAAGGTACTACTTGTTCCTTGGCAGATTATTGTGTCACCTGAAATTACTTCTGGTGGATTTGAAGTTATTGTAAGCATTTTTTCAGTACTTGCTGTGCACCCTTTTACATCCGTCACAGTAACTGAATATTTGCCTTGAGTATTAATGATTATAGAAGAAGTCGTGTCCCCGGTATTCCAATTATAACTTATTCCACCGTTGGCTATCCACAATATTGAAGGCCCAAAACATATTTCAGCTTCTCCCAAAATGTTGACTAATGGATTTGAATTAACTGTAAGAATTCTACTTCCTATTGAAACACAACCAAAGTTCGATACCACTGTGACACTATATTCTCCAGACTGATTAATTGTAATTGTATCACTAGACTCACCATTATTCCATAAATAATTTTCCCCACCTGAAGTACGGAAAATACTGTAACTTCCCTCACAAATTTCATCTGTACCAGATATTATTGCAGTCAGGGTGTCGGCAACTATAAGCATATTTGTAACAGATGTGGTGCATTCGCCAGTAAATGTAATAGTGTATTGAAATGTACCAATTTGCGTAGGAGTACCTGTTAATGTAAATTCATTTAAATCAAAAATTCCGTTTATGCCGTCAGGCAAACCCGAAACACTTGCACCAGTAATGCCAACTGTATTATAAACTATCATGGAAATAGGAGTATTGGTGCATACTGATTGATTTTCAGTGCTTTTGTGTGTGCTAAGCGAATAAATGCAGCCTTCACGACCCATCAATCGACCTATTCTACTTCTGTTGATCCCATCATATAAAGTAAAAGCACCTCCTATAAAAACCCTACCATCGTTTTGTAATTCTATTGTTAATACAGAATTATTTGCGCCTATTCCATTATTAAAAACTGTATCTATAGATCCATCAGTATTTAAACGAGCAATAAAGTTCCTTGGTAATCCATTGAATGTAGTGAAATTCCCCCCTATAATTATCTTACCATCGTTTTGAATTGCAGTCTCTCTTACAATATTATTGGTTCCATCGCCTGAACTAAAGTTTGTATCAAGACTTCCATCATCATTAAGTCGTGCAATATAATTTTTAGTAATTCCACTATATGATGTAAATGCACCTCCAATTATAATCTTCCCATCATCTTGAATTGAGATTGTGTGAATCCATCCGTTTGCGCCACTTCCTGGGTCAAAAGTAGTATCAAGACTTCCATCAGAATTTAAACGAGCAATACGATTTCTTGAGGATCCATTAAATGATGTAAAACCTCCACCTATAATGATTTTGCCATCACTTTGAATTGCAGCCGCCATAATAAAATCATTTGCCCCAACACCTATGTTAAAGGTACCATCAAGACTTCCGTCAGAATTTATGCGAGTGATACGATTTCTTGTGAATCCATTAAATGAAGTGAAGTTACCAAATACTATAATTTTATTATCATTTTGAATGACCGTACCCCGAACAACGTCATTAGTTCCAGCGCCGGTGATAAAGGTAAAATCAAGACTGCCATCAAAATTTATACGTGTGATACGGTTTCTAGAAACTCCATTAAATGAAGTGAAGTCTCCTCCAATAATAATTTTATTATCCCTTTGGACGGAAATAGTTCTAATTCTATTATTTGCACCTAAAATTGAATTGAAAGTTGTATCAAGACTACCATCAGGATTAATTAACGCTAAACGATTTCGTGTCATATTATCATACGAAACGAAATCGCCCCCAATAATAATTTTTCCATCACTTTTTAAAAATGCGGTCAAGACACTATTATTTAAATCAGAGCTCGGGTTGAATGTTGAATCAAGTGACCCCTCTATATTTAAGCGGGCAATTCTATTTCTGTTTATTCCATTATATGAAGAAAAATCTCCTGCAATAATAATTTTTTTATCTTTTTGTAAATATAAGTCTCTCACTTTATAGTTTGCCCCAATATCGGGGTTAAATGTTAAATCAATGGTTCCATCCATATTAATACGGGCAATTCGGTTTCTATTTACCCCATTATATGAGTTAAAATCACCAACAATGACAAGTTTTCCATCATTTTGAATCTTAATATTCTCAATTTCACTTGTTCCTGTGCCTGGGTCAAAAGATAGGTCAATACTTCCATTTGAATTAAGACGGGCTATTGATTTTATCGGGATATCATTATAAAAAGTAAAATCACCATAAATTATAATTTTTCCGTCATTTTGAAGTGTTACACCGTGAATCACATCATTAGCTCCAAGATTTGGTACAAAGGTGTTATCTCGGGAACCGTCTGTATTTAATCTTAAAATATAAGGAGGACCTGCATTTACACTTAAATTCCCAACGATGATTATTTTCCCATCGTTTTGAATTGCTGCTTTTAATACATTATCGAAATAAGTGGTTCTAAACTCATTGTCATGTAAGCCATTTTGATTGAGCCTTGCTATTTTGTAATTTGTGCAACCACCAAATTCAGGTATACAAAGATCACCGCAAATTATAATTTTGCCATCACTTTGTATTGAAATACCAAACACATTAGAGTCATAAAATGTATAGGATAATACTGTATTAAAAGTATTGTCAAGTGTTCCATCAGTGTTAAGACGTGCAACAGATTTTATTTCGGTTCCATTAAATAAAGTAAAATCCCCAGCTATAAGTATTTTCCCATCATTTAGAATTATTATATCATTTACAACTCCGTTTACCCCTGATCCTGGATTAAATGAATTGTCAAGTGTTCCGTCTGAATTAATTCGAGCAATACCCTTTCTTGAAACTCTATTGTAAGTTGAGAAACTACCTCCAATAATAATTTTCCCATCAGTTTGAATTTTAGTCGTAAATACTGAATTAGAAGGACCTTCAGAATTACCAAACCCCATTTCTTTTGTCATGAAAGTTGGATCTATGGAACCAGATGGTTGAGAAAATAAAATATTAGAAATTATAATAATTAGCACACTTATAATTGTATGTTTTTTCATACTAAAATATATTTATAATGAAAGTTTTAATTTTATTTTTTTGTAATTACAAAGAATTTTTTTATCGCCCAAATGTAATATGTTGTTTTTCAAAATATTTTACATTTTGATAACATGATATTAATAAATTATTGATTTTTTTATTTTAATTTATGAGGTTAGAACTTCAAAAAGAAATGCGATTATACAAAATATCATTCTAATAAAAAAGCATTTTGCCTAATATTTATTTCAAATTTATTCATATATTAAAAATATATAATTTTAATATTGCATTCTTGATTCTATAAATATATTAGTCATAGATCTAAGTACATGACAAAAAAACAAGTAGCCAATGATAAGCGTTTGATTATGTGATAAATAAAACCAAAACATCATGGCTACTCACGGTAAAGTTAAAGAACTTACCGGAGAATTGATGGAGAACCTAAGCACGTTAACAAAACCAAGAACTGATCTCATTGGATTATTTATACTTGCACTTGTAAAAGTGACAAGTGTAAACCTTGCCAAGATAGCCTTGGCCATGGATACTCAGATTAAAACGGGTAGTAATTACAGGCGATTACAGCGCTTTTTGAAAGAGGTAAGGTGGGCAAACACCACCTTGACATGTTTACTCTTAAAGTGGTTAAAGTTAGATAGGGGAAATTTAACCCTATTAATAGACCGTACTAATTGGGAGTTTGGAAAAAAGAAAATCAATATCCTGATGGTATCCGTTTTGTATGAAGGCTATTGTGTTCCTTTAGGCTGGTCATTGTTGAATAAAAAAGGCAATAGCAAACAAGGAGATCGTTGGGAATTGTTAAATAAAATTATCGACAATATTGGTCCAGAAAAGATTAAATACATTATTGGAGACAGAGAATTTGGCGGGGTTTATTGGTACAAATACCTGAAAAAGAACAACATAACGTTTGTCATTAGAATTAAAGAAAATCAGAAAGTGCGTCATCAAGGTCGAGCTATATCCGTAAAAAGTATCGTTAATTCAAACTCAAGAAATGGTCGACATTGCAATAACAAAAAATACGATTATCACGAATTGGATGTTTATATCAGCGGCTTCAGGTTTAGAAATAATAAAAATAAATTGGAATACCTGATCATCATGTCCCCGGAACAAATCAAGGATGTAACAAGAGTTTATGGTCAAAGATGGCAAATTGAAAGTATGTTTAAGAACATGAAATCTAATGGTTTTTGTATGGAAGACACCCACTTGAAAAAAGATTCAAGAATTGAAACCCTGATTGAATTACTTGCTTTGACTTATGCATGGATGATTGTTACTGGTTTAATCATCAAGAAGAATAATCCGACCATATTTAAATGTAAAGCTCATGGAAGACCCGCCAAAAGTGTTTTTAAAGCAGGATTAGAATGTTTGATGAGAGCTCTTTACACCAATAATTCCAAGGATTTTTCAAGGGCTGTTAAATTTTTGTCATGTACTTAGGTCATAGATGATTTAGGAAATGGTTTTAATTCCTTGAAAGCTGGGTGTAATGTGGTAAATAATTTGCCTTAATTTATGATGCTTTTTTCAAAAAGGGTTTTATTCCATTTTCTGCGGAGTTGATTTTTTTATAGTTAAGTGGTGTTTTTTTTTGTTTTGTGACCAGTGATTTCCACAGATTATTTATGGTTAAACTGAAAATCAAGTTTTTCTGTAAAATTTCAACTCAGGTTCGGATATAGACTTTTTAAATATCTGATCAAAATTTTAATGTCCATAATTCATTTATTGACTTCAATTATGTATACGTACTTTTTCAAAATTTTCACTTGTTCTGCAAGAGACTTTCCCGATACAGAGTTAGTTTTTTGCAAGGTGAGTGTTGTGGGTAATAAATCAATAAGATTCAATAAATAAGAAGACTTTATAGCGTAAGATGCATTTTCAGCGATACCGTGTTTAGCATTAATGATGGCCAGAATATTTCCATTTACATCAAATAATGGGCCACCACTATTGCCAGGTTGAACTGGTGCTGTAATCTGGTAGGATGTTATGTCTCCTTGAAAACCGGTTTTTGAGCTTATAATACCATTGGTAAGTTTGACTTCGTCACCCATAGTCGCTCGAAGGGGATATCCTAAAACAAATACTGAACCCCCAACATCTGAAGAACGATTAGCAAGTATATATGGGATGGGACCTAAAGATGTGAAACTAGGGGAGTCAATTTTTAAAATTGACAAATCATTGTTTTTATCTTCGACAATAATTTTTGCTGAGTGGCCTTTTGAAAAATCTCCGTTTACACCTTTAACACTTATTGATGATGCACCATGTGTAACATGATGGTTAGTTACAATATAGCCATTTGATGAAATTGCAAATCCTGTACCAGAACTTTTAATACTAGAAGGTGAGATACTAAAATTATTTTCTTCTATTGGGTACATTTTTAAGTATAATTCTTTTCCATTATCCGCAGATACTAAATTAAAATGATTTTGATCAAATGTTATATAATAATCTTTATTTTCCTTTTTATCGTTTAACAGCCAATTTGCTTTATAAAGTAGAGGAGTTGCAGAAGGTTCAAGGGTTGCTTTTATTTCACCTTCTGCCCATGTTCTACTATTTTTTGCTCCTGATAAATATATTAAATGGTATACATTATCAATCATTTTGACTGCAACTTTATATTTATCACCTTTTTTCGTTGCTTTAGCACATTCGTAAATCCCTTCTAATTGGCCAGTACCTTTGGTTTGAAAATATGATTTAAGTTTTGATTCGGTCCAACAAGTTTGTTTTTTGTCAAGCATAATTGTAGACGAGTTTCTAAATGTTCCTTTTGAGTAACTATACATATCTTTTAATGCTAATCCAAAGGTATATTCGGCGTCATAATTTCGACCTAATGGAGCAATTTTTGATGTAGTAAATTTCCAAGAATAATCTGCCAGCAGATGTTCAAAAGTCATTTCAATATTATAATATTTCTCAGAATCAGACATATAATAAATATCTACAAACAGTATTTCAGAAACATCATTCAAAAATACATTGTCATCCATGAAGAATTCAACTTCTTCAAACCCCATTGCCTTCAAATAATTAAATAATGCAAGATATGGTGGAATGTCCCTATCTCTTTTCGGCATAATAATTACTGCACTTTTCACCCCTGTTAACATAGATTTAAAGTCAGGTTTGTTTGATTTCGAAATAAAGATAATCTCATCACATTCCAAAAAATCAATTGTTTGCCCAGATGTTGGATCCGAGATACAAAGTAACAACCCCAAGATTAACAAAATTGTGTAATTCATATTGTAAAATTCTAGCCATAAAAGTAAAAATCAAACTATCCAAATCCAACTATTCGTTAAAAAAGATCATTTCTTAACATAGATGCTAATATTTAGCTCCCAAATTTAATTGAAAAATTAATAGCGTCTATAAAAATTATTAAGAACAAAAACTCTTATTACTTTTTAGCTTTGTATCAATAATGTGAGATACAAATATAGACAAGTAAACATAGCACCAGATATCGCCACGACAATTTAAAATTCTTCAAAGCTTTATCTAAAAAACGGATTGTCTTTTAACTTTATAGCATTTTCTTCCGAATTGATTTTTATATAGTTGAGTAGTGTTTTTTCCGTTTTGTGTCCTGTGATTTTCATGATATCTAATGTGTTGACGTTATGTTTATAGAGTAGCGTGGCACCTGTACGTCGTGCTGTGTGTGTCATGATCAATTTGTACTTCGGTATGAATTTAATTTTTACTTTTGAGCCTTGGTTCGTTTTAACTTCAATTTCTGAATTTATACCACACATTTCACCAATTAATTTGATATAGGCATTTACTTTTTGCTCATAACTTTTGGGCAACTGGTTGTTGTATTTTCTAAGGATATCAATAATCAATGGTTTAACCGGAATGATAACTCTTTGTTTTGTCTTCTTCGTGATCATGTCGATATAATAATCACCTTCCTTTTGAACTATATACTCTCCCTTTAATCGACTATAATCGGAAAATCTAAGGGCTGTGTAACAGCCACATAAAAAAATATCTCTCGCTTGTTCGAAGTGTGGTTTTCCGGATAAGTCAATTTCCTCTATCAGTTTTAATTCTTCACTGGTCAGATAAATATTGTCAACATCAACTTTCAGCGTTTTAAAATCCTTCTTTTGAAATACCTTGTTGGAATGTATGTCTTCATCAAGCCCAATTGCCATGATAGTTTTAAGACACTTGATTTGTTTTCCGATGGCGTTGGTTTTATAGCCCTTTTTTGAATAGTAGGATACAAAATCTTCATAAAATTGCATATCAATATTATCAAAATTCAGTTTTCTCCTTGTGACAGTCTGGTATAAATCAAATTGCGTTTTAAACTCCTTGTACACTTTAACTTAAGAAGCAGCATATTGATTTCTTTCACCATTTCTTGTGGTATATGTCCTTTGCCCTTTGGAAATGTCAGTTATAAATTTTTCGATATACTCATTCAATGCAATCGCTTTTACAATAATTTGTTTTGGTAAGTTTTTATCGTTATTGAAAGTTGTATGCAGGTGATTTTTAAGTTCATTTAAAATCAGTGGTTGATTCTGAATTTCTTTATTACTGATAAACTTAGTTATTTCATTTATCACGTTGTCAATTCTTTGATTAATATTGTTCAGTTCATTTTCTACATTATAGTTATCACTACTATATTGCTTTAGGAGTTCTTTTAAAGCCTTTGATGCCATATTCTTGGTGTTTAACGCTCTCATTGTTCTTTCATCCCATAATTCAGGAATAATGGTTTTATCATCACCTAATGAATACACAAATCTTTTGCTATTGTAATAAAAAACACATTGGATAGATGTTTTGTATTCTGCTTTCTGGTCCTTTAATTTGAATTGAATATTTATCATTCTGGTCTATATTTATCAAATAGTGAATTATGAGGTGCGGTCTCAGGTGCGGTCAAACCTTTACTTTATTTAATTCTATTTTATAAAAATTAGTTCCATTCCATTGATAATGTACGAATTATAGTATAATGAAATATCATAATATTAAATATTTGACGTCCCGTCCAGTCCGCAAAAGGCTTCAAGAAATCTTGAAGCCTTTTTTGTTTTTAGGTAAATAAAGTCAAATTTTAAGGGACGCTTAGCTGGTTAGAATACATGCGCGTCAACCCCAACAAGTTGGGGTTGGGTTGGAATCTCAATTCGCTTGGTTGGGACGTTAGATGGCAATTGGGTGGTTTTAGAACCAAAGGGTAATATTCTTGTTTTTACTTTATTTAAACTAAAAAACTACTTATTATGTACTATGTTTACATACTATATTGTGCATTGCATGATAAATACTACAAAGGATTTACCTCAAATTTAGAAAAAAGATTGTGGGAACATAATCAAGGACTCTCCAGGTATACATCACAGTTTGGCCCCTGGACTTTGGTCTACACGGAAAAATTTGAGGATAAAACGTCTGCGTTAAAACGAGAAAAATCATTGAAAAATATGACCATTGACAAATCAAAAATTTACTAAAAGCCGGAAAAAAAGCATTATAGAAGTTGCTTTACGTGAATAATGCAAATTTATTTATTCTTATCATTCTCATTTATTTATAACACCATGTAGGTTAAATAATAGTTATTGAATTTGTTGAAGTTACAGATTGTGTTATTTTTGCACTCTTTAAAACTATAATTATATAAATATGAAATCAATATTTACTTTTTTGTGCAGTGTGTGGATGACAATTTCTTTTGCACAGGATTTTGCAGCGTACAGAATCAACGACCCGGAAATTGGATCTTTTACGGCAGCAGACTTTACCGGAGACCAATTCGTAGATATTATAGCCATAGAATTTGAACTAAATAGTGAGGCATCGATTCACTTATACACGAATAAAAAAGAAAGTACCATTGCTTTCACAGGTAAAAAATTGTTTACTAAAATTCCTTTTTCTGGTAGACCAGCGTCGGGTGATTTGGATGGAGACGGTGATGTTGATGTGGTATATAACAATCCCATGGATAAAACTTTAACAGCACTAATCAATGATGGAACGGGCAATTTTACCCAAATGTTACTAAATGTACCGGGATCAACCAGGATTTTAGTCTATGACTTAGATAAGGATGGAGATTATGACATAGTGGGTTCGACAAAAAATCCAAATTCATTACACGTATATATTAATAACGGAGGACTTTCATTTACGGCAACAAATATATACAACTTAACTGAAGCACCCGAGGCCATCGACATTGCTGATTTTGACGGAGATGGCGATGAAGATATTTTGGTTGGCGTCTCGGATCGTTTTAATACACAGGTTTTCATGTATCAAAATAACGGAGGGGGTAGTTACACATCCCAAGGCATTGCTATCAATGGTTTTAATACATTATACAATATTTACGCTAGTGATGTCAACAAGGATGGTAAAAAGGACATTGTTGTACTCACAGATAGTGATGTGAAAATATTAGAAAATCAAGGTTCGATGACTTTTGTTGAAAAACTTCTGTCTACTGGTGACGACAGACTTTTTACCGGTGCACAAGTGGTTGACTTGACTGGTGAGGGACAGCCTGATATAGTATTAGGGAGTTTTGAAGGAATGAGATGGTATAAAAACCTTTCATTGTCTGATTATTCCTATGAAAAAGGCATCATGAATGGCGTTAATGCGGCCTATCACATCGTTTCAGTTGACCTGAACAATGATGAGGCCAAAGATGTGATTACTGCTAATGGAAGTCTCTGGTGGTATCAAAACAAAATCACGCAACTTCCATCGGGTACAAAAAATGAGACCTTACAAACAATTTCAATATATCCAAATCCGGTGTCTGACGAAATCAATATTGAAGAATTGTCTGATAAAATTTACTTTCTAACGGTCATAAATGGTGTAGGGCAGGAAGTATTGAAAACCATTTTGGATTATGGTAAAGCCAATGTCAAATCGCTGTCAAGTGGTCAATATCTGGTCGTGGTTCAGGATGAAAGTGGAAAGAAAGTTGGGCAACAAATTATTTTGAAGCAGTAGGATTTTGAGTGTCCATTTTGGAAACTCAACTTTATGCTATTAATAATTCTATCTGATGAAATAGGTTTTTGTTTTAAAAAATTATCAAATACGGATTTGATCGACCCGGGAAAATTATCAAAATTACCGGAAGTAAATCTGATGACGAGCTTGAAAATAACATCATCATCAAAGACTCTTCCTATCGTGCCTGGTGTTTCATCGCCTATGGTAAATGATTTTAATTTTGTCTGTATTCCGTTAGGAGTCACCTCTGATTATTTTCACAACAGTCCTTGGAGGCATCGGGTTAATCAGATTCCCAGTTCTTGTTTTTGGTGGAGAATTTCTCAATCAATCTCTACCATCCAAATAATTTGCTAATTTATCCATCTCTCCTAAAAAATGGTCTGCTTAGTTGTACATGACTTTATATCTTTCGATAAGCTCATTATAATATGTTCGTCTATTTAATTTTGCAGCTATTAATCCACTAAACGCTTCTCTTTTCGAATTTACCTTTTTAAGAAACATCTGCCTTTCTTCCAACATGAAATTTTCTATGTCGCCTTCAAGCAAACGGTCGTTAATAAAAGTATCAATGCCTTGTAAGGTACTCATCTTTTCAAAGAACGGAAATGTCACATTTTCCATGTAATACTTGTGGTCTTCCAGGATTGGTGCTAGATTCGTATCCTCCTCAATGTCGTAGTAATAAGAACCTCCTCCCCCACCAGTAAATGATGTCCCGGAACCGTAATAATTATGTGGTGAATAGGTGATTTTGTCATCACACACACCGCATTCGAATGCGAAATCCATGTCTTGTACCCTGAGATAGGTACAAAGGCCAATTTCAGTTGGAAAAACTGTTTCTAATATTTTTTGGATTTCACTGTTTTTAATTGAAAAACTTGGTCTTAATGTGATACTCCCGGGATAAGTAGCTGAAGGCCCAATATAAGATTCAAATTCATTTTTTATAAAGCCGCTTATCTTTTTTAGAGGCTCAAAGCCTGCTGAAATGTAGAATGGAGTGAAATATGAAATATATCTTTCTTTAATTAATTTATTCATAATTAATTAAGGTTTTAAATCTACAAGTTTCCAAAATATATTAAGCCAAACAAATATAGCCCGTAAATGCGATAATCTGGTTGAAAAAGTGCGTGAATGTAGAATCAAACCCTCCTGTTTAGAAATTAAAGGATAGCTGACCACTTTTAAATGGAGGCTAAGTAGACCGGACTCATGCTGTTAATTACACCTGATTTAACAAGTTTATGTACTTTTTCAACCGTAATATAGATATCATTCGATTGGCCATTTGGGTTTTTTAAACCCAAGATAGCTGTCAAATCGTTCTACTGATGGGGTTCATACAAAACCAAAATATACAAACAATTTAATAAACTTGTTTTTTTCTCTTACATGATACGATTGGCCGCACACTAAAATAGAAATTTTTTTATCATTTCATTTTTTTTATTTATTTTGGACACGTGTGTTTCATCAAATGAACTACAATAAAAATAATAGTATCACAAGTATATTTAAAACCTTATTCATATTTACTGTTTCTGATCATTTTTAAAATCTGAGATTCTGCAAAACTATCAATTTGGATTATTTTTTTATTATGTTTTTGGGCTTCCCTCCACATTTTTAATTCGTCATACTTTACTGAATCCAACAGGTGTCGATATTCCATAAAATAATCCATATCATTTGAATAATATTTTAAATCAGAATGATTTACCCAAATGCTCACCATTGAACTGTCCTTTGTGTCAAAATATACGTATTTATTGATAGAATGAAACATAATCGAGTCAAGTTGTTCTTCGCCAAAATCATAAAGATAGTATTCGTCATTAGGAATTAATTTGACAATACAAGGTGTGTAGTAAGGAGGTTTAATAGAGCCACTTTCGTCCACACCTATTATTCCATTGTCTTCTTTTCTTATACCCCACCACCCTAAAGATGGAGATCCCCCTTTTTGAGCTAGAATATAAATATCATGCGATCCGATATTTTTTAGTTTAAGGAAATGAACTAATAATGAAGTATCATAACCTTTAGCAAACTCTAACCATTTAATTGAACAAGGATTGAGAATAGGTTCAAATTTAACCATGGCCACAAAAGAGTCATGCGAAATCATACTTGTTTCTATATTTAATGAATACGAATGTTTTCTAAGTTTGCTGTCAGTTTCTGAACCGCATGACACAAAGACTAATATTAAGACTATTTGCAAAAATATTTTCATGTAGATTTATTACCTTAATAAACTTTTTTGTAAAGATAGTGCATCATCAAATACAATGCTCTATGGTCAATAGTCTCTTTGTTATGAAGATAAGGAGATTTTGGTGGAGCATCACCAATACAAAAGTCACCTCCACATAATAAATTTTCTTTATCATTCAAATGGCCTCCATTGCCACAATTATTTATGTGGATTTCATTACAAAAATCTCTTTGAGGCATTTTCATGAGCCTTGCTCCTCTTATGGTTAGTACATGTAAAATCTCGTGAGCCAACGTAAAACCTAATTGAAAAGGCTGTCCTTTCACATCATGCATGACCAAATTAATTGTACTTCCATACCGTTCGCAATTGTTCCATGCATCTTTGTTAAGCGCTAATCCGAAATCATTTGGTAAATAGAATTCTGTTACTCCTTGAACACAACTATGGCCATTTTGATCTCTGAAAAAATAAATAATATTAAAATCATCCATAACTAATGCATCTAATTCTTCGTTGGTTTTTATTTTTGCAAATGCAAAAAGATTGGCAAAGCCATTTTTATCATAAATATGTTGGCAATGGTTAAAAGTTATATCCATTAATTTATATAATTCTGATTTTGTAAACCTTTTAAATTGATCATTTTCTTCATGTGACTTATCTGCTAAATAAACAGGGAGTGGATCACATGGTTTTTTTTCAACATCCAATTTTACATATACCTTTTTTTCATCAAAATAATTCAATACAACTATGTTTTGATTGTAGTCAATAGTATTTCTCAATCCGTTCTTATTGAATAAACTAACTTCTTCTTCATAACAAATATCTTGTGACGAAATATTGTCGTCGTATATTTTTACATTGACCTCATAATTATTTTTATCATTTAAAAAATCCTCTAAAGCATCAGTAAAATTATATGTTGTTTCAGGATTACTGAAAATAATTTCTACTTCTGAATTTATATTTAAATATTCTTTTGTGTTTAATGTTACGTTGAATTTAGAATGTTCGCACAGATCAAAAATAGTGGATAGTTCAAAATAACCTTTTGCCTCTAAATCAGCGCTAATTTCTTCAATAGTTAAATTGCAAACACTACATTCCTCACTTCTCAATCCATTCTCACAACAGTATAATATTTTATTCAGTTTCTTTGTGCAATATTTAATTGTTTCTTTTATTGAAATTGCATAATCTTGGTTTTTTACGATTTCATTATTACAATAACTCATTAGAGTGTTGTTTAATGTATTGTAAAATGATTCAGTAAAACAACTGTTGAAACCTTCAAGTGGTAAATGAAAATATACCATATTAGAGAGCTTATTATTATGTATATAGCGACCAAAAAGCAAAAAATACGGCGTTTCTGTATCCTGCTTTTTTGTGCTTATTATATTTTCCCATAATTGTTCTAAAGAATTAGGTCCACTCATGATTTTATTAAAACTAAAATACCCAACATCTATTGTTAGAAATTTATCTTTAATATCAGTTGGTAATATGTTTTTTAGTTCTTCTGCAACTTGTTCCAAACTATCTAAATCTGACTGGGAGAATTCAAATCCACTTACGTCTTCCAATCTCACATAATTCTGCCCCCAACCACTCATGGTTATGAGGCTAAGAAATAAGATAAACATTACATTTTTCATTGGTTTATTTTTTTATCATTATTATTTACTCAATACCCCTCCACCACTACCGTCACCGGCAATGAAAAACCACCATCGGTATGGGTAGCAATAATTTTATATTCCAAGTCCCACGATTCCGTATCTTTTCTGTCGATGACATGGGCAAAGGCAAAGCCTTGATGTTGGAGGGCATCGGCCACTTTTTTAGAATTATAAGCAGTAATGGTCTTGATCAACTTGAAATCCTCAATATCGCCGTGCTGGTCAAGTCCTCCGGGAGGAGCTTGACCTCCGCCTTCTACCCCAGGTGTCCCTTGGGGTTCAACCAACCTGAAATATATTTTAAAGTCCCGGTGTGTTGATGGAAAATCGCTTCCATATTCCCAAGTAAGAATTGTAACGTCTTTGGCTATAAAGTTTGTATTACCTTTAGGTAAGTTTATCACAATATTCAGATTGGGATTCAATAAAGTAGAATTGGGCGTTGTCAGGTCATAAGTGTTATGAATCCAAAAAGGAGGATTTGTTAGATGAGAAAAGGATTAATAGACTATAGAGGGCATCAATATAATTACTTTTTGAAAGAGACGACATTTTTCGATGTCCATGTATTTAGCTACCAGTAGAGATAAATAAAAATTTAAATTATGTGGTTGACTATTTGATAGGGTTTGTTTCAAGTAGCAAATCTGAGGTGTTTTTAACTTGTATAATGCTAAGATAACTTTTTTTGACCATCATTATGTACGGCTCATAACAGGACAATATCTCTGTGGATATTCAGGAATGGTGTTAAATAGGTTATTCGTCTATTATTAAGTGTAATTTAATTGTAATATATAAATTATTGAAATTCAACTTTCTTCTAGAGATAAATAAAATAATCCTTGATAAAAAATCCAAAGTGAAACTAAAGCACGTAAGTGATGTAGAACAGTATTTGAAAATATATATAGTATGACCCTGAAAAGTTCAAATGATATGACAAATACTTAAATTTTATCATCATTTTAAATTAAAAAACATGAACAAGTTAAGTTTTATTTTTGCAACTTTCGTTTGTATTTTATTGACAAACATCACTTCAATTTCTGCTCAAACCAAAATGGTTGGTGGAGCCGAAATGTATCCCGTTAAAAATATCGTTGAAAATGCTGTAAATTCTAAAGACCATACCACTTTAGTTGCTGCGGTTAAAGCAGGTGGATTGGTTGAGACGCTCCAAAGTGCCGGTCCTTTTACCGTTTTTGCACCAACCAATGCCGCTTTTGACAAATTGCCAGAAGGAACCGTAGCTACATTGGTGAAACCAGAAAATAAAAGTACTTTAGTTGGAATCCTGACGTACCACGTTCTGGCTGGAAAATATGATGCAGCCGCTATCAGCGCAGCCATTAAAAAAGGTAAAGGAAAAGCAACTTTCCAAACAGTAGCCGGTGGGTCTTTGACAGCTACTCAAAAAGGAAATACCATTAATATTAAAGATGTTGCTGGTAATGTTGCTATGGTAACTATATCTGATGTTTATCAGTCAAATGGTGTCATCCACGTTGTTGATACCGTAATGCTTCCAAATTAATCCTAGTCTTTTAGTATATAGATTTTAAGGTTTTTAATGAAAAGGATGGATAGTATAAAGCTGTCCATTCTTTTTTTATTTTATGATAAAAGCGTCTACATAAGCCTTAGAAAGGCCATTAATTCGTGACGAGACTTTACGTTACACTTGTCAAATATATTTTGTGTGTGGGATTTTATAGTGTGAATAGACACAAATAAATTATCAGCAATTTGTTGATTTGAAAGTCCTTCCCAAATCTTTTGAATAATTAAATATTCGCTTTTGGTTAATGATCGTTTGATTTGTTTTTCTATCTTTTCCTTGGTAAATTTATTGTCGTGTTTACTATAATTAAATTGATGCATACCCAATTCAATGGCTGTCAGTATGTCACTATCTTTAAACGGTTTGACGATATATCCAATAGGTGAAGTTTCTTTCACTTTAGTTAATGTCATCGAATCACTAAACGAAGTGATATACATATAGGGAATGTTATAATTTTGAGAAATTATCCTCCCTATGTCAATACCATCCAAATTTCCTTTTATAGCAATATCTAAAAGTATTAAATCAGGAGATCGGTTGACAATCATGTCAAGTGCTTGGGAACTGTTGTACGCTTTTCCCACTACTTCATAACCATGTGAAGTGAGGGTATGTGCTATATCTTCACTTATGATCGGTTCGTCTTCAACAATAAGTATTTTAATCATACAATTAAGCTATTTTTTTATATTCTCGAATGCAAAGTAATACCCGCGTACCTTTATTGGCATTGACACTTACATCAGCTTCAAGTTTTTCTGAAAGAGCTGTTATTAAAGTTTGGCCAAAACTTTCTTTTGCCAGACCTTTATCATTTGATTTTTGTCCTACACCATTGTCATTCACTGCCAAGTAAAGTTTGTCGTTGGATTCCCAAAGTTTCACCTCAAGTGAAGCATCCTGTATATTGTGAAAGGCATGTTTTAGGGCATTAGAAATCAATTCATTGGTGATAAGTCCAAGTGGAATGACCGTGTCAATATCTAGTTTTACTTCAGAAATTTCAGTATAAAGTTTGATTTGGTCACTTTTTATATTGTAGGTTTCAAATAAAGTTTCGATGAGGTTTGTAAAATATTCCTTCATATCTACACCAGTAAGGTTGTCTTCTTTGTATAAATTTTTATGTAGTAAAGCCATACTATTGACCCGATTTCTTCCATCTGCAATGGCTTTAATTGCGTTTTCATCGGTGATATATTGAGACTGAAGTTTTAACAAAGATGAAATAACCTGGAGATTGTTTTTTACTCTATGATGGATCTCCCTTAACAAAGTATTTTTTTCTTCTATTGCCGATGAAATTTGTTCATTTTTAACATTCAATTGTTTATTTGCATTTGTTTTGATTTTGTTTAAATAATAAAAAAATCCTAGCAAAATAAGACATCCAAGTAATAAAATTCCTAGGATAAGTTTTTGGTTAAATGACTTTTGGATACGAATAGATTGTAACTGATTTTGTGTAGAGAGTAGTTCGATTTTATCTTCTTTTTGTTTAGTTTCGTATTTAATGACTAAGTCGTTGATTACCTGCTCTTTGGTTTCATTATTTTCTTTTGCGTACAAGGATTGATACAATTTTAAATTCTCTAAGGCTTTTGGATACCATTTCTTTTTTTCATATAATTTGGCTAATTCTTTGTAACACTTTTGTTGACGAAATAAGAGTTCATTTTTTATGGCTATATTTTTAGCCGTTTCACACATTTTTATGGCTTGATTTAGATTGCCCAAAGTATCAAGAATGAAGGAATATGTTATATAGGCATTTGACAGGACAGATGGGGCAATGGGATAAGAATTGTCTTTAAAATACAATTCAATCATGGTTTTGGCTTCCAAGGATTTTCCACTGGTGTACAACGAATGAGCATAATTAGGAATAATCGTTAATTTCAGGTTATCATTGGGCTTTTTTTCTAAAATTTGTAATGCTTGCTTTTTTAAATCAATATCTTTTTCAAAGTTTTTTAAACTATTGTATTGGGTTGACAAATTGTACAATACTTTAGGTATCCAAGTTGAATCTTGAATTGATTGGAAAATGGCTAAAGCGTTTTGGTACATTTCTATAGTTTTTGTTGGATTGCCCAAATTGTTGTAAACCGTACCTAAGTTATTGTATAATACAGCCTCTTGTTTTTTTTGACTCAATTTGGTGAAGAGTGCCAAACTTTTATAAAAATAGGTCAGTGCATTTTCATAATCATTCAAGACATTATAACTCATTCCAATGTAATTTTTAGCCAGGGCTATGTGCCAAAAATCTTTTTCTTCATTTGAAATAGAATCAAACTGTTTAGCGTACATCAAGGCTAATCTAGGTTCGCCGTATAGCTTAGTATTGAATTGATGACCCATAGAATCTAGTAAACATGACTGAGCAGCCAAATAACACGGAAAGATGGCGAAACATGCAAGGAAGACTATATTTTTCATCTATATCGATAATTTACTTTGGATTATTTTTTGGGTTTTTTATGTATATAATTGTGAGATTCCTCCTTTTCGTGAAGTAAGTTACTGATTTTTTTTTCAATATCTATTAATTCTTCAAGCATAAAGATCTGAGTTTCAAATACCGTTTTGGGAATATTATCATTGGAATCTTCATTATTTGACGAAAGTCGGGCTTGTCTAAAAATATTCTTTTCTATTTTGGTTTTTTTGGGCTTCATGATTTTGTCCATTCATGTTGCAAATCTCTTCATTTTCTAGAAAGTAAAATTCATACTATGGTATGAAAAATATAGGCTAAACACCCTTTATTTTTGCCATCATAGCTAACAGCCCACTGCGAATATAATGAAGTAAATAATTTAAATATCAAAATATAGCTTATGAAGATTAGTGTTATTCTTATAGTTAGTATGGTATTCACTCATTTAATTTATGCACAAGACGATCAATATGGTCTCATGAAAAATGTAGAAATGTCTATCCCATCCTCACCGGCTTTTGCCTTATTGGGTGTAAATCCTGAGATCGTATTAAGACCTGGTGATTTGCGAAGTTTTAAAGTAGATTGGAGGATAAAAAACTATAATCTAGCACCGGATCTTGCCATTGAAGGCCAGCCCATTTGGCATTTTTATTTTAAGAAAAAATCATGGTTAGAATATATGGCTTTGTCAAAAATGGCAAGGAAACTGTCGACCCTTAGTGTTTCTGGAGCTACGGCAAAGATCGATGGAATCAATCATGCATCGTATGCTATTAAGGTCAATTTGTATAAAAAGAACGATCCTTTAACTAATAAAATATTATCTCGAAAGATAGATTCAGAAGTTGAAATACAGGAGAAGATTTTATCCCGTAAAGTAGATTCCTTAATTTCCTTAAGGTATAATACGACGGACCCAAAAGTAAAGGAAGACATAGAAGTTCAACTAGAAGCCATTCATCTTCAAAAAGTGGGTATTAGTCAGGAAGCCATTATGATATATCAAAATATGGTCGAACAATTTATGGCTGAAAACTGGAATCAAACTATGTTGGATTTTGCTTTTGGCTCTGTGTACACCTACGATAATGCCTCTTTGGATAGTTTGAAAATTCAAAAGGCGGGTTTTGGCTTATGGATAAACGGTTGCCTCAAATCGGGAAAACATGGATTAATGACTGGTATGGTCAGGTACTCAAATATTCAAAATAAATCTAATATGTTATATGGTCTTGGTTATCGATATGGTAATGTAAAATATAACTTTTTTATTGAGGTTGCCTTTGAAAAACTTAATAATTATTTTGATGCACAAGGTGATCAGCCTTTTAATGATGATGAAATTTTTGCCGCTAAATATATTGAAGACGTAGGGAATGGTTGGTTAGATTTTAAGCCAAATGAAGCCTTAAATCAATGGACGATTGCCTATGGTGGAGATTTTAAATTGAGCAGAAACATTTTGCTGAATTTTTCGCTGCGAACACAATTCAAAAAAGATTTTTCCCTTACCAGGCTTCTTCCAGTTGCCAATATTATATGCTTAATGAAATGATTTTTTTACCCTAAATTATATATATTATGAATAAGTTTTTTATTATTTTAACCATGATGTTTTTTTGTCAATTAGGTTTTTCACAAACACCTGGATGTAGTGATTCTCAAGCTGCCATTTCGGCTATGTGGGACAAATACGGGGGTTGGAGCGGAAACATTACCCTAAGTGAATGGGTCCAAAAAAAATCTAATGCATTACAATTATGGAATTTATTGAACCAAAATGGCTGGGGAAACATAGGCGCCCGTTCACTTGACTATGGAGAATCAGAAAATGGTAACATCGTTGGACAAACTAAAAGAACGTTTGTGCTACCTCCTTCTTTTAACGAAACTGTCACGATTACTATTCACAAAACAGATGGAAAAGCGAATACAGGGGTCAGTGTTTGTAGTACCAGGAAAAATGGACAGACCACAGAACTAGACACGCACACATTTCCCAACGGAAATCAAAATATGTCTAAGACATTCAGCTTACATAATGTAAAAGGAAGGGTGTTGAGTGTTGCGATAAGGAATTATTCCGTAGGCAACAAATTCACCTATACCATCTCAGCCGATAACTAAACATGGTTGAATAATCTATACCATGATTAATTACTTTTTAATCAAAATTCATGCACCATTTAAATAGGATTTTTATGAAAAATATGTTAGTATTTCTTGTTGCTTTATTGCTTGTACCAGCTTTTGGAAGTTCGCAAATAAATAAAACTGCCCACACATCTTCAAAAGGTTCAAAACCAGAGGTTGAAGTAGAAGTTGATGTGGAAATCGGACGTAAAAAACACGATTGTACCAAATTAGGTATTTGTAATATTGTCATCAGCGGGGGACCAAAACTTCACAATGCCGTGATGGGTTATAGCGCTGAATATCAAACAATAACCCTCAAATTACATGCTGAAAAATTGAGGACGAACCAACCTGATAAAATGGTTTATTTTTCAGGCAAAAACAATGTGACCTTTAATGATGAATACGTAATTCCCACTTGGTTGAAAGAGGAACTCCATGCACCGCAGCTCAAAATGATCCCTGCTGGAGAATATCAATTGAACACCTTGAATGGGTACTATATTATTACAATACAACTTTAGATTTGTAATAATTAAGCATTAAATTAAAATATTTGGTTTTTGTTTTAAAAAATAGTGGTGGATTAGTCGATACAAATTCACCATTATTTTATTACAAATTGAGAAGAATATTTAATATGTGAGCCCTTGAAAATATCAAAAAATGTACTATGGAAGTTTTATTACTTCGACTTAGAGATTGTGTCTAAAACTGACTATTGATTACTTCCTGATTAAAGGTAATCATATTGTTTTTTAGCTTTAAATATTGGGAAGGACTATTGCCCGAAAATTTTTGAAAACTTCTGATGAAATGGGCTTGGTCGTAGTATCCGGATTGATATGCTATTTGGGTTAGTAAAATATTATCTTCTGCTTGATTCATCAATTTTGTTGCATGGTTGAATTGGATAATACTCATCATCATTTTTGGCGTAATGCCTATGTCCGATAAAAAAACACGCTCCATAGATTTGTAATTAAAGCCTAAATCTTTTAGCTTGCTATTTTCGCCGCTGATTTGGTTTTTGTACAGTAATTGAAGTTTTTCTAAAGATTTGTTTTGCTCCGCCACTAATAAAAACCTATTCATCAAAAAGTCTTCAATGTGGTGTTTTGCTAAATGGTTATCTCTACAAAAAAAAAGTTTGTCCTCTAATTCTTTAATACCCGTTCCAAAAATAAGAGAGGCATCAAAAATCTCATTAATGGATTCGGACAAGGGAAATTTGGTGAAATGTTTGATGGCACCCGGTAAAAAACGAACGGAATATGCCTTCATCGACATATTTGTTTTTACAAAACAATTTTTTGTTTTGAAGCCAATAAAATGACTTCCTTTTATCTCAATAGCCGAACCTCTTGAAGCACATTGACGGAAATATGGACCACCCAAATTGATGACCAATTCCGTCATCGCATCGGGTACTACCAAGGTAAACTCATCGGTAGCATCCAAAAATTGTGAGGCTGAAATATGATGAATGTACTTCTTTAAAATGTCCACAAAACGGTAATATAAAGGTGATTTGATGCGGTTTTCGACATCTAAATATCGAATGAACAAATCTAAAGGTTATAGTAATTACCTATGTGTTAAAAATAGTTAAATAATTTTTTTTCTATACCAAACAATGGTTATTTTCTATAAAGGTGCTTGTTTGGTCGATTTCTAACTACAAAAATCCAAGGTGGATCTTTTTCAAGGAACCCTACATTTTAATTTTGAACGATCATTATTTTATTTTGATATTTTTTTCCAGTAGTTGTTGTAGCTTGGATCATGTACCAACCATTTTTTAATTCAGAAACATCAAATTCCGATGGGTTTTTTTCACTAAAAACCAATGCTCCACCCATTGTATATACATGTATTTGTTGGATGTTTTCTCCGTTTATGACCGATGCCAAAGTAAAATGGCAACCTATTGTTGGTTTTATAAAATATTCAGATGTATGATGATCTATTGTCGAAGATGTATTCGTCGTATGGACGGTCACCGCATTTGGTCTCACTAATCCTCCACTTCCCGAAGGTATAATTTCTTTGATATAAGAAAAATCAGTATCATATAATCGAACAGCACCAGTCCCTCCGATGCCTACTAAATATTGGCCATTTTCCATCCTGGTTAATCCTTCGCATTGGGGTGTATTCATAAAAAGTGTTTTGATGTGCTGCCCGTTTTTATGAAATTTTTTTATAGCTCCTCCATCAAAATCAAGTACAATGAGGTTATCCTCATCATCAAATTCAATGTTTGTCGGCCCAATCAAATGGTTACTTGTTATGATTTTTCCTAATGATTCCCCGGAAGGATTAAATTTTTCTATAAATTTTCCATAAAAAGAAGAAACATATAAATTTCCATCAGTATCCCAATCCAAACCAATGCTTGAATCAACCCCGGTTTTAGTAAAATCACCTACAAACGTGCCATCGAGTGTATATCGTTTTACCTTGCCACTTCCAAGCCATGTTATTACGTAGAGCAGACTATCTTTACCTATTTTCATTCTTGTCGGCGAACCAGGTACATTGGCAAAAGTGGAGATATATTTGCCAGTCGTTGCGTTAAACCGTACGATGTTTGACGTAGTAAAGTTGGAGATGAGCAATTCATTTTTGTCTTCTAGAAAAACCATTTCTTGAGGCCAACCTAATTTTTCTTGAATAAAAACGGAACCATTTTCTCCGTTTTCATCATATTTTAGAATTCGCCATGGGCCTTGTTCAAAATGGCCAATATCACACACGTAAATATTGGTTTGACTATTCAAAATATTTGAAAAAAAGACATGTAGACTTAAAATAATGCCTAGAATAGTATGGCCATTCACAAACCCAAAACTAGCTCGTTGAACAATAAAAATATTCCTTTTCATTTGTTCAATTATTGAGCAAAATGTACGACCTTTCTCATTTTTTAATTTTTGCAACATCATCGTAATTTTCGATTAAATACGCTGTCGTTCTTCTTCAGAACCCGTTTTTCTGTTTCTAGCTTGTTTTACCTTATTATTTCCAAACCTATAGAAAACACTTAGGTTGGCGACCCGAGTTTCTCGAAATGCATGCCAATCTTCGACATAATTATCAAAGGCAATTCTCGCTTTAGGCAGGTTTGTCCAGAAAATATCACTTATATTGAATCGAATATTTCCACGGCCATCAAATATCTTTTTTTGCACTCCTAGACCTAATCCATATCTTGGTTCCATAATCATAAATCCATACCTGTTTTTACTACTGTAATTGAAGGAAAACTCTGCGGTCCACGATGTAGAAATAACAAGGTTATTATTGGTAGAAAAATTTATCGAAGCTAATCCATTACTCAGGTTGGTATTGGATAAATTGCCGGTAAAATGGTTGTAGAATATGTTTAGATTATTGTTACTATTCCAGTTTTTTAAAATTTGAATGGGCACAGATGCCGACATTCCTACCATTTCAGAATTAGCTAAATTTAAGGGTATTTGAATGGTGATATTACCCTCTTCACTCAAGTGTGGAAAAATGTCTTCCAGCCTTGACAATACAGTAGTTTGCATCAAAGTTGTTTTGCTATAATTGACACTTAAATTAAATCGTGTTCCTGTATATCCCATTTCGTAATTCCACGTAAATTGTGGTTGCAGTCTTGGGTTTCCAGTAGAAAATGTAGTCACATCAATTAGGAAGAGAAAAGGATTCAGGTCTGAAAAACCAGGTCGGTCTATCCTCCTTGAAACATTAGCATAAATGCTCGTTTCGGGATTAAATTTGTACGTTACAAAAGTACTGGGAAACAGTTTTATGTAAGTCGAATCAAATTTCATATTTCCAATTTCCTGGTTAGTTACATAATTGGTTTGCTCAGCTCGAACACCCAATTGTACATCCCATTTTTTGAAAGCCTTTGATGCATTGACATAAACGGCATTATTGTTTTCTGTGTATATAAAATGATTGGTTTTATTGACATCGACTACTTCTTGTTGGTCTATTATTTCATAAAACTTGGCATCTTGATCAGCATTAATATAGGAAGTTTTAAAACCAGCTTCCAATTTAGCTTCTTTCCCTAAAGGAAAAGTAACATCGGATTTGACGGTGATAAATTGTAAAATACCTTTTTGGTTTCCATCTAATTGATAATCAGGTTTAAATTTATTACCCTGAAGGTCAAAATAATGGGCAATATTACTACTTAGTCCATTGGTATTAAATTGTCCAAAGTCTACGTCTACATTTAAATCTTTTCCCTCTGAACCAAAGGTTTTATATAGGTTGAAGTTGAGTACGCCGTTGTCATTATTATTGTCGTTGGTATTGTTGTTTTTGAATGAAAATGTTTGATTGTAATTTTCGTCAAATACCTGGGACTGGTTTCGATTGTACGGTTTTCCTTGAAAAAAATTAGGAGTAAACGCAATACCTATAATAGTGCTTTTCGAAATATTGTAATCGATTCCCATTCTGATATTGTGAAAATTGACGGGAATTTTAGTGTAATTGTCTTTGGTATCTTTACCGATAAACTGACCATCATCATAAAATTTTCTATCCAAAAGTAAATGGTTGAGATTTAGCCTATAACCATAATTATAGGAACTATAAACATTGATTTTTTTGTTGCGATAATTGAGACTAAATCCAGCATTGGCTTTGGGGTAAACACCTTGGCCATAACCAGCAGTGGCGCTTCCGTTAAATCCAAGATTTTGATCTTTTTTCATTTTTATATCTATAATTCCTGCGTTTCCTGCGGCATCGTATTTGGCTGAAGGATTAGTAATCAATTCAATGCGGTCTATATTATTGGCCGACACATTTTTAAGATAATTAACCAAATCTGCTCCTGACATCGGTGACTGTCTACCATCGATATAGATGAGGACGCCAGATTTTCCCCTCATAGTAATATTTTCATTTCCGTCGATAAGAATACCGGGAGATTTTTCCAAAACCTCAAAGGCTGTTCCACCTGTGTTGATGATACTATTGGCTACATTGACGACTAGCCTATCTATTTTTCTTTCGATAAAAGGTCGGGTAGCAGTGACGGTGAGTTCCTCTAGATTTTGTGAAGCCACTTTTAAAGAAATTACACCTAAGTCATAGGTATTATTCATAATATTAAACATACCTGAAGTATAATTTTCATAACCGATATACGAAACATCGGCATAGTAGTTTCCGTTTGGAATATCTATCAATTCGGCCACTTGTCCCAATTGATTGGTAATATCTGCTTTTACCATTGCAGAATCTTTTTTATTTTTAATAACTACGAGTGCGCCAATGATTGGTTCGGAGGTAATGGCGTCTTGAACGATCAATTGGACGTTTCCTTGACTCACGCCAAGGACATTAAGTAATATGACCCAAAAAGCAATTAACAAATAGTGGTGCATGATGTACGTTTTAATTGGGCAAATATCTAAAGGATTTTAAGCCTAAAATTGTACTTTTTAGACAAAAAAGAAAAAAACGATGAGTAGCTGTACGCTATATCGATCAAATGGAAAGTAAATCAAATATGATGGAAATAAGTAGATTACTTTTCCAATGCTTTTAAAAATTGATCCTTGAAAGTTTCACTTAACGGAATATTTTTTTGGTCAATGGTAATCATGTTTTTATCAAAACGGGTGATTTGTTCCATATTGACAATAAAGGATTTGTGGGTTTGAATAAAGGTGGATGGAAGTTTTTGCAAAGATTCTTGGATTGTTTCTCGAGCGAGTATTTTTTGATGATTGCAATGGTATGTCATATAATTTCCATCCTTTTCCAGATAGTTAATTTCGTGGCTCAAAAGCCTATACGTTTCCGTTCCACTCCTGACCAAAATTGTTTTTTTATCTGAATTATAACCCGTTTCATTATTGGATAGAATTCGGCTCATCGTTTTGGTAAATCGTTCTAGACTAATAGGTTTTACTAAATAGTCGGTTGCTTTTATTTCATAACTTTCTACTGCATATTCTGAATAAGCCGTTGTAAAAATTACCTTGATATGTGGAGGAAGTATTTTTGATAGTGAAATACCTGAAATATGCGGCATATTGATGTCTAAAAATATAATATCAACAGGTTCTTTGCTAAGGAATTCAAAGGCATTCAGTCCATTTCTAAAAGTGGACACTAATGTTATACTTGAAAAGTGTTGCAAATAGTTTTTTAATAACTCAATGGCTTTGGGTTCGTCGTCAACTATAATCGCTTTCATCTCGTTGTCAATTTTAATTCAACGATAAAATATTCATTTTCATTTATTGTAAGTGAATATTTATTGGGGTAAATAAGATCTAATCTTTTTTTAGTCGATATTATTCCAGTACCATTACCATCTGAAGATTGGAGCATAATTTTATTTTTGAGATAAAACTGTATTTGATCGGGTTGAGTGATATCAAAACGAAGGTCAATTTGATTCGTTTTTTCAGGTTCTGCGCCATATTTAAAGGCATTTTCAACAAAAGGAATCAACAATCCTGGTTCTACATTCTGTTGGTCGTATTTGCCATCAATGATAAAATCTATTTTTACCTCAGATTCGTTGAATCGTAACAATTGTAGTTCGATGTAATTTTGAAGAAAAAATATTTCTTTGTGTAACGGTACTTTATTGCCTTTGGTTTCTTCTACGACATAGCGCAATAGGTTTGAAAGCCTTTCAATGGCATCGATTAATTTTGGATTGTCGGTAGAATGAACCATCGACAACAGATTATTGAGAGCATTAAATAAGAAGTGAGGTTGCAATTGATTTCTAAGCAACGACAATTCTGTTTTGTTTTTATCAATCAACAACTGTTGGTGCCGTTGGGCGTTCAAATACCATAATTTACCTAGGCCATAGGCAACTGATAGCGCACCATAAAAAGAAACCAAACCAAAAACCAGTGGAATGGGCAATTGTGGAACTTTACCATATATAGGAAGATGGATTATAAAATACGACAGCAAAAGTGCACCCAAAAAAGCCATCAATACATAGATAACCGTCTTTGTTTTGTTGGATTGTTTCAAATGAACAATGAGCCAAATATTGATATAGGCTAAAAAAATGGAAATTAAAACAATGTTGATAATTTGAAAAATCAATCCACTATTTCGTACAATACTAACCGTTTCGACACCATTGATCAACTCGATAGTATGAGACTCAATAGAAAAATTGGTGGTCAATAAAAATGCGGTTGAACCCCAAAAAATGATATGAATAAATATTTCTACAAAGTGTCTCTTCATTTGGCAAAGATAATCATTTGAAAATCTTGACTACGGAAGATGTGATGAATCCCTTTTTATTTGTGATGAAATTACTAGAACCAACATGTTACCTAAAATAGTTGGTTTTGTCACTTATTCATGGTGTCTTGTCACTTCAATTAAAATGGATAAGTAAAAAGCGGTACTCTTGTATTTCACAAAAAATATTATTCATGAAATCGAGCATTTTAGTTGTTTTTTCCCTTTGCATTTTTACTTTAGGGAGGAGTCAAGAAACAGTTTTATTGGCCAATAAGGAAGACTTTACAAAAAAGACTGAACAATTGGTAAAAACTTATTTGGATCTTGATATTTTTTCAGGCGTAGTTGTGATAGCACAAAAAGGAATCCCGATATACAGTCAAGCTTTTGGAATGGCCAATAAAGAAACAAAAATTAAGAATACACTGGAAACAAAATTTGCCATTGGTAGTATGAATAAATCGTTTACACGGATCGTCATTTTGCAATTGGTTGAAGCGAGAAAATTGAAGTTATCTGATAAGTTGGTAAACTTTTTGGATGGATTTAAACAAAATGAAATTGAAGAAGTGACCATTGATCACTTGTTAAATCATAGGTCGGGTTTTGGAGATTACCATATGCCGATATATTGGGATTTGCCCTACGACCAAAAAAATATTCAAGGACTTTTGCCACTCATCAAAGAATTGCCTTTACTTTTTAAACCTGGAAGTGAAAGAGAATATTCCAATGCAGGATACATTTTACTTGGTGCTATCATAGAAAAAGTAACGGGCAAGACCTTTGCTCAAAATGTGGTACATAACATTAAAGAACCCTTGAATTTGAAGTCATTGGTGGTTTATGATGTGAAAAATATTCCAAATAAAGCCATTGGATATACAAAAACTTTTAGCGGTTATGAGGCCAACGAATTTATGATCACCGAACCAAGATCTGATGGTGGATTTTATGCCACTGCGGCAGATATTTTATCATTTTATAGGGCTTTTTTTTATGGTAATAAACTCATCAGTCAAAAGACAAAAAATGAGGACGAGTTTTTTACACATATTGAGCCGCTTTATCTTCAAAATGGAAGTGGAATACCATTGGCAGGTGGGTTTAATGGATCGAATACCGTCCATTTGGAGATGTTGGCTGACGATATAAGTATTGTGGTGTTTGCCAATATGGATGAACCAGTAGCCGAAAAAATTGCTTGGGGTATTTTTAATATTATTAAAGGAAAAACTCCCGACAAAGCCATGTTGCCAGCCAAACTAAATGTATATATTCAATATAAAAAACAAGGCCTCCAGTTTATTCAAGACAATTTTGAAAATTTAACGACCAATTGGTTTGAAGGTGACCCTAAGGATTTACTTTTAAATAATTTGGGATATGATTTAATGAATGAAGGAAAATTGAAGGAAGCCCAGGAAATATTTAAATTGAATACGGAACTTTTCCCAAATATTGGCAATTGTTGGGATAGCTATGGAGAATTATTGTTATTGAAAGGTGATAAGGTTGGCGCATTACAAGCATACAAAAAAGCTTTGGTCATCAATCCCAATATTCCTTCAGCACAAAAAATGGTCAAGGAACTTGAAAAATGATAGGTAGAACTATAATAAAGGTGAGTACATCCCTTAATTGTTCGGTTTAATATTTTTAAGTCCACAAAAAAGAAAGCAGGAATCACAAAGAATACCTGCTTTCACATCTAAAAGTATAATGAATTTAAAAAACGTCTACATCGACTTTGGAGCGACCACATGATATTTTTTAACGTGAGGCCCCAAAAATATTCTGGCATACATACGGATTAAGGCAATTCCTTGAACTACAAATCCTAGTGCCATGAAGAAGGCCAAAAAAACCTGATCGTATTTTATGTGTGAAAATAAAATATCTTCACCTACAAACGCTGAAGTTATCGGAAATCCTGCCAACCCTAAAGCAGCCATCAAAAACAATACGGCCATCTTTGGATGTTCGTAGACATGACCTTGAAATCGATTTAGGTCGACATCGGGTTCTAATTTTTTGAGTCGTCTCAATACAAAATAACCCAATAATCCAGAAGGAAATATACCCGCTAAATGAAACAAAATTTCATTAAAATTTAAAGCGTCATTAAAGGAAATAGCTAGTACTGCCCATAAGTGATTCATGATAAGGAGAGACCAAACGACAAATACATTTTTTCTTCCGGCATAAGCTCTCAGTACTAAAATCAGTCCAATAAAGGCAAATAATTCCGGCAAAATATGGATTAAAAAAGGAGGAATGTGAAACTTCGTCCATAATATAATACAACCTAAAATAAAGGCCGGAATCGTAATATAATACACGTTGCGAATATTGAGAAACCGCAATAAATTACCCAGATTTTTAAGGGGCTTCCATAAAAACCGATCTAGCAATTCATCCATATTCCATTCCTTGATGCTCCATAAAAACAAAGAGTATTCTAGCTTCTTTTTGAAATGGGTTTCTACCGATTGTTTTTTAGCTTCGAAATGGTAAAATTGTTCACGTATCAAATAACTGACAGCAGAAGGGGACACTAAAAGTTGATACGTTCGCAGAAAAGCATTTCCTGCAAAATGAAACAAAGCAAATGTTTTCCACCCTAAGGACAGTTCGATAAACATCAATCCTATCTGAGCAACCGAAGCATAGGCTATCTGGCTTTTTACTGAAGATTGAACTCGACCAATGGAAGATCCTATAATTGCCGTAATTAATCCCACCGAACCTATGATGACTCGAGCAATCGTCTGATGTTCCCAAAATGGCATCGTTCGTATCAATAAAAACAAACCTAAATGCACCGAAAGTGAGCCATAAAAAATGGCACTGGATGGCGTTGGTCCTTCCATAGCCCGAGGTAGCCATGATGAGAATGGAAATTGTGCTGATTTAGCACATGCAGCCAATAATATCATCATTGAAATGAAAAACCCAAACATGGAATGACCTATCAAATGGTCGTGAACAAGGTCTGCATTCAATAGTTTGTGAAACGTAATATTTTCATGCCACAAGTGGTGACTAGCCCACATCGCCAAAATAATGCCTACATCACCTATTCTATAAATAGAAAAAACTTTGAATGCATTTTTGACGGGTAAGTATCGTTCCCTATAAAAAGCGACTAGTAAAAAAGAAGTTAGTCCGAGTATTTCCCAACCAATAAACAAGGTCTCTAAATTGCCTGCGAATACAGCTAACATATAGCCTGCGTAAAAAAGAAGGATGGTGTAAAAATACCGTTTATAGCCCAATTCTCTATGCAAATAGGTACTGCTGTACGTGGTAACCAGAAAGGTAAGCATCGAACCAACAAAACAATATATCGCCGTTACTTTATCAAAATAAAAGTCGACAAAAAAATTGAGGTTGTGTCCGGTGTAAATTGAAAATTCTTTGACATTAATAGGGTTAAACCCATAATATCCCCATAATACAATGACTGTAAGGACTAATAG
>JBATMZ010000157.1:0-15041 GCA_049290115.1 Saprospiraceae bacterium | reverse complement strand
GCATACCCATAGCCATCGTATTCAGCACTCAGTCTGAAGTGGATAATTTTCCGACCAATTATCCCGGTTGTACAACTATCGACGGCAATGTAGGCATTACAGGAAACAACATCACCAATTTAAATGGCTTGAGTCAGATCACACAGATAGGTGGAAGTCTGCAAATCCTGAATTCAAATAGTTTAATAAATCTATCAGGCTTAAACAACCTTACAAGTATTGGTGGGAGTATGATACTTACTTCTGTGTCCAATATCACAAATTTAACAGGTCTGGAACAACTGACCTCAATCGGTTCAACTCTATCAATATCTGGTTGTAGTTCCATTACCTCACTGTCCGGATTTGGAGGCATAACTAACTTAAATGCAAATTTGGTACTTACAAGTAACTATAATTTAACCAATATCTCAAATTTGGGTGGATTAACGAACATTGGTGGAAATCTAAATATTGTAAAAGATTATGAAAATACAAATCAATATATAGATTTAAATGGATTGAATGATCTACAGAATATAGAGGGATCTGCCACTTTTGGCGGCAATCTAATTAATTTTTCTGCACTCAATAATCTTGCTTCAGTTCAAAATCAATTAACAATTAGTTCCAATCGAATAGTTTCTGTTTTAAACGGATTTAATAGTCTTTCTACTGTCGGAAGTCTTGGGATCATAAGCAATCATGTCATGACTTCCCTACAAGGATTTCAAATACTTGACAATGCAAATACGCTTCTAATTACATATAATCCGTTTCTTAGTGACATAGGAGCACTTGATCAAACATTGACCATGTCAACTGTAACTATTACAAACAACCCATTTTTATCTAATTGTGCAGTGGAAGCAATTTGTCATAAACTTTGGCAAAATCCCAACAATGTTACCATCTCTAATAACGGTACGGATTGCAGTTCCAAAGCAACCGTTTTGCAAAACTGTGAAAATGCCCCTGATAACGACAATGATGGTATCAATGATTTTTTAGATAACTGCCCTACCATTTCAAACCCTAATCAGGAAGACTGGAACAATGACGATATCGGTGATGCTTGTCAGGACTCAGATGGGGATGGTTTTGTCGATGCCATTGACAATTGCAGAAGTATTTCCAATCCTGATCAGTTGGATTGTAATAGCGATGGAATAGGTGATGCTTGTACTAATTTTACAACAACCACTACTGTAACCAAGTGTTATTACTACAATTGGATTATAGGTGATGGGAATACATATTATCAGAGTGGAGTTTACCATTTTGACACCACTCACACCAACGGATGCACTTACTCACATACACTTAATCTGACCATCACCAATAGTGGAAGTTCTTCAACTACAACAAGAAAAGCTTGTAATCAATACACTTGGCTGCCTCCTTCCGGCACGGGCCAGACATATACCCAAAGCGGAACCTATGTACATTATCCTTCTGAGTGTAACAGGAGTACATTAATCCTAACCATAAATACTGAAGGAAACAATATCCAACAAAATGAAAGTAATTGTTCGTCATTTACATGGACAGAAGGTAACGGAAATACATACACAGAATCAGGACTGTATTTTTATTATACCATTGGTTCTAATAGTTGTCCTGACACATTAACTCTAAATTTGAGTATAAACGAAGGAATAGACACCGATAATGATGGACTTAGCGACGTATGCGATAATTGCCCGGAAGTCGCCAATAGTGATCAGGTTGACTGCAATAACAATGGCGTAGGTGATGCCTGTGAACTTTTAGATTCTGATTGTGATGGTATCTTTGATATTGATGATAATTGTCCTTTTATTCCGAATCCATTCCAAACTGATCAAAATAACAACGATATCGGAGACGTTTGTGAAGATTTTCCTAAAGTAGGTTTCAATACTGAAACACCTCTCACTGAGTTACACCTGTCAAATGGTACTATTTATATTGATAATCCGGATAAGGGGATCATCCTTAAAAATTATCAGGGACAATGTTTTATACTTAAAATGGTAGGCGAAAATCTGGTGGCATCAGCTGTTCCATGCCCTTGATTTTTAAAAAGTTGGCTCGAAGGGATGACATTGTGATAATAATGACCTTTATAGGCACGAAATATCGGTAGAATAAGCATAATAGATCCCCCCTAGTGCCGTAGGTACGAAACATAAAATACCTCCCATACATTTCGTTCCATTTATATGTTGTACCTGACGGCACAAAAATTCGCCTCTGATTGAAATTCTACCCATATCAAGTCCCTATCGGGACAAATAGTCATCTTCGAAAGCAGTTTGATATCTCTATTTTACCGTGAAGGGTATGAAGCTTATAAAGGCCATTAACAAATTCTCACTGAAAAGGCCCTTCGTATTATTCATCTAATTCAAAATAGTAAGTGAATCTGTGTTTGCCAAGTTGAGAAACTCCATAGCCATTCAAAATTAAACTTCTATCAATAATTTGAAAATTATATCTACTATAATGTATACTGTCTGTGTAGTGGATAGTATCTCTAATTAATTCATAAGGGTGTGCTGTATTAGCAAATAATTCCAAACCTTTATATATTATAGTGTATTCAACTCGTGAACTATCACTCCAACTCCAGATTTGATAGTCAGCATCCAAAGCAAAAATAGGTTTTTCCTTAACAAAAGGTATTGCTGGATAAATATGAATATATCCAGGACTTGATGTTGGTGTATCTAACTCTTTTACTTTGATTAGCCGCCAACGACTATTCAATGTTGGATCTTCAGTTGGATTACAAGAAAATATAATCAAACTGAGCATTAAATAACAAAGTATTTTCTCTAATTTCATAACAGTAAAACGAGATAGAATAAAACTTATTTCGTAAATCTCATTAAAATTGATTTACGTTGATAAAGTTTGGTTTTGAGATTAATCTCTCAAAAATTGCTGGTAACGTTTTGGCGACATGTGTCGTGCTGACGAAAGAAGCATGATCGTCATCGTCGCTTGTTACCAGCTTTACTAAAATTAATATTTTACAATTTAACAAAATTAAAAATCGAAAATTGTGCAGAATCCCATAATCTTAGAATATAATAACCTTTGACTAAATGTTCAACATTGATTTTTGAGGTTGCTTCTGATTCGTATAATTTTTGTCCTGAAAGATTGAAAATTTCCGCTCTAAGGGTAGACCCAGACAAGTTATCAATGAGTAAATATTCAGTAACAGGATTTGGCCTTATTTTAATTTTATCATTTTCTTTTAGATTAGAATTTAAAAAATTAAATTTGTATGTACCATTATAATTGCCAGCATGAAAATGAATTTCACCATTCTTTGCAAAATGACTAAGTCTGCCTTCTATCGCACAAGCATTTCCAGATTCAAATCTTACCCAATTTTCGCCTCCATCCTCAGTGACGAATACCTCTAAACCAACTGGGTACCACCACAATTCCCAGCCTGAAGTGTCTGATTCATATATTGTATTTGCAACTATACCATTATTCGGGTCGGCAAAATGAAAGACAGACCAAAGGTTAGTTTCAGGAAATTCGATTTCTGTCCATGTAATGCCTCCATCTTCCGTCTTATAGCCCTTGTCAGCTGTCCGGGCAAAGCCTATAAATTCATCGTAAAAATAATAACTACATTTATTAGGTGGCATGGTCAAGCCGTAATGCAAAGAACCATCTTCCTTTATTTCGAATAATATATGATTTGTAAAATTCATTTTGTCTTCACCATAGACTAGTACACGGTCACCCGCAAAGATAAAATTACTCCCTTCTACGCTAGAGACAGGAACATCCAAATATGCCCAAGATTTTCCACCATCATGGGTCTCAAGTATTGGGTGTGTCCCATTTTTTGCATAACAAATAGCCAAACCATGCTTATCATCAAAAAACTTGAGATCATTAACCCTCTCTATACTATCAACAAAGTTTTTCTCCCATGTTAGGCCACCATCATAAGTTCTAAGAAATTCAGCATCATTGTCTATATTATTAAACGGATCGTAATCACCATCTCCTGAAGCAAAGCCTACTAATTCGTCGACAAAATACAATGTTCTCATAATAGCCCTTGTTCCCATGCCTTGCAATCCATGTATAATTTCCCATGTTTTACCTCCATCTATAGTTTTCCTCAAAGTCCCTCTCACACCTGTTGTGTATCCAATTTTATCTGAAGCAAAAAAAAGATCGTGCTGCTTGGAAAATCCAGGCATGGTATCTTTTTCAATTCTCCAGTTTACTGGCAAAGTGCAATCTTGAGAGATAATAACTTCATCAAAACCAAATTGCATAATTAGAAGAGTAAAAAGTATATGTTTCATATCTATCATTTTCAATATAGACGTATATAATTATATTCTAGTTGGGTAAAATTGATGATAACGGTTTGGCTATGTGACGGCTGACCGTTATGAAGCTGTACATCATAGCCTGTGTTACTGGCTGGCTGGCTCTTCTAAGCATTTGGTCCAATTCTAGTTTCAATAATTTCACCGCCGAATAAAGTTAAAATTTCTGGAACGATTTCATTGCATAAGATATTTATTCTACGTTTATAGTCAATGAAATCAACTTCATTTAATGCACCATCTAAAATTAACCCAGAGTATATTGCGTCAGATATTGACAATCTAATTCTTCCTGGCGATTTTGCTGGTTCATCAATCTCAAATTTGAACTTTGTAAATAACCCTTTCTCGATTCTTATTTCTCTAATGTAATTATAAACTTTTGTTGCTAAATAAATATAATTCTCCGATGATCTTATTTTCATAATCAAGCTATCATCAAATTCAAAATCTTTAATCAGAGATTCAGATACATTAAGTTCATGAGACGCCAAAGTGTTTTTGTTCTCTGTTCTTTTATAGATATCTCCGCAAAGAATTTCACCCACTGTTTTATGAATTTTAATTTCGACACTCATTTGGTAAACCAAGTATTTAGGATTTGACCATATTCAGTAAAATGAACTCTGTAACAGCTGAAAGAATTTGTGAATAATTCTTCTCCATTTATTGAAAATCCAACATACAAATCTAAATGCCAATGATTATTATTTGGAGTGTCCAAGTACCATATTAATTCCATATTTCGATTCAAGCAATACAAATTTGATTTGTTATTGTTTAATATTTAAAATCTTCTTCTAAAACCAGAATGTTCACATTTTTCAAGACTTCAATTTCTTTAAATGATGTAGAAATTGGTCTGTGAGTAACCCTTTTAAAAGTTTTGTCGCACCAAAAAATTTCATTATTCTTAAAATCAATTGTCATGGGTATATGTTATCTTATGCTTGCCAGTAACTATTTAATATGTGCATCAAAAACCACTCAAATTTATTAAAAATAATATATCTATTCGCTTATTATTCTGTTTTATCTGTTTCTTCCAGATTTGAATGTTTTGGTCCATTTTTGTAGCTAATTTCCATGTCCTTCCAAAATCCTTCCCTTACCTTCAAAAAGGTAAAACTTCCTATTTATTTCAATGGTAAATATAGAATTAAATAATTATTCAAGAAATTATTTTAAAGAAAGAATGTAAAAACTATTTGACTATCTAACTATTTGATATGCTGGACCAATTTGTTGGATTTTGTATTTGGATTGACAGGTTGAATATGTTTTGTTGAAAAAAAATTAATTGCTGACTCCGTTTTTTGTGCAAAGAAGCCATGAGGGAAATTTGATCTATTAAAAATACTAGGATAGATTAAAGTAGTAAATAGATCTGTATTTCGTTCAGCATATTATCTTTGTAAATCTTATGAAGGTAAAAGGTAATCTGAAAGCAGAAATGATTTTATCCTACGTGATTCGACCATCTACCATTGATTGTTAAATAAAAAACAAATATAATTGACATGTGTATTTTTAACTTTGTATCATGACCAAACAAACTATTTCATTATTTTTTATTTTAATAGGTTTGACTTTTTCAAACAATGTAGGTGGACAAAATTGCGGTACCATATTTTCAGAAAAAAAAATCGAGTCCCTTAAAGCTTTTTATAAAAACCATGATTTTTCAATACAACAAAGAAACCAGATTGGGATACCTATCACTATATGGAGAGATGATGTTTATATATTCAGTTTAAGTGATGAAGAAATATTTGAGCTCATCGATGAAGCCAATGAAGGATTAGCTGCTACAGGTATTTCATTGTTTTCGTGGGAAAACAAAATAAGAAATGCGGAAAGCAGGTCTTTAAAGGCAGAACCAAATAATTTTAATTACTTACAGTCGGGTTCATTTGTTGAAGGAACATTAAATATTTATTTTACCGGTGGAATTATCAATAATTATTCCGGCGTAATGTTAGGCCATGATTATGATGCATTCAATACAGAAGACATGGATGCAGTTTTTATTTCAGCGCATAAATTTAGAGTCGGTACCGTGGCTCATGAAGTCGGCCATTATTTAGGCTTAATACATACTTTTGGTAATGCTGTCTTCAGACCAGGGTTAAAATCAGTTACTGACGAAAAAATAGATGGTTCCAATTGCCTTCAGGCCGGAGATTTAATTTGTGATACGCCCGCTGACCCCGGAAATAATCTCGATGGAATTTGTACATACAAATGCTCTGAACATCAGTCTAACAGCTGTAATAAAGAACCTGACACCAATTTGACTTATGATCCAGACACCGAAAATATGATGTCCTATTTTAACCCTTGCAGATCGCAGTTTTCAAATCAGCAGGCAAGTATTCTGAATGCCTACGCATCTGTCAACAGAAGTTTTAGGATTCCTACATCCGATTGCGAGAGAGATACAAATGAACCCAGTTATCCTGACAACCCATCGTTCGCCTTAAGCAATACGGTTGAAACACCTCCTCTTATTTTTAAAAAATCTGTCTCCGGGAAGTTTGATAATTCATGGGACATAGATTCTTATTTTATGTCATTAAGCGGTGGAAACAGAAATTATAAAGTCACCGTCATTTCTGATATACCGGCTGAATTTAAAATCTACAGAAGAGATTTGTTAACAGATTATACGGAGCATGTGATTTCACCCGGAATAAACAATATTTTTATTATTAGTATGCCGGGGGCTGCGCACACCAAGATTTTTGATATAAAACCTTTGCTTACGCCAGACTGCGGCAATTCTTATACTATTACTATTGAAAATTCCGACGAAAGTTGTATAGATAATAATGAGCCCAATAATACAAAAAGTTTGAGCACGCTCATGGGTCAATTATCCAATCCGGGAGACAAGATTTCAATAACTGGCGAAATTGAAACAATCAATGATCATGATTACTTTAAATTCACAATGAATGCTAAAGGATATTATGCAGTCAATTTAGTGAGTGTAGGCTCCAATTACGATTTTGATTTTACATACATTGATGAAAATAATAATGAATTTACAGACCATATTAAAAATGGTGTAGGTATAGAAACATATTTTATAGAAAATTCTTCAGCTTCACCAAAGGTTGGATATATCAGAGTGAATACAAAACCAGATAATTATTCTTGTATTTATAATTATGAAGTCAATGTTCAATTTATAGATGGAACGAATCCCATTCCTTGTACACCGGACATTTATGAAAACAATAATACATTTCAAGTGATTTCTAACCCGGTATTTATAGGAGGCGATCAAAGTAATTCAACAGTTTTGTATGCCAATATAGATAATCCTTTTGATGTAGATTTATATAATTTAATACTTAATAAACGCGGAATTATTACTATCACTTTGACAGATATGCCCATTCCATTATTTATGGATGCAGGCCATAGGATAGGCATAGCAGATGATGAGAATCATTATTATCCTATTCAGGGGATTTCAAAAATAAGTGATGGGTCAAAAACAATTATTCAGTATGAAAAATCAGACGATTCACCTTTTTCCTTTTTTCTTGCAATAATGAATTTGAATGATCCTTATAATGTGAAATGTGAAAATTACAAATTAACCATAGAGTGGACACCGGAAGACGAATCATCGGATTGTATTGATGTTATATACGAACCAAATTCTACACCTTCTTTGTCTTCAAATATTTTTGGTTCACTGAGAAATGAACCTTTGCAAACAGAGATTAACCCCAAAATAGGTAGTGATGGAGATTATGATTATTTTAAAATCAAACTCCATAAAAATGGCAACTTGAAATTTAATATATTTAGTAACCATTACCCGGTTCGTATTGAATTGTCAAAGGATGGATACAACTTTTTTGATTCACGCAATTCAACAGGAACAAATGATTCTTCAAATAGAGCACTGGTTTATGATTTTGAAAACGGGAATGAGGAAACATTATATTTAAGAGCTTACAGTCCGGGAAATCAGTTTAATTGCGATTTTACTTATTCATTAATACTTGAGTGGAACCCATTTTATACCGTTGATGGTGGAGGTGGAAATTGCATGGATACTTTAGCCGAACCTAATGATAATATCTCAATAGCAAATAATAAAATATTTAACTTTAAAGAAGTTTCCGAATCAATCAACGGAGAGTTTTTTATAAGTTCACCAAATGATGTAGATTTTTTTAAAATTAAAACGATACATAATGGATTGTTGGATGTAGTATTAAGCAATCTTTATCTTGACTTGGATTTTGATATACTAGATCAGAATTTTAATCTAGTAGGGTCTTCTAAAAACAACTTTTTAAGTCAGGAAAAATTGACTTTTGTTTCCAACGCATCCGAATTTTATATAAAAGTGTATGGTAAATTAAATCAATTCGATTGTATAAATAAATACAAATTGACAGTTAACTGGCAAAAAGAACCTGAATGCAATGACATGTCAAACAATAGTATTTCGAGTGCTGTCCAAATTGCCAATCTTTCCAATGTTGCTAAAGATTCATTGATTTCTAATCACAAAATATCTACTTATGGCGAGAGAGATTATTTCAGACTAAACATTTTCAATACAGGGACTTTACATTTGGTTTTATCTGAAGGCGGATTGGATTTTGATATGTATTTGATGGATAAAAACCAAAATATACTTTCCAAATCTGCACGATATACCGGCAGTGATGAAATTTACTATTATATTTCAAACACTAGTCAGGAGTTATATCTTTATATTGAGGCCAAAGGATTTAAATCTGATTGTTTTGAAAATTATATTTTCAGTTATGACTGGACTCCCCAGATTGAAAATCCCGTTCAAAATCAATATCCATGCAATAGTGTCATTACTCCAAATATAGCTTATTCTCCAGGTGGAGATATTTATCATGAATGGCAAGGAAATATCTCATCCGGACAATCTAAAATCTCAAATTACTATTGTGATTCCGGCAATTACGGGAAAGAGCTTGTATTTGAGTATTATTACGACCCATTGCCTGAAGAAGGCCTTAGGATTGGTATTTCTGGAATGCAACAACCTGGACTGGTTTATTATCTTTTAGATGGTTGTGATCCGACCACAAGTTATTGTTATGGTAAAGTTACACCGACTTATTGGCCACTGTTAGGCGGGTATTGGGGAGATCGTTTGTTTTTTAATTTAGAACCAAAAAAGAAGTATTATATATTTGTTGATGGTATTTCTGATGAGGAGTATTTTGAACTTAATATAATGAATACAGAGGGACCAATGGTTTTTATTAACCCCACTACGGGCTGTGGTATGCCCCTTCCAAGCTTTAACTATCAATGTACCGGAGTAAAGTACAATGTACTTATGAATTTTACTGGTTATAATATACAATCGGTAACTTCGCAAAATTATACGGTCTCTAAATTGAGTAATACAATATATCGGATAAATAATGTCAATGCTGAAGATGCCGACTTCAGAGTTAACTATACTAGCTCTTTGGGATTTTCATGTGTCGCTGACTTTATGATACCGAAATATGTTTGCAACGTTGACATCGACAATTGTTTTGGCTTAAACCCGCCTTTTGTACCATCAAAAATTGAGGTATGCCCGGAGCAAGCCATTCCACCAATAAATGTATTCAATCCTGACAATTTTAAAATTGAGTGGTTTGTTTCTAAGCAGAGTGAATCTCCGATTTTTATTGGCAATGACTTTATACCACAATCATTTGGTACATATTACATTAAATTTTCAGACACGCTACAATTTTGCCAAAGTGATAGGGTGCCGGTATCTGTTGAACAAGTGCCGGAAATAATATTTTCTCAGGAAATAACGCATAATAAATGTTATGGAGATAATGATGGGAAAATAGAATTAATTCTAAGGGATAATACCAGTGAATATGAAATATATTGGAATAACAGCCAGGTTGGAAGTATCAATGATGGGCTTTCGGCAGGTTTTTACTCCGTAACTTTATATGACAAAAACCAATGTAAAGTTCAAAGGTCATTTAGAGTTAGTGAGCCGGACAAATTGTATTTTCTTCATGAAACAGTTAACAATAATACGGTTAACCTCTGTTTGGAAGATTCTGTAATGATCAACAACTCGGTTACCGGGGGAACCCCTCCTTTTAATTTAGTATATAATGGTGCACAAATTCCTGAAATAATTTCATTACAAGAAGAAGGGAATTATTTATTTACAGCCTATGATGCTAATGTCTGCGTTATCAATCGGCAAGTTACAGTTAATACAACTTATGAAATTCCTATCGATTTTGCATTGGATACGGTTGATAATAATATATTCTTGACATGTCTTGCACTTTATGAAAATCCGGGTGAGTGGTCAACAGGAGAAAAAACGCCCACCATAGAAATCACTCAATCGGGAGACTACACCATTGATATTTTTGATAATTTTGGTTGCATTCAGACCAAAACGATTCATATTAATATCGTGTCCTCAACTTCAGAAATAAAACATATCCGGGATTTGAAAATATTTCCAAACCCTACAATCGATCAAGTGAAGATTGAAGTTTTTGAAAGTACAGAAATTATAGTACAAGATATTTTAGGGCGGTTTGTCAAACAGTTGGTTGTTGATAGTCAAAATAATATCATAGATTTTTCTGAACATCCTACTGGTCTTTATGTCATTAAAACAGGAAATGGAAAAGTCGGAAAGGTCATGAAACATTAAAAATACTTCAAAACAAATAATGTCAAACAAGCTGTCAATTCAGAAGGGTTTTATCTTGCTTTAAGCGTACCTTTTTATTATTGGTTTTTTATTCGGGACGAAGGGTCAAAGACATCTTTCCGATATTTAAAATCATAGCTTTAAATTTATTGGGCACTTATAGATCATATCGGTAGCCCGTCCTGGAGCCGAACTACCAATCCGGAACCATCAAGGTCAAGAAGTAACATTAAGAATTTGCACCTTACCTTCCCTTAACTACCTTAATGTTTTAAGGAAAATATAATGGAACCATTATTTTATCATTAAGGACATGAAGGTCATTAAGAACATGAAGGGAAACGGTATTCGGTTTGCGGGTCTTAATTCAAACCATTTTTATTAATTGTACAGGATTTCCCTCAATCTTACCTCTTCAACACTTTACAAGTGTATCTATGTTCTTTTGTCTTTATCTCGACAATGTAAAGACTTGATGATAAACGCCCCAGATCAATCATAATGTTTGAAGTATTACCCATTTCACTGGAAATTAGCTTTCCATACATATCATATACACGAATAAAACAAAATTGATCCGTTGTAAAATCTCCTTTTATTTCAACAAATGAATTTGTTGGATTAGGTATAGCATAAATTTTGCTGATAATTTCATTTTTTGTATGGTTCGGAAAGTCATACAAGGTTACTACTTTGTTCGTAATAATAGGTTCATTAAAATCAAAGAAAATGGAAGCTTCGTTTTCAAGTGTATCACCTGGTTGGTTTAAACTGTCTAAGTTTATTTCAAATTTGACAAAACCATTTGATCCGGGTTCATTTTTAAAACTATCCACAAGCATGATGTCTTTGAAATAGACTACCAGTATTCTATTTGGTTTTATTTCCCAGGTAAAATCATGTGAAGATACTACAGGTCGTAATGTACTGATGTCAAATGCCGGACTAATTATATCTTCAATCCGAATATTAAAAGCTGTATCCGTTCCTGTATTTTGAAATCTGATAAGATACTCAATTTTATCCTCTCTGGATTTGTACAAGGCATCTTTATCACCGTCGACAAATATAGTTTTGTCATTAGGGTCATAAGAACCTATGTTTTGTCTGCATTCCTTGTAGTTTTTTCTTGACAAAAGTTGATTACATTTATTGTCAAACTCTGTGTTTGCTGAAATACAATGTTCCTGGCCCAGTGCAGCATCACAACTCAAATTGAATAAAAAATGAAATGACAATTGTTCACCTACTTCCATATCCGGAATTTTCAAGACTAAATCCGGATGAGTGTATGAAACTACTTCTAAATCACTTGATTTGAACAGATAAAAACTATCCAATGTGATATGGATGATTCCATTTTCTGAAGTTTCATTACCATTATTAATGATATTTCCATAAAATGTGTTTTCAAAACATCTTCTCAATAAGGGTATGGTTAAGCCTAATTGAAGATCTGCACAATCTTCAAAAACTTTAACATTAAAAATGATCGTACTATCAGGATGATAATCTTGTACTAAAATATTTTTTTCACATACCTCCGAAATATTTCTGTTACTATTTAAAGAAAATGTTGTTGAATCTGTATTAAAATACATATAAGCTTCGCCCTTGCTGTCTAATGGTCTTTGACGCCCGTCACTCGATATCACTACTCCGGTTACTGGTCTGACTTCACCGGAATCTGTAAAACAATTAAAGTTTTCATCTCTGATTGCTTTTACTTTCACTAATTTGGACTTTGTAGAATTGGGTAAAACTGTTCTGATAATTCCTACCCCACTTGTTGAAACATAGATGTAATTATCAAAACTTATAGACATATCTGTCAGATATTGAATTTTAGCATCTTTTGGTGTTATGTCTTTCCATGTATACCCTTCATTAAAGGAGGCCAATATTTTATCCCGCATTAAAATATAAATATTTCCATAATGATCTACTATAAATTTTTCTATACTAATATTTCCCTGATTAATTAGAAGTGTATCCGTAATAAAAGTATTTCCTTCATCTGAGGAATTATGAAAAGTCAGAGCTTGTCTATTGGGTACTCCAATCAATGTTAACCTTAAAACATAAATATTTTTCCCATCGTATGATGATTCAAATGCTACCGAAGTATTAAATGGCAGCTGTTTAGTACTGTTGTTTGTGAGATCAAGGATACGCAAACCACTACTACCCTTCTGAATTAATTTATTATTACCTGTGGGGAAACTTTGAGAAATATTCGAATTATTGAAAGTTTTGGATGTTTTTATATTCAGAAAGTCTTCAGAAGTATGTAGTGTTTTTCCTGATTCAATAATGAACAACTTGTTGTTTTTTAAATACACCTGTCCATAATGAACCTTATTAAAATTACAAATTTCTATGTTATCAAATGTTTCACTTATTAAATAATCTCCACTATTATCTGATATCAATATTTTACCATTTGGCAAAACAGTTTGCACGTATTGTCCGATGTTGACCCCAAATCTCGTTTCCCCTGTTTCCCAGGTATCCTCTATCTTTTTATAAGATAAATATCTTTCACACTGATCCTCAGCAATTAAATTTCCATTCGTTCCTGCCCTAACAGAAAAAGCATAAGCCTGTTCATTAATATTGCAGGAAAAATCTTTCCAATTTGCCCCTTCGTCAAAAGAAATCTGATGTATTTTATTTACAGTGCACTTGTTCGGAATTTTTACAAAAATCCCACTACTATCACAGGTGACCCATGATAAATCATTTTCATATAAAACTATTGAAGTTTCTCCATTATCCGTAGAATAAACATATTGATTATTATTCAGACCAAACAAATACCCGTTTTTTCCTTTATTAAACTTACTATCAAAAGCTAAAAACGCATTCAATTTTTGCCAGGTTTTCCCTCCATCGTCAGAATATTCTCCGTTGATAAAAAATCTACCTTTTGAATAAACAAGATTAGTAAAATAGGGAAATTCAATTTTATTACCTATGAATTCAAGACTGTCGTTAAATTCCTGAAAACCAGTGGCAGTTGACGGCCCACCGATGTCTATATAATTTTTATATCCTTTTGACAAGTACAAATAACCCCTTGAAATTGTCACCTGTTTTTTGAATTTTTCACTCTTTGTAACGGCATCTAATATACGAATATCTTTTCTTGTCACGACAATCAGATCTCCATTACTTAAAAAATCAAAGTCAGTAATTGAGTTAGCAAATCCATTGTCATGATAAACCGTAATCTCACGTGTTAAAAAATCCAACTTATAAATGATCTGCGTACTACTGGAAAAGTTTCCGGAGTTAATAATAGACCTATACTCCTGCCCTAAAAAATAGATATGGTTATGATTATCTTCTTTGAAAACAGGATCCGCAACACTTGAAATTCCTACCGCAACCCGAGAAACAGGGTAGTCGAGTTTCTCCCAGGAATCTCCATAATTATATGAAGCATAATACTCCCAAGTATTAAAATCCTTATATAATAAAGTTCCGGATTTGCTGAAGTACTCAAACACCCGATACGATGAATCCGGAGTGGCTGCCCTCTCCCATTGGATTTCATCCTGGCCAAAACAAACAATTTGTAAAATTAAAAAAAAGAAAATAAAGATTGAATTTTTCATATAACAATAATGTTGTATTTATAAAAATGCAAAAATAGTTCCAAAACTCTATAAATAACAAAATATGACATTATTTGTGTGAAATGGTTCGCGGCAGACAGTATTTTATGTGTATTCTGTAGTAATATAATAATTTCAAAAAACGCAAATCAGTATTATTTCTTAATTACCTTTGCTACAATTAAAAAATGAAGGCATGAAGTTTTACTTATTAATGTTACTAACTTGCTTGGCTGCCAAGAATACGCTCTTAAGTCAAAACTGCATACCCATAGCCATCGTATTCAGCACTCAGTCTGAAGTGGATAATTTTCCGACCAATTATCCCGGTTGTACAACTATCGACGGCAATGTAGGCATTACAGGAAACAACATCAC
>JBATMZ010000156.1:0-3322 GCA_049290115.1 Saprospiraceae bacterium | reverse complement strand
CCTCGAGCCCTAGACAATTCATTGGAAGGTAAGGTGATAATTGTTTTTTGGATTTGTTCCGCAGTTACTTTACCTTCTTCAAAATCCATGAGCAATTGCCTTGCATGAACTATGGTGTATCCTTCATTCTGAAGTGCCTTTTCTGTTACTGGATTTCTGTCATAAGTTAAAGCCACTCCAGGTTTGATGGTAACCAAATTGCAACCATCTGTCCATTGTTCACGCTCTTGATAAGGCGACTCTCCACAACCACTAAATATAAATTGCATGTTGGGATTAATCTCATGAATTATAAATGACCTAACAGAATCATATATCGCTTCGGTTCCATCTGATTTAAATACTTTTACATTTGAGCTGATACCATCAAATATTATCGGTTTATAACATACAATATGATTTTGATCAATCATTGTAAACAAAGTATCAATATGCATAAAGCTCCTTTCGGAAGGTATATTGATTTGGGCTACATTTTTAATTAGGCCTCGAGCAAACAAGTCGTTTTTAACTTGCTCTATGGCGTATGAAGTAGTCCTTTCTGAACAACCTATTAGGATAAAGTCATCATTCAACATCATGACATCACCTCCTTCCATAGAAACTACTTCCCCTTTTCTACTTGGTGGAAATTTATCGAGGTGGTTTAGATTAATTATTTTATCTTCTTTCGCCAAGTGTTTAAAAAAGGGATGGGCATAAAAAATAAAGCGGGTTAACAAATTTTCTCTATGACGAGCACTCTTAGCTGCTTTTGTGATTAAAACGTGATCTTTAATTACAACAGCCACATCTCTGGTAAAAATAAAGTTTGGAATAGGGTCAAAATATATGTAATCTTGTTCTTCGTGATAACCTGTAATCAACACTCTGGTAAGTGTGACTTCATCCATTTTCATAAATACGTCAAAAGTGTTTTCTGGTAATTCCTCATAATCGACAATTTTTAATAAAAGTTCTTCTTTTACATCAGGACTTGCCTTAAATCCTTCTTCGATTAAAATTTGTGTGTCCAGGACGTTTTCTTTTCCAATCATGTATTGTAATACAGATCTGAATATATCATGTTCTTCCCTCATTTGCGGCAAATGAACAATATCGTCAAAGAGCAGTTCCTCAGCTTTTTTAGGTGATATTCGGGCAATTCCTTCATCTGGCCTATGAATCATGACTTTTTTCAGGGCATCAATTTCAGAATATACTTGTATCATACATAGCAAGGTTTGGTGGAAGTGTAAAGGTAGTCATTCGAAAGGAATTGAAACTATATTGGCACGAAAATAGAAAATCAACTTGTTTAGCCGCCTTTGATTCTATAAAGTTAAAGGACGCAAAAATTTTTCTAAAAATGGGCCGTAAACATTTTTTTCTTCGATAGCTTTTAAATGACTTTTTTTTCCAGTAAAACTTTGATAAGGCACTTTACATTTAGCCATTAATTTATTGCCCATTTCTGGAGTGGTAACCGTATCTTCTTCGCCATAAATAAACGCTACACTTTTAAGGTGATGTATATTTTTCATCAAGGAAACAAAATCGCTATTTGATTTATAAGATGGGTTGATGACTTGGATAAATTTAAGGAAATAATATACTTTTAAATTCCGTCTCTTAAAATAATGAAGGCTCTTGTCAATACAATTTTCTATGACTAATCCGGAGAATTGACCCGTGTTTTTAGAACATTGGACGATCAATTGAGATGCTCCAAATGAAATGCCGTGGCCTATGATTATAGAAGTATGATGATACATTTTTATCCAAGAAACTACTTCATCTATATCTTTGTCAAAATGAAAATCATTAAATTTACTCTCCCCAAATCCATTGAAGTCAAAAATTACGACATTAAATCCATTTTGCAGATATATATCTTTATGGCTTTGATTTGCAAAAAACAATTTGGCTTCCTTTAAATAAGGGTGTGCGAGTATGACAGTGCCTTTTGAATTTTGCCATACCTTTTGTTCCTGGTACCACACACATATTTTTCTAGAATCCGTAAAGTGTTTTTCAAATTTCTGTTGTAAGTTTAGGTTGTGGACATACTGTTTTCCTCTCGGGAAAATTTGATTGAAGACTAATTTTTTAACAGAATTAATGATGAACATCAGGCTCATGAGATTTTAAATCTACTGACAAATGTAATAAATAAAATAACAATGAGAAGCATCATTTGAGTTAGGTAATCCGATTGCTTTTATTTACCTTTGCGTGCTTAAAAATGAAAATAAAATGAAAGTATTAGTCAACGATGGTTTAGAAGAAGTTGGAATAAAAATGATGGAAGATGCTGGAATCACTGTTGACACCACCCACATTCCTCAAGAAAAATTGATGGATGTTTTACCAGCATACGATGGGATTTGTGTGAGAAGTAACACAAAGGTTAGACAAGCACTTATTGATGTTTGCCCAAACCTTAAAGCCATAGGTCGAGGAGGAGTAGGATTAGATAATATTGATACTGATTATGCACGTTCTAAAGGGATTCAAGTGATCAATACACCAGAAGCTTCTTCAAGGTCAGTGGCCGAACTAGTTTTTGGACATGCACTTTCACTTTCGAGATTTTTGCATATGGCGCACAAAGAAATGCCTGTTTCTGGATATGAATCATTTTCAACCTTAAAAAAGAGCTATGCAAAAGGTTTGGAAATGACAGGAAAAACATTGGGTATTTTAGGATTGGGTAGAATAGGCCAGGAATTAGCAAGTATCGCCTTAGGTTTTGGAATGAAGGTCGTCGTTTTTGATCCTTTTGTTGCAGAAGCAACTATTCACGTCGGGAATCCTAAACTAAAATGTACTTATATTTTAAAGTCAGAAACATATGAAAAATTGTTGTTAAATAGTGACTATATTTCCCTACATATCCCAGCATTAAGCGAACCTATTCTAAATGAAAGGGCATTTGAAATGATGAAAAAAGGGGTGATTATTTTAAATGCAAGTAGAGGAGCATCTATTGATGAATTGGCCTTGTTAAAAGCTTTAGATAGTGGAAAAGTAGCCATGGCAGGTTTAGATGTTTTTATGAATGAACCAACACCTAAGCGAGAAATATTAGAACATCCAAGAGTTTCGTCAAGTCCGCACATTGGTGGATCTACCATTGAAGCACAAAATAAAATAGGTATTGAATTGGCGAATAAAATGATAGCAGCTCTTACTAAATAAAAAAGGCTGATGTTTTCCGTTACATCAGCCTCTTTTAATTCTATGCCTCTTTGAGGATCCTGTCCCCGAATGCAATCAATACGATTAAGGCAACACTAAATATAATCATGGGTAATAATTTAGTATAAAGATACATATATAG
>JBATMZ010000155.1:0-2390 GCA_049290115.1 Saprospiraceae bacterium | reverse complement strand
CATCCTCATGATGCACCGACTCCGGAATATCACTTTTGTATTCCTTGCCACGAAGATAATCTCTTTTGCTTATTTGTACACCATCTTTGAGATATTTTCTTTGGAGTAGTGTACCATCAGCGCCGTACTGCATCTGTAACTCATCATTTTCTGACCCTACGATCTTATAAGGTAGATTGTGATAGTTGTAGTAGAAGGTCACCTTTTTATTGGGATCAAAGATCAGATTGCCACCACTTGAGCCTTCCTTCTTTTCTTTAACTTATTTTGGAAAGCTATCTATTACCATAATTGTACTAAGTCAAATAGCAAGCCTATCCTTGTATTATGTAAAAAATTTACGTTCTCTTTACCATAAATGTACAAGATCAAAGATTAATCCTAATCCCAAGATAATGCACATTATTATAGTTCCATATGCTTTAGTTTTAGCAAAATCACTACGTACATCATTATTTTTTCTTACATCACCATATAAATACCAGCCTAAACCTAACACTAAAATTCCTAAAATAATATTCATATTTCAATTGGTTTAATTTCTATGATTGTTGTCTGTTACTGTTAACTTTATTAAAGATACACTTTGCGTAAAAACAGGCGTTTTTTTTAATGATTTATCATTTTTATAATTACTAATTAGGCTATTTGTTACCTTTTCAGACGTGTTAATAACAGATGAAGCAATAGCATTGGTAGCGGCTTTAGTGCCTATTTCTGTTGCTTTTGACAATCCCTGAATTTCGTCAATTGAATTCGCAACTTTATATCCAATACCACCTGCAACAACTTTTACAGCAACTTCTGATCCTGTCTTGTCAAAATTTCCATTTTCTACAAAATCTGCGGATGCCTGAACACCTAATGCACCTATTCCTACATATTCCGCTCCAATTGCAATTGGGACTGTTACAGGCCCAGAAGTACCACCTGACAACGCCGTAACACCTAAGGCTAAATATTGGACTACATCTGCTACTGTTCCTACAGCTCCAGCGACACTACCTACAACGGGTGCCACCTCTTTTCTTTAACATATTTTGCTTACAATAATTGTACCAGGTCAAAGATTAAGGCTAGACCAATTATAATCATACAAATAGAAGTACTAACAGCTAAAGCAGTACTATATTCCATGTAACCTCCACCTTTTCTGTTTGCATTTTTTAACTTATAACATCCAAATATAAAGGCTGCTAGTCCAAAAATTATATTCATATTTTAATTTCTTTGATTATTATCAGTTACAGAAAGTTTTAATAAAGAAACACTTTGATACTGTGTCTTTACAGACGTAGATGTTGTATTATTGGATTTTGAATTTGCGAATTTGTAATTCGTTGCCTTTTCAGCTGTATTAATTACTCCTTGAGCAATAGCATTGGTTGCTTCAATTGTTTCATCTGAAACATTTTTAATTGTTTTAATACTATTAGAAGCATATTCTCCAGCAGACCCAGCAACTGCTTTAACAATGATTTCTGATTTAGAATTATTCAAATTACCTTTTTCAACCAATTCAGCTGATGCCTGTACAGCTAACGCTCCAATACCAACATATTCTGCTCCTACAGCAACTGGAACTGTTACTGGTGCAGATGTGCCCCCAGATAATGCAGTAGCACCTAAGGCTAAAAACTGGACTGCATCAGCAACAAAACCAACCACTCCTGCTACACTACCTACTACGGGTGCCACCTCTTTTCTAGTGTACTCAATTGCGTTACTTACATTTCTTTGAAGTGTTGCTGCTGTATTTGAAAGTGTTTGTTTTATATCTGTGATTGCTTGATAAGGCACTCCCTGCAATCCATGCAAATCTATGTTGAGTATCGGATTATTGGACGCATAATTGTACGTGCTGAGCGATGGAAACTGGTCCGAAATGGGGTCTGTGCAAACGAAGCGTCCTAATACTGGATCAAAAAAACGTTTTCCATATGCGTAGTGCCCTAAATCCATTTCTGAAAACAATTCTTTGCCATTATATCTCTTAAGATTCTCTGGCAAAATAGTATCACCCAGTTCCCATCTATTATTCCACTCCATACCGAAGGAATAGTAATCATTACGAGATTTGATCTCATTGGATGATATAATACCATTGGCATTCATATCTTCAAATGTCACTCTCACATTACCCAAGTGGTCTTTGATATGGTATTCATATTGGTAAGTATTACCGCCTTTCTGTATTACCCTACCATCTTTATGATAGATACTTTCCAGAATATCACTTTTGTATTCCTTGCCACGAAGATAATCTCTTTTGCTTATTTGTGCATTATTTTTAAGATATTTTCGTTGCAGCAGGCTACCATCCGCTCCATAGAGCATCTGGAGTTCATCGTTTTCTGCCCCTACGATTCGGTAGGGTAGATTGTGATAGT
>JBATMZ010000154.1:0-5501 GCA_049290115.1 Saprospiraceae bacterium | reverse complement strand
ATCAACATGTGAGGGTGGGGATGATGAAAGCAGCAAACAGTGCGAATGTTTTTATGAAAATAATTGTGTGGATGTATTGTACTACTACCACTCCGATCATATCGGTTCCAGAACATTTCTGACGGATGCATTGGGGATACCTTATGAAACGCCCATGACCGACTGCCAGGCACAAAGGACAATGATTTATGGCGTTCCATCTGACCATAAAAATATGCACTCAGAGAGTGCTAAACTAAAAAACACAGATGAATTTATGTTATATCTACCATTCGGAGAAGCGATGGGCCATCAAAAGGTTGCCGGATGGGCCACACCATATACCTTTACTGGCAAGGAGCAGGATGCCGCTACAGGTTTACATTATTTTGGAGCGAGATATCTGGATACGAGATTGAGTATGTGGTTTGGGGTGGATCCGCTGGCGGAGAAATATCTGGGTTGGAGTCCATATAATTACGTACTTAATAATCCAGTAAGTCTTATTGATCCTACAGGTCTCAGTCCAGAGGAACCTCCAGTAAATGGGTTGGAATACTACGCTGATGAATCTGGGGCATACTATTGGAATAAGGAAAATAACAATTATGACAAATACAAGGTAATTGATGGAACAGAAGTAAAATTTGGAACATATAATGCAGATGAATTTACAGAACCTAAGGGTAATTTTACTATTTATTTTGATTTATATGGTAATAATAAACCAGATAAATTCAATCCAGCTCATACAATTGCAACACTATCAGGAGCTTTAATGGCATCATTAGCTGCCGAGGAAAAACCATGGATAGATATATCAAATGAATCAAAGTACCCTGGAGTGAAAATTATGAGTCATAAGGATATGATCGGGGCTGTTACGTTTGGTAATATGATATTTACTAATCCTAGAATGCAAGATAGAAATACTTTGGATCATGAATATGGACACTATTTGGATTTTAAGCTTCATTTTAAGTTTGACAAAATTGCATATTTGAGTAAAATTGGCTTAAGTAGTTTTATTAGTGCAACCAGAGCTACACTTTCAAATTACAATCATGATAATTCAATACCAGAAAAGCGTGCTAACATCTTAGGCTCTGCTTGGTCTGGAAATAAATCATTATACAAAAGATGAAGAAAGTAATTTTAATTTTATTAATAAATGTTCTTTTTTTTACAAGTTGTGATTTCGCTGACAATAAACTAGAAATGTTAAATTATAGTGGCGAAATCATAATTGTCGAAACCAATTACTATAAAGATAATATGTCACAAGGAATACCATGTACTAGCAATATTATTGGCGCAAATTCTTCTGGTACATTAACATTACTTAATAGAAAATGGAATTTATATTTCAATAAATATCAACAGAGTTCATATCTTGAAGTCACGATTGTTGAAATACCAAAGATCGAATTTGACCCAAATGCACATATTCAAAAATATTTAGATTCAAAAATATCTAATAAAGAATATATAAGGTATAACTTAAATTTAGAACAATTAGATAGTTTAAATTGGCAGTTGAAATACCCAAAAGAATAACTATCTCCATTTCTGGCGCAAGTCATGCTAAAGCTTGATACGATTTGCAACTTGTGCACCCAATAAAAACACCACAGCCACCAATGGACCGTTTCAGTCCCGCTGAAGTTGGAGGCCCTCTGTATTTACGCTGCCATATAATAAGATATCCTGCTATAGCTGGACAATTTTATTAATTCTTTGACTACAGGTGATTTAAAATTCTGAACCCATTTTCTCAGGATAACCATTTTAAAAAATCATATACTTTTTTCTTTGCCCTTATTTTGACCATAATTGTCTATAATTTTATACTCGTTTTTGATACAAACCGCAGCATAAGGCCTAAAATTATTATCGGTTTCCAAAATACGATACCAACAGCAATAAAATAGATTACATCTTGCTTTCACCCAATTTATATTCAAAAACGATTGCTTCGGGATTATTCAGAAAGGGGGCTTATCCAGGGGTAATGCAAAAAAATGGGAAGTTTATCCGGAATTGTCGAGAAAGGTTCAGGCGGAACTTGGCGTAATGACCGATTACGGAGCACAAAACTGTCAACACACCACAAAAGTTGATGCGAGGTATATTGTATAATTAACCACCTCACCAGTCACTGAGCCAAACCCCTTTTATCGATCGCCGTTCATTCTGTCATTCGTTTGCGCCTAATAAATATCCTGTAGTTAACCCTTTGTCTTTAAAAAAATTTTTCACTTCGCTTTTATTGTCCGCAAGGACTCTGTCAATATCAGAATTTACTGGTGTGTCCCAAACACTCCAACTAACCAAGCGTCTAAAAACCTTTCTTATTTTATCGAAATTTTCATCAGAAATTTCTCTGTAAAATAGTTGGACTTTTTCATCTTGGTCGGTTATGTCAAGTTTAGCAGATACCGCATCTCTCAGCAACTCTGACCAAGCCATTATTGACTTACTCCTAAACATCCTATTTAACTTGTTTTGAGTTAAGTCATTTTCGGTTTTAGATGCATCCCATTTATGAAAAATTTCTTCATCAATTATATTGCATAATTTAATTGCGTTTGCAATTTCTTTATCTCTTTTATAATTCTCACTTGTCAAATCATCATCTGTCGGGTTTCGATAAAGGAAATTAGAAAATAAAGATTTGCTTAACATATCGAGTGTAATTGGGTATTCTGACGAACTTCTATTTCCTTTGGAAACTAATCTAACCATCTTGTTAGTTGATTCGTCAAGTATCGAGTCATAAATAAAACTTGTAAATCTCTTATTTACTTCAGCATTGGTTAATTGTTCGCTCAATCTAACATATTTTACAAATCCCGCTTCAGTTTTTTTGTCTTCGTCTTCTATGTTCTTATACTCATCGAATTGTTTTCCAAATTGACTACCAAGTTTAGCAACCATTACGGAAGAGAAAAATCTTGTTTGGGCAAATTTGTCGTGAGCAGAAATATTTGTTTGATTTAAACTTTTAGGGTGGGTCGATATAAATTTTTAGTTCAAAATTCTTTCTTTCATTCCAAAGTAGAGAAGCAATTTTATGTTGTCCGTCAAAAACTAAAATTTTGTTTTCGTAAAGTCTGGCAATTGAAGGGTTTAAAACTGTATTACGTTGAAAGTGCCTATATAAATCAAAAACTTTATCTTTTATTAAATATCTTGGTTGGAGACCAATCTTGCCATCTTCATCATCGTCACTATTGATAACGTTTACAGGCAATGTTGCATAGAAGTACTTCCAATTTGTTGTTGGGCAAGTGTAAAGCCTATATGATTCTTTTTTATTAGAAAACTCAAGTTCTATATTATTGTCTGTTGTCGTGTGGTAAACGGTCTCACCATAATTTGCAATGATGTTTTTATCTTTGAAATAACCAAGTTCGTGTTTTAATGTCAATGCTTGTCCTTGTTTGAAAAAATCGTCCAACCGTAGTTTAATTCTAAAATCTTCAAGCGGAAGTCTACCTTTTTGAAGGTTATGAGTTTGACACATTGGGGCTATATTGTCAATTTCGGATGCTCCGTCATTTACAAAAGCTTTTATATGGTCAAAATGAATTTCTTCTGTTTCCAAAATTTCGTGTCCCGTTGCATAACACTTTCTTCCAAATTTTGCTATTATTTGTTCTTTTTCGTGTTCTGTAATTTGTCGATTTAATATAATTGCCATATTTTTTATTTGTGATGTCTGTTCTTTAATGTTGCCGTTAACTATTTTATTTATGCAAAAAAACCACTCAAATTAATTTAAAAAAATTACAGTTATTCCGGATTTGAATGTTTTGCTCTAATTCTGTAAGTTATCTATCCTTGTTATTCCCAAATCCTTCCCTTACGTAGCCATGTTAGTGGATATCTTTTGAATTCATTAAATCTGCTGTTCAAATGTAATGATATGAAAAAAAGCTATTTGTTTTTCCATCTACCTAATCGCTTCATTCCTCTTGTAAATAACCAAGCGATGAATTTTGAGTGTCCGCCTTCCATCATTTTTTGTTTGTTCAATTCCTGAAATTCTTTTACATCATTTCCTTTATAAGTGAATTCACCTTTTTCATAGCAGTAAGAACAATACATTTTGCTTATACTTCCATCAGCATTTGTTCCTCCACCTTTTGGGTCTCGTTTTAAAGGCATTCCACAAGATTGGCAGTTTTTAAATTCGTTTGTCATACTCATGGGAGTTTTGATATTTGTTTATGATAATGTAATTTTAATGTAAAGTCATTTTTTGTTTGTGCCACGCATTAATTTACTCTCTTAAAAGGGTCTCTCAGGTGTTGTGCAATTTCAAAGACATTGCCGTCACGGTCGGTGGTGGTAAATAATGTAAAACTTCCTATCTATTCCAATGGTAAATATAGAATTAAATATGTATGGAAGAAATTATTTAAATAAATAATATAATTGTTTTAAAAAAATGGTGTAGCCATGAAGGAACATTTTGTAATTTTAACAATTAGTTAAAAGTATCAGAAACTTTTGAATTTCAAAAGTCTTCATAGGAAGATCCGGTGTAAATTGGATACTGATAAAAAAGTGATTTATCTTTGGATGTTATTCTATTAATATTAAATGGCTAATCAAAAAAGAATTTTAATATGAGTCAAATTGTATTAGCATTTAATAATTTATCAAACATGCAACATTCTCTATTAACTGATAATTATGACATTTACAATCAAGGGGCCACAAATGCAGAAATAAAGGCAGTTGAAATTGAGTTTGGTACTTCGTTTCCGCAAGAGATGAAAGACTTATATAAATATGCTAACGGAAATAAAGTTTACCCTGATTACTTTGGTTCTTTACATCTAATCCGAGGTAAATTTGCATTATTATCATTAAAAGAAGCTTTAAAGTATTATAATAATATTGATTGGGAAGAATATCAGGATCTCTATGAGCCTCATTTGTTTCCCGGTGATAAACTTTTTCCGGTCCTTGATGGAGGTAAGTTTGATGTTTTTTGGATAGATCTAAATCCAACCAGTGATAATAAAAATAAAATTTACTATACAAACACGCTTAGTACACCACATGGTTATGTTTTTTTATCTTTAGAAAATATGATTCAGACTTTTAATATAGCATATGAAAGAAAAATAATATTTAGAAGTGATGAAATGATTGATATTAAGTATGATGAATTTTTTCAATTATGCTTTGATCAAACCGGCTTTGACATTTGGAGGAACAAATAAAATATGCGATGAGAATGATATGAAATTTTGCTTTGAATGGTTAAAAAGATGAACGTCTAAATTATCTTAATTACCTTTACTGCAATTAAAAATTCTTTAAATTATGAAGATCAACCTGCTATTGTTAGTTTTTTGTTTTTTTGTCACCTATACGCTCCTAAGTCAAAACTGCATACCCATAGCCATCGTATTCAGCACTCAGTCTGAAGTGGATAATTTTCCGACCAATTATCCCGGTTGTACAACTATCGACGGCAATGTAGGCATTACAGGAAACAACATCAC
>JBATMZ010000153.1:0-1940 GCA_049290115.1 Saprospiraceae bacterium | reverse complement strand
CCATGGAGATGCCATTATCTTGATTGAAGGATTGATCTTAAGGATTTCTTTCAACACGGGTATGAGTGCCATAGTATCTCTTGATAAAGAAAAGGCAGATAATGCCGTATCTTCACTATTTACATCTATATCATTATAGCTAAAAACCGCATCATCCAGATCAGATGCTCCAAGACTTATCCTTAAGTAAGATATACACAAGCTATTGTTATTGCATAAAAACAGATCATTGAGAAGAGAGTTTTTTTGAAATGCTCCCATCTTGTGGATCAGTCCCGCACTACCACCTGTCAGAGTGTACCCAAAACCATCGACAGACTGAAAAGTAGAAACGGTATCAATTTCAATAGTTGGATAATTATTGATCGATCCGGTAAAAAAATCCAATGGTTTTTGCTTTTCAAATAAAATACTCTGATCACCTTTAGTGAGCCAATAATCCAACTGACCTGCTTTTACTACCTTAACAGGCATAGTATCGGCTACTTGATTATTTTTACTACACATAATATTGGTCAATACCAATATCAGGCTCAATCCCACCTTCATCAGCTTTATTGTCAAGTTTTTTGTATTTTTCATTGAAAAACTCTAATATAATCTATTATCATGCGCTGCGGAAATACGGTAGAATTATCAGGACTACCAGGCCAATTGCCACCGACAGCTACATTAAATAAAAAGAATTCAGGATCGTTAAAAGGATATGCATTGCCAGCCATTGTCTTTGTAAATTTGTAAAACTCCTTATCATCCATGAGCCACTTAATGGTATCTTTTTCCCACACAATACTAAACACATGGAATTCCTGAGAAAAGTCACCTCCGCTAACCGATACTTCCCCACCTTGAAAAGTGTGATTTCCTGCACTTGATTTCCAGTGGACAGTCCCGTGCACTTTACCGGGAACTGAGCCTATCAATTCCATAATATCAATTTCACCGCATGCAGGCCAGCTGACAGATGAGATATTGGCCCCGAGCATCCATAAAGCAGGCCATATGCCTTTTCCTTTAGGTAGTTTAGCCCTTATATCTATCCTGCCGAAAGTAAATTCTTTTTTTCCTTTTGTGGTGAGTCGGGCAGATGAATATTTATATGTATCGATATTTTCAGCTCGGGCTTCAATAATCAAATTGCCCCCAGACAGAAAAACGTTCTTTTTATTGTTGGTGTAGTACTGTAATTCATTGTTACCCCATCCGCCAGAACCATTTCCGACTTCATAGTTCCACGATTGTGTATTCAAATCTTTAGCATCAAACTCATCACTCCAGGTTAATTTATAGCCTGGATAAGAATTCGGAGTCGAGTAACCCTTGTTGTCTGTGAAGTAATTTGCGCCATCCTGAGTGATAATAATACCTTTTATAGATGTATTGACTATTTTGCAACCTTTAGGATTGGACAACTCTACAGTAAATTCCAGGTTGTTTTGTCTCATTTCCAAACTATCACCTATAATAGTGACTTCAAGATTTGCCGATTGTTTACCTGATTCAATTTTTACAATACCTGAATTCTTTTTTATATGCTTGTCAAATAAAGCTGTGCCTTCTTTTAAAGTATATTCAAATGATATTTCCTTGGTTGTTGTGACGTTGAGAGAGACAAAAAATGTCAAAGGCACATTTGACTTACTTCTTTCAATTTTAGCTTCCCAGACTGAAACTTCAGGTATTACCACATCAGTCGTCATCACTTGCTCAGGATTCTCACTGCAACTATTTGAAGCAAAGAATACTAGATACAAGAGAAATAATTTTAACATTTTCATGTGCATGTTTAAATGATTAATTTACAGGCAAGTTACAATAAAAATGAATTTAAAGAATGTATAAAATTTTGAGCGTATCCCAAAATTGCACTTTCATAAAAAATTGCTTTTGTTTTACCTCATCCCTAAAGGGAGACAAATGGAATTTTATAACAATAAAAT
>JBATMZ010000152.1:0-1931 GCA_049290115.1 Saprospiraceae bacterium | reverse complement strand
GGCCCACCACATCATCGACAGATTCCGGCCTCATCCGCGCGGCGAGGGGACGACCGCGCGGATTGGCCTCGTGGGCATGGTCCCATAGGGTTTCAGACATCCCTTCGTCATCCTCCGGCGGGAAGGCTTCGTCAAGGGGGATGGACGGTGAAAGAATTCACAGGGTGCATGACAAAAGTTTTCAAGCCGCATCCCGGATTCGCCTGAGTACACAGGGAGTCCAGGCCTGGTCATAGAGTCCGCTGCTCAAGGCGCACCGCAAGGGGAGGAGGTCTTCGGCACCCCGTTGAGACCAGAACATTCCGGATTGCTTGAAACGCTGGCCCACCACGGACTTGCAGGACGCCTCGATCACGCCGGACCCGATGAAGATTCCCTCCCGCTGGAACTCATCGTAACGCATGCCCTCGTGGTGGGCGGCTAGATACGATTTTTCGCGTGCGGCGGCCACAGGATCGGTCGGCTGGCTCACCCGGCCTGCTCCGGAAACCACCGTGGCGGATTTGCCCGCCAGCAGGCGTTTGACCCCGGAACGATAGAAGCGCTCCGCTTCCCGGCTTTCCTTGCCAAACAACGCGTCCGCAAGTGCGCGGACATGGGTGGCGGCGTGGTAAAAGTCCAGAACCCACACCGCTTCGGGAAAGTGTGTCCGGCGCATTTCCCTCAACCAAGCCGCCGCATCACTGATGAAGACAACCTGCCTGGCCTTGTCCATGTGGCGGCGCCGGGCTTCCTTCAACAGCTGCGGGGCGAACGTGTCCACTCGTCCCAGCGTGGCCGTGTACGTGGTGGAGTCCGGGTCGCGCAACGGCTCTCCACCCGCCCGAAGGCTCTGGGTGAACACGCAACCGACTTTCACTTCGTGAGTGCGCGCGGAGCCGTCGGCCTGCCTTCCGGCGCGGCCTTTGAGTTCGTCCGGGCGCAACGGGATGCCCGTTCCGTCGGCGCTGACATAGAGGCGGACGTTCTTGCCCACCGGCGGAGCGGACATTCCGGCAACCGCCACGCCCACCGCGGCTCCAATGCGCCGGACCAACCGGGGCAGGCCGCGGTACTCGACCGGAAAGCCCAGGCACGCGCTCAGATCCTCCCCCGCATCCTCATAGGAGGTTCGCGCCGCCAGTCGCCCGGCCAGTTTGGCCAGCCCAGGCATCCACCCTCCGATCAAGCCCATCGCCTCGTCCAACGGATAGCGCACCGATCCGGCTTCGGCGTCATAATAGCCCCGGCGGTGGACGATCACCTCCCCCAGCAGGGTTTGCACGCTCCGTGGCTGCGCTTCCAGTACGCGCTCCCCGGGCAGCCGGGCATCCCCGGGAAGTTCCAACCCGGGTTGGTTGAGCAGTTCCCCGAGCAGTCGCCGCCCCCCTTCCCGGAGGGTTTCGCGCAGCCGTTCCTCCAGTTGGCCGGGAGGACCGTCGCGGAGCAACTCGGCCGATTCGGACACGAATTTCGTCAAATCGTCCTGGAGCGCCTGGAGGGCTTTTTTTTACCGTCCGGCGCGGCGTCGCCGATTGCGACGCTGGCGTCGATGAAGGTTTCGGCCAGCGCCTCGAAGCGCTGGCGCTCCTCAATGGCCAGACGCAATTCATCCACTTGGTCGGCGGGTACGTAAATGGTTCGGTTCCTTCCCTTTTCCCAGACCTGATAGTGGAAGTAGACTTTACCGGAGGGGCGGCGTTGTTCGGTGAGTTTTCCGCGCTTCATGGCGCCGAGTTTACTCATTTGGCCCAGTAGAGCCGCACGTGGATCATTGGCGGGGGTGGTGTTCATAGTATCTATATGCTAGATACATTATGGCGGATTTCAAGCCGTTTCATAGAGTCGTTCAAAATTCAGTCATGCACCCTGGCAAGGAGGGGAACCCAACAGGGGATTGACATTTGCGAGGTGCGCGGTTTTGAAATCAACTTCCTTTGGAGATTTCATCC
>JBATMZ010000151.1:0-2088 GCA_049290115.1 Saprospiraceae bacterium | reverse complement strand
AAATGGGGGTCATCCGGGGCGAAATCGGCCGCAAAAGCCGCCACAAGCCGATCCGCTGGGTGATGAAGAACGCTGGTTCCATGGTGCAGCGTATCAAGCCGGTTATGTTGATGAGCCCGATCTCCGTGGCGCAATTTCTGCCACCCGGCACGCTGACTTTCGATCTGCTGGTGATCGACGAGGCCTCGCAGATCCGGCCAGAGGATGCGCTTGGTGTGGTTGCCCGCGCACGCCAGATCGTCGTGGTCGGTGATCAAAAGCAACTTCCTCCGACCTCGTTCTTCGACCGGCTGGTGGATGACGCCGACGATGAAGAGGAAGACGACGATACGCCGGTTGGTGCGACAGCCGCCGACATGGAAAGCATCCTTTCGTTGTGCGAGGCGCGTGGCCTGCGATCTCGGATGCTCGAGTGGCACTATCGGTCCCGCGATCCCTCTTTGATCCGTGTGTCGAATGCAGAGTTCTATGGCGACAATCTGGTCTTGCCGCCTTCGCCACTGCAACTCGATCCGAATTACGGTCTGAAGTTTCGCCGCGTGCCGGGCGTCTATGCCCGCGGCAAGACGACGTCCGCGCGAGCCGGAACCAACAAAATCGAGGCGCAGCATGTCGTGAAAGCAGTTGCCGAACATGCGCGGACCAGCCCGGACCTGTCGCTGGGCGTGGTGGCCTTTTCCAAGGCGCAATCCGATACTCTGACCGAGGCTTTGGAATACGAACGACGCCGTGATCCGGCGCTCGACGCTTTCTTGCGCGAAGGCCGAGCCGAGGATGTCTTCGTGAAGAACATCGAGAATGTGCAGGGCGACGAGCGCGACGTGATCCTGATTTCGGTCGGCTACGGCCCGCAGGAACCGAACGGGCGACTGGCCTCGATGTCCTTCGGGCCGGTGAATGGCGAGGGTGGGGAGCGGCGCCTGAACGTTCTGTTCTCGCGCGCGAGAATCCGGTGCGAGGTCTTCGCCTCATTCGATCCGGGCGACATCGACCCAAGCCGGTCGTCGCGTGAAGGCCCGCGTGTCCTGAAACGCTTTCTTGATTTTGCCAAGACCGGGATCATTGAGGGGCGGGTGGCGACTGGCCTCGATGCTGACAGTCCTTTCGAAGATGATGTCATCCACGTCATCCGCGGCTTGGGCTATGAGGCGGATCCCCAGGTCGGTACCGCTGGTTTTCGCATAGACATCGGCGTGCGCCATCCGGACCGGCTAGGTCAGTATATCGCTGCCGTCGAATGCGACGGCGCAGCCTATCACTCGGCGCTATGGGCACGCGAGCGGGACCGGCTTCGCCAGGATGTCTTGGAAGGTCTCGGCTGGCGCTTTCACCGGATTTGGAGCACGGACTGGTTTCACCGTCGCGAGCATGAGGTCCGGCGTCTTGCCGACGCCCTGCTTCGAGCCAGGGAACTTGCTTCCGACGGGATCGCGGTGCGAGGCGCTAATACCGGGAAAATGCTGCAAGTGGCATTGCCTGCGGAAGAGGTAAGAGGTCCGATCGAGATCGGGCATCTCGAATTGACTGCCCCGGCCTATCGGCGCGCTGACTTGTCCGTCCGCAGCTCGGTCGAGCCGCATGAGGCGCCGCAGGGGCAGATCGGCGATCTGATTATTCGGATCGTCGAAGCCGAAGGGCCAATCCATGTGGATGAGATTGCGCGAAGGATTGCAACAGCATTTGGCAAGGCCCGCACGGGTGGCCGCATTGTGGACGCGACACATCGGGCGTTGCGCGCGGTTCAACGGCGTAGCGACAATCGCCTGCGGCAGGTTGGTCAGTTTGTCCTGACCGAGGAGCAGGTCACTGTCCAGCCAGTTCGAGACCGTCGCGCCGAGACCGGTGCAATTCTAAAGGCGGAGTATCTGCCACCGATGGAGATTGCCGCTGCTGCGGCGCGCATACGCGCCGAAAGCGGCCTCATGCCGCCCGAAGAAATGACCAGAGCCGTCGCGCGTCTGCTGGGATTTCAACGCGTCGGTCCGGATTTGTCTGAGACTATTTTATCGGTCGTGATGCAGAACTGAAGCCTGACCATGTGAATTATCATCTACGATCACCGGCCCTTGCGGACAGTCGAACTTGAAC
>JBATMZ010000150.1:0-1596 GCA_049290115.1 Saprospiraceae bacterium | reverse complement strand
GGTCGGTCATGTTGCCGATCTCGGAAATGAAATCCGGCGTCAGCTTGTCGACAGCCCCGGCCAGAATATCCGACCGTACATCGATGGCGGTGTCCTGCGCAGCGAGCACGGGATCGCGCTGTTGCGCTGGCGCATCGCGCATGCCGAGCGCGGCGGTCTGCAGGAGCGGCGAGAACGGAGCAGGGGCCACCGCCGCCGCCATTGACAGCACGCTGCCCGGCTGCGACAGGAAGTCGCGCTGCACTTTGTCAGCCATTTCGACCGCGCCGCTGGGAAGCGGAGCGGCGGCCTGCTCGATATTCTTCTCGTTCGCAAACTGTTTCAGCTGCTCGCGCAGGGCGTCGTCGCCGAGGAGCCCCGGGACGTTGATCTTCATTGGCCGGAATATGTCGGTCACTGCGCCTGCTTTCTGAGCCGCGCGGCGTCTACCGCTGCGTCGCCGTACTCGGCTCGCAGCGCTTCCTCGTCAGCAGGTGATAGGTCTTCGGTGATCTTGGCGTCAAGCCTTTTCATCTGCTCGACCGACAGCTCGGCAGCCGCAGCCCCCGGTTCATCTCCGGCAGAGCGCTCGCCGTTCCAGAAATCCTTCACGTTGCCCCAGAACCCGCGACCGGCAGCTTTTTCCACCGCGTCCATGTCAGCAGCCTTGGCGACATCGCGTGGCCTCAACTTTAGCGGATCGCCGCCGACACCGATGGCTTGCATGTAGCCGGTGATAACCTTGGCCGTGTTCGGGCCAACGCCATGGTACTCGGTGAGAGCGTACAGGATGACCTCGTCAGTGTAGGGGCCGAACATTTTCTGCAGCTCGACATACTGCGCGGTGATGCCGGCGTTGACCTCTTTCAGGTTCTTGCCCGCCAGCTCCGGCACGCGCGACAGCGCCTTGCCGATCTCCATGGCCCACTCCCTCGGGACCGGGGCCTCGGAACCCGGCTTCAAATTGAACTCTTTCTGGCGCTCCAGCATGAGCTCCACGAACTTCTGCACCTCGGCAGGCGCGGGCTTCGCGCCGGGAGCAGACACGGCAGCGTAGGCCTGCTTGACGTCGTCAAACAGGAGCGCCGCCTTGTCCGGGTCGCTGGCGCGCAGCTTCTCGATCTTGGTCTTTTGCTTCTCGACCGCCTGATAGATTTCCTGATCTTTCAGGTACGTGTCCTTGCCGGGCACCGCCTCGAAGTCCTGCAGCCGCCCAGCCATCTGCTCGGATGTCATGGTCGTCATGTCGGCGGTCGCGCCGTGCATGCGCATGGCGTACTCTTTGCGCTCGGTCCAGTTGGCGTAGGCTTCCTCGCCCAGCAGCTCGGCCACCTTGAGGTCGTCGAAGCCCTGCGACGGAACGCCGGTCGCGGCGATGTTGGCCGCCTCGTTGTTCATGGCGGTCTTGATATCGGCCTTGGCAATGGCCGACACCTTGATCTCTTCGTTGTACTGCCGCGTCACGCCTTGGTTCGCCTCGGCGATGAACTTCTCGCGGTCGGCATAGGTCAGCCCCGTGTAGCCGCCTGAGCCCGGGCGACCGCGAATGCCGTCAACCGGCGCACGCGACGCGCCTTCGAGATGCGCCTTGATGGCGGGCTGCGCCCATGCGGGGAC
>JBATMZ010000149.1:0-36624 GCA_049290115.1 Saprospiraceae bacterium | reverse complement strand
AATCCTAAAGCTCTCTCAAAGAACTTTCTATATAATTTTGTCCCTCTCTCAAAACACTTACTGTCTATTTGTACTACTCCAATCGTGTCAATGAACTTCTTTTGTCTATCTCACTACCTTAATCTCCTTTATCCCAAAAATCAATAAGCTTTATTACCGCTTTTTTGAACAAGGCCGCAAAGGTAATCGGTTTTTTTTAATCACCAAATCTTTTTTATAAAAAAAATAAATAAATCTATTTTTTTCTTCCCTTCACATTCTACATACTTCATGCTAATTTTTCAGGGATTGCAAAGATACGAACTTTTTTATATTTCGGAAGTAAAAAATAAAATGATTTTCATCAATTTGTCATATTTATTATATTTAAATATGTTTACCTTTTTGAGTCAAGGTTTTCAAAAATTTATTCCAGACAGCCTTTCCGAAAAAGATATCACAATTAATCAAATAATTTAACTAAATCCCCAACAGACCATCTTAAGGCAAAGTAGGCTAAATAATTTTTAGCTGAAATTTCAGTCAATTTGATTTTAGCTTGTATCCATGATTGTTCTCTTGTATTGACTAAAAACAAAGAGCTTTCACCCATCTCCCATAATTTAATCTCTGCTTCATACATCTGACGGTAGAGTTGCACAGCCTCAAGAAACATTTTCTTTTGTTCCAATGTATTCTCCCATTCAAGTTTAAAGGTTTGGTATTGGGCGAAGAAAGTAGCTGTCTGATGTTTTTTTTGTAATTCAACTTTTTGGATTTTATAATTTACCAATCTAATTTCACTTCTTTCTTTTCTGAGGTATAATGGTATTTTAAATTTTACACCTAATTTATAATTATTTAATGTTAGGTTTTCCAGAGCCCGAGTTTGGAACGGTTCGAATAAAGGATTATAAGATAAGGTAATTTCTGGTTTTAATTTATCTTTTTTGAGAGATTGTTCCACTTCAAGCTGTCCAAGTTTTAGCGCATATTGCCTCAGAGTTGGGTGATTATCCATAAACTGAATTTCATCTATAACGGAAAGGGACAAACTAGAAGGAATTAATGGCACTTCAAAACTTATAGGTTTACTATTGATAGGCAAATTCAACATTTCCTGATCATTCCACCAATACGTATTCAACATATTCCTAGCCTTTTGTAATTCCCACTCTGCATTCGTGCGCTGGATTAATATCTGTTGTAACTGTATATTTGCCTCAATACTGTCCAAAGCGGGCCTATCTCCGCTCCTCACTTGTGACACTACTGCTTTGATTCGTTCCTGAGCATTCATATAAACATCTTTCCATAATGCCACATTGTGATATCCTTGATACCAAGCTAAATAATGTTGGACTGCTTGAAAAATGAGAAGATTTATTTCTTCTTGATTGAGTCTATTTCCTAATTCAATACCTATATTCGCCATCCTTAGATTAGCTCTTCTGTCATCAATAATCAATCCTCTTGCCAATTGCACCGACACACCACCAAATATCAAACCATTTGATGGTGTTTTGTGTTCCGGATTTAAAAAAAGGCCACTATTGACTTCGTAACCCGTGTTAATATTTATCCCTAGTGGCGTCGGAATCGTCAAATCCCCTATCGCCATATTATAGTAATTTTTATGATCGAATTGTTTTTGTTTCATTTCATAGCCAAGCAATGGGTCAAATGCTCCTTTTGCCCCTAATAAGGTAGCGCTTGCTATATCATTATATAACCCTGCTTGCTTTGCCAGGGGGTGATTGTTTAATACATTTTCTACAAACTCCTCTAAAGTAATGACCTGAGCTTCAACTGATGATCCTACAGCAATATAGATAAGAAAGCAAAAAACTATTGATCGAACATTACTTATTCCTTTCATTCCACTATTTAATTTTGTGTTTTTCTACAGTATCCAATCTGTAATAATCAGGAGGAAATCCATTAATTTGACGCCACATTTCATACCAAATCATCACATTTTTCAAAAAGGTAATCGTTTTAACACCAGTTCCTACCCTTAGTGCTTCCGGCCACCTCTGTTCTTCCTTTGATGGAATGACTAAAACTCTGTATAATTTGTTGTCGGAAATAAATTGGTCTATGGCATAAACTTCTCCAATATACGTTCCGTAGGAAATACCTGGCCAACCTGAAAAAACAATGGCGGGCCATCCATCAAATTGAATCATAACCTTATGACCTTTGTCCAATAATGGTAAATCTATAGGTCTCACGTACATTTCTATGGCTATATCAAATCTAGAAGGCATAATACTCACAATATCAGTTCCTGCGTTCATGATTTCACCAATACCCGCTTTTAATGCTTTGGTTATGTAACCATCTTGAGGTGCTAACACAAAATAATAACCGGCTCTTTGAACAAAATTTGCGTATTGGTTTTCCATTTTAAATATCAAGGCATCTGTATCGTACTTTCCCGATAACGCACTGTACTTATCTGAATCTATTTTGGACAATTTATCTTTGTATTCTTGTTCTAATCTTTTTAATTCCAATGTATTGGTAAATAATTCATTGATTGAAATATCCAATTTATTTTCCTGAGAGACTAGTTTTGCTTGTACTTCCTGCAATTTCAATTTTCTACTTTCTAAATCAGTCAGTGATTTCAAACCATCATTATATAAAGATTGAAATCGTAGAAACTGTTGGTACACTACTTCGTAATTAACCTTTTCCGCAACCAAATCCATACTATCCGATTGAACCTTTAATTTATTTTGCAGAATTTTAATCTTTGTTTGTTCAAGTTTTAATGTTTGCTCCCTACGAATGGCTTCAATTTGTTGTTCTAGCGCACTCACTTTACCATCATAAGACATCATAGTCCGCTTTTTAGCATCAATTTGATCTTTAGTATTTTTAAGGAGACTTGGGTCGAAAAATTCCTCTTGAGTTTCTGATATTTGCAAAATAGTGTCACCTTTTTTAACAAATTGACCTTCCTGAACATACCATTTTTCAATTCTTCCCGGTATGATGGCTTGAATGGTTTGTGGTCTTTGTTCTGGCATCAATGCAATTAATTCACCATGAGCACGAATATTTTGTGTCCATGGTAAAAAGAGAACAATGATAAAAATAGTGAGTATCAAAAGAATCATCTTGATCATCCATCGATAGCTATTCCCTTTATTATCAGCTAGTGACTTAAATGACCGAAAACTTTGAACGGGAATATATTGGGTAACAGATTGATTTGAAAATCGAAGCATACTTTTATTTTTTTTTGATAATACCTTTACATATCTGAATTCAGCACTATTGTACGATCCGTTCTTTTAAGAATATCCGAATCTTTGGTTATCAGTATCATCGTGGCATCTTTTAAAAAAGATAGGACCCCTTCCATGATTTCTGTTTTTTCTTCTGTAGGAATATTTTTTAGTATATCTTCAATAATATAAAAACGGACATTTTTAAGTAAACATCTAGCCAATAATATTTTTTGCCACACTGTCCCAGAAAGCCTTAATCCGTGAGGACCAATAAATGTGTTATAGCCGTCCTTTAATTGTGAAAGATGTGGTAGCAGGTTTGTAACTTCCAAAACAATCCTCAGCCTATCATTTTCATAAGGTAAGCCCAATGTAATATTTTCGAGAATGCTTGCATCAAAAATATTGTTTTCGTGGTAACATACAGAAATTTCATCCCTTAATAACCCTATGTCATAATTGTCTATAGGCAGTCCATTAAAACATATTTTACCTGAAGAAGCTTTAAAAAATCCAAGCAATAATTTAACTAGTGTAATTTTACCCGAACCACTTGGACCTGTTAGCCCTACTTTTTCATGGGAACCAATGAAAAAACTTAAACCTGAAAACACTGGGTTATTTTCATTCGGGTAGGTAAAAGATAAATTTTCAACACTCAAACTAAATCCTAGGTTATCTAAGACAACATTTTCTTTTGTGTCTGAGATATGTTCCAATTCCATATCGGTGACCTGACCAATTTTTTCTATCGAAGTCAATAAATCGTATATATCTTGTAGTGTCATCAACATTTTTTCTGACGATTGAACAATCATTAAAACGATAATTTCAGCGGCAACAAACTGCCCGATATTCATTTGTTGGTTAAAAACGAGGATTCCTCCCAAAATTAAAAATCCCGCTGCTACAACTATTTTAAATACAACAAAAAGATAGTACTGCCTAAGCAATATTTTAAAATGACTATCTCTGGCATCCAAATAAGAAGAAACCATTTCGTCTGTATTTCTGAGCGGAATGGGTGATTTTGATTCTAGCTTAAAAGTAGCAAATGTCCTGGCCAATTCCTCTAGCCAAAAGGCAACTTTATACTTAAATTTTGATTCAATAATACTAGAACGAACACCCCTTCTAAATATGTAATTGCCAATGATAAAGGCTACAAAAATGACTAAAAAACTAAATATGATAAAAAATGAGTGGTAAAATGATAATACAATTAATCCAAAAAGTATTTGTAAACCAGCCGTGGTAAATTCAAGTAAAATTTTTGAAACCCCTTTTTGAATACTCATGGTATCAAAAAACCTGTTCATCAATTCTGGAGCATAATGCTTGTCCATTGCCTCCATCTTGATTTTTGGGATTCTAAAAGCAAATTCAAAGGCAGATCGGGCAAATATATCTTTTTCAAGATCTTCTGTAATTTTCATCTGCACTATTTGAAGGGCTCCGGTAATAATAAAGCCAATCATAACTATAGATACCAAGACTACCCAAGAAGCAGAAATTTCTCCACCCTGGATTAGATTAATGATGGCTTGAATCCCAAGAGGTAAACTCAAAGCAATCAGTCCGTGCGTGATGGCAAATAAATACAAATGGGTGATTTCCTTTTTATTAGGATAGAGCATCCTAAAAAATCGTTGGAGTGGCGTATACATTTTGTTATTTTTTTAGAATGGCTATAGCTAAATCAAAGTAAAAATGAACCAAGTATTCCTTATCTGGCCGCTTGTCTGTCAAAGACGGCAAGTGCTCAGCAAAAAATATTTGGTGATGTATTCCTTCGATAATGGTAGTGACCAACATGTGCGAATAAAGGTAATCAGGTCTAATGTCGAGTATGATATCACTGATGATACCAACCATTTTTTTATAATTGTAATATACGCCATTATGGTTGAGATTATCCACTGACTTTGTCATATAGGACTTGGATGATTCATTTATGATGTTAAAAAAAAGGTTTTTTTGGTTGATCCATTCATCTAAACTATCTCCTGGATAACATACTGTTTCAACCGCATTGCGAAGTCGTATAATGTCGTCATTTATATTGGTGTTTTTTATCATTAATTTAAATTCTATCTGACTCCAATAATATGATGTCAAGTATAGAAGGATTTTTTGTTTGTTTTCAAAATACCTATAAATGGTCGCTTCCGTTGATTGTATTTCTATGGCTAATTTCTTAAAAGTAAAAGATTCAAACCCTAGCAAAGCAATCATATCGTTGCTTTTACGGATTATGTCTTTTCCAATCTCACTTGTCAAAGGATCTTTGATATAAATGTCTTTGACAATATGCGGTTTAAAGGTAAAAAGAGATGGGTTCATTTTTAATAATAATAGTAATACTATCATTAAATAAAGTATTAATATTATTGTTCAGCTTAATTCGTTAAAAGAATGTTAAATCTGTCTAGGCTATAATTTGCACCATGGAATTTTTAAAAATGTAGTCTTTTTAAAAATCAGCATACCAACTTATGCAATGATATTTATTATCTCTTCGACCATAAATTTCAAATCTATTTTGGTAAGACAATTAGTTTCGACTCAAAAGTACGCTTATTACAAAATTTGATTTGAATTAAATATACTCCACTCTTCCAACTAGTAGTTGAGATATTGGCTGTATGGAATGGTACTTTATCTACATAAATTTGTTTTCCTGTCATGTCAAGTATTTGTATCGACTCCATACTTTCAATAGATTGAATAGTAAAATCACCCGAAACTGGATTAGGATAAACCAGTACAGAAGAGGTGTTTTTTTCTAAGTCCGATGGTTTTTTTGTTGCATTACAGGCTTCCACATCATGATACATAATTTCTTCTTCATCAAATTCATCCAAAATACCTCTAGCTATGTAAACACCCTTCCCACCTACTAAAGGACATTGGATGGCTATTTTTCGTAGAATCACCTTTTGTGGTTCGCTAACTTGAATTCCTTGCCATTTTTGTGCTAATATATCTAAAGTAATAGCTTTGTTATAAAAGACGGTATTTTCTCCAGAAACTAAAGAAAGTAGTATTCTCCCTAAAACCACATGATTGTCCCAAATAGCTTTGCCTTCAGTATAAGTCATACAAACTTTGTCAGCTGATTGGCTAATAAGTTGAAAAAAACTATCTCGTGATTCGACCAAATTTCTTTCGTTTGTTTGATTTGAATCAAAAATACATTGAAAATCTACCTGAGCTTTTTCCATTTCATCATGTCCAAAACCTGGCGTAAATATCAATTTTTCAGCTTCTCTAATGAGGCTAACATCCGAATATACATCATTTTCACTTGAGAACCTTTTCCCGAAAGGGTCATCAGTTTTTATATAAATCGACTTGGTTTCATACAAATAATCTTCAAAAGACTGCCGATTTGCCTCAGCATACGGAAATTCTAACATGGTCTGATTCCATTTTTCTAGTAAAAATACATTATTGTGACTTTCACTTTCTTGAAAATTTTCTTTACTATTGTAATTTGACACATTGGCCAAATATTCAAACCAACCTTCAGATACAGCTTCTACCTTTGGTAAAAAAGTAGGGTCAGAATAGTGAACAACATATTTAGAAGAATTTACTATATTTTCATTAGCACCTAAATGTTCTGCGCCTATATCATTGCTAGGATCAGCTTGCCACCAAGTGTTAGAATTGTTTATTTGAACACCCGTTGTCGTTACATGATCACCTTCTTGTAAGCCATAAAAAAGACCACGATCTACTCTTATAAATTCATTTCCGCTAATATTCGTAATACTTGGACCCCAAGGATTTATTCCTCGATTTCCCCCAACAAAAGTATTACATATTACCTCACTCCCCACACCAGCATTGTCCAAAAAAATGTGGCGAAACATATCCTTTGGTTTAGCCTCCATTTCAATTTCAAAAATATTATTCAAATCACGGTTTATCCCTATTCTTGTTTGGTCACTTGATGAAATATGCATAAAATTCATATTTGATGCAAAATCTCTATTATTTAAATTGTAGTTAAAATGGCAATTAAAAACTTGATTCCCAGGTGAATTGACCATTCTGATGCCCGTTTTGTTATTGGTAAAAGTTCCGGAAATATTCCAACCCAATTTTGTATTACTCAAGTTAACAGAACGTCCTTGTATATTTTCAAATGTCCCATTGGATATTAACGACTTTATATTTTCAATTAAGTTTGTCGTGTTCGATATATTGATGCCCATATGTTTGGCTCTCTTTATAGTAAAATTTTTCAAAGAATGGCTGATTCCCCAAGCATTAGAAATAGTTATAGCCGTATGATTGTCATTAAAAGTAGCTCCATCGATAATAAGTCTATTCCCTTTTGTGTGTATTCCCCACAGTTGTTTATCAAAAATACAGTTTTTGGATAAACTTATTACATTTCCAACTCCATTAGCCCTAATACCTATACTTCCTGGTTTAGCTATGAAGTGGCTACTTTCAACATATATATTAGATGTGTCGCATTCAATTCCAACATGACTACAATGGAAAATTGCATTAAGTACATCCGCTATGCGGCTATTTTTTAAATGTATGCCTGTACTACAATCTATAAAATCGACCCTATTATTATTGTAGTCTGATCCCAAAATTTTCACTTGTGAAGATTTATTTACCACAATGCCGGTAGAGGCTGAACATATTTTACTATCGCCCAAAATATGCAAAATAGCTCCTTTATCAACGACAAATCCTCCCCATTTTTGAGATGGATCACATGTCCTAAAAGTACAATTTTCAAATTTAGAATCTAAACTATGATTCACTAAAATTTTTACACCTTCGTCCAAAATAAAATGTGCATTATAATAATTAACAGGATAATCTATGAATAAATCTCGATGCACATAGATATCGTGCCTTATTCCAGAACTAAAATTATACGGTTCATATTGATCGGGCGTCTTGATATCAGATGCAAATAAAGTATCTTGTATTGTTGTTTCTATGACATAAGGAAATAAAAAACGATAGGTAGCATCGGTTTCTCCCCAAGTAATAGGTGCTCCCGAAACATGAACGTATTTAATCCTAACGGCAGAACCATTTCGACCGTACGTCAAGTCATATTTATTTTGTCCATTAAAAAATATTTTAATGGTTGAATAATGAGACATTCCTTTGTCCAAAACAATTTCTGGTGAGGTTACTACTTTATTAAAATCATTGGTTATAATATTTTCTGGGGAAGTGAATCCATTTTGTAAAGAAATACTATCGATATATTGATCATTGTAATATACTTCAAATTTAACAACCCGTTTTTCGCAGCTATTCTTAAATATTGTGTTGACAGGGAAAAAAAAAGTGTCTGGAGATAAACTTTTATTACAGGAAAAATCCAAATTATTGAGGTAAGATGTATTCGTTGAACTGAGACTGACTCTATTGTCACACGATGAACATTCTGGATCGGGTATGAGATTATGTTGTTGATTTGAGGCCAACAAACAGCTATAAGTATCACTTTTTATATGTGCTTGAAGCCTATTAGTATAGTTTTGACTTAGCCAAATATTTTGATAGAGATGATATTCAGCAAAACTACCAACAGAACTGGACATCAAACAATGTTTTCCGTTAGGCAGCCCACTACAATCATCAAATCCTAAACCTAATTGAAGCAATATCACTTGTACCATGGTAAATGCTTGACTTCGAATGGCAGAGATATTATCAAATCGTGAATGAGAAGCACCTACCACTTTACTTTTAAAGTAAAGAGAACAAGTACCGCCTGTATGGGCGTGTCCTAATGAAATCTTACCTTGTTCAAGTCCAGTGACGTGGTGAACCATGTCGGGTGTAAAGCACACATCATTGCCTTTCCTTGATTGCGTCCAAAACGAGGTAATTCCATAGTGAAAATTATAGTTGCTCGAATACTGTAAATTATCGATTCGGTGGATTTGTTTTGGTTTTATGGTGATGTTAAAAATCTTAAGTGCCGGCGTTGTATTAAAAATTTGATTTACTTCGATAAGAAGGCTTTCCAATCTCTTTTTTGCACTTTCTTCATTGTTAAAATGATGTACAAAAGCTTGGTCGTATGACAATCCTAATTCAATAACAATCTGTTCATTTTCTTGACCAACCATTTTTGAACACAAACATGATAATCCAAAGAATAATGAAATTTTAATGGTTAGAGATAATGTAAGTAGTATTGGTAAGCAAACCCATTCTGATAATTTATTTAATATTTTTTGCTTCATATTAAACATTTTACTTTTATTTTTCGAATAATAAGGTAATATCAATCATTACTTCTTTTTAATAATTTTATGTAAACTATACATCAAAATTCTTTTGAAACTTGATGTGTGTCATTGTATAATATATGAATCTTTTAACATATGTTTCTTCAAAAATCTTACCTGCTACAAAATTGTGAAAACAAAAAAAAGTAAAAATAATGTAGCAATCTATATTCTTGCCACACCCATTTTCATAAAATAGGTAGTTCATACAGTAGTTTTATTGGTAGGATAATCATATTCGATATTATTTTCGTATACTGCCTATTTTTTAGGCAATTTTCAAAATAATTTTTGGATAATCAAAGAATCACTTCTTTTCTTAGTTAAGCTGTGACGGCGACTAATTTGTGTAACAAATATCAATAAATTAGATTTAAAAGTATATAAATATAAGCGGTGAACTATGTGGACTACATTTTTGACTATAATCCTTTCATTATTTCCATGTAAAAAGTGGGTAAAATTAAGTTTCAAATGATTCGATCATAATATGATAGTTTAAGAACTTTGTACATACTTCTCACCTATTTAATGATGACAACTATCATCCACAATCCCACTTTAAAACCACCTAAATATTTTTTATTATTCTAATATTTCACGACCTTTGCGAGACAACAAGATATAAATAGTAGAAATGAAAATATATAATTTTTCCGCTGGGCCATCCATCCTACCCCAAGATGTTTTTATTGAAGCCTCCAAAGCTGTTTTAGATTTTACCGGTAACGGTCTTTCAATTTTAGAAATATCCCACCGCAGTAAAGATTTTATCCAAGTGATGGATGAAGCAGAAGCTTTAGTAAGAGAATTACTTCACATTCCTGATGATTATGCCGTGTTGTTTTTGTCAGGCGGTGCCAGTACTCAATTTTATATGGCACCGATGAATTTACTTTCTGCAGGCCAAAGAGTAGCTTATACGGACACGGGTACTTGGGCTTCCAAATCCATCAAAGAAGCAAAACTATTTGCACAAGTAGATGTGGTTGGCTCTTCCAAAAGCGACAATTACATGCATATACCTAAAAATTTGAATGTAACAAAGGAACATGCATATTTACACATAACGAGTAATAATACCATATACGGAACGCAATACCATCTGTTTCCTGAAGTAAATATCCCTTTAGTTTGTGATATGTCGTCCGATATTTTTTCAAGACCTTTTGACATTCAAAAATTTAACTTAATCTATGCGGGTGCACAAAAAAATATGGGACCAGCTGGAACTACATTGGTCATTGTCAAAAAATCAATACTTGGAAATACTGGTAGAGATCTTCCATCCATGATCAACTATCAAAACCATATTGAAGGTGGTTCCATGTATAATACACCACCTGTATTTGCTGTCTATATTTCGATGTTGGTTTTACGATGGGTTAAAAAACAAGGAGGTGTTCAAGCTATTGAAACATTAAATAAAAACAAAGCTCGTTTATTGTATGACGAAATCGAACGCAACCCATTGTTTTATTGTCCTGTTCATGTTGACGACCGCTCAATGATGAATGTGTGCTTTTTATTGCACAATAAAGATAAAGAAGAATCTTTCAAAGAACTATCCAAAAGTTATGGTTGCCAAAGTATTGCGGGTCATCGGTCTGTAGGAGGTTTTAGAGCCTCTATTTATAACGCTATGCCATTAGAAGGAGTAGCGGCTTTGGTTTCAGCTATGCAGGCTTTCGAAAAAAATCAAGGGTAACAAATGGTCAGTTATCTCAAGATAGGACATATGGATATTCCAGTAAAAATCATCCAAGAGTGGCGGGCTAGTACCCGTGTAGCTTTAGGGAAAGATCACGTTATATTGAGAATACCTAAGATTGTTTTTCGCAATCAATTGGATAAACATGTTCAATGGGCTGAAAATTGGCTCAAACAAATTCAGTCACAAAAACCTCAGGCATTACTACGTTATATTTCAGTGAGAACTTATCAACATGAAGACAATATAACGATCGGAGGAAAAACTTTTATTCTACATTTGGAATACCATGAAAAAAAAATAGCAACAATCAAACTTTTAGATCAAAATGTTTTATGTATTTCGATTCCTTCGACTTCTGGTGTTGATAGGCAGAAGGTAATCAAACATGTTTTATCACGTTTTTTTTGCAAATTCTTACTACCTCTGTTGAGGCAGAGGGTCGTTTATTTTAACGATACATACTTCAACCAAAAATTTCAGGATATTCGATTGAAATATAATAAATCCAATTGGGGAAGCTGTTCGAGAAACCGTAATTTAAATTTTTCAGTGCGTCTATTTTTAGCACCTCCAGAAGTGTTAGATTATGTTATTGTGCATGAATTAGCACATTTGTTGGAAATGAACCATTCCAAAAAGTTTTGGCGTATTGTGGAAAATGTTATGCCAGATTACAAAAAGTATGAAAAACTACTTAAAACCAATAGTTACCAATACGATTTTTAAGCATCCCCACTTTACAATACCTCAATTTTTTCTTTCAGCATTTCTGCGAATCCTTCAGAAACTATAGGTCGTTGAAAATTTAATTTCACAATTTCCCTAAATTTTTTTTCTGTTTCAACCCACTGTAATATATCAGGGTTATTTTTAATTGATTGAACAAAGTTGTTTTTTTCATCGGTACTTAACTGGTTATCCAAAAATAAGGATATTTGATTTTCCCAATTGGTTTGACTGTGTTCATCTCTATGCATAGGACTACATTTAATTATGTTTTTTTATTGCCTCTTTTATTCTGGTATCCCAGTAAAAGAGCATATTTCATCAATTTGTCTTTTAATTCGTTTCGGGCTCTAAACAATCTCGACCTTACAGTTCCGATAGGTAATTCTAAAATTTCTGCAATTTCTTCGTAGGTAAAACCTTCTATATCACACAAAAGAATAATTTCTTTGAATTCTTCGGACAAAGAATTCATCGCTTTGGTTACTTCATCCCCAAGGTTCATATACAATTCATCCCAAACTATCTCGACGGAATTTCCGATGATATTTTTTTCCTGAACTGCTATTGGGTCATTAAAATCTAAAGTGGTTGGGGTTTTTACTTTTTTCCTATATTCATTAATATAGGCATTTTTTAAAATTTTAAACAACCAAGCTTTACTATTAGTTCCCGAGACGTAACTTTTAATAAATTTGTACGCTTTGAGGTAGGTTTCTTGCACTAGATCTTCTGCATCATTTTCATTGTAGGTCAAATGAAATGCAAATGTTTTGAGTGCCTCCATATGTGGAAAAAACTCATCTTGAAAAATTTGTTTATGCCGGTTATTGGTCATTTAACTCAAAATATTGGGCAAAACTAAATAATAATTACTAAAACTACAGGTTAACCCATAAAAAACCACGTATTGAATGTCATATTTTATACTAAAATTGAGACCAAATGTCTACTCACTTTTGGATAACAATACTAATAAAACAAGGCATCCTTATCTTACTTTTTACATTAAAACTTTTTTGAATATTTTTTATCTAAGGTATTATAAAGTTTGATTCTAACCCTTTTGATGAGAAAAAAAGGAATAGCAAATGAGTTGTACACTACGACAAATAAATTACCTTAGCTTTGTCCATATTTTTTTCTTAGAAATATGACGACAACTTTCATATCTAAATCCCTTGTTAAATAATTAATTGATATGGTGAATCTTGATCAGATTACAGAGTTTAAATCTTCTCCTGGCCTTCGGGACAAATTATTCCAGTTTTCTACCCTAAAAACCTTAAAAAAAGGGGAGATCCTTATTTCCGAAGATTCATTTATTCGATCAATACCTATTGTTATAAGTGGAAGTCTTCAAGTGCTTCGTTCTGATGAAGATGGCAAAGAAATACTCATGTATTATATCAAAGGCGGAGAAAGTTGTGTCATGTCCTTTTTAGGAGGTATGCACAATGAAAAAAGTAAGTTAAAAGCTGTAGCTGAGGAGACAACAGAGATACTGTTTTTGCCAATAGAAAGGGTCCGCGAACTCATCCGCGAATACCCCCAATGGCTGGAATATATATTTAAGTTATACCATAAAAGATTTGATGAACTCCTTGAATTGGTCAATGCTATTGCCTTTAAAAAGGTTGACGAACGACTACTAGATCTCTTGCATAAAAAATACTTTCTTACTGGAAATAAAATATTGGAAGTAACCCACGAACAATTGGCCAACGAATTGGCAACGGCCCGTGTAGTGATTTCAAGATTGTTAAAACAGCTGCAAGACAAAGGTATCGTCGAATTAGGCAGAAATAAAATTACCCTCCTACGGCCTTAAATCATAAAATCTTTGTCCTAACTATTTTATATAATAGGCTTCTTTTTGTGGTTTCAACGGCCTTCTAAACCAAAGGGGTCTTCGCAAGCCATCGGGTCCAGGAGCTGGACGTGTCATTTCTAACCATTCTCTATATATTTCCATAGATTTATTGGTATCCACGACAATATCTCCATACTTGTCTTGAGGGCCGGGTTTTTCAATTCTCACTCTTTGATGCCAGGCATGCATACCACTTATTGGGTCAGGATGGACTGCATGAGTTATGTTTTGGTGGACGCCTCCGTCAACCCAAAATATGCGTTTGCTGTCCGGATCGCTACTCTCAAATGGTTTGATACCTGATTTGGTATTCATCTTCCACTTTCCATCAGATGATTTTTCAATCCGAACCGTGTTGGTAGCCCACCGATTTCCTTTATCCTGCTCACGACGCCAGCGACCCAAGTGATGAGAACAAGCAACTACGCCTGGTTTCATACTTTGTGTTACCCAAACTTTGTCTATGAAGTATCCTATATCCGTGTTGAGTTTCACAATATCACCTGTTTCAAATCCCCATCGTGCCGCATCTTTTGGATGCATCCAAATAGGGTTTCTTTGAGAAATTTCATACAACCATTTTGCATTACCAGAGCGGGAATGAATTAAGGTTGGCAATCTAAAAGTAGGAACCAAAACATACTCGCCTTTTTCCCAATCCAGGTTGTCTGGATGTATGTGGCTTTTGATATAAGTTGGAATCGCATATTCAGGCCATTTCCAATCGACCATGGTTTGCGAGTAAAACTCATTTTTTCGACTTGGTGTCAAAAATCCAACCATGGGTGTTCCATTGACAACTACTCCAATAGGGTTGCCATTTTTAGTAATGAGCCCTGTTTTTTCATTGGTCTCACTACCTTCGAGATCTTTTTCACTTAACGCCTTTTCATTCTTTTTGTATCCGTATTTTTCTACCTCAAAAGCACCATACTTTTTCATGTAGTCTAAAGGCGTTAACCCTTCTTTTGCTGCTGTTTCTGGCAACCCTTTGGTATGTTCGAATATGTATTGGTAATATTCATCTACGTTGATTTTTTCGCCTGGCCTATAAGGAGATTCAAAATGTTTTCTAATACCTAATGATCCGTCTGGGTCAACTCTCCAGCTCAATTCAATCCAAAATTCGTCTTCCTCCCATACTTCACCTGGATTGGACTCGTAGGTAAAATTTACAGTTTTTCCAGCTCTTCTTGCAGCTTCTCTCAATACCGGTTGTCGGAAAGCAATCCAAGTACCGGCATGAGTTCCATATGTATTCAAATCGTGTCTTTCTGAAGCTAGACCCATAGGTAACACGTAGTCAGCAAAAAATGCAGTTTCGCTCCATGTAGGTGTTAATGCCGCATGTAAACCAAAAAGATTTTCGTCGCTGTAGGCTTCCAACCAGGTAAACCCATCTGGATAAGTCCATACAGGGTTAAACACCCTTGAAAAATAAACATCCATTTTGCCACGTCCATCTTTCAACATGTGGGGTAGTAAAAAACTCATTTCGAAAAACGAAAGAGGATATTCATTGGGGAAATGTAATTCATTCCAAAATTTTTGTCCCGGTGGGACGTCAAAAAACTGAGGATGAAATTTATTCCAATCTTCAAAACCTGTTCCTCCTGGTGCACCAACACTACCTGTCAAAACATTCAAAAAATAAAGTGCCCTGGACACACACCATCCGCCTAGGTTTCCACTAGCCGCACTCCTCCAATTGTGGGTAGCAAACCGCTCTCCAGCCTCTCCAATTTTGATGGCTACTTCGCGAATGGTTGCTGCTGGAACATTACTTTCATTTTCAGCAAATTCGGGCGTATAATCTTTATATTCTTCTTTAATAATGCTTATAAATTGTTCGAAAGAAACCTCAGCATTTGGATGCATCTTATGTAAGAATTCTTGCCAATTCATCCAATTTTCCATGTATTCCCTGTTGTATAATCCTTCGTCTAAAATAATTTTGGCCATGGCTAATAAGACTGCGGCTTCAGAACCTGGATGAGTAGGCAACCAATAATCGGACATACTTGCCGTATTCGAAAGCCTAGGATCCATCGTAGCCAATTTGGCGCCATTCATTTTACCTTCAATAATTCTTTGGGCGTGTGGATTAAAATAGTGACCACTTTCCAAGTGTGCCGATATCAAAAGGATAAATTTTGCATGGCTGTGATCCGGTGAAGGCCTGTCATATCCAGACCATATATTGTAGCCAAATCGAGCACCTGAACTACAAATATTTGTGTGGCTATTGTGTCCATCCACGCCCCATCCTTGCAAAACTCGGTTCATATATCCTTCATGTCCAGGTCTACCTACGTGATATGCCACTTCATTATGTCTTCCTTCCACTAAGGCTTTACGAAGTCTAGAAGCAATATCGTCTAATGCTTGATCCCAGGTAATCCGTTCCCAATCACCTTCACCTCTTTTGCCTTTTCTTTTCAAAGGATATAAAATCCTGTCTGGGTCTGTGATTTGGTTGATAGTTGCAGGTCCCTTTGCACAGTTACGACCACGAGACGCAGGGTGATATGGATTCCCCTCGAACTTTCGGACTTCGTTTGTCTCTTTATCAATATATGCAGTAAGTCCACAAGCACTTTCACAATTAAAGCAAGTGGTTGGAACAATTGTATACGTCTTTTTTTCCTTTTTTGGCCAGGATTTTGCCTCGTATTCTTCCCAATGGTCCCATTGATCCATTGGTGGAAAATTTTCCAGAGAAGTTTCATTCATTCTATCCAAAATGGCTCCTCTATCAGTGCTTAAATCTGGAATTAAACCAATTTTTTCTGCTATTTTTTCTATAAATGTTCGATTAGACATATTACAAATTGTAGTAATGTGAAATAAATTAAACTAATGAAATTCTTTGGGGCGCTTCTACCCATATTTTTTCAGTTATATAAATACCTACAAGGACAGCTAATGCTGCGATAATTGAAAAACTTGAAGGTGCAAAGAATAAAAAAGCGACGGGAAAAATATTTCCTATGAGAACGATTCCGAGCCAAAAAGAAGTTTTATACCTTCCTTTTAGTATCATGTCCACCGTTTGTTTGGCATCTTGAGTTGGATGTGTCATCGTCATTTCTAATAAAATAGTACCGAGATTAACTAAAATACCCACAACTAATACATTGCTTAAAAAGGTCGTCCAGTCATTTTGTATTATATTAAAAAAACTTAATATTAAAAAAACGGCAGATCCAGCCATCATGGAATGTACACCCATATGAATGGCTAATGCTGGGCTTTGCCAAAAATCTCTTCCCTTAGCTTGTGCAAATAAAAATGCCGTGTATAATGCAACAATAACTGCTACTACTAGGGTAATCCATAATAATCCAGGTTTTAAAAATGTCCATTCGAAGTATTCTACCAACGCTAATAAAGTTAATAATCCACCGTATGCTGTGATACTATACCCACCTCTGACAAGCCAGGAAGACCAGTGTGGTCTAAGTAATACATAGACAAAACGAGCGGGTTGATCTAGATCCATCACTAAAAACAATCCCGTCAATACTAGGAAAATCAAACCTAGACCTACTGAAAAATAAACCATTTGGCCTTCAAAAGAAATGACACCCATAAACCACGCTAAAAATGGAACTAAAAAAGCGCCTGCAGAAATAGCTTTTGTCCAAACATAGGCAGGGACTTCCCATCCCCACAAAATACCTTTATCGGGCGTATTGTACACTTGTTTTGCAGCATCCATGACGACTTCAACTGTTTTTGGAGACTGTATCTTATTTCCCTTAGTTTCAAATCCCCCATTCAAACGAACCAATTCTGCAATTACGTCTTCGTTTGAAAAGGCCATTTTTTCTGCTTCTTTAGAAAAATGACCCACCCCTCTAGCTTGATGTCCCCATAAGGTATCTGGTGTTCTTTCTGTAGCTGTTGGAATCAATGAAAAATCATCTGCATCAATATAAAAAAGGTTTGGTTTTGTTGCCTTTTCTGGTTTTCTAACCTTAGTTTGTTGGCGAGACAATAACATAGAAATTTCTGAATTTGGGTCTTCCATATCGCCAGAAATAATCGCATGTTCTGGACAAACATTGACACAGGAAGGCTCTAGACCAACATCAATCCTATGGGCACAATAATTACATTTTGCAGCCGTATGGGTTTCGGGGTCTATATATAGAGCATCGTAAGGACATGCCTGCATACAAGATTTACATCCGATACAACGGTCTTTGTCAAAATCAACTATACCATCCTTTCGAAAGTGTAACGCTTCAGTTGGACATATTTCAACACAAGGAGCATCAGTACAATGGTTGCACCGCATAACCGAAAAAAGTCTTCTTGTATTAGGAAACTCTCCTTTTTCTACTTGTTTTACCCATGTCCGATTGACACCGACAGGTACTTGGTGTTCTGACTTACATGCCGTAGTACAAGCATGACAGCCTATACATTTTCTATTGTCAATGATAAAACCGTATTTCATTGTTCGTTATTCATTTGATTGTAAAACATATTCTGTAAAGTCTCTAAATTCTAATCCTCGGATATAATTAACCGCATCGTGCGTATTTAAGAAAAAATATTGGGTACTCTGTTCGTGAATAAGACCATTCCTTTCTAAGGTATCGCGCACGGGCCCTTTCACATTTACCATATACAATTCTATGCCCCTAGCCTTTAAGTCATTATTGAGATCGATGAGCATTTCTATAGCTGTGGCATCCAATCCATTAATAGCACTAGCCTCGAGTACAATGTGTTTAATTTCATTTCTTGCTAGTATTTTATTTTCTATATATTCACGTAAGGTATGTGCATTGGCAAAAAACAGCTGTGCATCAAACCGAATAATTAAAATATTATGGTAACGCTCCAAGTCTTGAAATCTATCAATATTTCTAAAAATGTGAGTAGCCGGAATCCTTCCCAATTCTACAATATGTGGATACGAAGCACCATGGATTAACAAACCTAAGGACAACACGATTCCCGTTAAAATACCCGTTTCAATATTTACAAATAAGGTGGACATAGCTGTGACTAAAAACACAATAAAATCTCTTCGATTGCTGTACCATAATTTTTTGGCCATATTAATATTAATTAATTTGGCTACAGCTGTAATAATTATCGCTGCTAGTACTGTAAATGGTAGATAGTAAAACAAGGAGGTCAAAAACAAAAGTGCTAGCATGATAATTACTGCACTAAACATGGAAGCTAGACCAGTTTTTGCACCAGCTTCATTATTGACAGCTGATCGTGAAAAACTACCTGCTACGGGCATTCCTTGAAATAATGATGACATAAAATTGGCCGTACCAATTCCAATTAATTCTTGATTGGGAATGACAACATAATTTTTATGTTTCATTTGAAGGGTTCTTGCACTCGCTATGGATTCCATAAAACTAATAAAAGCCAAGGTCAATGCAAGGGGTAGTAATGTAGAAATATCTTTAAAGTTGATCTGCGGTACATCAAATGGAGGTAGTCCAGAGGGAACGTCTTTTAATATCTTTACGCCGTATTCATCTAAATTTAAAAAATAGACGATCATAATATTACTAACAATCACAACCAAACCACTTGGAATTCTTTTACTAACCTTTTTTATATACACCAATAAGAGAATGGAAAATATGCCAAGTGCAAGTGTAATTATGTGCGTCAGATGAATATTTCTAAAGACATTTATGATAATTTCATGTACTTTTCCACCTTCGACTGGGATTCCCAATAAATATTTTAACTGACTAAAAGCAATAATTATGGCTGCCGCAGATGTAAATCCGGTGATGACGGGATTTGAAATAAAATTCACCAAAAAACCCAACTTAAAAACACCCATACTTACCTGCAAAATACCCACCATAAAAGCAAGTAAAACCGCCATAGCTATGTAATGGTCTGAACCTGCTACGGCAAACCCCGCCAAGCCATTTGCCAAAATTAGTGAGTCCATGGCAACGGGTCCAATTGAAAGTTGCCTTGATGTTCCTAGTAACGCGTACACAAACAAGGTCACCATTCCAGCATATAATCCATAAATGGGTGGAAGTCCAGCTAATAGAGCATACGCCATACCTTGAGGTATTAGCATAATACCTATTGTTAGACCTGCGGATAAATCCCCAGATAAATCGACTTTTTTATAGGTAGGCAACCAACCTGCTATAGGCAGTACCTTCTCAATGAGTTTTAACATTCAATTTATTCTTGATGATGAAAAAAAAGATAACCACCAACGGTTTCATTTTCTTTCACCATACATTCATACTATCTTAGTTTTACCATTTACCAAACTCAAAAATAGTCATTATAGACCATAGTAAGTGTAACAACGGTTACATAGTTTAAGTAAAATGGATATAATGTTTTATAATAGTCGGAATATTGAATTGCGTACTAGTTTTGCTGGCTTTGAACAATCAAGCGGTAGTAAAACATTATTTGTTCAAAATAAAAACAAAACAATAATGATTGTTTATACCCCTAAAACTCTTCATTTCTAAAAATAAAATGCTTATTAAGATAAGTTACCTGTTTTTTAAATACGCTGAATTTTATTTGATTATAAAAAAGTACAATAAAAAACTTACTGCCTTTTTAATCAAAAAAAATGGCTGCGAGTTTTTATACCATTAGAATTAAAATTCAAAGTCAATTCACTTAATGAGGTAGTTTGTCCATGAAAGCCCCGTAGGCGTAAGTTCCCAACATTGCGCTCAATATTACAATAACAAAAGCTAGTTCTCCAGTACCCAATAATATAAACATGGGTCCTGGACATGCCCCACCCAATGACCAGCCCAATCCAAAAATAGTGCCTCCAATAATATATCGTTTGATTCCTTTTTCTCTTTCATCAAGATCAATAGAACCACCACTCATGTTTTTTAATTGAAACCGTTTAATGATTTGGACTAAAATAATACCCAATACTACAGCTGTTCCGATGATACCAAACATGTGGAAGCTTTCAAAACGAAACATTTCTTGTATTCTAAACCAACTAACGGCTTCTGATTTTGTCAATATAAAACCGAATAGGATTCCTGTTAAAATATATTTTAAAAATTTCATGTTGTTTATGTTTGTTTTCTTAGAAAATTAAAGGTAAAATAAACCAAGTCATCACCAATCCGCCAATAAAAAAGCCAATTACTGCTATCAATGAAGGTAATTGTAAATTTGACAACCCACTAATGGCATGACCTGAGGTACAACCATTGGCATATCTGGTACCAAAGCCAACCAAAAAACCACTTATGATCAAAATAAACAAGTTTTTAAGGCTAAAATTATGGAATAGATCGAAAATTTCTGCTGGTACAAAACCATTACCTTCTTCGATAGTTTGAGGTGTTTGGATACCAAGTCCAGCGACAAATTCTTGGGTTGCCTGTGATATTTGAACTGGCTCTGGTGAGGCAAAAACATTTGCTGCTAGATATCCGCCGATGACCGAACCACCAATAAATAAAAGACTCCAGTTGTATTCTTTCCAATCAAATTTAAAAAAATCTACATTTTTTCCCGCTCCACACATGGTACATAATACCTTAAGATTGGAAGATACGCCAAAACGATTGCCGTACCAAAGTAAAAAAAACATGATAAGGGCTAAGGCTGTTCCAGAAACAGCCCAATGCCAGGGTTGGCTAATAAATTCAATCACATTCATTGTTTTTGTTGTCTACATTGTTTAAAAAACGTAAACCCGATTTATTTTTCAAAGTACTTTTTGCACTTCAAAAAACAAACCGAGTTTCCTGTGAATACGCGAATGGATGTTATCCACCACCCATATTCAAAACTTTATTGACCTTACACTCAAAGTAGTGTTGTAGGGCAAACGTATTCAGTGGTTTTGTATTTCCCTGAATCTTTCATGGCTTTAAAACCACCTGCAACATCGACCAAATTTCTATATCCTCTGGCCTGTAAAATAGAAATAAATATCAAAGATCTATAACCACTTGCGCAGTGAATATACTTTTTATTATCTCCTAATATCTGTTTCATGCTTTCATTGATAACATCTAAAGGTGCATTGGTCGCCCCTACTACATGTTCGCTGTTATACTCACTTTTTTTCCGAATATCTATTACTTCAGAATTTTCAATTTGAGCCAATCCCACAGCATCAATTGTTTCAACAAAATCAATTTCTTTACCTGCCTTTTTCCAAGCAGAAAAACCACCTTTTAAATGACCGATGGCGTTGTCGTACCCAACCCTTGCTAATCGGGTAATGACTTCTTCCAGTTTATTTTCGTCTGCTACAATAAGGATTTCTTGTTTAACATCGGGAATCAAACTTCCTACCCAAGTAGCAAAACTTCCGTCTATTCCAATAAAAATTGACTTTGGAATATATCCACTGGTAAAATCTTCCTTGGATCTAGTATCTAAAATAATGGCACTTGTCTCGTTTGCCACCGTTTCAAATTCTTCGACAGTTAAGGCTCTTTCACCTTTCTTAATCACATCTTCTAACGACTCATACCCTTCGATATTGATCATCACGTTCTGTGGAAAATAACTTGGCGGTGGCATCAAACCATCTAAAACCTGTACAACAAAATCGTCTTCTGACATTTCTTGAAGTGCATAGTTTGTTTTCTTTTGGTTACCCAAAGTATCAAAGGTATCACTGCTCATATTTTTGCCACAAGCTGATCCCTGTCCATGTGCTGGATAAACGATGAGGTCATCAGGCAAAGGCATAATTTTATTCCTCAATGATTGATATAAATGTCTAGCCAATTTATCTTGTGTCAAGTCAGCAACTACTTTTTGTGCTAGGTCAGGCCGCCCCACATCCCCTATAAATAACGTATCTCCAGTGAAAAGTGCCGTTTGTTTTCCATTTTCGTCTCTTAATAAATAACAAGTACTTTCCATGGTATGTCCTGGCGTATGGATGGCTTCTAATTCGATATTTCCAATTTTAAAAATCTGACCATCTTTGGCGGTAATTTTTTCAAAACCAGTTTGAACATCAGTTGGACCATAAACGATTTTTGCACCCGTTTTGTCGGATAAATCCACGTGTCCAGACACAAAATCAGCGTGAAAATGAGTTTCAAATATGTACTTAACTTTTGCCTTATCTTTTTGAGCCCTTTCTATGTAAGGCGAAGACTCTCTCAAAGGATCGATAAAAGCACATTCTCCATTTGACTCAATATAATAAGAGGCTTCCGCCAAACAACCAGTATATATTTGTTCTAATTTCATGTATTTTGATTTAATTTGAATGAATAATGATACAAATATAAGGTTTCATCAACCTGTATTATGTAACCAAGGTTACGTAAGGTATTTTCTTAAGAACAATTTAACGAACGTACTCGTTCCAAAAAAAGACAAAATTTGACTTACCATTTAATTTTTACTTATTTCCTTTTTATAATTATCTACTTCACTTTTAAGTTGATCAATTTCTTTTTTCCATTCCACCTGTATTTCTTTGATTTCAAAAGGTGAAAGGTGAGAAGCAATTTCTTCGGAAATACTTTTATGGTGATGTTCGTGGTCAACGTGTGCTTCGTGATCATGGTCGTCACTTTCACCATGGTCATGCTTATGTTTTACCCCGGGTACTGGCACCATTTGAATTCTCCACTGCTCAATTTTAACTCTAATTGAGCCCAATTTTGACAGGTTTTCTACAGAAGGATCGGCAACCATCATTTCTTTAATCATCTTATCTAAATCTAAACCTATATGGATCGCTTCATCTTGTATTGCTAAGGCATCTAGTAATTTTGCATCGGTTCCATTTTTACAAGCCGAAAAAAATATGGGTACACAAAAAGTGATTAAAAAGAGGATATTTTTCATTTAATGATTATTTAGTCGAGTAAAATTAAACATTTGTAGAGGACTGGGAACTTTTTATCTTTGTTTTTTGATTAGTAATGACAATTAAACCAAATAAAACTAAATCACATGATTGTATTTATTCCCATTATTTTTCTTTTCCTCATTATTGTTCTAAACGGTTTGTTTATCGTAAAACAACAAACAGTAGCCATAGTCGAACGATTTGGAAAATTTCAGTCCATCAAAAGTCCAGGACTTCATTTAAAGATTCCAGTTTTTGATAGAATTGCAGGAAGACTTAGTTTAAAAATAAATCAACTCGATGTTATTGTAGAAACTAAAACCGAAGACAATGTTTTTGTCAAATTAAAAGTTTCTGTACAATTTATGATTTTGAAAGATGCCACTTATGATGCATTCTACAAATTACAAAGTCCTTATGACCAAATAACCTCATATGTGTTTGATACGGTACGAGCCGAGGTACCAAAAATGATCCTAGATAATGTTTTTGTTAAAAAAGACGATATTGCTATTGCGATAAAACGAGAACTTGAGGAAGCAATGCATTCCTACGGTTATGGAATTGTCAAAGCATTGGTGACGGATATTGACCCAGATATTGCTGTAAAAAATGCCATGAACAGGATTAACGCTGCCGAAAGAGAGAAAAAAGCAGCTGAATATGAAGGTGAAGAAGAAAGAATCCGGATTGTGGCAAAAGCAAGGGCTGAAGCTGAAAGCAAACGACTTCAAGGTCAAGGAATCGCTGATCAGCGGAGAGAAATAGCTAGAGGTTTGGAAGAATCAGTTGGCATGTTGCACGAGGTAGGTATTTCAAGTCAAGAAGCATCTTCTTTACTTGTCATTACTCAACATTATGATACGTTACATTCATTGGCCGAACACACCAATTCAAATTTAATATTGTTGCCCAATACACCGAATGCTGCTTCTGATATGCTGACCAATATGGTGACATCGTTTACAGCGGCACAGAGTATAGGTACACCCATTAAACCATTGAAAGAGAGTACCAAAAAATAGTTAATCTATCCGTAATACCTAGGAAGGATGTAGTTTTTACTTAACTTTTTTGACAACAAAATGGTAGCATTAATGTCCATATTGTTTCCTTCAATTCAAACAAGAGTAAAAATACATCCTTCTTTCTTTCTAAGTAAAAAGAATCTAAGGGTTAGTCGCCATGATAATATATTGGTAATCCAGGGTAGTGTCATCTGACTGGATAAGGATGAATCCATTTTTTTCCAAAACATCTTCCAAATCATCTAAATACATTCTTTCAGATTTTGGCGGAGCATGGATAGGCAATCTCCTCATTTTGTAGTCCACAATCATAATATTCCCACCTTTTTTAATTCCTTTTTTTAACATTTGTAAGTAGGTGTCCAATTCAGGGATGTAGGAGATTGTATTAATAATAATGGCAATGTCAACCTCTTCATCAGCCAGCATAGGGTTTTTGGGTTTGGATAGCCTGGTTTCAACTCTACCAGCATACTGAATGGGTAATTTAGGAATATACTGTTCTATCATCCTAAGTGCCGACGTATCAATATCAATGGCTAACACTTTTTTGGCTTTTAAGGCTAGTCTGAACACAAAATATCCTGTTCCCGCTCCGACATCCGCAATAACTTTGTCTTGGATATTGCCCATTTTCTCTATAACCAAATCCGGTTTTTGCCACACAGTTCGACCTTGATTGTATTCCATTTTATCCACTTCTACCAAAGAGGTATCTATAGATATTGGGTTATTGATGATCATGTCTTTATCCTTTGGTTGTTCTTTGCAAGAAATCATCAGCGACATGGCCAAAAGAAATACAAAAAGAATAGGTAAGAAAGCAAAAAGTTGAATTTGTTTTGTTTGGCTCATTTTGGAGGCTTGGTCAAATCAAAGAAAATAAATCACGAAATTAAAAATATTTATGGACTGCTGAAAGAATTTTTTCTGCTTCTGCCCGATTAGCCCGAGTGTCTTTTGAAGTACTACCATTGATGATAATAGAAAAAGACACCATTTTGTCTTTGTTGGTTTTACAAAATCCTGTCAAACTATAAATACCGGACATAGAGCCGGTTTTAGCCCAAAAAGAAGATTGGGACGGATGTTTGGCTAATAAATTTTTAACCGTTGATTCAGAACCTACTTGTGGTAGTAAAAACAATATTTCTTTTTCGCCAAATTGTTGCATCATCAATGCTAAAAAGTGAGTAAAAAAATCAGGAGAAACGGCATTCCGTGCAGACAATCCACTACCATCTTCAAGGAGGAGTGGCGTTAGATCCAATCCTTTTTTTTCTAAAAATTCAGTTATAACTTCGATGCCCTTTTTATATGAACCTTGACTATTATCTTGAATACTTAGAGTACGGAGTAAAGCATCACAATATAAATTGATACTATAACTATTGGCCTCCTTGATGATTTGTTGTAAATTCGGAGAATTAATGACCATCAATTTTTCTTCGTTTTGTTCTCTTAGTTTAGTTTGAGATGTAGTATAACCCAGTGAAATTATACCAAAAGAAGATAATTTTTTATGCACTCTATAGGCAAAATAAAGAGGAGGATCTGGAATAGCCCCTCGGATTCGAAAAGTGTTTTTCCCTTGAGGAACTGTACCCAATGCTTTTTTAGAAAAATGTTTTGGTCCCTCATAAATATAAACATTGTCTCCTGTTCCAGCAGGTGCAACAGTCACGAAGTTTTCAATTTCCAATTGGGGGATAAATGGCTCGATCATCACCAATGGTGCTTTACTACCAATGGAAAGATCCCGCTGAAAAAATACGCTGTATTCGTTTTCCAAAACATTCAGACCCCAAGCTCCTCCAGCATAATAATTGCCTATATCGTTCCATTGCCATGAAGCAGCCAAAGGAAAAACATCAAATGTAGAAATGTCCGATATGATATTACCTTCAATAGATTTAATGCCGGCTTGCTGCACGGACAAAACGATTTGCGACAATATTTTTTCTACATTGGTTTTTCCATTCCACCGATCAGAACCTAAGGTTGGGTCACCACTACCTCGTATAATAATATCTCCTTTCAAAATACCATTTTCGATGGTTCCACTGTGCAAAATTTGCGTTTCGTATGCAAAATCTTTACCCAATATGGAGAAAGCACATAAGGTTGTAATCAATTTCAGGGACGAAGCTGGAATAAAGGTTTTATGATTTGACACGCCTCCAAGGACTACAAAGTCGTTTACATTTCGAACAGAAACACCCAATGAAGCATGTCTAAAAAAGGGTTCTTTTTGAATATTTTCAATAAATTGCTTAAAGTTATCTTGCGAAAAACTCGTTCCCAAAGAGAACAAATATATCATCAAAAAAATAGTTGAGCCTATGATTTTATTCATATAATTAAAGTTAAAACGTTTGATCTGCGTTCAAATTAATCGATTGATACAAGGAACCAATATGAAACAGAGGGTCTCCAGGATATACCACACTTGCATTGTTATGTCCGATGATGATTCCATTGATTTTAGAAATCACTTTTACGGTTTTTGTACCGTAAGGGTCGTTGACGATACCCAGCACATCATTTTTTGCAACGATATCGCCTGACCTTTTATACCATAAAAACATTCCTGCCACTGAAGAACGCAACCATCTACTTTTTTCGACCAGATAAGCTGTAGATTTGAGCGGAACTTCCTTATATTGTTTAATACCAAGGTAAGAGAGCACGTTTTGGATTCCTTGAAGACCAATGTCGATAGATAATGCATCAAGTCGAACAGATTCCCCTCCTTCGTAGACGATAGCAGGTACTTTTTGTTCAAAAGCCGTTTTTCTAAAAGATTTTAATATCATTGTGCTTTCCATCATAATGGGCGCACCAAAAGCTTCAGCAATTAAACAAGACCTATTGTCAGCTGGGTTGTACCTCACTTGAGGATAGTTATATCGTTCGTTGCCTCCCGTATGAAAATCAATGGCAACGTCTATGACAGGCAATATTTTCAAGGACACAATTCTTGCTATTCTTGCAGCAAGTGATCCTTTTAGATGACCGGGAAAAGAGCGATTAACATCTTTTCCATCTGAAACATCTCGACTAAAATTAATAAAACCGTACACGTTTAATAAAGGGATGACAACTACACCACCTAAGTTTAGTTGATCAAAATATTTATTTTCAATAGCTCTACGAATGATTTCGATGCCATTTATTTCATCACCATGCACGCCTGCCATTACGAGAAGGACTGGTCCATCTACACCCGAATTAAAAACATGTGCCAATACATTAATTTTATTATCTGTTGGCAATCTACCTGCATTTATTTTCACAATAGCTTGATGACCAGGCAACACCAAAGTGTCATCTATTTGTATACCTTTCGTTAGATCATTTTTATAGGGTATTTGGTTATTAGTCATATTGTTTATTAATCTTATGGGCTAAAAAGGCTCTTTCTACATAAGCGATAATTTCGCCCGCAATATCTATTTTTGTGGTCCCTTCAATACCTTCTAAACCTGGTGAAGCATTTACTTCTAAAACCACAGGGCCATTGTGTGTTTTTAACATGTCTACACCTGCAACATTTAAACCTAAAATTTCTACTGATCTTAAAGCGGTAGCTTCCTCATCTTTTGTTAGAACAATTTGCTCTGAAGTTCCACCTCGGTGCAAATTTGATCGAAAGTCACCCGGCCTTGCTTGTCTTTTCATGCTGCCAACTATTTTCCCGTCCACGACTAAAGCCCTGATATCAGAACCTTTGGCTTCTTTTACAAATTTTTGAAGGATAATTTTATCATTTGTTGTGTGGAAAGCTTCAACGATAGATTCGGCGTTACTTTTATTTTCCGCAAGGATGACACCCATTCCTTGTGTACCATTGATTAATTTGATAATGATGGGAAAATTACCCATTTCATTCAACATGTGGGGTAAGGTTTGCAAATTACTAACATAAACTGTTCTTGGTACAGGAATGCCCGCTGCTGCCAAAATCTGTAGGCAGCTCAATTTATTCCTAGCTCTCAATAGAGGCGTAGCGTGAAGCGTAGAAAACACACCTTGTGATTCAAATTGTCTTAAAACAGACGCACCCAATGTGGTCGCCGAAGCGCCAATACGGGGAATGACGGCGTCTACATTTGATATCGTCATATTATTATATAAGATTTGACATTTACCTTTTTCAATAATCAAATCACATGAAAGATGGTCTACAACACGAACATAGTGGTTGCGCAATCTAGCCGCGTTTACTAAACTCTGTGTTGAATACAAGGAAGGATTTCGGGATAAGATGACAATATTCAATGAAGTAAATTTTAAGGTATAAAAATACGTTCAAAGCACCAAATAGGAAGCTTTTTATCGCATAAATTTTTATTAATCATTTTTGTAGAATATCATTTGAGTTAATAAAATTATAATTTTGGATACTTGTACATTGAAAAAATCCGAAGGACAAATTACATTTTACAAGCTAAACAAAAGATTATTGGATAGATTCTCTTGTTGCAAATATTATTCATACTAAATAGTCAGAAAGTTAAACTACGATAATAACCTCTGCATCAAAGATTTTTTTACCTTAGCTACTTAAATGAACAGCCTCTATGAGTACATTTATGATTAATGATAAAAAAGTCATCCGGGCGTGGACTATTTTTGACTGGGCCAATTCTGCTTATGCGCTTGTGATTTCCACGGCTATTTTTCCCATATATTTTATTGCTTATACTCCTGACATTATAGAATTGGGGGGTATATCATTTTCCAATGCCGCATTGTATTCGTTTGCCGTTACTTTTTCCTATGTCGTGATTGCATGTCTCTCCCCTGTGTTATCAGGTATTGCAGATTATAGCGGAAGAAGGAAATTTTTTTTACACATGTTTACGTTGATTGGCTCATTGGCATGTATGCTCCTTTATTTATTTAAAGGCGAGCCCCAATTATGGTTAGGGACCACTGCTTTTATATTGGCTACCGTTGGATTTTCGGGAAGTCTTGTTTTTTATGATTCCTACTTACCTATTATTGTCACAGAAGATAAATATAACTCAGTGAGTGCCCGAGGTTATACATTGGGCTATATTGGAAGTGTTATTTTATTGGTTAGTATACTTGTCATGGGCAATAAACCTGAGTGGTTTGGATTGGCTGATAGTCAGACAGCATATAGGCTAGGCTTTCTTTTAGTAGGAATGTGGTGGGTTGGTTTTGCCCAATATACACTTCGTCATCTTCCCAAGGATAAGAGAATTAAGTTTACTGAAAAAGTATTCAAAAATGGGTTCCTCGAACTCAAAAAAGCCTATCATAAAGTAAAGGAAAACAAAAATATTTTGCGGTACCTGACTTCCTACTTTTTTTATTCTGCGGGTGTTCAGACGGTCATTTATTTAGCCACTGTTTTTGCAAGTAAAGAGTTAGGTTTTGAATCTACTGAACTTATCATTATTGTATTATTACTGCAATTGGTTGCGATTGTAGGTGCTTATTTATTTTCATTATTAGGTACATTATCGGGCAACCGTTTATCCATTATGATTATGCTTGTTATTTGGATTATTATTTGTGTTGGTGCCTACTATACGCAGAGCAAAAGTTTTTTTTATTTTCTAGCGGTGATGGTTGGAATGGTCATGGGAGGAATACAATCCCTTTCCAGGGCAAGTTATGCCTCACTAATTCCTGAAAAAGCAGATACTACTTCCTACTTCAGTTTGATGGATGTGATTTATAAAAGTGCCATTGTCATGGGAACCTTTTTGTTTGGTTTGGCGGAAAACATCACAGGCAATATGAGGAATTCCGTGTTAGTATTGGCATTCCTTTTTATTTTTGGATTGTATTTTATGTACAAAACCAGACTTCCCATGCCTGAAAGATTAAAATCAAACTAAATAATTGAATATAAAAAATAGTTTTTTTTGGATTGGGAATCAATATGGAAACTTTGATTATGAATTAAAAAAATCTATATACAAACACAATTTGATTTATTTATCGTATCTTTGTCTCCGACCAACAAAGTATATTTTTGTGTATTATACATGAAAATAATTTAGAGAAGCAACAATTAGTCCTAGGGATGCAAATGATCGGAACTTTTCAGTGCTATTTTAAGATTTCCAATCGGTGCAACATCATATTTTTCATAGAGTTATTTACTTATAAGGTTTAAATTTAATCTTTAAAGTATTAAAAATTATTTATATATGTATAAGATTTTTTCTGTAGTAATCGGAATATTATTTTTGGTTTATATTCCCTCAATCCATGGTCAAAATATTGGATTTGAGTTTACGGTTGATCTTCAACAAATCACGGAAACACTAAAAAATGCTCATGATCAAGATGACTTTGAAGATACAAAAGTTGTCATTCAGCTGCCTAATCACGTTGGTGAGACTATTGAGTTTGAGGCTATCAAATCTTCTGTATTATCAAAAGAAATGGAAGTGGAATTTCCTGACTTTATGACGTATAGCTTACAAGGTGTTTCCCATACACTGGCTTATGGTCGAATATTTGTCAGTAGATTTGGTGTTGAAGGAGTACTCATTATTGGAAACTATCGAGTTAAAATCGAACCTAAAGATAAAACAAACCCATCTCTACACAGAGCGTATTTATTTGAAGCCAATGAATCATTTGAATGTTTGTCCAATGATGAACCAGTTGAGATTAAAGGGCAATTTACAGGACTTAGGAACCCTAATGGGGCTACAAGAAGGACGTATGAGATAGCCATTGTTGGCACAGGTGAATTTTATCAAAGTGCTAACTTTGGAAATAACAATATGACGACTGCCAATGCCGCAGTCGTAAATATTATCAATATGATCAACGTATATTGGAATGTTGAAATGTCGATTCTCCTTACTTTATATTCAACTCCAGTTATTTATACCAATCCTAGTACCGATCCGTTTAGTGGGAATGCTTCTGCCACAGAGGCATCTGCCGCCTTACACACGAATTACCCAACTGGATTGTACGATTTGGGTCATGCCCTCCATGCCACTGTTGGTGGTGGATCTGGCGTTGCTGGAGTAGGTGTAGTTTGCAATAATTCGATTAGTGGAAGTGGAAGAGTAAAAGGTTGGGGGTTTTCTGGTGGCTCAAGCCAGAGTGTATTAGCTATCAATATTATGACCCATGAGGTAGGTCACATGTTTAATTCTCCCCACACTTTTAATGGCTCTCAAAGTAATTGTAATGCTGCTCAACATAGTCTAACTAATGCATACGAAATTGCTAGCGGTACTACCATCATGTCTTATGCTGGAATCTGTGGTGCACATGATATTCAAAGCACCCAAGACCTTTATTTTCATTCTAAGAGTTTAGAGTTATTTTATAATTATGTGAACAGTGCCAATGGAAATTGTTCTACCAATATTTCTACAGGCAATACACCACCTGTAGCTAATGCATCCATTTGTGCAGGCACTTTTACCATTCCCATTTTAACCCCTTTTGAATTAACAGGCTCGGGTTCAGACCCAGATAATGATAATTTACTATATGTATGGGAACAAATTGATGAGGATGGATCGACGGTACGACCTACACATGGATTTCTTGGAAGTACGGCAGGAAATAGTAATATTGCACCTTTATTTCGAAGTTACCCACCCTCAACCTCGGGTTTTAAAAGAACGTTTCCATCGATGAGTTTGGTGGTAGCCAATAGTTATTCGAGTAATTTCGAACCATTACCCAATGTGGCGAGATCCTTAAATTTCCGTCTTACTGCCAGGGATGTGAGGTCTCCTTATGCTGCCTACCATTATAGTAATCGGGCAGTTACGGTAGATGGCACCAAAGGCCCTTTAACCGTCACGGCACCCAATACAGCGGTAACTATTGCCGCAGGAAATAATTACACGGTTACCTGGACAGTCAATAGTACCAATTCCCTTTGTAATTCGATGAATATTTTATTGTCCACAGATGGTGGATTGACTTACCCATTTACTTTATTGTCAAATACACCCAATGATGGGACACAATCTGTATTATTTCCCGGTAATTTACCGCCAGGTACACAGGCCAGAATACGAGTCGAAAGCGGCTGTATGACCTGTTTAAAATTTTTCGACATCTCAAATGTTAATTTTACAATAACGTCTTCTTGTAGCATTGTTCAAAGCAATCTTTGCAACATAGCTCAATTGACAACCCAAGAAGGAAATAATCAGTTGATGTTGACTTTGAATACTGCGTATGGTAATCCATTCACATCACAATCTATGGTGCCGTCTGGTTCTGCTGTACTAAGCTCGCTCCATTCTGGTGGATCTCCTGGCACAGGAGGTTGTACTTCATTAAATTATAATGATCGGGCTGCAATCGTAAGATTTAAACCTTCTGCTAGTGGGAATTATAGTTTTAACATGACAGGTGGTTATAGGCACATGACCGTATACCAAGGAGAATATAATTCTAGCCAACCCTGCACCAATTTTTTAGGATCGACAGCTTACGGAGGAGGTAACATCTCTAATCCAATTACACTTGCTTTGAATGAATGTGATATTTACACAGCCGTGTTTTTTGATGTTTCTGGAACAAATGGCTCATTAAACATTACTTCGCCATCAGGTGCTGTAACTTATCTTCATAATCCACCTAGTAATCCTAACTACAGTTATACTTTTGCGGCAGTGAATTCTAATACTAACCTTATTGATGCCATTAGTCCTTCTTCCAATTTCACCTCTTTACCTGCGGGAAGTTATTGCGTTTATGGATTATATTACTATAGTGGGGCAGGAAGTCCACCCGTTTATTATAATCCGTCGACTTTTGTAGGTCAGACCTTAGCCGGTATATTAAATACTGGAGCTTGTGCTTTGTCAAGTAGTAATTGTAAACCTGTGGTAGTAACAGAAGTTTGTTCGACGGTTGTTTCTTCTTCAGCCAATGACGGACCAGGTACACTTCGAAGGAATGTCAGTTGTAATACGGAGGGAAGTACACTAACTTTTTCCCCTGGTGTAAATCAAATCAATCTTTCGGCAGGATTGATAATAACTAAAAATATGACCTTACAAGGTATAAGTAGTGTTCAACGTCCAGAAATAAACACATCAAGTACAGGAATCACCATCAATCCTGGAAAGACCTTAACCTTACAGAATATTGATATCAAACATACGGGTTCTCAGACCATACATGGAGGAGGCACTTTAAATATCAATGGATACACCATTAGCAAGCAATAGTTACGGAAATGATTTGATTCTGTAGGTGTTACAATATTTGTGTTAGGGAAATTGATGTAAGCCTTGTTTATACGTGGTAAGGCATTTTTCTCTTGCCTCCTTATGATCCACGATAGGTTGTGGGTAAGATGGCGTATCGAATTCGGGCACCCATTTTTTTACGTAACTCAAATTTTTGTCAAACTTTTTTAATTGAATTTCTGGATTAAAAATGCGAAAATAAGGAGCGGCATCCGTACCGCACCCTGCGGCCCACTGCCATCCTCCGTTGTTACTTGCCAGATCAAAATCAAGTAAATGCCGAGCAAACCAGGCTTCTCCCCATCGCCAGTCAATAAGTAGGTGTTTGCAAAGGAAGCTAGCCACCACCATTCTAACCCGATTATGCATATAACCCGTTTGTACTAATTGTCTCATTCCAGCATCAACCAGAGGATAACCAGTTTTACCTTGACACCATGCCTCAAAATGTTTCACATTATTGTTCCATTCAATAAAATCATAGGCTGGCTTAAAAGCGCTTTGGGCTACATGTGGAAAATGCCAAAGAATCATAGCATAAAAATCACGCCAAATTATTTCGTTTAAGAAGGTTTGATTAAGGTCGAATGCTTTCAATGCTTTTTCTCGAATGGACAGCGTTCCAAAACGAAAATGTATGCCTAGTTTTGAGGTAGCATCTAACCCTGGATAATCTCTTTTTTGGTCGTATTCAACAATGGTATTTTGTGAAATTTCCAAGGGAGGAATAGGGATTTTTGATTGACCAAATCCCATACTTTCCAGCGACACCAAGGGTTGTTTTACGGGAGACTTGAAAAACGCAGGTTGATGTTTGTCAAATGAAAAAGTACTTTTCACAAAACCTTCATTTTGAAATTTTTCCAGCCATTTTCTTTTATAGGGCGTAAATACAGTATAAGGTTCTCCATTGTTTTTGACCACTTCAGATTTTTCAAAAAGGACCTGATCCTTACACGGTATAAATGATATATTTTTTACGTCACACAGCCTTTGGATTTTAGTATCTCTCTCTCTGGCATAAGGCTCATAATCAGTATTGGTATAAATGGAGACAATGTTATACGTTTTGATTAAATTTCCAATGACCTCTTCTGGTTTCCCGTAAAAAGTCCACAGGTCGCTTCCATTTTCTTGAAGCTTTTCCTTTAAGGATTGGATCGTTTGATGAATAAAACATACCCGAGTATCTACAGGATTGTCTAAGTTGTCCAATATATTACGGTCAAAAATAAAAATAGGTTGAACAGGTATATTATTTGACAAAGCTTTTAAGAGGGCAGTATTGTCAAAAAACCTAAGGTCTCTTCGAAACCAAAACAAGATTAATTTTTGTGTCATAAAAAGGTAGACCAGATTGACTTAACAAGATTTGTATCTGAAAGTTTGTAGAACCATAGATAAGTATATCTTCATGTTAAAAAATTGTATTTCTCCGCAAGAACAAAAAAAAGCCCCTGTACCTGTTGCGGTGTACAGAGGCCCTTTCATTGGGAAAGTAGTCCCAACAGGAATCGAACCTGTATCTAAAGTTTAGGAAACTTCTATTCTATCCGTTGAACTATGGGACCTGATTTGAGAGCAAAGATACAGGATTTGGGAAATCAGGAATAAGAAAATGGAGAGAAATGTTGTTAGAAACTCTCCTAGGATGATAGGTCAGAGTCCTATACTAACAAAATCGTAGCGTCTCCGCTACGATGATCACTTTGATAAGCTTAGCGTCCTCGCTAAGCTTAGGTTAGTCAAACCCTCTGGGTTTGTATTAAATTTATTTTGATTTTTTTTCAACTTTTGTACGATCGTCTTTGTTTCTTTTCATTGAAAAAAATACTTAACTATAAAATTACTTTCTTATGGCCGATGGTCACCAAATCAGAAATCAAGATGCTATACATTTCATCACGCTTACCATAGTAGGTTGGATAGATCTTTTTACATCAGCAGCTTGTAGAGAGATTATTATCAAAAACTTACGCTTCTGCCAACAAAATAAAGGATTAGTCATCTATTGTTATGTAATCATGAGTAATCACATTCATTTAATTTGTCATGCCAAGGAAGAATATCGTTTGTCCGATATCCTTAGAGATTTTAAAAGCTTCACGGCTAAATCGATGATTCAAACAATCCAACAAAAAGAAGATAAAAGGCTTACATGGTTATTACAATCTTTTGCTTTCCATGCTAGATTTAACAAACGAAACGGTGATTTCCAAGTTTGGAAACAAAGTAATCATCCAATTGAATTGGAGTCCCCTTTTTTTATTAATCAAAAATTAAATTATATCCATAATAATCCTGTAAGAGCAAGGATTGTGGACTTACCCAATGAATATGTATTCAGCTCCGCAAGGGACTATTTAGGTATTCCAGGTATACTTCATGTAGAAATTCTTGATGTCGGAAACGATATTGGTTATATTTCTATGTAAGTTAGGTAGTACTATTGTTAAAGTGATATAGCTTGTATGCCTGAGGCATACACTAACCCCATCGTAGCGAGGACGCTACGATGATCAACGCAAAACTTTGATAAGCTTAGGTTTGTCAAACCCTCTGGGTTTTTGGGTTAGATTGCTTTACCGTTGAATTTCACTCACTCTTTCATAGTGATAATGCTACGATGATTAACACAAAACTTTGATAAGCTTAGCGTCCTCGCTAAGCTTAGATTAGTCAAACCCTCTGGGTTTGTGGGTTACATTGC
>JBATMZ010000148.1:0-3840 GCA_049290115.1 Saprospiraceae bacterium | reverse complement strand
TACATATATAGTACGAAAGAATCAACCATAATTCACATAAAATAAGCGATTTAAGGTAAATTTAACTTAAAAATAGAGGTTTTCACGGATATGTTTTAAGGGTTTACCCTATACTTTTTTAAACAATATTTTTACATTATTTCATACATTTGACATTCCAGATATATTATCAAGATGAAAATATGGTGGCGATAAGAAAACCACCAGGGTATTTTGTTCACCGATCTACATATGATGGCTCCGCCACAGAAGTTGTTCTTCAGAATTTGCGTGACCAATTAGGGCAACGTGTATATCCTGTTCATAGGTTAGACAGAAAAACCTCTGGTTTGCTTATTTTGGCACTTGACAAAGAGGTGCAAACAAAATTAAGCTACTTTTTTCAAGAAAAAATGGTGCAGAAGTTATATTTGGCACTGGTTAGGGGGAATTTTCAGCAGGAAGTTCTCTTAGATTATCCATTGTTAAATGAAAAAGGTAAAATACAACAAGCAGCTACTAAATTCACTCCCTTAATAACAGCTGAGCTACCCTTCGCTTCTTCTTCAAAATATAGTACTTCTAGGTATAGTTTGGTTTCCGCTGAACCAATAACAGGTCGTCAACATCAAATCCGACGACACTTGGCTCATCTTCGATACCCAATCATTGGTGACAGGCCTTATGGATGTAGTAAACAAAATAAATATTTTTTAGAAACATGGCAAACAATGAGGATGTATTTGCATGCCTTTAAGTTGGTTTTACCACACCCAATTTCTGGAGAAAAAATCGAAATCACAGTGCCTCCTGACGAAGAATTTACGTCTATGTTGGATGTATTACACCTAAATTTATCAACATTTTAAAATGTAGTAATACTTAAACGTGGATCTGGTGAAATTTCAAGGGAAGCAAATTGATGGTTTAAGTATTTATAATAGCCTGTAATTCCGATCATAGCTGCATTATCAGTACAGTATTCAAAAGGAGGGATAAAAGTTCTTTTACCAATTTTATTGCCATATTCTTCAAAAGCGTACCTTAATCCACTATTGGCAGAAACACCTCCAGCTATGGCAATGTCGTCGGTTGGATATAACTGTACAGCCGCATTCAATTTTAACATCAAGGTATCAATGATGGTTTTTTGAACAGAAGCACAAATGTCTTCTATGTTTTCAGTGATGAAATCTTTATTTTCGCTCACTCTTTTTTGTAGAAAATACAAGACTGCCGTTTTGAAGCCACTAAAACTAAAATTTAGATCAGGTATTTGTGCAATTGGGAATTGAAATTTCGGCAGACCATTTTTTGCTAATTTGTCTACGAGAGGACCTGCAGGATAGGGTAGTCCAAGTAGTTTTCCGACTTTGTCAAAAGCTTCACCAGCAGCATCATCCAAGGTTTGACCCAATATGTCCATCTCTAGAAAATCTTTAATCAAGACAAGTTGAGTATGGCCACCCGATACTGTCAAACATAAAAAAGGGAAAGATGGTATGCGATCTGTTGCAAAATGTGCAAGAGCATGAGCCTGCATGTGGTGAACTTCAATCAAAGGAATATCTAAACTAAGGGCAAAAGATTTTGCAAAAGAAACGCCAACCAACAAACTTCCCAATAAACCTGGACCTCTCGTAAAAGCTACTGCCGAAATCTCATGAAGATCAATTCCAGATTTTTCTATGGCTGCTTGTACTACAACTACAATATTTTGCTGGTGTTGTCTTGACGCAACTTCAGGAATGACTCCGCCATATTGATGGTGAATATCTTGAGTGGCCGTACAATTACTCAGTACTAACCCATTTTCTATTACGGCAGCACTTGTATCATCACACGATGATTCAATGGCCAGTATAATTATTTTTTCACGCAATAATCGTAAATTTTATAAATTCCCTTCTATTTTTTAAAAGAAATAATATTTTTGCATTTGGTACGCCAAAAGTACATATTTTTTCATCTACTATTTGGAGGTTTTAAGTTTAATCACAAAATTATTCACTTTATGAGACGTATTATAAACGTTGTTCTAGTACTCATTGCAGTTTTATTAGGTTTTTGGCTATATAAAACAATACAAGATCCTATCATGTTTCAAACCGAAAAAGCTAAAAGAAAAGATGCAGTTGTAGGTGTCCTTCAAAAAATTCAAACAGCCCAAGATTTATATCGGACGATGACAGGTACCTATGCCAATAATTTTGACTCCTTATCTAGTGTTATAATCAACGGAAATGTTATCCTTGAAAAATTGGAAGCCGATCCAAATGATCCAGGAAACCAAGATAAATTTATAAGAACAGTTATTAAAAAATCTGCAAAAGATTCATTGTTTAATCTTTTAGGTGGACCTCTTAATTTAGACTCTTTGAGGTACATCCCCTATGGAGAAGGAAAAATGTTCTCCATTGAAGCTGATACTATTATACAGCAAAATTCTAAAGTCCATGTTGTCGAGGTTGGCGCAAAATACAAAGATTTTATGGGCGTTTTTGCCAGTCCTAGGTATAAAAAATATGACGCCTTATATGACCCTGAAAAATGGTTGAAATTTGGTGATTTAAATTCCGCTAGTACAGCGGGTAATTGGTAAAAAGATATTCTTCTGATTGATTCAGTATTTGATGCGATTTTAAAACCGATTATAATATCTTCTAATCGGAAAATTTCATTAGGGATTTATGATGCTAGTGATACAGGTTTTAATATTCAAGATCTAGATATTACTCATCAAAATGTGTGGGTTAATGAAATTAAAAAATATCAAGAAACTGGATTTATTTTTATTTCAAAGGATATACCTGTAGTACATTTGTCGGATGATAATGACGATTTAATTGCTAATTTAGCCGGTTTTAAAGGTTTGAAGATATGGAAAGAAACTTGGCCTCAACATAATATATTTTGTTATTTTGGCTTAGAATCTGATGTTCAAGTATTAAGTAAGGTATATAATGTCAGTTCCACAATAAGGCATTATTCTTCTGTTTTGCATGAAATTTACTTACACAAAGACGATGTGATGCACGTAGATTTTGAAAACAACTTCATGCATATTTATATTAAAAAGAATCAGAAGTTTTTGTACTATAATAAATTATACTTCGAAAATGAAGTTGATGTTCACTATCAATTATCACTTATTCACAAAAACATATTAGAAGAAGCTATTAATCCTCCCATGATTTTTTCCGGACATATTGATCAAAATTCTAAAATAATTCACGCTCTAAAAAGTTACTTTTCAAAGATAGTTTTTGCTCATGAAACTTCAGAATTTATCTGGTTGCCAAACTCGTCTTCTAAAGCTATATTATTTGATTTTTATGCTACAGCCTCATGCGCATCATAAGTGGACAATTTAAGGGTAGAATATTTAATCCCCCTGCAAAAAATTGGCCAACAAGACCAACGACGGATATTGCCAAAGAAGGGTTGTTTAATATTTTACAAAACCGGATTGATTTTGAAGAAACTATTATGCTTGATTTATTTGGAGGAACTGGTAGTCATTCATACGAATTTTTATCTAGGGGATGCACAGATGTTACCTATGTAGACAAATTTCCTGGTTGCGTACAATTTGTTAAAAAAGTAACAGAATCCTTATCTATCGAAAAATATATCTCGATCAATCGACAAGATGTCTTCGATTTTTTGAAAAAAAATACTCGAGAATATACTTATATTTTTGCTGGCCCACCATATCCATTGCCAAATTTAGCCAATATACCAGATATAGTTTTTAGCACAAATGTATTGAAAAAGGATGGCATTTTTGTTTTAGAACACAACCCCAACCACAATTTCAAATTGCATGCTCATTACGTTGAAGAAAGAAATTATGGGTCG
>JBATMZ010000147.1:0-1516 GCA_049290115.1 Saprospiraceae bacterium | reverse complement strand
GATAGTTCTTTTGCATAGTCACCACTTAATCTAAAAATTTCTTTTATATCTTTTGTGTCATTTTCGAAAGACAAACCAAAATAATGTTGAATTTCTGAGTAGAAATACTCTTCAAAAAGTTCAGGTTTCTTTTCTATCAATTCCTTTAACCATTTAACTTGTTGCGTCATAATTCGAAAATGATAATTAATACTTTATAAAACCACCGACTATAGTCTACAAGCTAAAAACAAAAAACCCGACCAACTTTTAAAGTTATCGGGTTAAATTTCTGAAGCTCGTATGACTTTCCTGATCCAGAATCAGGCGTGTTTTTGTGAATCAAAATTCAAAGCAGACGGCCCAGCGGCCCGTCTCTACAAGAAGTCTTTCTTTGTGCTCCTTTGTGTCTTAGTGGCTTTGTGGCTCGCTTTGGGTTTTGATTCTGATTTTATATAAATAAAAAAACTCCAACCGGATAGATCCAATTGGAGTTTAAAATAATCCGCCCAGGCGGACCGGCGGCTTGCTGCTATTACCGGCTGGGCAGCTTTAAGCGCTTTTTTTTCTGGTTACTCCCAACACCCCCGCGCGCGTAATGATGGATTCATAGCTCCTGTTAAGCTTACCGGCTATTTCTTTAACCGGCATTTTACCGTAATTCCTGAGGAGGTATTCATTATCAGGTTCACCCCATTTAACAGGTGCCCCGCGCAGCCTTAAGCCAAGCCTTAACGCTTTTTTAAATACCGATACCGTTGTCATACCAAGCTTCTCAGCAATTTCACGGTATGTTTTCTTTTTATAATTTCTTTTCAGATAGCTTGTATCTTCCTTCCCCCAGAAGCCCGGTGCTCCGGGTCTTTTTAATCCCATCTTCCATGCCTGGTGGTGCACTGCTGAGCGTGTCTTATTCAGCCTGCGGGCAGCTTCCTCCATTGAAATGTTCTTATCTGCCCATAATTTCTTCAGCAGATCCAGATCTTTTGCTGGCCATTTCTTTGGGGCTGGTACGTGTATATTAAGCTGTCTAGCTTTCCCATCAACAGATTGCGGACTGCGCCTCAGTGAGCGCGCAACGGAATCGAGCGGCTTGATGCTGTAATTCTTCTTTAAGTAATTTACCTCAAATTCGCTCCACCGGCGCATATATGCTGAAGTTAGCCCTAATGAATTTGCCTTTATTACAACAGAGGTTTCAGGATGTCCGGTTTTTTTGGAAACATACTTCGCTCCTTTTTTGGAATAATTTCTTTTAAGGATGCCGAGGTGAGGTTTAGTCCATCGTTTCATAAAGTGCTTTTTTTGAGATTAATATTGTACAATAAGTTTATTATTTATCTTTTCGCGGTTCGGGACTTTTCTCTTCAAAAATAATAAATTAATATGTTAGATAGGGTGCCTTCTTTTTGAGCTATCGAGTTCAGCGTGAGAGATGATATTGGCGTCTTTGTGGCTTTGCTACGACTTTCGCTTTTTGAAAGTTGGCTCGGTTTTTGTTTTAGACGGACAAGATCCTGTGACTCCCAAGCCAGGA
>JBATMZ010000146.1:0-21237 GCA_049290115.1 Saprospiraceae bacterium | reverse complement strand
CGTACATTTAACAATGTTCAAGATGATCGTTTGAAATTAGATGTGTCTACTTTGACTAATGGTGTGTACACCGTAAACGTTGTCACTGAAGAAGGAGTAGCTACAAGAAAAGTGATTGTGCAGCACTAGGATTTACTACCTATGCTAGCTCAAGGGCAATTTTCATCATATCCATATAGGCTTGTTCTCGCTCCTTAGCACCTGAGGCTTCTCCCGTCACGATATTATCACTCACGGTCAACACACTAAGTGCTTTGGCGCCAAGTCTTTTGGCAATAGTAAATAAAATCTGACTTTCCATTTCTACACCGATAATCCCGTGCTTTTCCCATATATCCCATCGATTGGGAATATCATCGTAAAACGTGTCCGTACTAAACACAGAACCTTGGATAGTATGAATATTCATTTTTTTGGCAATATCATAGGCCTTCAATAAAAGATCAAAATCTGCTGTTGCCGCATAATGCATTCCATTAAAATAAGCAGCATTGGCACCTGAGTCCCCCGAAGCACTTACGGCCAGCAAAACCTGACCCAATTTAATTTGTTTTTGAATTGCACCACATGTGCCTACGCGAATAATATTTTTAACCTTGTAGGTAGTGATGAGTTCGTTGACGTATATCGCCGAACTACCCATACCCATTCCTGAACCTTGGATGGATACTCTTTTGCCGTTGTAAGTTCCTGTATAGCCAAACATGTTCCTTACTCGATTGTAACAAATCACGTCTTCCAATAAAGTATCTGCTACAAACTTGGCTCTTAAAGGATCGCCTGGCAATAAAACGGTTTCCGCAATTTCTCCTATTTTGGCTTCTATGTGAATACTACTCATTTTCTTACAATTTAATATTATGCCCCATACGGGATCCAAATGTTTTTAATGTGGCTAGCTTGTCTTAAAAATTCATCGCCCATACCTTGTGTTTCATCTGACCAATCTCTGGTTTTTCCATAATTGACCCAGGTTCTTTTCAAATTTCCGACAGAAAGAGATTCCACCTCCTTACTCAAATCATTTTTACCAAAATACCAAAGTCCATCTATATCAAAATGTTTGGCCATTTCTGGCACCAACTCATCGTGCAAACCAGTAATGATATTCACTGATCCACTAGGTACATCAGAGGTATCCAAAATTTGAACAAAGTCAAGTGCCAGTGTACCAAAATTTTCTGAAGGAACTAAAACTACTTTATTTCCCATAGTCAATGCCGGTAGAAGCAATGAAAGCATTCCTAAAAATGGATTTTTGTCAGGACAAACTACACCTAAAACGCCTAGGGGTTCAGGCATAGCCAACGTTACATTTTTTTGTATTGTTTGGTGTACCAAGCCGTCATACTTGTCCGCTTTGGCGGCATAATAATATATTCTTTCAATACTTTTTTTCCATTCTTTAATGGCATTTTCACGTTTTTGAAGGGAAACTTTCATGATTTTTAAAATCCATTCCTCTTCTCGCCGCATCATATTTTCGGCCAGATAATACAATACCTGAGCTCTACCATGCCCCGTCATATTGGACCAAGTATTCGTCGCATGAGCAGCCTCTACAGCGTCTCTTAGATCCTTACGACTTCCTTTTGGAACTTCACCCAGGTATTCCCCCCCTTGATTGTGAATGACCAAACTATTTCCTCCGTCAGCTCTGACTTGTTTACCACCAATATACATTTTATAGGTTATATCCATGGATGGCAACTCTATATTTGACTTCGATATTTCAGGCTTACTATCCCCTTTGGCTATTGTAAATTGTTTTTCAATTTTTGGCTTAACGTACTCATACAAACCTTCTTTACCCCCTTCACGACCATAACCAGACTCCCTATATCCACCAAAACCTGAGGCAGCATCAAATACATTTGTGCAGTTGATCCATACCGTTCCCGCTTTGATTTGTGGTGCGATATCTAAGGCAAGATTTATATTTTCTGTCCAAAGACTACAAGCAAGACCGTAGCGCGTATTATTGGCTAATTTGACAGCTTCTGTATGCGAACGAAAAGACATGGCCACCAAAACAGGACCAAATATTTCTTCCTGTGCTATTTTGGAAGAAGGAGATACGTCTGTAAATATAGTGGGCGGAAAGTAACATCCTTTATCAGGGCATTCCCAGGAAGGTTGCCATATTTGATTTCCTTCATCAACGCCATCTTGCACTAAGTCTTGAATTATTTTCAATTGACCTTTGGTGACAATAGCACCCATGTCAATACATTTGTCTAAGGCATCCCCAACCCTAAATGATTCGATTCTTGTTCTAAGTTTAGCATATAATTTTTCGGCTACACTTTCTTGGACTAATAACCGACTGCCTGCACAACAAACCTGCCCTTGATTAAACCAAATGGCATCTACTACCCCTTCGACTACACTGTCAAGGTCTGCATCTTCAAATACGATAAAAGGAGACTTTCCTCCCAATTCGAGTGATATTTTTTTGCCTGTTCCAGCTGTTGCTTGGCGTATTATTTTGCCTACTTCTGTAGATCCTGTGAAGGCAATTTTATTGACATCAGGATGATTCACAATGGCTGCTCCTGCCGCACCATGTCCAGTGATTATGTTAACAACTCCTTTAGGCAAATTAATTTGTTGACACAATTCAGCAAAAAACAAAGCCGTCAAAGAAGTATCTTCTGCAGGTTTTAAGACTACCGTATTACCCATCGCTAAGGCTGGAGCTATTTTCCATGACAACATTAACAAGGGAAAATTCCAAGGAATGATTTGGCCTACTACGCCAATTTCTTGATAGTCATTTAATTCACTGTCCATGAGTTGTGCCCAACCTGCATGATGGTAGAAATGCCTTACCACCAATGGAACATCTATATCCCTTGTTTCACGGATTGGTTTTCCGTTGTCCATAGACTCAAGTACCGCCAAAACTCGAGAATGTTTTTGAATTTGTCTCGCAAGGGCATAAAGATATTTGGCTCTTTCGTGGCCTCCTATATTGGACCAACCTGGAAGAGCTTTTTTGGCCGCTTGGACGGCTTGGTCTACGTCTTTTGAATTGGCTTCAGCAATTTTAGCCAAGACAGTTTGGTTGGAAGGATTGATGGAATCAAAATACTTTTTATCGCTAGGTTCCACCCATTCATTATTGATAAAAATATTAAACTTTTTACCAAACTTTTCCAAAAACTGGACACTCTCTTTATTGCTCTCAGGAGCAGGACCATAGTCCATTGTATCAAATATTTCTTTAATCTTCATACTTCTTTCTTTAATACATTAAGCCATAGGATGTCTAAACGATGCAGAATACGAACCCGTCACATGATGTTCCAACTGCCTTTCGATATCTCCTAATAAACTACTTGCGCCAAACCTAAACAAATCTGAGTTCAACCATTCATTGCCCAATTCTTCTTTTATCAAGATAAGCCAAGCTATAGCATCCTTTGCTTTAGCGATACCACCCGCAGGTTTAAACCCTACTTTAATTCCTGTCATTTGCTGGTATTCGCGAATCATGCGCAGCATCACCAAACTTACAGGCAAGGTAGCATTGACAGGTTCTTTGCCTGTGCTCGTTTTAATAAAATCCGAACCTGCCATCATTGCAACCATACTGGCTTTGGCCACTTTGGTATAAGTCGGAATTTCTCCGGTTGCTAAAATCGTTTTAAGGTGCGCATGGCCACAAGCTTTGCGACAGGCTTTAATTTCGTCGTACAAAGCCTTCCAATTGGATTGTAATACATGGGCACGACTAATGACAATATCTATTTCAGTGGCTCCTGCCGCTACCGATAATTCTATTTCTTTGAGTTTTTGTTCGAGACTAATTTGTGCTGCTGGAAAACCAGTAGAAACGGCTGCAATGGGTATATTTGTCTCTTGTAAAGCTTCCTTGGCAAATGGTATTAAATTGTGGTAAACACAAACGGCGCCTGTGGTAATATTGGCCTTGTCCATGCCCAAGGCCATCAGGATATCATGTCGGATTGGGTTTTTCGCTTTAGCACACAAGCGCATAACATTTCCTCGAGTGTCATCTCCTGACAAGGTTGTCAAATCCATACAAGTGATGGCTTTCAATAACCAAGCCGCTTGATAATTCTTTTTGACTGAGCGCCTTTTTGTCAAACTTGCTGCTCTACGGTCTACGGCACTCTTGTTGATCTGAAGGTGATCAAAACATCCCATATCAAAGGGCAAACCTTCATTGCGAACATGATGAATCGCTTCTTTTGCCAAGACACTTATTTTTTTTTCTTTAGATACTGACATATTGTTAAGTCATTTTGTAGATAAAGTTATTATACAACAGTTTTATAAATCAATGGTTGTTCCATTGGCTGTTCGTCACCTATTATAAAGGCCTGATCTATTAAACCTAATGCCTTTTCAAAAAGTGAAGTTTCCTTGGCATACAAGGTGGCTAAAACATCTCCTTTTTGTACATGGTCTCCTTGTTTTTTAAGCAGTATAATACCCGCCAAATGATCGATGTCGCTATCTTTTTTTTCACGGCCTGCACCGAGAAAAACGGAAGCTTTGCCAATATTGAGCGCATGTACTTCGCTTATATATCCCGAATCTTTTGCTGTATATTCGAATTTTTTACGCTGTTTTTCTACCTTTTCCAACAATGGATATTCGACATCACCACCTTGTGCTTTGACAAATTCTTCCCATTTTTGGTAGGCTTTTCCATATTTTAATAAGGTTTCTAAATGGTGGTATGCTTCGGATGTGTCTTCAAATTTATTAGCCAAAACTAACATGTGGCTGCCAAGGACAAGGCAAACTTCCGTCAAATCTTCGGGACCATGTCCCTTTAAAGTATCGATAGCTTCTTGAACTTCCAATAAATTGCCAATAGCATTTCCTAGAGGCTGATTCATATCCGTGATGACGGCAACCAGCTTTTTATCCATCTTTTGGGCAGTTTTGATCATGATATTTGCTAGCTTTTCAGCGTCTTCGATAGTTTTCATAAATGCTCCTTCTCCAATCTTGATATCTATGACGATAGCATCCGCCCCACTTGCCAACTTTTTGCTCATAATACTTGAAGCAATCAGCGACATATTATCCACTGTGCCAGTCACATCCCGTAAAGCATAAATTTTTTTATCTGCAGGCACCATGGTATCATTTTGGGCACAAACAGATAATCCTATCTTTTTTACTTGTTGTAAAAAATCAGCGGAAGAAAGATTAATCTGAAAACCAGGGATAGACTCCAATTTATCTAATGTTCCTCCAGTATGTCCAAGTCCTCGTCCTGACATTTTTGCCACAGGAACACCAGCTGCTGCTACCAACGGCCCTAGAACCAATGTGGTTTTATCACCTACCCCACCCGTGCTATGTTTGTCAACTTTTAATCCAGGAATAGAAGATAAATTAACCACATCACCTGAATGAATCATGGAATGAGTTAATGCCGTAGTTTCTTCTTCATTTAATCCCTGAAAACAGATAGCCATCAACAAGGCAGACATTTGATAATCGGGAATAGCTCCCTTAGTATATCCCTGTACGATAAGATCAATTTCGTCCTTGGTAAGGATTTGTCCTTCTTTCTTTTTGAGAATGAGTTCTACCAAAACAATGATGTATTTAATATTTCCATGGAATATAGAATTATAGGCAAAATTCATGCCTGTTTTTCTTACAAAAGAAATCCAAATCAAGTACGTAATACTCAGATATTTCGTGAAATATTTTTAGAATAAAAGTCCTATAATTCAATTGAATGATTTATCTTAGTCATTATTTTAGAATATGGAAGACAATACGCCGATTACTGGCTCAAAAAATTTTAAGTTCAAAGAACTAAAGGTATACTCTTCAACAGAGTATCTGGATGAAAACAAAAAGAAGTATCGACAGGTTTTTGACAGTTCGCAAACGGCTTATATTTATGCTGAGGTTTCATTCTACAATAAACTTTTTGATCGGGAAAACTGGGAAGCCAATATTGAATTTAGATGTTTCGAAATAAAAAATTTAAAAAAACAAATCTGCAACCTAGACTTTAAAAAGAAGATTAGTAAATTTGACAACATTGTCTTTATCCGCGAAGGATGGGGTAATAAAAAGGAAGGTTTGTTTTGGAAAAAAGGTACGTATTATTGGGAAATTTGGCTTGAAGGAGAAAAAATAGCCACTAAATATTTTTACGTGGAAAATCCAGGTAAAAATTTAATTTCCATGGATGAAAATCCATTTGTTCGTTTGCAATCATTGCGTCTATATGAAGGGCATTACGATGATGTCATGGAAGAGGAAAGAACGTACATGACTTCATTTTCGGCAGAAGAAACAAGGTATATATATGCCGAAATCGTATTGAACAATCAATTAAAAAATGATGATTGGCATTGCGAAATGTTTTTTAAATTCTACAATGAAAGCAGGGAATTAAAAGGTCAGGTAATTCGCCTTCAAAACATTAAAAAAGGTGAGGAAAATATTAAAATTACCGCAGGTTGGGGTGCCAATACCAAAGGATCTTGGAAAAATGGTCAATTCAGTCTTGAAGTCGTTTTTATGGATAAACTGCTCGCCATGATTCATTTTAATGTAGGCGATGAATTTGTTCATGGTGAGTCTGTAGTCCACGTGCCTTATGGCACTTCCGGCTATATGATTGCTGATACGACGTTTAATGTTAGCTTCGAACAATTGTTTGAAAAACTCGACAATATGATTGGTTTAAACCAAATCAAAACGAAGGTTAGAGAACATGCTAAATACATTGAATTTGTCAAGATGCGAAAGATGAAAGGTTTCAAAGAAGAGGAGCCTTTACACATCCATTTAGTGTTTACGGGAAATCCTGGAACAGGTAAAACCACTGTCGCCAAAATGATGGGCATGTTATACAAAAAAATGGGTATGCTATCTAAAGGCCACGTAGTCGAAGTAGATCGTGGTGATTTGGTCGGTGAATATATTGGTCAAACAGCACCAAAAGTAAAAGAGGCACTTGAAAAAGCGAGAGGCGGTGTATTGTTTATTGATGAAGCTTACGCATTAGCGAGGGCCAATGACGATAATAAAGATTTTGGTAAAGAAGTTGTAGAAATGTTGATCAAAGAGATGTCTAATGGCAAAGGAGATTTATCGATTGTGGTAGCAGGTTATCCTAAAGAAATGCATCATTTTATCAATTCGAATCCTGGGTTAAAATCGAGATTTAAACATATTTTCGAATTTCCAGACTACCTACCACAAGAGCTAAATCAAATCGCTTTATATACGGCAAAACTCAAGGAGGTTAACTTTTCAGATGCTGCCCTCGAAGTGCTGAATGGTATTATCACGGAAGCTTATAGAGATCGAGACCGTACTTTTGGAAATGCGCGATTTGTGTACGATTTGGTGGACAAAGCTAAAATAAATATGGCGCTTAGAGTTATGAGCAAAACGACCAAAACTAAATATTCCCGTAAGGAATTGTCAGAAATTCAAATCAGCGACATACAAAATTTGATTCCAGTCACACACAAACTACTGCCGACTATACCAATTGATGAAAAATTGTTGCAGTTAACTTTAGGTGAACTGGACCAACTGATTGGTATTGATAATATCAAAAGGCAAATACTTGAGATGGTTGATATTGTGCGCTATTATCGAGAAAATAATAAAAATGTACTTTCTTTTTTTTCGTTACACACCATTTTTATTGGCAATCCTGGTACAGGAAAAACAACCGTTGCGCGGATCATTAGCAAAATATATAAAGCCTTGGGAATCCTCGAAAGAGGTCATATGGTGGAAACAGACAGACAAGGTCTCGTAGCAGGTTTTGTGGGTCAGACAGCCATTAAAACTGCAGAGAAAGTGGATGAAGCTTTGGGCGGTGTTTTATTTATTGATGAAGCGTATGCGTTATCCAATTTTAATGGTTTACAAGGTGATTTTGGAAATGAGGCAATTCAAACCCTTCTTAAAAGAATGGAAGACCAGCGAGGCGGTTTTTTTATCTTTGTCGCTGGATATCCAGACAATATGGAAACCTTCCTAAAAGCTAATCCGGGGTTAAGTTCGAGGTTTGATAAAACCCTTCGATTCGAAGACTACAACCCAGAACAATTGGTGTTGATTGCCAAAAAAATGATGGCTGATGAAGGATACAAATTGCAAGTTAAATCGGGTGAATTGTTGTCCACTTTTCTACGCGAATTATATCACTCCAGAGATAAATATTTTGGAAATGCCAGAACAGTTCGGAAAATCGTCTTTGAATTGATTAAAAACCAAAATCTTCGAGCTAAACTCATTGATTCAGACAAACGCAAAAAATCAGATGTTACCACGATAACCATAGAAGATGTAAATATTGTCATCCAACATTATTCTGATGATACGAAGTCATTAAGGCAAACCATAGGATATAGATAAAAAGTTAAATTCGATTTGTTAGCGTTTGTTATTTTAATGAGACATACCACTCCCTAGTCTACCTATCGAATTAATTTTTGCATTCCTAAAACTTTTCTATTTTGCCATCGTTTTATTTCCAAAATACAAAAAATGAAATTAATATCAAGTTTACTATTTATCATTATAATGCCTTTTGCCACCATTGGACAAGATCTTTGCAAAGGTTATTTCGCCCATGAAGAAGGCAGCAAGTGGATCATGACTACGTATGATAAAAATAAAAAGAAAAGTGGCAGTATTTCCTACGAGGTTTTGTTTAACGAAGTGGAAGCGGGAGAAAATATCATTACTTTTACTTATGAGGGCAAAGACGAAGATGACGAAGAAATGTATAAAGGAGATTTTACGGGCACTTGCTCTAATCATACTTTTACCTCGAGTTTTAGTGGTTTATTTGGCGATGCCATGCCCAAAACAGCCGATGTAGAAGTAGAAATATCCGGTGATTTTGTTCAATATCCTCATACCTTAAAACCAGGTGAAAGCCTTCCCGATGCCAATATCGTAATTGCTTCCAAAATCGAAGGAGGGATGACTTTACTAAAAGTAACCAGTGAAATATCTAATCGAAAAGTGGTAGGCTTTGAAAAAATAGTCACTCCAGCAGGAACATTTGACTGTGTCAAAATAACCTACGACGCCAAAATCAAAATGGTTATTAGTAAAACTGTACAGGTTGTAGAATATATGGCCCAAGGAATAGGCATCGTCCGATCCGAACACTACAATAAAAAAGGCGATTTGTCAGGCTATTCTGAATTGAGTATGTGGAGCAAAGGATAGTCTCTATATCAAGCTAACAACGCTACTATTGGCTTTCTTCAAAGAGTTTTGTTGAAAAGTTTTTAAATTTATGTTATTTTCGCACCCAAAATAATAAAGTATGAATTTTGATTTGATTGTCGTAGGAAGTGGTCCAGGTGGATATGTTGCCGCTATCAGAGCTTCACAATTAGGCCTTAAGGTAGCTGTCGTTGAAAAAGAAAATTTGGGCGGTGTGTGTCTAAATTGGGGATGTATTCCTACCAAAGCTTTGTTAAAAAGTGCACAGGTTTTTGACTACATCAACCACGCAGGAGACTATGGTATTCAAATCGGAAAACCTGAAGCCGACTTTAATGGCATCATCAAAAGAAGTAGAAATGTAGCCGATGGAATGAGCAAAGGTGTTCAATTCCTCATGAAAAAAAATAAAATAACCGTTATAGAAGGTGTTGGAAAATTGGCCAGAGGTAAAAAAGTAGTGGTCACTTCGGCGGAAGGAAGTAAGGCAGAATATAGCGCTGAACATATCATCATCGCAACAGGAGGTAGAGCCAAACAACTTCCTAATCTTCCCATTGACGGCAAAAAAATCATAGGCTATAGAGAAGCCATGTCCTTACCAAATCAGCCTAAATCCATGGTTGTCGTAGGAGCTGGGGCAATTGGCGTCGAATTTGCCTATTTCTACATTACCTTAGGAACAAAAGTAACCGTGATCGAATTTATGGAACAAGGACTACTGCCTAGAGAAGATGCGGATGTCTCTAAAGAACTTTCGAAAATATATAAAAAATCCGGCATGGATATTTTAGCCAATTCCTCTGTCGAAAAAGTAGATATTTCAGGTAAGGGCTGTAAAGTGACGGTTAAGAGTAGAAAAGATAATAGTGAACAAGTCATCGAATGTGACATTGTTTTGTCTGCAGCTGGTGTGAGTCCCAATGTCGAAGATATTGGACTAGAATCATTGGGCATCGAACTAGAAAAAGGGTTCATCAAAGTAGACGATTACTACAAAACTAACGTACCGGGTATTTACGCCATCGGAGATGTTCTAGCTACGCAAGCTTTAGCTCACGTAGCAAGTGCCGAAGGTATCACTTGTGTTGAAAAAATCGCAGGACACCATCCCGAACCAATGGATTACAACAATATCCCTGGATGTACCTATTGTTGGCCAGAAGTAGCAAGTGTCGGTATAACAGAACAAGCAGCCAAAGATGCAGGTTTTGAAGTAAAAGTGGGTAAATTTCCATTTTCTGCTTCGGGAAAGGCCAGCGCTTCGGGTAGTAAAGAAGGATTTGTGAAAGTTATATACGATGCTAAGTACGGCGAACTTTTAGGTGGTCATATGATTGGTGCTAATGTAACCGAAATGGTGGCAGAATTGGTCGTAGCCAAACGATTGGAGACAACAGGCCATGAGATATTAAAAGCTGTTCACCCACATCCTACGATGAGTGAAGCCATAATGGAAGCCACTGCTGCCGCTTATGGTGAGGTCATCCATTTGTAAAAATACGAAATGAGGAAGATATTACTGGTTTCAGACAACCACGGATATACTTCCGAAGAATTAGACATTCACATCAAAGAAGCAGATGAAATCTGGCATGCTGGTGATATGGGCAGCCTTGATTCTCTAGCTATTTTTAACCATAAAAAGAAAATTTTACGTGGTGTATATGGCAATGTCGACGGTAGAGACATTCGATTGACTTATAAGGAAACAGACATTTTTATGGTTGCAGGGATAAAAGTGGTAATGACCCACATTGGAGGTTACCCTGGCAGATATCCCGAAAGAATACAGCGCTTGTTGGAAGAAGAAAAACCTAACTTATTTATCTGTGGGCACTCCCATATTTTAAAAGTGATGCCCGACATTAAAAATCGATTACTCCACATGAACCCTGGAGCCTATGGCCATCATGGCTTTCATGTAGTACGTACAGTTTTAAGTTTTGTCATAGATGGAGACAAAATCAAAGATGTCAAGGCTATCGAACTAGGATTAAGGGGTAGAATTAATGAATAATTTATAGTATCGACTCAAATCCCGGCAATTTTTTATAATGCCATTTATTGAGAATTTTGCCCTCTTTCCAGTGCATAATACCCGGATTAGACCGCATGATGGTCTTTAATAAAATATCATCTGCTGAAAGATAAACACCTTCAATTCCCGTGGCCATTTGAAGCGAAGCGGTTTGTTCTTTGTTCAATCCTGAAGTGATCACATAAATATGAAAGTTATCCTTAATAGCCTTATCGGCAAATGGTTTGACCACATCTTTAAATGCGTTTAGGTAAGTATCGTCCCAAATGACTTCCTGATAAGCTACTTCTTTATCATTGACAGACCCAACCCCTTTGATTACTTTGATTGAGCCAACATTGTCAACGATGGTATCCATTGTAAAAATAGTGTCTTTCACTATTCTTGTAGCCGGTTTTGTCGTAAAATATGATTTGTAAGAAACGATTACGATACTATTGGTCGTGTCATTTAAAAAATCCTCTTCAACCTCTTGTCCATCCAAAGTTTTAAGAAAAAACTCACTGACCTTGGTAGGTTTAACACTTGGCTCTGTTTTAACTTGATCTAATGTTTCCCAAACGTCTTTTGGGTATTTGGCGAAGTCTTTCATGAATTCAGGGGTTGAAATTTCCTTGATTTCTCCTGTGGATTTATTTTTTAGAACAAAACCAGTCACTTGAACTTTTGATTGGGCATCGGATTCTATTTGTTTGACATTACGTATATCTTCTCCAATTTTAAAGGGTCTGAAATCAATATGTGGCTCGTTCCAATAAAAATTATTGAAGGAATATAATAGAAGCAAAATAGTCGAAATCGATAAAATAGATGTGTGCGCTTTATTAGACATCCATTGATGGAACTTACTGTGGTAAAATAAAAACAGTATAGCTGGTATCAATAAAAACAAATCTTTGATAAACGAAACTTTAGGTTCGAGTTTGATGAAATCGCCAAAACAACCACAGTCGGTCACTTTCATATTTTTAGCTTGATAAGGGCCCCAGTCACCAAAACTAAAAAAATTGACACCTTCAGGAACATAACCTGTCAAAAAGGTAAACCCTGTAAGTTTTGTAAAAAATACGACAAGTAGAAAAAACGCCCACGCTGTAAACCTAGGTTTGGCGCCAAGTACCAACATAAAACCCAAAACTATTTCGAATATAATCATACATACGGAAAAGGAAGTAGCGTAATTATTCAGCGTAGGAAATATTGGCGAAATAAATGATAAAAAGGTGCCGTCAAACATCACTTCGAACTGATCAAAATATTGTTGCATTTTAAAAGCTGTTCCCAAGGGGTCGATTGCCTTTACCCAACCAGAAAAAATAAATAAAAATCCGCAAAAATTTTGAAGCAAGGTTATCAACGGGGATTTTACATTTTTTACGACAAAAAACATAATTAATGTCATTACAATAGCTGCTACCCCTATATAACCAACCAGCGAAAATATCGTCATCCTTTACTTTTATATGTTAAATTAATAAATTGAAGTGATGTATATACATATTGTTCATTCACATGCAAGTCACTTGACTGCCGACAAGGCAGGTTGAAAATCTGATTATCATTAAATTTCATTTCCATAGTTTTGGTTATGAAAATGAAAATTAATAAAAATATGAATTCCAAGCACTTACATGTCATTTTGATATACGTTACTACATTACTTCATCATATTAAGACGATGCAAATCTACACAATAAACCAGTGTTTGCCTTCATCTTACTTGTTAAAAACTTGTCAAGAAATTATTTCTTTACAGTTTTATAAGTTTTTGAATAGAGGTGGAGCCGTCTGCCAACTTCACATATACGAATACAACGTGGTGTGCGTTGGTTTGTTCTAAGACCACTTTATTTCCCATCTGTTGGAATGGGATAGATTGACCTGTTTGGGATTGAACTAGATAAATTTGTTTTTCACCTTCTACAAAAAACGTTTGTCCGACAATCGGATTTGGGTAAATGTATTTAGTTTGGTTTATATTATCCATCCGATTCAATAGTAAGGAGTACAAATCCCCATTCGCATCAACCAATCCATTATCTTTCGACCAGTTTATTTGGTCAAGGAACGTATTTTCCAAGGTAAACAATGGAACATTTTCTACAGCCAATCCTTCTTCCAAAATGACTAATCGATGTACTTTTTGCACTTCATCATAAACATATGATTGCTGCTGCAACGGCAAGGTCAAACTAGAAAGTACACTTCCATCCTTTCCAACAGCTATTTCGATTTGTAAACCTTTGTAGGAAATATTTTCCGAAAGGAAAAAATGGACATTATGCCCTTCTTGTTTTGCCATTATGGTAGCGGACTTTCTTTTTTCAGTTTCTATCGAATTAGCCCCCGTGATATCACCCAATAAAACAGCTTTGAAATCAAAACTTCCATCGTAGTCCCGAGCCGAACCTTGTGATTGAAACTGCGCCAATTGATGAGGATTAATTTCTCCTGGTTCGAAGACCACATTGTATTGTTGCCCATGCATAAAAGGGGCTAGTCCCGACAGTAATTTTTGTCTCAATAATATCAAGTCTTTGGATCGAATGCGGTTATCCAAATCTACGTCTGCTGCTACGTATTCAAACTGAAATAAGGACCTTTTTCCGAACAAATATTCTTGTAGCCATATCAAATCTTGAATGTTGATGCGTTGTTCTTCATCAATTAAGTCGGGTAATGATTGCTGAATTATATAATCGTCGTACAATGGCATTTGTACAAACTCAAAGCTCCCAACATTTGCTTCAACCGCTTCAATTTCTAGGTTTTCTCTACTTGCCGATATTTTGGCATTGGCGATGGTTCGCCCATTTCCTTCTAGTAAGGAAGCGTGTAACGTTTGCGTAGCACTGCAAGATCCATTGTCAAAAACAAGTAAATACACGTCAATAAAATCACTATTGCCCATCATATCTGTGACGTACAAAGTAAAAAACTGAAAGCCAGCATTCGTACAATCGACTATCCTGATGGTATCATTTACATCTTCAGAAAAAGAATAGGAAAGTTTATTTTTTGGCGAACAGTTGTCAAACGATCCGACATTAAATATACTAGCAGGAACCATCAACGGCATAGAAGTTGCGTCGAAAGAAGCGGTCAAAAAAGTATGTAAGTAAGGAGTTGGAGGTTTCTTGTCCACAACTCGGAAATCCGAATGGCAAGACTTAATGTTACCACAGTCGTCCCGCACATTCCAATATACTTTATGATATCCCAAACCTACCCTTTCAGGAATTTTAATAGAAACTTGTTCGCTGTTATTTACTGGAGCAATAAAAAAATCACCCGTTTTGAGGTTGCTAAATTCGTGATCATAGGTTCCATTTCCCCAAAGATCCACCAATACGGTCCAAGTTAATTTTTGATTTCCACAAGCTTGGTTGTCGATCGCGATATTTTCTAAAATGATCTCAGCTTTGCAATCTGCCCCTACATGATACTCTTGATACGCACATTGTTGTATTTGTGGAGCATTATTATCAATGACTTTAATGACTTGTGTATGTTCCCACTGATCCATTTGGCCATCGCCATCTGCATCACACCAATCTAAAAACCTATACGTCCGTAGGATTTTATAACAAGCATCATTAGCCACTTCAAAAACCTGGTCTGTATGCATCGAACCAATCACGTTACATGGGCCATTGGTAATAATAGGGTTTTCGAAGATAATATCTTCTTTACAGTCGTATATTTTGTCACTTGGAAATTGAATGGTAACGGGAATACCTTCATACGCCAAATATATCTCCTGTGTGCAGAATAATTCATTGGATTGCCATTTTGAATCCTGATTATCATCGACATACCATTTTCGGTAGACGAACCCAACATGACAAATATTCGTTTGCCAATCATCGACAAATCTCGCTTGTTTCCCTAGAGAATTGCCTAATAGAATCGGTCTTCCCATGATGTCCAGATTATGGATGTCATCAGAACAAACCATGGATTTATTTGGAGGACAAAAAATCGAGGATTTACCAACAAAAGGTAAAAACAAAAAAAACACAAAAAAGAGAATGAGATTGCGCATGGTCATACATTTTAAAAAAGGTTAGTTATCAATTGATAACTATAAGAACGGCTATTGGTATATATCGCTACAAAATTAATACAAAAAATGTAAATATATAAGTTGTTGGTCTATTAAAAAAATGTCGATATTGCAACGAAAAATAGATTTCACTATTCTTATCAATGAAGTCGTAAAATATTCCACATTTTAGAACACATCAAATTATAAACGAAACATGAGATATTTATTTATTATTGGACTGTTTTTGGTGCAAAATCTTTATGCTCAAAACAATTGTATCATCGGTAATATTCGCTATGACACCACTCACTGTAACGATGCGGGTGATTTTTTTGTGTTAATCAATTTTGAGCATGACAATACCAGTGCTTCTTTTATAGTAGCGGGCAACGGTCAAGTGTATGGTACCTATCATTATGCTGATTTGCCGGTAAAAATAGGTCCTTTAAAAGCTAATTGTACAACCAATTATGAATTTGTTGTCAAAGATAATGAGTTTCCAAATTGTCAAAATTTTCTAAATTTAGGAACAAAGTGTTGTTCTTCCAATTGCAAGATGTACATTGATAGTATCTTTGCTGATTGTAAAGATATTTCACTTGATTTGGTATTGTTTGCGAGTAATGTCAAACAAAGTGAAGGGAAATATAAGGTTAAGGTCAATGGCGAAAATAAAGGAACTTTTGATTTTAATGGTCCTGCACATATTGAAGACATAGAAATTGATGTACTCGAACCTATCATACAAATTATAGCGTGTATGGCAAACAATGAAAATTGTTGTGACACCATCAATTATGTAAACCCATGTTTTTGTTCTATCACCGAATTTAAAACACAAGTCATAGATTGTAATCCACTAGATAGTATCTTTTCCATTAAAATAGATTTTACAGGCACCATGGTTGGCGATTCTTTTATCATTGGTGGTAATAACACAACCTATGGAAAATTTGGATACCACCAACTTCCTATTGTCATTCACGGATTACCATTTAGTGCTACCACAGATTATGAATTTTTAGTGCTCGATCAGAATTCTTCATTTTGTTTTGGGGCCTACGAACTAGGAATTGTAGAATCTTGTGATTTTGAATGCCATATTTATCAACCTGAAGTCAACATTTTACCTTGTGGAGATGATGGTACTTTTTATGCTCGGGTAGAATTTAAAGAAAATAATACGAGCCATGCTGGATTTAGGATTAGAGGAAACGGCCATAATTATGGGGAATACGAATACGGCAAAAATTACTACGACGTGGGTCCTTTAGAAGGTGATTGTTCGACCTTATACGAATTTGTCATTCGCGATATCGAAAAAGAATCTTGTCACACAAGTGTCCAATTAGAAAAAACTATTTGTTGTCAAGAAGATTGTTTTATTGGCGACATTTCCATTCAAGAGTTTTGTGAAGATAGTAAATTATTGGCCATGACATTGACTTTTAACCACAATCAAGACAGTACCAAAATATTTGGTTTGTGGGCAAATAATGTAAAACTCGGCAATTTCCATTTCGGTAGCCTGCCTTTGACGCTAACCCAATTTCCTTTTGGATTTCCAACAGTAGAATTTACGATTGTTCATTTAGGTAATGAAGCTTGTAGAAAAGAGATTATTCATGTTTTTGAGTGTAGTAAAGAAGGTAACAACTGTTCCCTTCAAATATTAAATATGGAGCGGGGTGAATGTGATTCCACCGGCCACTTTTATATGTTTTTTAGTTTGAAAGCAGAAAATGTTGGTAGCCAAGGTTTTAAAATTTATAGAGCGGGGACCAACTACAATGTAAACTTCACCTATGGTATGGACCGATACAAAATAGGCCCATTTGTAGGTGACTGTGTGACAAAATATTCCTTTATTCTCCAGGATATTGAAAAACCAGACTGTAAAACAGAGTTAGGTTTAAATGCAGCGGTATGTTGTAACGAAGGTGATTGTTTCATTCGAGAGGTGGTCATTACAGAAATATGTGACGGTGACATACTGACAGGATACAAGGTCAATTTCCAACACAATCAACCACCTACTCAATCCTTCAAATTGTGGGTTAATAATATAGTAGTAGGCACCTATACCTTCGGACAATTGCCTATCACGGTAAACGATGTTAACTTCAATACTAGAAACGTCGTCTTTAAGATTGTCAATCTCAATAATGAGCTTTGTAGAACAGAAAAAGCCTACGAATTTGATTGTTTACTTGGCAATAATGGTAACTGTCAATTAATGGTTTCTGGTTTTGAAAGAGGTGAATGTAATGACCTGGGAGAATTTTATATCCATTTCGCATTAAAAGCCCAAAATCAAGGAAACCAAGGGTTTAAAGTTATTGCGGCCAATGCGATTGTGGCTCAGCAACTAAACTACGGTTTGGCGACCTACAAAATTGGTCCCTTCAAAGGAGATTGTGTAACTAAGTATAGTTTTATCTTACAGGATATTGCGCATCCTGATTGTAAAACGACCTTTGGCCTAGACGAACCCGTATGTTGCAATGGAGCAGGTTGTGCCATTACAAATATTGATATTAAAGAATTTCAATGTGTGGACGGCAAGGTCAATATTACCTTAGATTTTGTACACCAGAATACATCGGCTTCCTTTACCCTCAAACTAAATGGTATGGTACGAGGAACCTATCAATACCAGGATTTGCCGTTGATCATTCGCCAGTTGAGTCCTATGGAAACCTACAAAATTGTCATTCAAGACGTAGAAAAAGATTGTATTGAAGACTTCAACTTTGAGACACCTGAATGTTCGACTTCTGCAGATGAAATTTTGTGGGATCAAATAAGTGCTATTGCGACCGGAGAAGCAATCGTCGTCAACTTAAACGAACTTTCACTCTTACATGTAAAAGTGCAAATGTTTGACGTTTTGGGAAGAGTACTTGATCAAAAATCCCCAACTACCGGGGAAGTACAGATTGTTATGAACACCTATCCTTCCGGATTGTATTTTATCTCGGTACAAAATGGAGATAATAAGAAGGTATTTAAAGTTTATTGGAGTCGATAAAATAAAAGACAAGCCGGTATTTTCAAAGTTTTGAATGTATCGGCTTGTTTATATTATGGAAACTTTATATTAATCAATATTTTACTAACCAGATTAAAAATTTCATGCGTGCTCAATTAATGGGTGATATAAATATTAAGCTTTAATTTGTTTGCCATCTTTTTATACTTTAATTCGACCTTGACAAATTTGTAGGCTTACCCATTTTTATTTAAGGGCTATACAATTTAGTGAATGCAGCAAAGGTTTAATTTTTCTTGACCTTTTTTTGTTCTTCTTCCAAGAACCAACGATTTGTTTTGTCTATTCTCTTGCTCCTTCCATTTTGCCTTAAACTCAAGGAATCCTTGAAAATTACCGTGCTTTTTATATTGTTGAGAAATGGAATACAGTATTTCTGTCTTGTTTCTGTCATTTTGTCGTTTGTCAAAATTATTATAGTCAGATATTAAAATATCAGGATAAAAGTAACACAAACTAAAATCTATATCATTATTATTTATAATAGATGCTTGTAAATTAAGATTATTGAGTCTAACTGATGATAATCTTATTTCGGGAATTTTATCAAAATACTCATTAGTAATTATTTCGAGATTACGAATGTCACAATCATCTATTTGAATTTTTGTTGGATTAAGACTATTAGGATTAACTAAAATATATAATGTTTCAATTATGGAATTGCTTATCACTAGTCTACTTCCTTGAAGATTAGAAAGGACGAGGGTGTTTATATGTGATTTATTAGATATGTAGGATGTCTTATCAATAGTAACGTTTTCAAGAATCAACTTTGAAAAAATATTTGATTCACTAATTTCAATCGCATCCAATTTGGAATCTTCAAATTTAATGGCTGTGTTAATATCACTAGTTCTAAAAGTTAATTTTTTTCTTGAGTCATGATTCTTAACCAAAACAGTTTCGTTGGTGATAGAAGAATCTTTGAAGTAAATAAGAATATACCGTTCTTTTTCAAAACACTTTTTAAATTGCAAGAAATCATTTGCTTTCTAAGAAAAACAAAAAACGCATTTGAGTGAAAGAAAACCAATTAAAAAATATTTCATTATTTCCGAGATAAAAATTTCTTATAGACTAAATCAAGTGTTTCAATAAAATTTAAATTAACAATTATACCGGTAATTCCGATTAAAATAAAAATGAAAATAAATGCAGCATAGTTGTCTTTAAGAGATTGTCCATTACTTTCAAGAGCTGCAAAAATTCCACCTATACCTGGTGCACACCATTGTTTATTAGAGCTTGCACAAAGATTACATGAGCCTCCGTTTATTATAAATTCCATGGTTACTACCGAAAGTATCGAATTTGAAATACTTAAACGAAACCCATTTTCTTTTGACCTTTCCCAAATAATTGGAAGCCATATATATAAATTCCGAAGATGAAACGAAAGGTTGAGTTGCCGTATTGAAAAGACTGTTTCCGGTTTTAAGTTATTTAATCCTCCGTAGACTGCAAATACAACTGGCCACAAAGCAAAATTAAAAGATAAAATCCACAAATTTAGTGGGTTCGAATGTTTGAAAAATATAACCACTAATAATGTATAAAAAACTAGTGCCGGAATGGAGCGAAGAAAATCCATCAAAAAGGTCAATTTTTTTAAAAATTTATACTTCCATAATCCAATTCCCAATATCGTTCCTACGATTGCACTTAGTAGGAAGACAATAATAACTCTAAATAGTGTAAAGTATATATTCGTTGCAAGATGACTGTTGCACCCAACCCCAACTCTACTACATATATATTCTATCTTAGAAATATCTGATATTGGGAGAAGCAATATAAAAAAAACAATTGAGCAAGAAATATAAAATAATCTTCTATGATTGTAAATGTAATTCATGTTAAAATGTAATTCCTAATTGTGCTTTAATATTCTTTACCATGTTATTGAATTCTGTTTTCCCTTTTGCTTCTTCTAGATTTTGTGTTTGGTTAAACCCTTCAATGGAAGTAATGCAATTTTTATTGTTATTATCAATTAGGAATACTTTTGAGGAAATCCAAGTTGCTATGTCTAAATCATGTGTTACTAAAATCCATGTTAGATCTGAATTCGCCATGATATGAGTATCAACTATGAATTGAATTAAGGTATTTTTTGTTTCTACATCTAAAGATGAGTCAGGTTCATCAAGAATTATTAGTTCAGGTTGTGTCATCAATATCCTTGCGAGTTGAACTCGCTGTTTTTGACCACCACTTAGCTCAGAAGCAAGATTATATTCTACATCTTTTAGTTTTAAAGCTTCCATTACTCTATCATAGCTAAAGTTTTGATTAGTACTGTAACATTTCTCACCAAGCCAGATATTTTTGCGAACTGTTAATAAATCAAATACAGTATTCGTATATTCTTGAAAAACAACTTTAACAGGAGATAGTGGTTGAGCAATCGGTGAATTGTTCCATTTAATTACACTATCCAAATTAGAAGGTAGTAAAAATCCTGAAACAAGTTTTATAAGGGTTGATTTTCCCGAGCCAGATTTCCCAACAATTGAAACAATTTCTCCTTTTTGAACATTTAAGCGCTCAAATGAAAATTCAGTTCTGTTTTGATTTCTATTATTCTTGTAACTGAAGACAACGTTACTAAAGTTTAACAATTTAATATAGTTTAAAAGGGTGATTTTAGAACTTCTTCTGCAGTTGGAACAGGTTTATTTTCAAAAAAACCATTGATTTTTATAAAATCTAGAGACTGTAAAATATCACCTTATAACCCAACAAACATAATATGTCCAGCTGACTTGACCAAATAAAAAGAAATATTTCATTAAATATTTGGGAGTATAAAATATCTTGTGTAAACTAGTCAGAAAGAGTTAGGCTTCCATCTGTGTGGGGTACCCCACACAGATGGAA
>JBATMZ010000145.1:0-44013 GCA_049290115.1 Saprospiraceae bacterium | reverse complement strand
ACACAAACATATTAAAAAATTTCCATCTGTGTGGGGTACCCCACACAGATGGAAGCCTAACTCTTTCTGACTAGTTTACACAAGATATTTTATACTCCCTGAATATGAATAACCCTACATTATTTTGCCTTAAAATGTTATAAATAAGCGCAGTTAATACTATTTTTGATGACGTTATGAGGAATTAAGACAACTAGCCCTTGTACTTCATCATAAAAACCGAATTCCCATGATAAAATTCTTTAGAAAAATCCGCCAAAAACTACTATCAGAACAAAGATTTAGTAAATATTTGTTATATGCTCTTGGTGAGATTATCTTAGTGGTCATCGGAATCTTGATTGCCCTCCAAATCAATACTTGGAATCAAGAACGAAATACCCATATTCTGGAAACAAAAATAATTAAAGAAATAAACAATAACCTCGTTCAGGACCAAAAAGAAATTTTGGATGATCTCACTTACATGGAATACATTAATAATGCCTGTAAATATGTAAAAAATCATCTTCAAACGCAAAACAAACCTAGTGACACCCTGTATCTCCAAGCATCCGTTCTCAGGGTAACACCTCACTTTGACCCCAACAACAGTGGTTATAAACTTTTACAATCCAAAGGAGTTGAAGTCATTTCCAACGATAGCCTTCGAAATGAAATTTCCCTCCTATATGAAAGAACCTATCCGTACTACAAGAGATATGAAGAGGAACGCCTTAGATTTCATGCCTTGCATAGTGAATCTAAATTAATGGAATATTTTAGTATGAATTTTGACCTTACTTCTAGGTGGTACGGAAATTTTTTTATTACACCGGAAGATTATACGAACCTTAAAAAAGATTCATCCTTTACCAAACTATTAGCAGCCATTGAGTTTGAAAATTCCGCAGTGCAGAATCGTGGTTTGAGAACGGCCAGAAATATAGAATCTTTAATGAAGGCACTTCAATCCGAACTAAAAAACAGAACCTTGTAACCCATGAGTTGCTTTTGAAGGTTCTTTTTTATCGCCAACTACTCAATTTTACCATCTTTGACAAACTCTTTCGTATCCTGCTTACATCGCAAACCTTTTGGAAACCCATAAACTATAAATTCCCTATTTCTCTTCCTTTGCTGGGTCTTCATTTGGCAGGGTGTAGGCTTTTTGTTTTTTGCCAAAAAGTGAAAAATGAGCATATCTTTTTGGATTTAACCTTAGATCTTGTAGCAGTAGGCTTAATTCCCGGGAAGTGGCATTCAAATTAGTATAAAAATTTTCATCATAAATCAATTTAGACATCGTGCCATTCCCTTTTTCTACGGCTTGTAGGATACCTTTAAGGTTATCCAATGTTTTTGTGGTAGATTGAAGGGTAGATTTCATTTCGCCAATACTGACGGTAGCCACATCCAACGTTTGATTCAGTTTTCCAAACGTTTGATCTACATTGGCTTTGGCCAAATCACCCGTCAATTCGTCCAAGTTTTTAACCATTTTGTCAATATGGTGGCTATTTTGCGCTAAGCCATTTGATACTTTGGCTATATTTTGTAGCGTAGCCTCAATACTTTTTGTGTTATTTTCGATCAATTTATTGCTGGAATGTGTTAGCGCTGCTATGTTTTTAGATATTATCTCCAATTGCCTAACCGTTTCATTCAGAGATCCAGGTTCCCCTTCTTTACCGATATTAGAAATAATACTCCTAGCGGACATGGTCAACTCAGAGGAATATTTGTCTACTTCCCCTTCTCCCAACATAGAGTCAATAAAACCCATCACTTCGCCCTTGAGTATCGCATTATCTTCTGCACAATTAGGGCCTGAGCATACTTTTTCAAATTCTATGGATAAGGCTCTGCCACCCATTACTCCTTGATTTCGCATGACTGCAATAGCATCCAAAGGAATGCCAAAATCGCCTTCAACTTCGTAGGTCACTAGCATCTTTTTGACATTATCTGGATCTAGTTTTATATTTGTAATAGTCCCAATTTTAAATCCATTCAACAAAACAGGAGATGAAATTTTCAAATCAGTAACATCTTCAAAAATAGTGTGGAATGTTTTTGAGTGAGATAGTAAGTTTTTTCCCTTTAAGAACATATAGCCCCAAACCATAATGGCGATGACAATGATAGATAAAAGGCCGATTTTCGTTTCTCTGGTCATGTGTTCAGTGCTGTTTTACCGATATATATTGGCAAATAAACGTTACAGTCCTTTTATTGTTGCCAAATCTACTAAGTGAGTCACAAAATTAGGGAAGTTGTACGAGAAAGGCACCTGAATATCCAAGTTTTTTTAATTTTTCCTTTGCATACTGCGCTTCTTCAATCGTTTGGAAGTTGCCTACCATGTATCTATTGATATCTGGACTCTCGACGACGTACAAAGTACCAATCTTACGCAATTCTGCAGAATCCATGTCTGCTTTTATCGCTTTCATGGCAGCGATTTGTATTCTGTATTGACCAGATAAATTGTTTGCATTTTGTGTTCCACTTGTTTTTTTATCATTGGTTCTAGCTTCAACTATATTTTTTTGCTCCAGTTTCTTTTTTTGAACAAATTGATTGACCGCTTCCAACATGGCATTACACACCTTTTTCTGACCTTCTTCCGACATTAAAAATGCTTCTTCTTCCTCATTACTTAAAAATCCTGCTTCTACCAAAACTGCTGGCATACTAGCCCTTCTTAAAACAGCAAAACCTGCTTGTTTGACTCCCCTACTCTTCGACATATTCATGGCTGTAAATGATTTTTCAACCATGGCAGCAAATTCGATACTTTTTTCGAGATAGGCGTTTTGATACATAGACATCATTATATGGCCTTCGACACTATTTGGATCATATCCGTCGTAATTTTCTTTGTAGTTATGTTCAAGTAATATGGAAGCATTTTCTCTTTTAGCCACCGACAAGTTTTCATCAGCCCTGTGCAATCCCATCACAAAGGTTTCAGTTCCCCGAGTATACGAATTAGAAATATGGTTACAATGGATAGAAAGAAACAAATCGGCATTTTCTTCATTGGCAAACTGTATCCGTCGAAATAGGGGGATAAATACATCCGTACTTCTTGTCAATAAAACATCTACATCAGGATGATGCTTTAATATCATTTTTTCAAGACACAAAGCCATCGATAAAACCAAATCTTTTTCTTGACTATTTTTACCTATTGCTCCAGGGTCATGACCACCATGCCCAGCGTCTATAACAACCCTAATTTTATCTTTTGGTTTAGGAAGTTTTGAAGCGGCAGGTACTTCATTATTTAGGAAAACATTAACACCCGAACCCATCAGAATATATGGTAAAAGCCCTAAAACAAACGTTAGAGTTTTTACTCGATTGTTGAGATTAATTGAGACCATTGATGTATTTTTGTGTTTTAAAAAGGCAAATATAATACATTTTTTTAATATGTAACACTTAATTAACTTGAAATTAAACTTTTACATAGTAATTATATTTATAATATGTATTGTCACTTCGACAGATGCACAGATAAAAGACAGCCTTTTATTAAAAGATACGATTCAAACACCTATATCAGACCAACCGAGGAATACACCTTCACCTTTTTTTCCAAATGCGGACAAAACGGTTTTTTTAGACAGTATTCCACTTAAACCATCTCAAATCAAAATTTCTTCCGAAGCCCTTGAAGAAGAAGTTTTGTATGGCTCAAAGGATACCTCCTGGACGGATATTGACAACAACCAAATCCATCTTTTTGGTGAAGCTTTTGTGGAATATACAACCATTAAAGTCACGGCTCGCTATATCAAATTTGATTTCAAAAACAACACCTTAGAGGCCTACGAAACCATACCTGATTCCTTATCTGGTTTTGCTGTAAATGTCGACCTTAGTAAGGAAGAAAAACCTACTTTTATAGATGGTGCAAGTACATTTACCTATAAAAAACTAAGGTATAATTTTAAAAGTAAAAAAGCCTTTGTTGATCAGGCCGTCACCAAAGAATCAGATTTTTATTTACATGGAAAACAAACTAAGTTTGTATCAACTGGTGCAGATTCCACCATTACCGAGGACATCATTTACAATAAAAATGCTTATATCACAACTTGTGATGCGGATCATCCTCATTTTGGAATTAGGGCATCTAAACTCAAATTTATTCCCAATAAAGTTGCCGTAATGAGCTTGGCACAACTCGAAATAAGCGACGTTCCAACCCCACTCTTTTTGCCATTTGGTTTTTTTCCTCTTTTTAAAGGCAAAACATCAGGACTTATTCTACCTAAGTCCTATGACTATCAAGAAAATTTAGGCCTTGGGTTTAGAGGAATAGGTTACTACTTCCCTATCAATCAATACATTGATGCCCGGGTGACTGGCGATATTTATTCAAGAGGTTCTCATGGCATTCGAGTTAATACGAGATACAAAAAAAGGTATGGTTACTCAGGAACTATAGATTTGGGGTATACCAATAATATTTTTGAAAATAATCAAACTGGTGGCAAAACGAGCAGTAAATCCTTTAATATCAACATTCGTCACGATCAGGATTCAAAAGCTCACCCTTATCGAAGGATTGGAGGAAGTATCAATATTCAATCCAATCGATTTGATCAGAGAACTTTTGTAAATCCCGCTGCTGCCATCACCAATACCTACACGTCCAACTTTTCCTATTCTCATTCAATGCCTGAAACACCTTTTAGTTTTAACGCCACGTTTAACCACAACCAAAATACCAATACGAGGAAGATGACAATTACCTTTCCTCAAATGACGTTGAGGATGAATACGATAAATCCTTTTAAATCAAAAAGTGCGACCAAAGATCATTGGTATGACAAATTTGCCTTGTCTTATGCGGCAGATTTTAGAAATAGTACGACGACGACGGACACAACTTTATTTACCAAAGAAACCATAGACAACTTAAGGGCTGGCTTGTGGCAAAATGCTTCCATCAGTACAAATATACGTGTTCTTAAATATTTTAATGTGGTCCCCAATGCCACATTTGATGAATATTGGCTTGTCAATAAATTTAACCTATCTTTTAATCCCGAAGAAAAATTTGTATTTGACACACTGCGTGGCGCCAATGATGAAATCTTAGGCATTGTACGGAGAGTGACCCAATATGGAAAAATTGACACCCTTAGGGAACAAGGATTTTATGGATATCGTTCTTTTCGTACGGGGGTAGATATAAACACTAAATTATTCAGTACGCTACAGTTTAGAAAAGGGTTTTTACGTGGCTTGAGACACCAAGCTACACCATCGATTAGTTTTGTGTACACACCGATGACCACGGATATTTATCAAAAAATGGTAGATACGGATTCGAGGGTTGATAAAAATAACCCAAGAACCTACGGAATTTATCAAGAGAGTCCATTTGGGTCATTGAGAGGGACAGATGCCCAAATGGCGGTTAACTATAGTTTGCTAAATAATTTTGAAGCAAAAATAGCGACCAAAGATACCATAAGGAAAGTCAAACTTTTAAATAATATAGGCGTGTCGGGTTTTTATAACGCAGTAGCTGATTCACTTAATTGGAGTGATGTACGGATTACGGGAAACACTAATTTTTTTAAAGGAATGACCAACATCAACCTCTCACTTAATTTGTCGCCCTACGTTTTTAACAATACTATAAAAACCAATACAACCCGTTATCAGGTCTCCAAAAATATTTTTGATGTTTTGGCCTATCGCGACTTTAATTTGGGTGTGAACACTTCCTTTAGCGTGCAACAAATTACCGATTTATTTTCGAATAAAAATGAAATTCAAAGTTCACCGAAATCTTCCAATTCTGAAAATAAAAATCCAAGTCAAAACGGCATTAAACCCAACAAAAATATAGAAACAACGGATGATAACTTAGCTTTCGCTGAATGGTTTAAACAACTATATTTCAGGCACAATTTTCAATTAAGGGTACAAAACCTGGGCAATCGAGATACGACGATTATTACTACCCACACTATTGATATTTCTGGTTCGATACCTTTGACAAAAAACTGGTCGGTTAATATTGGGAGTATCGGTTACGACCTCAATTTCAAACGACTGACCTATCCATATTTGACTTTTAACCGGGATTTACATTGTTGGAACATGAATTTTACCTGGGCACCAGATGCAGGTACTTACGGTTTTTTTATTGGTGTAAAATCAGGCTCACTCGACTTTTTGAAATACAATTACGGACGACAAAACCTAGGGGGTGTTCTTGGTGGGGGATAAGGTTCATTGGGTCTTATTTATGGAATTACTAATTTGTAATAATTTGAACTAAAATGCCTCCTTTTATTATTGTAAATAAATGTGACGAATCGGGGCAATTAATTTATTGTTATGTAAATCCAGTGACTCTACATTTTTTAATTCTGTAATTTCTATGGATTTGTATCCGTGCTTAACTTTGGATAGGTTATAATATGGAAAACTACGTTAGTGGAGTTTTTTTTATTTCAATAATTAAATATTTTCAACGCAATACATATACCAATATTATTTAATATATTATATTTGTTTCAAATTTTTTGCAATGGTATGTCGAATATTATTTTTTGTGTCATTCCTATTTGGTTGTTACGCCAATTTCGCCCAACCAGCCTTCCCAGGTGCTGAAGGTTTTGGTGCTCAAGCCTCTGGCGGCAGAGGTGGAAAAGTCATTTATGTAACCAACCTAAACATGTCGGGCCCTGGTTCCTTCCAAGATGCCTTAAATCAACCTGGTCCACGTTATATTTTGTTTAAAGTAAGTGGCGTAATACCAGGTACCGTTGAAGTTCCGGACGGAAATGGAGATTTCACCATCGCAGGACAAACCTCACCATCAGGCATCATCGTCAGAGGTTTAGAAATGTACAACAATACGAATCCTTCAGTTTCCAATATCATCATTCGTCATGTAAGATCCAGAATCGGAGATACACAGAAATTTTCGACACCCCATTGGCTTGGAGGCGACGGTATCACCATTGGTGGTGTAAGAAATGGTATTATAGACCATTGTTCCTTTCAACATGCCAGTGATGAAGCCGTAGACATTTCTCGATCAAGTCTTCTGACCATTCAAAACTGTATCCTAGGAGAAACCCTTGGAGGTCATGCAGATTTGGGCGGTATGTTGATCAATTATTCCGACCAAGCAAGTCGATTGGACAGTCTGAGTATTCACCACAACATCTGGAATCGCATAGGCGGACGTATGCCCGAAATTTCATGTGAAACACCTTATTGCAATGGTAAAACGATCCACCTCGAACTATCAAACAATCTCTACTGGGATCCACAAATTGAATTGTGGTATGAAGGCATCACTGGACAAAATGGACAATTTTATCTCCAAATGAATGCCATTAACAACCTTTACTACGGAGCACAACATTTTTCTAATGGAATGTATCATTTTGATATGTTGCTCGTTCCACAAAACAAATTGTTTTTTTCGGGAAACCAAATCAATCTCTATCCTCAATACAAAGATTATGATTTGTTTTACTGTTGTAATGATTTTAATTCGAATCATCCAAATACAGCGTTAGGATCAGCTACGAAGTCCAACCAAAGATTTGATTACCCTTCTATTTCCTATACACCTACTGACCAACTACAAAGCCACATTCAAAAAAACGTAGGAGCATTTCCAAGAGACCCGATGGACCAGCGTTTGATGAACTATGTTGCCAATCATCAGATCATATTAACCCCAGTTTCTGAAGCTGGCGCCGACGATGCTTTTCAAATTACTCCCACAAATTCTTTTCCAGAAGATATAGACGATGATGGCATGCCTGACTATTGGGAATTGATACACGGATTGCATACAAACCAGCAGGATCATAACCTACAACAATTATCCTCTTCCATCACGGGAGTTGAAGGATATACCAATTTAGAATGTTACCTGCATTGTCTTTCTGAAGCAATCATTAATGGCTTTACCACCTCGGAATGTGCTATACAAGGATTTTCTACCAAAAACTTAGAACCATTATTAGTACATGACATCCAATTTTATCCCAACCCTACCACAGGTGAATTAATCATCCACACTGAGGGTAATCAACTTCATTCGACACTTGAAGTTGATCTTATAAACATCCATGGAAAAGTAGTAAAACAACAATCATTAATGGAAGTACGATCGAAAATATTATTACATGATTTACCCGATGGCCTATATATATTTTTGGTAAGAGATAAAATATCGGGACGAATGATCCACTATAATAGAATTGTTTTGGTTCGGTAAAACCTCATTTTATTCCACTATTTTATTGTTGAATACCTATATCCACTTTTTTATTCTAAAATACATAAAAAGTGCTATACCTATAATGAACATAACACCAATAGTAATAAAGTATCCATTTTGGGAATGTAGTTCTGGCATATTTTGAAAATTCATCCCATAAATACCCGCAATAAATGTCAAAGGAATAAAAATTGTCGATATGATGGTAAGTACTTTCATGACATTATTCATTTCATGGTTCATCCTATGTAGATATAAATCTTTTATGCCATTGTGCAACTCCATTTGGCTTTCCAGCATTTCGTAAGCTTGAAAAACATGGTCTTGTAAATCTATAAAGAATTTTTGATTGAGAGGGTCTATCCAATTTTTGTCCGTACGGACCAATTTATTCATCACCTCTTTTAGTGGCCAAATGGCTTTTTTATGCTCCAATAAAACCTTTTTCAAATCTTGAATATTTTTTTGATTGTATCGACCTACATCCATCATGAGCTCGTTTTCTAGCGTTTCTTGAAAATCTTCTAGTTTGACGAGATTTTCAAGGTAACTATCGACAATAACATCAAATAATACGTACAACAAATAATCAATATTTCTTTCCCTTAATCTTGTAGCTGGCTTTTTAAGTCGTTCGCGTACTGGGTCAAAAACATCTCTTTCATTTTCTTGAAACGTGATGAGAAAATTATTTTTTAATATCACGGAAAGTTGCTCCACATCGGCATTCATCAAATCGTCCTGAAGGTGATGTATCATTTTTACAATAAGAAATATATAGTCTTCCTCTTCTTCAAGCTTGGGTCTTTGATATACATTCAGCAAATCTTCTTGATGTAAAAGATGAATGTTCATTTCTTCACAAATGGAAACGACGGTTTCGATATCGTGAATACCTTCTACATCTATCCAAATCTTATGAAAAGTATCTTGAAATAATTCTTTTAAGTCTTCTTTTTGAATGGCGAAAGTTTCAAATTGTTCACGGCTATATCTGTGCACAACAATCCTCACCTCATTTTTTTGTCCATCACCAGTATATATATTAGAACCAGGTGGTAAACCTTTTTTCGAAACCCTCTTTTTTTTATAGTGAATTTTGGTCATTTATTCTTATTTAGATTACAAATGTAGTTTTAACTTTTTTTTTAGAAACTTAAATCCACATATTTCGTTTAAAAAAGAAAAATAGCATGAAATATATAATGATCATCTTTGGCTTTTTTCTAGCATTCAATGGCAATGCTCAAATTAAAGACATTCTCAATAAAGCCAAAAATACCGTTCAAGGCAATTCCCAATCTGAATACGCAAATGGCTTAAAAGAAGCTTTGGAGGTTGGCGTTGGAGAGGCCGTCAAAAAATTGTCTGCCGAAAATGGATATCTCGAGTCTCCTTACAAAATATTGATTCCCGATGAAGCAAAACAAGTGATTGCGAAAGTAAAAATGGTGCCCGGATTTCAGGACGTGGAATCCAAACTCATTGATCAAATGAATAAAGCTGCCGAATTGGCCGCTAAAAAAGCCACCCCTATATTTGTTAATGCCATCAAACAAATGACCATTCAGGATGCTGTTTCCATTGTAAAAGGTTCGGACAATGCCGCGACACAGTACCTCCAAAGCACGTCAAGAGATCCGTTGTACGATGCATTTTTACCTGTCGTACAACAAGCTTTGGATGAAATCAACGCCAGAACATATTGGGCATCTGTAGTGAATGCCTACAATGGTATTCCTTTTGTCAAAAAGTTAAATCCTGCCCTTGATGATCATGTAAATAACAAAGCTTTGGATGGACTTTTTGCCTTAATTGCAGTGAAAGAAAAAGGAATTAGAAGTGATGTAAATCAAAGAACGAGTGATTTGCTGAAAAAGGTGTTTGGCAACTAGTTTGTTTGTGACATTTCCGATGGTATATTTTCTTTATTTCTACCAAAATAAATCACTTTAGGTTAGCTGTAAGTTGTAGATACTTTTTTAATCCTAGTTTGTAACTGTCATCGAGCTTGTACCTTATATATTTGCTGTAATATTCTTTAAGTACTTCTGAAGATGAATGATTTTCTGCGATCACTTCATCTAGGTGATTAATACCATATTCAAACAAATTTTCTAGCTGTAATTCAATGTGGTCAGGCAAGTCTTTTTTTGCAATCCAAACGGCAAAAACAAAAGGTAGTCCTATCCACTTTTTCCATATAGAAGCCAAATCGTATTTAAAGGTGAATGTTGATTCGAAGTCAAATACTTTGTCTCCTATCATCAAAACTGCTTGTTGGTCGCTAATATGGGATTTTCCAATGTTGGCAGAAGAAAACTTCGGCGAACATAACAAAACCTCATTCAGCAACAATTTTGCCAATAGGACGGATGTCATAGAATGGTCATCTAATAATACTTCATTACATTGCTCAATAGGTATATTAGAAAAAAGGCAGACTGTCCTCACTTCATCATCTGCTGCTATACCATAATTTGTGATTATTTTATAATCTTGGAGAATATGTAAAGCACCAGCTGGCACTAAGGCAATATCAGCATCTCCTTTAGAAAAAGATTGGGCACACAAAGCTGGATTGAGTAAATTTATAGAAAAGTTATCTGGTTTTACACCTCCGTGATGTAGGCCATACAAAAACGGTTTAGCGTTTAAGTAATTAACGAGTGCAATGGAATAAGACGGTTTTAACATGGAATAAATTCAATATGGAAGGGGCAAAAATACAAAAGGACTTGCCATAATTGACAAGTCCTTTTAGGAAATAACTTAAAAAATTATCTTAATAATTTCTTCCTCTTGGATTAAATCCTCTGTTGTTATCCCTTCTTGGCGGTCTGTCTTCTGCTTTTTTACAAACAATTGTTTGACCTTCGAAATCGGTTTCATTCAAGTTAGCAATCGCTGCTAATCCCGCATCCGCACTCGCCATTTCTACGAAAGCATAACCTTTAGATCTGCCTGTGTCTTTGTCTGTGATGACTTTAGCTGAAACCACTTCTCCATAGTTACCAAATAAGTCTCCTAGAGACTCGGAAGTAGTCCTGTAGTTCAATTTCGCTACAAAAATATTCATTATAAAAAATTAAAAAAAATAAAAAAAAAGATTGCTCAAACACCCACGTTTGGATGGTAAATCAATATATCAATACAAAGATACAAAATATATTTATTCACAAAACAGTAAATATTACAATATTCTTTTATTTTAACAAATATTTGACCAAAATACCCTTAATTTCAAATAAAAAGGTTGTTTCCTATCATTTCAAATAAAATCATTAACAATATTTATGAGCTAAAGCAAGTGATTACTTAGGTTAAACAAAAAAAAGCCGGGTTAAAAACCCGGCTTGTAAAACCCAGAATCATTTTATAAACACATTATTCTATAAAGATCATTTTGCGTGTAGCTTTAAAGTCACCTGCTTCAATTTGGTAGTAAAACATTCCTGTTTGTCCTCCCAATTGATCTGCATAAACTTGTAAATTATGTCTACCTTTTTCAACATTATTTTTGTTGAATGTAAATACCATCCTACCATTCATATCGAAGATTTTGATAGAGACATTGGCTTTTGAGGTCAATTCATACCCAATGATCGTACTTACAGTAAATGGATTTGGTTCATTCTGAAGCAATTGACTTTCTTGTATATCAGAGTTATTACTTGTTTTGAAAGCTAATTTGACGTTGTAAATATCTCCAGTTCCATCATACCATTCAGCTTTCAGTTTTTCTGACTGAATAGTCATTTGGTTATTGGAGCCATTTGCCTTAGCTTTAAAATGAACGGTAAATAATTTGTCCAAAGATTTTACATCGTATCCATTGGCTTGGTCATAACTAATTAGGATAATTCCCTCATTCGCAAAGGCACTATTGATGTTTTCTCCTTTTAATTTCATGGAATTGCTTTCGATAGATTCAAATGATAATTTGGAAGCATCAAAAGTCAAAGCAAACTGAGTTCCCAATGATATCATGTCCTCACCAGCTAAAATTGGCATGGCTACTTTATCACCTTTTACAAAAGATTTTTCTTCAACTAAAAGTGTAATGCCTGCATGTCTTGTTTCCGCTTCCAATGTTCTTGCATTGACGACGGCAGAAAAGTTGACATCTCCTACTTTAACTGCTGTAAAGTTTACATCTGATTTATTTTCAAACAGAGAGTCAATATTTACTCTTGCAGGAAAATCGTAAGGGTACGATGGATCAATAAACTGGTAACCTTTCGGTACAAATCTCCAGGAAGTGTTATTTTCAAACTTTTGAGTAGTGCCTAATATTAATTTTCTAAGTAATACCAAGTCACTTGAATTAATCGATCTTGAATTGTTTATGTCAGCTGAAAGTAATTGATATGGAGTTTGGAATGGAGTAATGCCCAGGATGTGTCTTTGAATTAATACTAAGTCTAATGTTGAAACACCATTATTTGCGTCGTCATTTTTAAAGGCGTCTATAGACAAAGGATCAAAGGTGCTAACACCGGTAAATGTATATGAACCTTCCTGGTTGGTCATACTTTTTTCTTGTTCGGCATTGACCATATTGACCATACCAACTTCGGTATCTTCCAACCCATCTTCCAAATAAGTAACTATTCGTCCAGAAACATTTGGTAATAAATCTGGTCTGTCTTCACAAACATCTTTAAGCGGAGAATCTTGTAAAACTAAGATTACATCACAAAAATCTTTATTGTTTGATTTATCCCAAACATACATAGATAATTCAATCCTAGCCACTTGACCGTTAGGAATATCCGCACATGTAAAGGTACGGCTAGTGGTTGATTTATTATCTGTAAAACTATAACTCAAATCTGACATTGGATCACAATTGTCTTCGCTTTTGATATTAAAATCACTTGCCCAGACAGCCGTGTTTCCATCATCTTCCATGACCCAAACTATTTCTCTGTAACAAATTGGGGTTGGTGCTTTTCTGTCTCTTACTGTAACTTTATACGAACAAGAACTTTCTACTTTACATCTGTTCATAGCATAAAATGTAATCCTATGGATTCCAACTGGTAAAACTTGATTCAAAACATTTCCAGGGCCACTAAAATCTATAGAATTATTGTTGCCTTGGTCTATTGTCCATCTGTATTTGATATTTGCTGCATCCGTACAATCATCTTCAGCTGCTGCAGATAAGCTTACAGGATGTTGGCAATCATTATCTTCGTCATTTACTGTGATATCAACACAAGGTGTGGTAAATTTTGGTAATGTTCCACCAATCAATTTTATTACTTGAGTTCTTTCGTAAAGTGGTCCATTGGTTGGGTTATAATTACACCAATCGATAACTCTCCAAGTTCTTAAAACTTTGATACAAGCTTCAGGTGTTTCAGTAAACACTTGGTCCGTTTTTGAAATGGCCAAATTTGTACAGTCTGTATTGTTTGGCAATGGAAAACTATTCAAGGCTTCAGGAGTGGCATCATCTAAATCGCATGAAGAAACGGTTACATCTATTGGCCATACTATATTTATATTACCATTAAATGGGTTGTTGTCTCTTACGGTGATTCTTTGGTCACATGTGATGAAATTACCTTGTGGGTCCTGTGCTCTCCAAACTCTTGTTACAATACCTAGACCACATGTATTAAGTGCACCTGGAGGTATCGATGTAATGGTCACATTACAATTGTCTGCATAAATTGTCGGTCTTCCTGTTAAATCCAAATTTAAATAATCATCACCACATTGGATGGTTACATTTGGAGGACAAGTAAGTGTAGGTCTCGTTTTATCTTGAACTTGAACATCTGCTTCACAAATATTATAGTTTCCTGATTTATCCCAAACTTTCAATTGAACTTTCACGAATGAAAAAGGATTCGTAACATCGGTACAACAAAAGTTTACATAAGGTCCAAACTGTAAGTCACTACTAAAACCTGCACAAGTAGTTGTTTTTCTTCTAATTTCAAACGAATCGATGGCACAGTTATCGTGACTGTTGTCATCTAATGAAGTAGCGTATAATTTGCCCCATCCATCGTTGGACAATGCAACAGTTGTTGTTCCTTCGCAAATGGCGGTTGGTGGTTGTAAATCTTCTACAACAACTTCCGTAAAACACATGCTTGTATTTTGACAAGCATCTTCTATAAAATATACGATCCATGAAGTATCTTGTGGTAAACCAGTAATGGTATAACCGATAGTACTATTTCCAGTTATATTGGTGAATATTGGATTAACAAATGGCTGACCGTTTGCATCTCTCAATTTGTATCCAACAGTATATGTCCAGCTACTACATTCTAATTCCACAATAGGTGCAGGCACTTTAAAGGTACCTGTACATTTATTAGGGTCTGTTTTTGCTTTGTAGAAAAAGTCAGGCGCAGAGGTACATACCGGTGGTGTATCGTCGATAACCTTAATAATTTGGTTTCTAGTAGCTTCTCCACCTGTACACCAATCAATGACAAACCATTGTCTTAAGACTTTATAAGAACCGCCACAAATTTCAAATTTTAAATCTGTATAATAATTTTGGAAGTTGGCACATTCAATTCCTATAGGACTTCCTGTATCTATTGTCAATGGAAATCCATTGGCGTCTAAGGCTGGCGCATTAGAACAACTGAATGCTGGAAGGTCAATATTATCATAATTTCTTGGCCATACAATTAAAGCCAAATCACCTTTTTGAATATAAAAAATTTGTTCTTTGGTTACTTTATTACCCTGTGGATCCGTAACTGTCCATTGTCTTGTGATTCTTTTTCCAAATGGTTCACTACATGGTAATTTTACCACATTGTCAAATTTAGAATAGGTCAACGTAGTATTGGCACAATTGTCTCTAAATACAGGTCTATTTTGAGCATTGGTTGCCGTTTGATTCAAAAACGAAGCTTCATTGGCACATGAAATTACACACAAAGATGTAGAAGTTGATTCAATAATACTTCCTAGGCTACTGCTCATAGCAATAGAATAAGACTCACCATTTATTGGAAGAATTGCTCCAGCTGAGCTGATAACCACAATATAATTTGTATTGGCAAATAATGCTGCAATGATAGATGTTGTGTTGGTTGCCACTAAATTAACGCAAGGCATGGCTGGGTTAAAACTACCTGAGTAAAGGGAAATCCTTGTAAGATTATTGCTCAAATTTAGTGTAACTGTCGCATTTTGTGTGATGGCAAAGGTGTCTAGTGTATAAAACACATTTGTTGATGTCATACAATTTATTGCATCAGGTCTCGAATATATAGGATCAAGTAAAGTGATACCACCTTGTAAAGAAGTAAGTGCTGCTGTACAAGGACATGTCTCAATCACTGGCGGCAATTTATCCTCGATACTAGCGTATCCCCAACAAGAGTTAGGACATCCAGTCAAGGTAACTTTTACTTGTACTGTCATACCAATGTGGTCTTTAGTGACAATACCACCTGGAATTACCGTTCCGTTTGGTCTCCTGACTTCAACGGTATACATCGCATCAGGGTAAGCTTGAGCCTCTAAAATTAGGCTAGCCACCACTGGAACAGAGCAATCGTTGTCCAAAGAAATTTGAACTCCATCGTTGCAAACCATAATGGAATTGCAATCCTGGGCAGCGATTTGACCGGAAAATAGTATTCCCATCATGAAAATCGCAAGAGTTTGTATTGAATGCTTACTTAAGTTCATCATCTTAGATAAATTTACAAGTTGAGCAAGTGTTAAAATTCTCATTTTCGGTAAATTAATATGTTGTTTATAAAAACGTATTCTAGATTTTTAATTCAAACACAAACCACGATTCTATCCCTGGGGTAAGTCCCGTGGTTTGTTGTTTGGGATTATTTTATTTTATAGCGATCATTCTTTTTACTGCAGAATCAGTTCTGGTATCTAATCGGTAGTAAAGCAGACCATCGATATCCAATTGTTCAAGGTCCACATCTACATTGTGTCTTCCTTTACCAAAATAGGATGCTTGGGTATAAATTACTTTTCCAGTTACATCGTAAATAGTGATTTTGACATCTCCATCTTGTGGCAATTGGAAGCCAATAGATGTTTTTCCAGAGAATGGATTCGGTACATTTTGGAATAATTCAAATTTCTCTAAGAGATTATCTACTGTTGCAAAATGGAATCTGTTGTTTTTTACACCATTTCCATCTAATGTGTATATTTCAGGTTCAAGGCCTCCGTCCAACAGACTTAGTAAACCAGCTCCTAAAACGTCTCTATTAAGTTTAACTTTGATTGTGATCGCTTGGCTTCCTAATTCAATTTCTTGATGAGTATTCCAGCTTAGATTTACAATTCCTGCATCTGAACGATTCCAAGCAATGTTGTCATCATTGATACGAAGTATGGCTGATTGGATGTCTACAATTTTACCCATTTCAGATGGAAGAAATAGAGACATTTGCATACCGACAACTTTGTTCAATTCCTCACCACTAAGGTTTACTTCCACGATTTCACCCGCTTTTCCTGAAACCCTGTTTTGAGTCAATTGTAACATAGATCTTGATTCACTGTTATTGCCTTTTGCCTTCATTTCGACAGACTGGTTGACATCTCCAATTTTCACACCAATGAAATCAAGTCCTCCAATATTGTAATCCAAATTGGATAGTTGTACTTTATCAATGAAAGGGAAAGGTGCACTTGGATTCATTGTTTGTGATGTTTCAACAAATCTCCAGCTACGATTATTGGTAAATTCTTGGTTGATTCCTAAGATTACCTTTCTTAACTCTACAAGATCAATGGTATTCACTTTCATGTCATTATTGACATCAGAAGCAATAATTTTATAAGGACTATCCAATTTTTGAACATCAAGAATATGTCTTTGAATTAAGACTAGGTCGAGGGTTGAAACACCATTTCCATGATCCTTATTCAAAATAGGGTTAACTGTATATTCATTCAGTTTGGCCAAATTTGAAAATTTAAAATGACCATCTATATTCGTAGGTTGAACTATCGGAAACTCAGGAAGGTTACTGTTTAATTGGATATCAATGCTTTCCATTGGCTCCATATTAGGTTGATAAATATTTCCTGAAATACTGATTCTACCATTAGGATCATTGCCGTTTGCGCCAAATCCACAAGCATTATTATTGTCCTGTACATGCAATTTAACATTACAGAAGTCACTATTGCCTTGTACATCAATGAAGTAAACCTGAAGGATAAATTCTGTGGTCATGCTTGTCATGTCTGAACAAGTGATCGTCCTAGAGATCAAGTTTTTATTAGTAGCACTAAACGACGCAACAACAGAAGTACAGTTGTCTGTAGAACCTAGGTCAAAATCAGACGCCCAAATAGTTACATTTTGTGAAGTAGGCATGATGACTGTTACTACCTCTGTCAAACAATAAGGCGTTGGTTTTTTAGTATCTACTAAAGTAAATACATTAGTTCTTGTTGTAACGTTGCCACACTCATCTTTTGCCGTCCAGGTAATTTTATGTGTACCGTATTCAAACAACTGGTTGATTACGTTGCTATTGCCAGAAAATTCTGTGCTATTGTTATTACCCATATCTATGGCATAAGTCCACTTGATATCTGCAGCATTTGTACAATCATCAGTAGCTTGTGCAGTGACTTTTACATTAGCTGTACACGTACCTTCTGGTGTGATCGTCAAGTCTTCAGGTCTGTGTCCAAATATAATAGAAGGACCTGAGTTGTTGTTGACCATGATGACTTGGTATTCAGACCATGTTCTTGGAAGTAATGGATTATTTGGATCTCTTTGACACCAATCCATTACGGTCCATTTTCTCAATATTTTCACACAAGCCTCCGTCGTATATTGGAATATCACATCTTCATAATCAGAAGCTACTTGTGCACATTGATCGTTATTCCATGTAGGTCTTTGTCTTCCTGCAGGCAGGTCAGATGGAAGAACTTCTCTAGAAGTACATCCATTAATAGTGACTGGACCTGTAGGGAAATTTATATTACCTCTAACAAAAGGAGTATTGTCAAAAATGGTAATGATCTGAATTTTTGTGATTTGATTGTTAAAATTGTCTTTGGCTGTCCAATGTCTCCATATTTCGCCCAAACCACAATCATTTCTTCTATCTTCTACAGTGTCAGTTACTGTTACATTACAATTATCTACAGCGGTAGCAGTTCCATAACTTGTAAGATCGTTTAAATCTATTGGTTGAGCACAATCTACCCTAACATCATCCGGACAAAATGTCCAAGATGGTGGGATATGATCCTGAACTTCTGCTTCAACCATACATTCGTTTTGGTTGTCCGAGTTGTCCCAAACTCTAAGAATAACCCTTACTTTGGTTCCAATATCAGAACAACAAAATTTAACTTCATCTCTAAATTCGATATCAGAACAAGTCGATGGGTCCATTCTGGCAACCATCATTTTGTAGATACCACAATTATCCCAACTTCCGTCATCAAATGTAGGTACTCCGGCAAATGCCATTCCATCAACACCAAGGGAAATAATGGAATTTTTATCACAAACCGGGATTGGTTTTTCCGTGTCAATAATGTCAACTTCTGTAAAAGCTTCGGTTTTATTTCCACATGCATCTGTAGCCGTATAGATAATCCATACCCTTGGGAAATCGGTAATAATATTATTAATTCTATAATTACCATTTGCTAATCGCACCACACCTTGTGTAGTAGGAAATTCAAATGGGTTACCAGCAGGATCTGCCGCTTTGTACGCTACAGTATAATCCCATGTAGAACATTCAGGTGAAACTAAAATGGGTGGTGGAACATCTATGATGCCTCCACATACGAAGGTTGCTGTTCCTACTGTAAACTCATCTGGTGCGACAATATCAGGTGCTGTTCTATCGTGTACCGTTATTGTTTGTGTATAATTGATTAAACCATCAGGTAAAGGTGTACAATGGTCGATTACTCTCCATCTTCTCAATATTTTAAAAGAATTAGCCCCACATTTTGCTAACCTTGTGTCCGTATAATCTACCGTAGCACTAAGGCAAATGACACCCTGTGGATATCCAGTAAAGTCCGGATGAGGATGACCGTAATATGCATGTCCTACTGGAAACGTAGGGAATCCAGAACAAGCTTCAATACTTGGATTAGGTCCTAATTGATCATCGTAATTTGAAGGGAATGTTACATCAATCAACAATGCTCTCATCACATTGATAATTTGTTCGCATGAACTTGTATTTCCCGTATTATCTGTAGCTACCCATGTTCTTGTAATAACACTACTGAATGGATTGGCACAGTCATTAAAAACTACTTCGTCAACGTATTGAACAGTGATATCACTACAAGGATCAAAATTGATTACTTTGAATCTTCCACCACCTAAGTTGGTAATATTGGCTGGATTGAACATTGGCCCAAAAGGAAATCCTATTGAAAATGGGCTCAAGTCATCGTCACAATTGACGTTGAGTGTATCAGGGCAAATTAAATCAGGTATGGATTTATCTTCAATTTTAGCATAACCCCAACAAGAGTTTCCACTACAAGAATTTGAAATTTCAACTTTGATTATTTTATTGATAAAATTATATCCTAAAGTTCCTAAAGGAATATTATTTCCATTAGACAAATCGGTTAATTTAACATTGTAAGCATCATTGTCATATTGCATGTCTTGTAAGATCATTTCTGGTAGGATATACATCTCACAACTTGGATTCATAGAAATATTAACCAAATTATTACATGCCATAACCTCAGCTTCTGTATTAACTACAGAAACAGGAATCGAATAAAAGAAAGCACAAGGATCAGCTTGAGTTGGATAAGACTGGATAAGTCCTGAAACAGAAACACTTCCGCTTACAGGTAAATTGTCCCATACAACAGCTATAGAAGGTGTTCCTTGACCATTGATGATACTTCCACCTACAACAACCCAATTTATATTTGATGCCACTGCTAATGTTGCTCCAATAGAATAGGTAGCATCAAAGCTGGTACAAATACTTCTCGGTCCATTAATACCTATCTGAGCAAGTGTAGGATAAGAACAAGAATTTTCATTACTAATCGTGTAATGAGTCGTACCGTTGGTGAAAACAACATTCCAAGAATTTCCAGAAACTCGTCTTCCCACCAATGAGTAAATACCTGAACCAGCTGATGTTTCAGGAATAATTGTACCGGGTAAATACGAAATGGGCACCCCAGGAGGAGCTGGTGAACTTGGACTGTAAAAACCCGAGGTTGATACAATTTGCCAATTTAATCCCACTCCGGGTGATGTTCCGATAATGATTTCTTCTTGATACTGCCCATCTGAAACACCATTTGGTGCTGTACTGGCATTGTCAAGACAATCACATTCTGAACTTGCGATGTTTAGATTCGTTCTTGCATCAACCAATATAGGTTGAGCATACAAATTTCCTAAACCTAGGAAAAAAAACATCCCCATGATTAGAAATACGTACGAGCTGAATTTCTTAACTCTGCCCAATGATTGTGTAAATAATGGTTTCTTCATCGATTGATGGATTTTGTAAAATTCGTTATTGCTAATAAAATGTTTAAAAAATGTCCCCACATTCCCTTTGAACATGGCGGATAGGTTTTGTGTAAATCTGGCGTATCATCGAGATTCGTGTGATGACCTTAAGTCCACTAACTCGAATTCCACGATGAGTCAAGACCAAATATTAGACCAAACTACTTTTTCACATTTCCATAAATTTTAATATGAAAACAGATTATTTTTTTCAATAATATTTAACTAATTAGAAATTAAAATCTAATGGAGAATTATTGAAAATTAAAAAAAATTAAAAAAAATTAAAAAAAAATCTTCAGATATTAAAAGGGCTTTAATGAAGAAGATAATTATTGATTAATACTTTGATTAATATAGCTTTTTCAATGGTCATTTCTAACGAACATTACATTCTAAAATTAAAGCTTTTTGCTCAGTAATTTACACGTTATCAGATTATTAACCAACTGTTTAGTTAAACATATCAGGCTGCCATTTATAGCAAAAGCAATATAATTTTATGTTTTGTTTAGGGCTAACTATTCTCGTAAGGCATCCCACTTTTCAAGTTGACGCACTAAAGCAGCCATATCTTTGGGTAATGGGGCTGTACAAGTTGTTTTATGCAAAGTCAATGGATGAACAAAAGTAAGCTCATGTGCATGTAGTGGTTGTCTTGCCATGATTGGTCGTTCCTCTTCGTATTTTCCAATGTTGAATCTTTTTTGTTTTACCTCCGATAAAAACAACATTTCTCTTTGACCATACAAATTGTCAACAACGAGAGGGTGGCCGATATGTTGCATGTGAACTCGAATCTGATGCATCCTTCCTGTAAGGATATGTAACGATACAAACGCAAATCTATTAAATTGTTCTACTACCTTATATTCAGTTATGCTATCTTTTCCACGTTTATTAATAACCATTTTACCTCGGATAGTCATTGATTCGGCCAAAGCCGCTTTTATAACACCGGATGGCGGATCAAGTCTACCGTCTACAATCGCCAAATAGTTTTTTGTAACTTCTCTTTCTTCAAATTTGATGGACATTTCTCTATGAATCTCTGCGTTTTTTGCAAAGAGAACAACACCAGAGGTAAAACGATCCAATCGATGTATTGGAATAAGTGTCTCATATTTTTTTTGAAGAATGGCCATTGCATTAGGTGCTTCAGCATTAAATCTATCTGGAATTGTCAATAGTCCAGATGGTTTGTTGATGGCTAACATTCCATCATCTTCATAGATAGTTTCTAATTCTTTATGTTTATATGGATTGATTTTGTCCTGCATCTTTTAAAAATACTTAGAAAACGTTGATTATTCTCCAATTTTTGATTAATTAAAATAAGAAGATTTTAACTGTGAAAATTTCTTTTTTCCTAAAACAAAATAATCCCAAATGATGAATCTTTTGTATATCTTTTTACTATTGTAAGGTCCTATTCTGTGTTGGAAAATAAGCTGTGTATATTCATGCCGTTTTCTAATCGTATTAAAAAAAGATCCATAAAAGTTTCCATGGGCTTTCAAAACAGCCCAGACATTATACCACTGACCTTTGAAAATAAAATGAATGCCAGCTATGCCATCCAATAATAAGCGGATGGGCAGTTTATAAAGTAGCATTAACATGGATTCATTTTTGACCATAGTGACTAGATTGTTTCTAAAATTTAAAAACATCTTATGGGGTGATTGATAAGACAAAGTGCCTCCACCCATGTGGTATATTTTGCTTTCGCCACAAACCATAATTTTATAGCCCGCCCTTTTTAGACGCCAACATAAATCTATTTCTTCGTGATGCGCAAAATAAGATGGGTCAAATCCTCCCAATTGTTTGAATAAAGATGCCCTCACTACCAAGGCTGCCCCACTACACCAAAATATTTCTGTGTTTTCGTTATATTGACCTTCGTTTGGTTCAACATCATCAAAAACTCTTCCTCTACAAAATGGATAAGACAAAACATCTAAAAAGCCACCAGCAGCACCTGCATATTCAAATAAATTTTTATTTTCAAGTGACAAAACCAATGGTTGACTTGCTGCTATAGATTTGTCTTCATCCATCATTTTGATGATAGGATCAAGCCAACCTTCTGTCACCATAACATCAGAATTGAGTAAAACCAAATATTCTGGATGAATAGTTTTAAGCCCCTTATTGTATCCGTCTGAAAACCCATAGTTTTTTGTAAGGGTAATGGTTTTTATTTCTGGATGCCATTCTTTTACATAAGAAACCGATTCATCCGAAGAATGATTATCAATCATCACTATATCGACTTCTTCAACAATACTACTAAAGGATATAGAAGGCAAAAATGATTCGAGATATTCCCGTCCATTATAATTTAATATCGCTATGCTTATTCTACTTTTTGAATTTGATTTGAAATCATTATAATAGGCTAAAATACTTCTTGCCACTTTTTCGTCCTTGCGAATCTGAGTAATTAGGTCTTTTGTATGATCAAATTTAATGTCCTCCCTTATTTGCTCAATAAACTCAACCGTAACATCCCTTCCATACATATTTTCGGAAAAATCCAATAGATGTACTTCTAATGTTTGGTTTCCTCCTGTCACCACACTCGGTCGTTTGCCTATGTACATCATGGCATCAAAGGAACCTTCTTCATACATCGCTTTAACGGCATATACACCTTCTTGAGGTAAGAGTTTGTCTTTGAAACTCATTTGAAGATTTGCCGTAGGATATCCCAATGACGTACCCAATTTGTCCCCATAAATCACCTTGCCTGACAATCTGTAAGGGTATCCTAAATATTGATAGGCTAATTGTACATTTCCTTCTTCCAAAGCATGACGAACCCGAGTCGAAGAGATAGTATTATTGTCTATTTCACTTGCGCTAATCTCTAGAACTTTAAATTTTTTTTCAGCACTATAATTCTTTAACAAGTTAATGTCGCCCATTCGATTCAAGCCAAATTTATGATCATATCCTAATACAATATATTCTGGATTAAACTTGGCCAACAAAAACTTTTCAATGTACTCTCTCGGATGTAATTGAGAAAACTCAACAGAAAATGGGATAATTACCAAATGGTCAATCCCCAATTTTTGAATTTCTTCAATTTTTTCTTCAGGGGAATTTAAGAGAAATATTTTTTTGTCATTGGGAAAAATGATGTGCCTTGGATGCGGGTAAAAGGTAACGACAACACTCTCTCCGCCAATTTCTTTGGCCACCGTTACCATTCTTTTCAAAATCGTTTGATGCCCAATGTGCACTCCATCAAACGAACCAATAGTTAAAATAGCCTTTTGAAACGACGGCAGGTCGTTGATATTTCTATGTATGTTCATGCTCGAATTTCAGTGCAAAGATAATTTTTCTATAATTGAGTATGAATTAAAAACAAGAAATCCTTTAAAAATGTTATGTTTTTTAATATATATTCTTTTATAAAATGATAGACCATAATCAAGTGGTGGAAATTCTGCGTTCCATCAAAGACCCACAAAGCGGACGAGACCTTATTTCTGCTAAGATGGTGGAGGATTTTCAGGTTGAAGAAAACAACATAGTTTTTTCAATTGTATTGAAAACCAACGATAACCAACTTAAATCTTCCCTCAATTTTGCTTGTATGGAGGCCATACAATCAAAATATCCTGAAGCCAACGTACATATTCATTTAAAAATAAAATCAGATACCGTCGAACAGTCTGATAGCGTTTTACCCCAAGTAAAAAATGTCATTGCGATAGCCTCAGGCAAAGGGGGTGTTGGAAAATCAACCGTCGCTGTTAATTTGGCATTGTCTTTAATGAAACAAGGAGCAAAAGTCGGCTTAATAGATGCGGACTTATATGGCCCATCTATACCAACCATGATGGGTTTGACAGGGCAAAGACCCAAGGTAGAATTGTTGTACGGAAAACATAAAATAGTTCCCTTGGAAGCTCATGGTATTCACGTCATGTCCATTGGATTTATTGTAGAACCTGAGCAAGCAGTGGTATTACGTGGTCCTCGTCTCGGTGGATTGATTAAGCAGTTCATTTTAGATTGTCTTTGGCCTGAATTGGATTACCTCATCATAGATTTACCTCCTGGTACAGGTGATATCCAATTGACTCTTGTGCAAACAATTCCTGTCACCGGTGCTATTATGGTAACCACACCACAGGAAGTTGCCGTCATCGATGCCATCAAGGCCATGAATATGTTTTTATTGCCCAACATTAACGTACCTATCGTAGGCGTCGTTGAAAATATGAGTTGGTTTACACCAAAAGAATTACCTGACAACCAATATTTTATATTTGGAAGTGGTGGTGGAAAAAAATTAGCTAGTCTTGCAAATTCGGTTTTGTTGGGACAGATACCTTTAGTACAAGGATTGCGGGAAGGTGGAGATTCTGGTAAACCTGTCGCACTTTTTGAGAATGGACCAAAAACTGAATTCGAGAACATTGCAAAAAATTTAATCCAACAAGTTAACATTCGCAACGAAGCTATGGAGCCTACTAGAATTGTTAAAATGGAAAATTAAAATCCAGCCACGACATTAATGAATGTTGCCATTGAAAGCATTTTGATGAAATCTTCAGAAACCTTTCAGTTTCAGCTTTAATTTTTATCTTTGTGTTATGATTATAACAGACCAGGAAATACAGGAAAAAGTCAATGAGGCTTTGGACGAGATTCGCCCACATCTTGCCGTTGATGGTGGCAATATTGAGTTGGTTGAAATAACAGACGATTTTATCGTTAAAATAAAGTGGCTTGGCAATTGTGCATTTTGTTCGATGTCTCAAATGACGATGAAGGCCGGAGTAGAGCAAGCTATTCGTTCTAAAATTCCATCGATAAAAGGTGTGCTTGCCGTGAATGACTTCAACGCTGCCTAATTGATTTTATCAGCCCGTTTATGTTAAAACCATGGAATATACACAATTGGTACAAAATATCCGACGCAAAAAAACAAATCTTTGTATTGGTTTGGATACGGATTTAAAAAAAATTCCAACCTTTTTACACAAAGAAAGAGACCCCATATTTGAATTTAACAAGATTATTATCGAAAATACTTGTGACCTCTGTGTAGCCTATAAGCCCAATATTGCATTTTATGAGTCTTTAGGGCCAAAAGGATGGGAATCTCTGGAAAAAACAATGGAAATCATTCCAAAAGATATGTTTACCATAGCCGACGCCAAAAGAGGTGATATTGGAAACACAAGTACCATGTATGCCCAAACATTTTTTGAATACTTTTCCTTTGATGCTATTACCGTTTCACCCTATATGGGTGAAGATTCTATTCGGCCTTTTTTAGAATATAAAAATAAATGGGTCATCGTCCTTGGCTTGACATCAAATAAAGGAAGTACGGATTTCCAAAAATTATTATATAATGGAAAACACTTATATGAACATGTTTTTGAAAAAGTGAGTTCGTGGGGAAGTCCTCAAAACCTCATGTTTGTCGTCGGTGCTACTCACCCTGAAGACTTTAAACATATTCGAACGATACTTCCACATCATTTTTTACTTGTACCTGGTGTTGGAACACAGGGAGGAGACCTAACCTACATTTTGGACTATGGCCAAAACGAAGATTCCGGCCTTTTAATCAATGTTTCCCGCGATATTTTATATGCTAGTGATGGTATTGACTTTGGTAAAAATGCTAGACAAAAAGTAATTCAATACAACAAAGTTCTTTCAGATAAAATACCCCAAGGCCAATGAAAAAACTGATTGCTTTTGAAGGTATAGATGGCAGTGGAAAAAGTACCCAAATTAAACTATTGTCGCAAAAAATTGAAGCACTTGGTGAAGAAGTTTTTTTGACTTGCGAACCAACCAATCAATACATTGGTAAAATCATTAGAGATATTTTTAGCTATAAATATCAAGCTAGCCAGGAAACTATAGCTGGGCTTTTTGTTGCAGATCGCCTCGAACATATACTCCACCCTACCCAAGGAATGTTGGCTGAACTAAATACAAAATACGTACTTACGGATAGGTACTATTTTTCCTCATATGCTTACCATGGCGTACATGTCGATATGCAATGGGTCATAGAATCCAACAAAATGGCAGTATATAAAGCTAAGGCAGATGTACATTTTTTTATCGATGTTGACCCTGAAAAATGTGTGGAAAGGATATTGAATACCCGCAAAAATATTGAGATGTACGAAACTTTAGATAATTTGGTCAAAGTAAGGCGTCAATATTTAAAGGCTTTCGACCAATTAAAATCCGAGGAAAATGTAGTTTTCATCGATGGAAATCAATCCATTGAAGTGATAGCTGAAGATGTGTGGAAAAATTTCCAAAAAATTATATAAAATATGGAAGCGCACATTTTGAGCGTTTACTTAAAATTAGGAATTGATCATATTCTCGATGTCAAAGGATATGACCATATTTTATTTATTCTTGTACTCACATCTATTTATTCTTTTAAGGATTGGAAAAAAATATTGTGGATCATTACTGCCTTTACCCTGGGACATTCAATCACCTTAGTTTTAGCCTCATTTCAGATAGTGAAGATAAACCCTGATCTTATAGAGACACTCATTCCTGTCACGATTATCATAACGGGAATTTTTCAAATTTATAGGACATACTTACCAAGCACGTCTGACAATGGCATGATGGTTTCATACATGTTAACCTGCTTTTTTGGACTCATTCATGGCTTAGGATTTTCCAATTATTTTCAGGTTATTTTAGGTGCAGAATCTGATATACTAAAACCCCTTCTTGCTTTTAATGTTGGTGTTGAAATAGGGCAAGTTTTTATCGTATTTTGTTCCCTTTTACTTGGAAGTCTATGGATGATGTATTTTCAATGTTCTCAAAATTTTTGGACAAGAATAGTGTCAATACTAACTACAATCATGGCTACTTATTTATTGTTTGAAGGGCAATAATTTGATCCTTTAAGCAATATGACAAGAAACTAAAGCTGAATTTGTCCCCTGTAAAATTGAAAATTGATTTTCTTTGTATAACTTCGTTGTTTGTTACAAACTAATGTTGACAGAATTATTTTATGAACGAGTTTTTACAATATACAATATTTACAATCAGTGGGCATGTAATAAAGGTTGAAACTATTTTATTCCTCCTTATATTTTGGATTTTGGCTATGCTTTTGGCAAGTTTTGTAAGAAAAATTATTTATAGAATAAATTCGATAGATATTGCTAAAAAATATTCGATATATACCCTCTTTAAGTATTTTTTTTACACTATTTGTGGTCTAGTGAGTTTAAATTTTATGGGATTTAATATCACCATTTTATTGGCAGGTTCTGCTGCTTTATTGGTCGGATTAGGGCTTGGAATTCAAAACTTGTTCAGCGACTATATTTCAGGTATTATCATCTTATTTGACAGCAGTATTAAAGTTGGGGACATCATCGAAATTAACAATATTGTTGGTAAAGTCCAGGAAATAAAATTGCGTACAAGCCTGGTTTTGACCCGAGATGACAGGTATATTATTATTCCAAATACAGAATTAACCAAAAGCCCCATTATCAATTGGACCCATTATGACATATCCGCCAGGTTTAGTATTTCGGTAGGCGTGGCTTACCATTCCGATGTACATCTTGTCAAATCATTGATATTACAAGCCGTTAAAGAAAATGAACATGTTTTACAAACCCCCGAACCATTTGTACGTTTTGACGATTTTGGTGATTCTGCACTACAATTTAATGTATTTTTTTGGGCTCATGACGTGTTTAGAGTTGAGAATATTAAGGGACAAATTAGAGAATCCATTACCCAAAAATTTAGAAACAATGCTGTTGAAATTCCATTCCCGCAAAGGGTGGTTCACCAACGATAAATAGGCTATTTATAAGGCAATATTTTCAATTGATCAACAGAAACTTCCAACGACCAACCCTGTACAATTTTTCCTTGTTTCTTACAAAATTCTGGACTCTACGCTAAATAAAACCTTGTAGCAAAAAAAATTCTTACCGAGCAGTGTCAACCAAATATCAAGTATCTGCGATATGATTTGTTTTGTACTTTGTTTCACCATTATTTTTAGCTTTTCTAAAAAGAATTTTAAAAATTATTTCTTTGTAAAAGAGAATACCAAAAATATTTCATATATTGAGGAACTTTTACACTATCTGCTTCGTTAGATTTTTATACACAGCTAGATAAGCAACTAGTCAACTTCTTCGCTAAGGATTTACATCAAAACATTTTTTTCACTTAACCTTAAATTTCATTATTATGATGAACGAAGAAGTACGCAACATTATGAGTAAAAATCCAATTGTTGCTCACCCAGAACAAACCATTCAGCAAATTTATGAAATCATGAAATCGAATCAATTGCAACAATTGTGTGTGGTTTCTGACGACAATAAACTTCTGGGAATGATTACAGCTTATGACTTACTACAAGCTGAAAAAAGTACACATAATTTGTCAAAAGTGAGTGAAGTGATGACGACCAAAGTGGTTCGAATTACGCCTAAGGATAAGGTGGGTACTGCTGCAGAATTATTTGCGGACAAAAGATTTAAAACTTTACCCGTTGTCAATTTACAAAATGAGTTGAAAGGTGTAGTTACTGCTTTTGATGTGATTAAATGCGCCTTCAGAGAGGAATATCCTACACCCATTTTGTATGCTGAAGAATTTGCCTTTAACTAGGTAATTTTCGATGCGTTTTGATGTATTTTATGCCAATAAAAAAGCATAGATGACTTTGTGGTATACTTATATTTTTCTTAAGAATCATTTTATAATGTGCGGTCATTGTATGCTTACTTATGCTAAGTTGGTTTATATTACTTTATAAATCAGTGAGTTCTTTTTGACTTTCTTTGAATAAAAAGTGAACATGGCCTCCCATTTTATAAAAGTCAAATAATATATTTTCTGGAATTAGTGCATTTTTTGCATAAAACAATAAAAAATGATTGGCAGCTTCTACATTCCATCCACTAGAAGCTGAAAAAAACGACAATACTGGTTCTTTAAAATTATCTCTTATCCAAGGCACATCTTCACCTTGAAGATAATATGAATCCGAAAAAGTAGGACTAGTTTCAAAATCTATGTCTTCCCAACCTAAATATGCCGCTATTTTATGTCCTAAGTGTTCAGGTTTCATAAAAAAAACTGGCAAGTGCATATTTCTGTCTTGCACAAAATAAACCGTTTGTTTGATTCTCCTTGCATGATTTCCAGCTTGAATGACGTATTGATAGTCAAATAGATAAAATGACATATCCAAATTCTCTGATTTTGACATACACAGATTGGTAATTTTGCCCCTACGGTGATATAATTCAAAATATTTTAAAAATTCTAAAATTCCATATTCATCTTTTTCAGAATATTTTTTGTTGAAAGCTACACATAGGTTTTTAAATTTTTCAGATCTCAATAAATCCTTTTTACCAAATACCATAAACACAATCATTTAAATCCAAAAGTACGTATTTTGGAGAAAGTCGTGTTATTCGGTCGATTCTTTTTTTGTTTAAGTAAATATTCTCCAATCACTTACTTTCAAATGAAAAAACACTTTTTCACAGTTCATAGTCATAATTTTATCCTTTAGTTTGAATCATAGTTCTATACATTCAATCGAATATTATAGTGATTTCAAGCTTCTTTCAAAATATAAAACATAGACGCACTTTAGACAAATTCTAAATAACTCCAATTGAGGGTACATATTTGGTGAAGTGGTGCTATAAGTAATAAATTTGCGCTATCACCAAAACGACAAAAAACATGCAATGGCTGATCCAATTTTTTTCTTCAGGTATTGGTAAAAAAGTACTGATGAGCCTTACTGGGCTTTTTCTCATTCTTTTTTTATTGGTCCACCTTGTCGGTAATCTACAATTGCTTAATAGTGATGGTGGACAAGCCTTTAATTTGTACTCTGATTTTATGGTCGGCAATCCATTGATCAAATTCATTTCCATCAGTTTATATATATTCATTCTTTTGCATGCGATCCTTGGAATGATCATATGGAGATACAATACATCCTCAAAAGGAACTTCCTACGAAGTACAAAAATCACCAGAAACCACGTGGGCTTCAAAAAATATGGCATTATTAGGCATTCTAATTTTTGCATTTATCCTATTACACATGGGAGATTTTTGGTATAAAATGAAATTTACTGATACCTTAAATTTGGTCACTTATGATGGAGTTACTGTCCAAGATTTGTATGCACGTGTTGCGGTAGCATATCAGGAATTATGGATTGTCGTTTTTTATTGTATTGGATTATTTGCTTTATCGTTCCATTTATGGCATGGATTTCAAAGCGCCTTTCAAACCTTAGGCTTAAACCATAAAAAATACAGCCCATCGATTAAAACCCTAGGAAAAATGTATGCCATTCTTGTGCCAGCCGCATTTGCAGTGATTCCTATTTATCACTATTTCTTTATGAAGTAAAAAATTTAACATGTTAGATTCAAAAATTCCAGAAGGCTCCCTGTCGGAAAAATGGACAAAATATAAATCCAGCATTCCCCTTGTAGCACCCAATAATAAAAGAAAATTAGAAATAATTGTCGTAGGTTCAGGCCTCGCTGGAGCAGCTGCAGCAGCTTCTTTGGGCGAACTAGGATATAAGGTAAAGTGTTTTACGTTCCATGACAGTCCCCGACGTGCCCACAGTATTGCAGCACAAGGAGGTATAAATGCGGCCAAAAACTATTGTAACGATGGAGATAGTGTCCACAGACTATTTTACGATACCATCAAAGGAGGCGATTATCGTGCTCGAGAAGCAAACGTACATCGACTTTCAGAAGTGAGTGTGGACATTATTGATCAATGTGTGGCACAAGGTGTTCCATTCGCAAGAGAATACGGTGGGCTTCTTGAAAATAGGTCTTTTGGAGGAGTGCAAGTGTCCAGAACTTTTTATGCTAGAGGCCAAACTGGGCAACAATTATTGATAGGCGCATATCAGGCATTGTCAAGACAAATTGGATTGGGAACCGTCAAAATGTACAATCGCCATGAAATGATTGACTTAGTGTTGGTTGAAGGCAAAGCACGAGGAATTATCGCTAGGAATCTGTTGACTGGTGAAATTCAAAGCCACGCAGCACATGCCGTTGTTTTAGCAACAGGTGGTTATGGTAATGTTTTTTATCTCTCTACAAATGCCATGATGTGCAACGTTACAGCCGCTTGGAGGTCTGTAAAAAAAGGCGCACTCATGGCCAATCCTTGTTTTACCCAGATTCACCCTACTTGTATTCCAGTATCTGGAGAATATCAATCCAAGCTTACACTAATGTCTGAATCCCTAAGAAATGACGGCCGAGTCTGGGTTCCAAAGAAAAAAGAAGATTCTGAAGCTATACAAAAAGGAAAATTAAAAGGCGTACAAATACCAGAAGAAAACCGTGACTACTTTCTCGAAAGAAGATATCCAGCTTTTGGAAATCTCGTACCACGAGACGTTGCTTCTAGAGCCGCTAAAGTCGAATGTGACAAAGGCCATGGGGTTAGTCCTACGGGCTTAGCCGTGTTTTTGGACTTCTCAGCTTCCATCCAACGATATGGTCACATGGAGGCAAACAAACAAGGAATTGAAAATATAAGTAACGAAAAAGTCATCGAGCTAGGTGAAAAAGCCATCGCAGATAAATATGGCAACCTCTTCGAAATGTACGAAAAAATAACAGGCGAAAATCCATATAAGGAACCAATGAAAATTTATCCTGCCGTTCATTATACAATGGGTGGATTATGGGTAGATTATAATTTGGAAACAAACATTCCTGGGCTGTTCGCCTTGGGCGAATGCAATTTTTCTGATCATGGTGCTAATCGCCTAGGTGCCTCTGCTTTGATGCAGGGATTGGCCGATGGCTATTTTGTGATTCCATACACTATTGGTACATTTCTATCTAAGGAAATTTCAACACCTAGTTTTGATCCAAAAAGTAAAGAGTTTGTGGATGCTGAAAAAACAGTTATCGATAGAATCCAGCAATTACTCCTCATCAAAGGCAATCAATCCGCTGAAAGTTTCCATAGAAGACTAGGGAAAATTATGTGGGATTATTGTGGAATGGCTCGAAATGAAGCCGGATTGAAAAAAGGACGAGCGTTGATCCGCGAATTAAAAGAAGAATTTTACAAAGATCTTTATATTCCTGGAAAGGCCGATGAGTTTAACCCAGAACTTGAAAAAGCTTTGAGGGTTGCAGATTTCTTGGAACATGGAGAATTGATGATGGTAGATGCACTAGTACGAAATGAGTCTTGTGGAGGTCACTTTAGGGAAGAATCGGTAACTCCGGATGGAGAAGCCATGAGAAATGACGAAGCATTTAGTTTTGTTTCTGCATGGGAATGGGATGAAAATGAACCTAAATTGAATAAAGAAAATCTGGTTTTTGAAAATATTAAATTAGTAACAAGAAGTTACAAATAAAATAAGAAAACATGTCAGAATTAAATTTAAAAATAAAAGTCTGGAGGCAAAACCAAAATAGTGGACAAGGTAAGTTTGAAACATATCCTGTTTTGGCCAACGAACATATGTCTTTTTTGGAAATGTTGGATGTTTTAAATGAACAACTCGTAAACGATAAAAAAGAACCCGTTGCGTTTGAACATGACTGTCGAGAAGGGATTTGCGGCACTTGTTCTATGGTTATCAACGGACAACCTCATGGACCATCAGCAGCCACGACCACTTGTCAATTGCACATGCGGTTTTTTAAAGATGGAGAAACCATTGTGGTGGAGCCCTTTAGAGCCAATGCATTCCCTGTCATCAAAGATTTAGTAGTCGATAGGTCATCTTTCGACCGAATCATTCAATCTGGTGGTTTTATTTCTGTCAACACGGGACAAGCTCCCGATGGAAATGCCATTCCGATAGAAAAAGACAGAGCCGGTAAGTCATTTGAAGCAGCAGCTTGTATTGGTTGTGGCGCTTGTGTAGCAGCATGTCCTAATGGATCGGCTATGTTATTCACCTCAGCAAAAGTAAGTCATCTAGGACTACTTCCACAAGGTGAAGTAGAATCCTCGACGCGTGTTCAAGCCATGGTTGCACAAATGGACAAAGAAGGTTTTGGCATGTGTAGCAATATCGGTGCTTGTGAAGCAGAATGCCCTAAAGAAATCAAATTAGAAAATATTGCTTTCCTGAACCGATCGTACATGAAAGCAGTTTTTGGTGGTGAATAGACTTTAATGATATGTATCATTTAAAACGCATGATTTGAGTCATAATTTTCATATAGAATAAATTTTACATTTGCTAGATGAAATTAATATGTCTAATTTTATGTAGTTTTTTAATTATGTTATCCTCTTTTTCGAAAGTGGTTAGTGTAGTGCAGTGGAAATGGAACCAAGAATTTATTGCACAAAACTTATGTATTAATAAAGAAAAACCTATATTAAAATGTAAGGGTAAATGCCATCTTATGAAAATGATGGAAGACACTGAGCCCAATGAAGATTCACAAAGCCCACCTCAAAAACTAGGTTTTGATATATATCCTTTCGATTTACTTTCATACTCACTGAACTTACATAAAGTAAATCTCCTTTCACAAGAAAAAAACCTCATATCATATATTGATCATAAATATAGTGCTAACTATAGTATAAAACTTGTCAAACCACCCGAATCCATGGTGTAGTCTTCTGACCCTCTTTTAAAACTGTTGGAATAATTTTATGGTTGGACTATGAATACGGCCATCAAGAGATATTTGTTAAAAAGCAGTCATAATAGTTGTGTTTTCAGAAGATCTAGAAAAAATTTCATTCAAAAGATTTAAAGTAAAGTTTGGGGCAGGTTGGCTATATTAAATCATATAGCCATAGGTAATGCAACTTATAAAACCAAATTTAGCCTAAGGCTTTATCTTAGGTATAGGCCAGACTACTTCCATATACCCAACAGAAAATCTTTGATTTGATCATCATTTTAATAAATAAATCATGGGCAAAATATTATTGATTTTTTCATTTGTACTGCTGACATTAACAGATATGAACGCTTGCGATGTGTGTGGTTGTTCTCTGAGCGGTCAAAACATTGGCATTTTACCTAGGTTTCATTCTCAATTAGTAGGGTTGAGGTATATGCAGAGTGGATTTCAATCGACCCACCCTCCTTTACTTTCTACTGATTTTGGAAAAAACAGTAGGGAAAGTTTTCAAACTTTAGAACTTTGGGGAAGATTTTCCTTTCGGGAAAGATGGCAGCTATTTGCTTTTATACCTATTACCAATATACAAAAATCTGAAGACGACCAAAGCGTTCATAATCGTGGATTTGGTGATATGAGCTTATTGTTCATGGGTACAATCATCAATAATAAAAACATCGGACAAAGTTCTTGGTATCACAATTTACAAGTCGGTGGTGGGATCAAATTACCAACAGGAAAAAATGATTTTATATTCAACGACGTATGGATTCCAGGTTTACAAACCGGTACAGCTTCTTGGGATTTTTTCATCAATGTTAACTATATTACAAAAGTAAATGATTGGGCTGTTCAACTTGAATCTTCTTACCGAATCAATCAACAGAATAAAAACCAAAATTTTATTTTTGGAAATCGATGGAATTCCTCCATACGTTTGATGCGAAATTTTATCGTAAATAACTCTACTATATTACCGGTGATGGGGGCAAATGTAGAATTTGCGTTCAAGGACAAACATCAAAACATTTATAACGATTTTTCAGGTGGGTATTCTTTATTTTATCAATTTGGCGCAGAAATGTGGTTTGATAGAATGGGTGTTGGACTACATGGATTTATCCCCACCATCAACAATATAGCCTCAGGCAATATTGTTCCTACGTTCAAGTTCAACGCACACATTTCATACTTTTTTTAATCATCTATTATTAAATTAAATCATCATGAATTTTAAAAATATTTCTTTATTATTATTTGTCGTTTTTTTCACCCACTTTATTTCTTGTGAAAAAAATGAAGACAACACACTTCAAAATGGCAGTGTATCACTTAATATTGACCATGTTTTTGGGACAACAGGAGATGCATTTATTCTAAACAAAGAATACACTCATCCTAGGTTAAATGAAAAAATGACCTTCAATAAATTTCGTTATTATATTTCGAATATAAAATTAAAAAACGTCGATGGAACATGGTATTCTGTTCCTGAAAGTTATTATTTAGTTGATCTTGAAAAACTAAAAGGTAATGTGATTGACCTAAAAGATATTCCAGGTGGTGAGTATACAGATATCGAATGGATGTATGGCGTAGACAGTACTAGAAATGTCTCTGGAGCGCAAACAGGCGTTCTTGACCCTGTTAATGATATGTTTTGGAGTTGGAATACCGGTTACATCATGTTAAAAGCTGAAGGTACTTCGCCTGATGCACAGGGTGGAAGTTTTAGTTTTCACTTGGGCGGATTTAAAGGAGAATACAAAATCCAATCTACCCACCAATATGCGATAGGAAAATTAATCGTCGACGGAGACCGTGAAGCAGAAATCCACATGATTGCCAATCCTGCACAATTATGGCATGCAGCCGATAAATTGTCCATTAAATCCAGCCAAATGGCACCAGGAGTTGTGGCTAAAACGATGAGTTCCACTTTTTATTCAGGTGTTACATTTGATCATATTCATAATTAAATTTCGATGAATCAATCAGGTAAATATTCTATATTTTTTATACTAATTTTAATGTTTGCTTGGTTGAGTTCATGCCAAAGTGATCAGGATGTTTTTACCATGAAATATCCTGATTACTTTCCTTCTCCAGCCTACCAATTTGACACAAATCCTTTATCAAAAGAAGGATTTGAATTAGGAAAATCACTATTTCATGATCCCATCATGTCTATCGATAGCTCAATTAGTTGTGCTTCTTGTCATGCTCAAAATCATGCCTTTGCTGACCATAATATTGCATTGAGTCAAGGCATTTTTTCCAAGGTCGGAGCAAGAAATAGTCCAGCCATTATCAATGTTGCATGGCAAACAAGTTTTATGTGGGATGGAGGTATAAATCATATCGAGATTATGCCATTTGCCCCGATAACAAATCCGGTAGAAATGGGAGAAAGTTTAGAAAATGTCATTCGTAAGCTTGAAAATAATCCCAACTATGTTGCTTCTTTTAATTCAGCGTTTGGACATGGACCTATCGTTTCACAAAAAATATTTTATGCCCTAGCCCAATATATGGGAATGTTGATTAGTGATGATTCAAAATACGATAGGGTCAAAAAAGGTCGTGAAAAATTTTCAAATGAAGAACAACAAGGTTATGAAATATTTAAGACAAAATGTAATTCGTGTCACATCGAGCCTATGTTTACAGATTATAGTTTTAGAAACAATGGCATTATTCCTTCTTTAGAGGAAACAGGTCGTTATAAAATCACCTTGGATGATAATGACAAATACAAGTTTAAGGTACCTACTTTAAGAAATATATCCTTAACGTATCCATACATGCACGATGGCAAGTTGACGAGCTTACGATCTGTTTTAGATCATTATGATCATGGAATGTTTTTTTCAGAAACTCTAGATGAAGCGTTTATAACATCTACAAGGCTAGGAATACCATTAACAGAAGACGAAAAAAAGTACGTAGAATCATTTTTAATAACCCTCACCGATTATACCTTTATTACTAATCCTTTATACGCCAAATAATGTTTACCAAGCCACTAAACCTTTTGTTTATACTAACCTTATCTGTATTTAGTTTAGCTTTATTTTCATGTGACAAACAAGAAACGGAAGATAATAAAGTTGTGATTTCTTTTCAAAGTCCTGATGAAAACCAAGCAATAACATCAGGAGATTCTGTTTTTCTAAATGCTACGATTACCTCAGAATTGTCCATTCATGGGTACGAAATTTATATTCACGAATTAGTCACTGGAGAAACAATTCTATTATCAGCCAAACATACCCATGATGAAATCATTTCCATTGCTGAATCATGGAAAGTAATGCCCAAAGAAAATACGAATGTAGAAATTGAAATAGTGGCACTAGTCGATCACAATGGGAAAAAAGTCAAATCAAAAAGAAACATTAGATATCAAAAATAAGTATCTTTTTATCCTTTGTTTAATTTATCTTTTTCTATCATAGTTGGAATTTGAAAAGTCTTCAAGTTTTTAGCTATAATCTTCCTCTTTTTATTGATTAAATACATTTCAGGTGTATGGTCGACAAAATACTTTGCGTAAATCGACTTGTTGGTGGGGTCATACACATTTGTCCAACTCAGTTTACTTTTTTGAATGTAGTTTTTCCATTGCTTGTCATCTGTATCAATGGCAATAGCAAATACATCAACTTGGTTTTTATTTTTTAGGTAAAACTCATGCAGTAACGGTGTCTCTTTTTGACAATTTTCACAATCAGGGTTAAATAAATATACAACGATATAGTCTGCTTTTTTAGCCAACAATTCTTGCCGCTGACCATTTTGATCGGTTGAAATCACATTAGGAGCATCTTTACCTACAAGACTGGCTGACATTTCCATAGCTCTTTTCTGAATAAAATTGACTTCTGTAGTATCTGACCAAAACGCTTTATCCAAAGTAAAATATGATGTGGCAATCTGGTTAAAAACGCTCTCAGCATCCATTAAAGTGCTTTTTCCAGGTTCGTAGGTAGTCATCACCCAATTCACAAAAACCATAAAATATTCTTTGTTTTGACTACATTGTTTCATCAAAGAATGGGCAGATGCCACGATGGAATCTGGATTCTGAATGGTCAGTTCTTTAAAATACCTTGTCAATTTAGTTCCTATCATCGGCGTTCGAAGTAATCTCCTATCACCAAAATTTACATTTTTCCAAAAGTCCTCTCTATATTGATATACTTGATTTTCTTTGGGAATGTCGGTTCGTAATGCAGGATTCTGTCCACTAACTTTAAAATTGGCAAATAACGAAGTTGGATTTTGGTCCAATATTTCTTGAAAATATGTTCGTTTTTTGTTTTCTAAATCATTGCGATTTTGAACCAACATTTTGAAATTTGGATCTTTTTCATCAGCCGTTTTTAATTTTTCTGTTACCTCAAATAAAGCAGGATTTACTGTCTGCTCAAATTTATACGTATTGTACATCAATTCATTTTCGGTGCTCCCTTTCACTTGCATGGAATTAAACATGTCATTCATGGCGACCTTCATTTCTAAAGTTTGATCTTTGTCCAAGATGACTTGTATCGTTTGGTCAGTTTGCAGCATAAAATAATACAGGCCTTGCGGCATGCCTTTGTCGTTTTTGTAGTGAATCACACCATTGACCGCCGTGGTTGTATCTTGTAAATAGTTTTGATCCAAGTAAAATCCAACTATCTGCACGGGTCCACTATAGTTAATATCTGTCATGGTAATTTTTATATCCGTTGGGCCTCCCATTACAGGGTTATTGATTGGATCTTTTCCAGGATCCTCCAACTGATTATTTTGGGTCGTGGTAGTTTCTGTTGATTTTTCTTTACAAGAAAAAGAAGTGGCCAATAAAAATATAAAAATAATGTATTTCATAAACTGACAAATTTTAACGCAAAGATAAAAAAATTATATATATAAAATATTTATATGTGAAATCATTTTTAATTCAACCGTAATAATGTCAATTACCCCTTTGTAAAATACAAATACCCCTTAAAAAATAAAAGGGTATTTGTATTCTTTTCGAACAATAAATAATTATGATCGATTTATTAATCCAAAAAACTTGCGCTTGCTTCTGAATGAAAGCCAATACATCACTGGGACAATGACTAAGGTAAGAAAGGTTGCGAAAGTAAGTCCATAAATGACCGTCCACGCCATCGGTCCCCATATAGCCGTATTGTCTCCACCAATAAAAAACTCGCCATCCAAAGACGAAACAAAAGAGAAAAAGTTGAAATTAAACCCTATTGCTAAAGGAATTAGCCCTAAAATCGTCGTGATAGCTGTCAAAATTACAGGACGCAGTCTGGTAGCGCCTGCTTCAATTATTATTTCAATTTTATCCGCATTTGACAATTCGAACTCACTTGACAGACCTTTTTCTTCAAGTCTTCTAGTAGTCAATAATTTGGTATAATCAATAAGAACTATCGCATTATTGACAACGATCCCAGCTAAAGAAATGATACCAACTCCAGAAAATATGATAGAAATGGTGGTTCCAGTGATTGAATATCCAAGAAAGACCCCTATCGTACTAAACAACACGGATAAGATGATGATAAAAGGACTAACTATACTGTTAAATTGAGCTACTAAAATCAAAAATATTAAAAAGACCGCAAGAAAAAATGCCGTCGACAAAAAGCCCATGTCTTCACTTTGCTGCTCTTGTTGCCCAGTAAAAGCAAAAGTAAATCCTTCAGGTAAGGGATAACTTTCCATCTTTTCTTTTAATTGATCCACAATTTCATTAGCATTATATCCATCTAATACATTGGAATTTATCGTGAGCACCCTGTTTTTGTCTTTCCTTTTAATGGAACTATAGGTGCTGCTGTATTCGATATCGGCTACCGAAGAAATAGGTACTTGAACTAATTTTCCGTTGGCGGGATTTCTGAAGGTTATTTTTTGATTCAATAATCCTTCTACATTATTTCTATAATTGTCATCCAATTTGACTACAATGGGATATTCATCTTCACCTTCTTTGTATTTTGACACTTCCTTTCCAAACACGGATGTTCTCAAAGCTGTCGCAATGCTATGTGTTGACAATTCATATCTTCTAGCAGCTTCTCTATCTATATGAATGATGAGTTCTGGTTTTCCCAATTGGATGTCGGATTTTAGTTCCTCTATTCCAGCGATCCCTAAACTGTTGAAATACCCACGAATAGTTTCTGACAAAACAATTAAGGAGTCAATATTTTCACCGCGAACTTCAAGATTAATTGGTTTTCCTGTTGGTGGACCATTTGCATTTTTATCCACTACAATTTCAACTCCTGGATAAACATTGAGTACGGAACGAATGTCGTTCATAATTTCCGTAGTGGATATTCCATCTCTTTCATTTGAAGGTACAAAAGAAACGGTTACCCTAGCTTTATTAGGGGTAACCCCAGGCTCTGGAGGTTGGTTTGGGTCGGAAGTATTTTCACCCACTTGGGTAAGAACTGCCTCGACAATACCTTTTTTATCTTTAATAACATGATCAATTTTAGTTTCAATATCTTTAGTAATCCTATTTGTTGCTTCTATATCACTACCTAAAGGAAGCTCAACAAAAGCATTGATATATATCGGATCCGCATCGGGAAAGAATTCAACTTTAGGTTTTACAATTCCCAATAAAACAATTGAAAATATGAGTAATCCAAATGTGCCAAAAAAGAATAAAATTGGTTTTTTACCATTCAACGAAAATCGTATAAAGCGGTCGTACCCTCTTTCAAGTTTTGGTAAGAAGGATTCCTGAAATTTGAATGTTAAAGGTCGGAATATAAAAAAGTTTACCGAAGTAAGAACAGCAGCGATAACCATTAAATTTCGAAGCCATTGTGCACCCACTAATTGACCCAACAAAGCGATAACGAGAAGAACAATCAACATCGTAAAAATATTCTTTCGCTTTCGGGCAAGTGCCGCAGTCTCGGATATCTTTTCATCCAATTTCATATAGCGGGAGGCGATAACAGGGTTAATCACTAGGGCGACAAACAATGACGAACTCAATACGATGATGAGGGTAATTGGAAAATATTTCATGAACTCTCCCATAATTCCCGGCCAAAATCCCAACGGGATGAATGCGGCAAGAGTAGTCAAAGTAGATGCAATGATTGGAATCGCAATTTCCCCAACTCCATATTTGGCAGCTTTTAACGGACTATAACCATTTTGAATATATCGGTACATGTTTTCAACGGCTACAATGGAGTTATCGACAAGCATTCCCAATGCCAAAATTAAACCAAAAAGAACGACCATATTCAAAGTAACCCCCATGACATTCAAGATCATGATTCCCATTAACATAGAAATGGGAATGGCTAAACCGACCATACTTGCATTGCGAAGACCTAGAAAAAATAAAAGAACTAGGATAACTAGGATAACACCAGAAATGATGCTGTTTTCAAGATTGCTTACTTCATTTCTCGTATTAACAGATTGGTCATTAAAAAGTGAAATTTTAATATCTTTTGGAATGGTGGATTTGATTGCCTCCAATTCAATTTTGATATTATCTGAAGCTTCCAATAAGTTTTGGCCTCTTCGTTTGATGACGTCCAAACTAATAACGGGAAAGCCATCGGAACGAGCGTAAGAAGAACGGTCTTTATATCCATATACAACATTGGCAATATCTTTCAAAACAATGGGACGTTGATTTTCACTTTTGACAATCAAGTTTTCTATTTGTTCGGTCGAAGTAAATTGCCCCACTATTCTCAATGCCCTTTTAAAATCATTGGCCAGTACTTCACCACCTGACATCGTAAGATTTTCAGAGGCAACCGCATTTTCTATATCTCCAAAAGATACTTTCAGAGACTGCATTTTAAAAAGATCAACATCAATTTTAATCTCTCTTTCTAAGGCCCCTTTTAAATTGACCCTTGAAATCTGTCGTATATTTTCAATTCTGTCTTGTATAATTTCAGAATATTGTTTCAAGTCATCATTGCTATAATTTCCCGACACATTAATGGTCATAATGGGAATTTCTGAAAAATTAATTTCAAGCACTGTCGGATCTTCTGTCAAATCATTAGGTAGGTCCTGTTTCGCCTTATCAACGGCATCCTTTACTTTACGAACCACAGATTCCATTTCCAAATCAGCTTCAAATTCTGCGATGATGACTGAAAAATCCTGAATTGACGTAGAATTGACATTTTTTACACCCGTTATATTTTCTATTTGTTTTTCAAGAGGACGGGTGACCAAATTTTCGATTTCTACGGCCGAGTTTCCAAAATAAGGCGTATTGATATAAACAGTAGGCAAAGATGCTTCTGGAAATTGTTCCTTAGGAATTGAATTATATGACATCAGCCCAAAAGTGATCAACATAAGAATGACTAAAAATATAGTCGTACTATTGTCAACTGCAAAATTGGTCAGGCTGAAAGTTTTGTAGGAAGATTGTGATTTATGAGAACTCATGGATTTTATTTTACAGTTTCAATAGATATCATTTGATTTTCAGTCAAACTTCTTGCGCCTTTACTGATAATTTTATCGCCAGGTTTCAAACCAGAAGATACCACAGTATTACCTTCGGTACTCTCTCCAGTGGTAATTTTTGCTTTTTTTACCACCCACTTTCCATCTAGATTTTCAGCGATATACACATATTTTTGACCACTTACTTCTTGTTGAATTAATTCCAAGGGAACGACGATAGCATCGTTTAATACGTAGTCACTTATTCTAATAACGGACAATAAATTTGGTTTCAAATCTCCAGTAGGATTATCCATTTTTATTTCCATTTTGAAAGTTCTATTAGAGGCATCAATGATTCGACCTAACATTGATACGGGTTTATTAATATGTTTGTCCAAGGTAGGAAAATGAACATCGACTTTGTTACCTACTTTCACCTTACCTAGATATGTTTCTGGCACATCACTAACCACCTTCACTTTTGAAGTATTTAGAATTTGGACAATAGGTACACCTGGGCCAGCCACTTCACCTTGTTTGAGAAATACGACGTCAACTACACCGGATATAGGTGCATAAACATTTGATTTTCTCAACTCCGCATCCATGGTAAGCATGTTTTTTTCTAACCTTTCCTTATTGTTTTTGGACTGTAAAAACTGAATTTCCGAACCAATATTTTGATCCCACAATCTTTTTTGTCGCTCAAAAACATCAACGGCCAAATCCAATGCCTTTTTCAATTCGTCTTTTTGAGTTCGAATAGCTTCAACATCTGTCCTAGCAATCAACTGACCTTTTTGAACACGTTGACCTTCCACAACAGAAAGTTGCAATATCCTACCGCCTATATCACTAGCTGCGTTCACCAAATCTTCAGATGTCACCACACCTTGAAGATCGATATAGCGAATAAATTTTTGCTTCTTCAATGTATCAATTGTAACGGCCACTGATTCTTTTTCAGAATCTGGACTCATTTCTTCAATCTCTTTTTTAAGCAAATTAATGCTATTTTCTAGGCTTTTCATTTCTGCTGTTTTTTCAGCCAATAGAGCTAATTTTCC
>JBATMZ010000144.1:0-1966 GCA_049290115.1 Saprospiraceae bacterium | reverse complement strand
ACTTCACCCTTACGGTTAAACAGCGCGCCGCCGGAATTACCCGGAGAAATTGCCGCTGTTATCTGCAGGACTTTTTCAAAACTTTTTTCTATGGGTGAATACGTCACGGGATCAGTGAATGAAACTTTTTCATTATCACGGATACCGGCAATAATGCCCTGTGATATTGTGTATTCGTAACCAAGCGGCGAGCCAATTGCGAAGACTTCCTGCCCTACTTTTATAGCATCTGAATTGCCGAATTTTATTGTGGGGAACTTGGTTCCGTTGGCATTCTTAATACGGATAATTGCCATATCATTTTTTTCATCAATGATAAGAAGCTCCGCGTCATAATATGTGCCGTCGGCGGTTTTAACAATGAGGCTATCAATGCCATCAACAACGTGATAATTGGTGCCAATCAGGCCATCTTCACTGAATATAAAACCGGAACCATTGAGAAGCGTGGTATCAATGGTAGTGAATGAATAAGATGAATAATAGTTATCGGTGTGATACCAGATTGATATCAGCGCGGATTTATTCCTTTCGATTATCTGCTCTGCGTTGAAGTTGGATGAATCAGACAGGAACAGCCTGTTAAGCGGTTCATTGCTTTTATCCTGCGCGTAAACAGCAGATGAGTTAAATGCTGTAAAGGTTACCAAAAATGCAGCCACCAGCCAAATGTATTTTATCAAATTGTTATAGATTATTTTTGTTTTCTTTTTTATAAATTGCTCAATGCCAATTGTTCATTGCACACTGCTACTTGTGTTTCCACTCAGGTTTGCGTTTTTCAACGAAGGCATTCATGCCTTCTTTCATATCATCACTTGCAAAGAGCAGGTAAAACGCTTTGCGCTCATATTCCAGGCCGCCTTCAACGGTGGTATCAAACGATTTCAGTATGGAATCCTTGGCCATTTGCAGGGCCATTTGCGGCATTGAAGCAATTTCTTTTGCCAGCGCCTGCGCTTCTTCGAGGAATACTTCATCATCGGCAAGGCGTGTAACAAGGCCTGCTTCAAACATTTCTCTGGCGGTGTACATTCTGCCTGTTAATATCATTTCCATTGCGCGGGCTTTGCCGATTGCGCGGGTTAAGCGCTGGGTGCCGCCGGCACCCGGTATGATGCCAAGCTTAATTTCCGGCTGGCCAAATTTTGTGCTTTCTGCGGCGACGATCATATCGCATGCCATGGTAAGCTCACATCCGCCGCCGAGCACGAATCCCGAGGTTGCGGCGATAATTGGTTTTTTTATCTTGCGGATCTTATCCCACACAGAAAACTGGTCGCGGATATGCATATCAATGGCTGATTGAGTAGCCATTTCTTTAATATCGGCTCCCGCGGCAAAAGCCTTTGCGCTGCCGGTTATGATTATACAGCCCACTTCGGGGTCTTTATCAAAGCTTTCAAGTGTCATAACAAGCTCACCCATCAGCTCGATATTGAGCGCATTTAATACATCGGGGCGGTTAAGCTGTATCTGCCCGACTTTTAATCCCTTAGGATTATCTAATTTTGTGACTAATATGTTTTTGTAGTCCATAGGTATGTTGAGCGAAGCGAAATCCCGAATTTTATCGGGAAAATATCTGAATTTTGCTTATTTAAAGCACAAATTTAAGGAAAATAGCTGATAGTTACAATATAATAAGCTAAATTACGGGTACTGTTTGTTTAACCTTGGTGCTTCATCTTATAAAACTCCGAATTCTTTATCTTTTCCTCATCGCCGAGTTCAAGAATATCAAGTTTTCCAAGGAATTGCACATTTGCGCCTTCTTTGATCTCGACGCCGCCTTTTATTGTGACATTTGAGCTTTTGCCAAATACAACATTTGCTCCTTTACCGATAATTACCTTTGGTTTATCTTCCGCCGGTTCGCTTACGTGATATTTGGTTGAACAGTAATTGCACTTGATATTGTTACCAGCCAGCTCTTCAAAATCGTGGGAGCCGCATTGTGTACATT
>JBATMZ010000143.1:0-1610 GCA_049290115.1 Saprospiraceae bacterium | reverse complement strand
AGCCGTAATAGTTTTGTGTTTAACAATACTGCGGATGAAAATTCATTTGGTTCCATTTCAGTTTATGATTTTACCATGAACACCTCCGGGTTGCAAATATCGAGAGGCAATACCGGTGGTAACTGGATCATTGGAGGAAATCTGGTAGTCAATGACGGAACCATCTTTTTTGGAAGCCCAAATACCAATACTTTTGGTACTACATCGATTGGCAATGTCAAAGTGTCCGGCGGGTCCCTGAATATGGACCAATCCAATCAACCCATGATTGCCTCAGGAAATGTGGACATATCCGGTGGATCGCTGTTATTGTCAGGAAATAGCGGAGGAGATATAAAAGTAAGTGGCAACTGGTCACATTCAGGTGGAACATTTACGCCATCGTCCCGTGCTGTTTTTTTAGACGCTGCTACAGGTGATCAGAGTATTACAGCTGCCGGAGGGGAGACCTTCGATTATCTTATCATAGACAAAGCAGCCGGCAATGTAGTGCTGGCAAATGACATCAATGTATCAAATGGATTGACCCTCACCAATGGTAAAATAAATACAGGAGCAAACAAGGTAATTCAGCCGGTTTCAGGCACTGCTTCCAGAACGAATGGATATATCAATGGGAATCTGCAGCGAGCGGTCTCCAATGGAAACAATGACTTTTTTATTGGTACTTCTACCGTTTACGCTCCTGCTTCATTAAACATGACAGGCGTTTCCGGACCGGTAGATATCACCAGTTATCTCACAGCAGGAGTGCATCCCAACGAAGGGTCATCCACCATAGACCCCGCCAAAAAAGCCAATCATTACTGGACCCTGACCAAATCCGGAGCGGGTACGTTTACGTCCTACACCGGTACATTCAATGTAGCCAATACCACCAATACGGGTACGGTAGCCAACTATAAAATAGCCAAATTTGACAGCCCGTCTACTTGGTCAGCAGCAGGAGGCAGTACTACCGGAAATGATGTGACTTCCGCATCGTTTACATCTTTTAGTGATTTTATGGCAGGAGAAGAAGCTCTTCCACCACCGACCATCTCTTTTACCGGTACACTTCCTGCGTTATCCACCACCTATGGTACACCGTCATCCGAGACATCGTTTGACGTGTCCGGGGCTGACATGACCGCAGGTATTCTCGTCACACCACCGGCAGGATATGAAGTATCGCTGACCTCCGGTAGTGGATTTGGTGCTACCGTGACGGTAGGTGCAACAGGTACGATAACATCCACACCAGTTTATGTAAGATTGAAAGCCGATGCTACAGTTGCCGGTTCGCCATACAGCGGCAATATCGTGCTATCCAGTGCGGGAGCTTCACCAGTCAATGTACCCACCATAGCGAGTACAGTAAGTACCGCCGCATTGACCATCACCGGCCTGACAGGAGAAAATAAAGTTTATAACGGCAATACTGATGCTACCTTTACAGGAACAGCAGCATACAGTGGATTGCAGAATGGTGAGATGCCTTCCGTTACCGGCACCCCGATAGCCACGTTCGTTTCCCCAAATGTAGGCATGGGCATCACTATCAATATCACCGGATACACTGCCCCGAATACCAACTATACCCTGACACAACCTACTTTATCAGCAAACAT
>JBATMZ010000142.1:0-2308 GCA_049290115.1 Saprospiraceae bacterium | reverse complement strand
CTCAAAAGCGGCTGTATTCACAATTGTTGCAGAAAAACTTTAAAAATAGCGTTTAACTGCTACTTTAAGCGCTCACGAATACGCTCTGAATAGATTTTTTAGTAGCTGCTTATATGTTACTATTAGTTAGTTAGGTTGAAGTAGCTTAGAGCGCTTTAATTTAACTATACAAAACAACAACTTAGGTTATTATGGCTAGAAGCGGCGCATTTTGGGCTAATGATTTATCGAAGTTCACTGGCTCATTGACAGCATCGACCGAAGAAATGGCGTCGAAACTTGCAGTCCAAGTGTTCGACGAAGCTGTAAAACGGTCACCAGTGTTTAGCGGCAGTTATAAAGCATCCTGGAATATTTCAAAAGATGGTCCAGACTATATCTATAACGATATTCATAACGCGCCGTTTTCACGGAGCGCATCACGATCATCCGAATATAAAAATTTTAAGCGTTTGTATGTAACAAACGGCGCACCTTATGGAGTCATGCTGGAGTATGGCTGGTCAGATCAAGCTCCGCAAGGCGTTTTGCGGCAAATATTGAGTAGCATGCCATGACTGATTCTGAAGTTCTAAGTTTTATCGTTCCAAGATTTGACACAGCTTGGACACACACTCCGATTGAGTATTCAAACAATCGATTAGAGACAGAAGGCCTTCCTGAGTGGGTCAGATTAACCGTCAAACCATCTGCGTCGAGAAAGATTGGCTTTGATGAAAAAGCGCGCCGTTTCGGAACTGTGCACATTCAAGTATTTGTGAGGATCGGTACTGGTCAAGGTCGACCAATGGAGCTAGCAGTTTTAGCAGGCGAAATATTTGGCGGCGTAATAAGCGGATCGCTTGTATTTGATTCATACATCATATATGATGTTGGCGAAAGCGTAGCAATGGGCCTTAACACGGTTAAATCTGGCTGGTATCAAATGAATGTTTCAATTGATTACTCCTTCATCGACTGACATGATAAACGACGTAAATATCGATACTGACAAAATTCGAAATGGAGCTTGGTTTAAAATCAAGAATTCGTCGTTTTTGATTGCGCATCAAAGCAAACCCCAATACGAGTTTTCACTTCGAGAGCTGTTTTCAAGACGATCGAGTGTCGATGATCCAACGATGTGCGAATTGATTTCACAACATTTGCTGCTCAATTGGAAAAATGTAAAAAAACCAGATGGTTCCGATTTAGCGTACTCAAAATCCGTTGCACATAAGGCTTTGCTGGCAAACACAGAGCTCAAAGATTTTGTATCCCGTTGCTCCAAAGATTTAACGAATTTTATGAAGGATTGAAATGGCAAACATGACAAACACACTGTATGTTGTCATTGATGCTTCGGGCGCAGCGTCAGGTGCAAGATCAGCAACCAATTCTGTCAACTCCATAACTCAGTCTGTCATTAATTTGAATATGCACATCAATCAAATTAATGGGCATACTAACAATATGTCTAAATCGGCAATTAGTAACTTCAACAAAATGGGCGGCGCAATTGATAAATTGGGTAATGGCTTACGGATGCTTCTTGGAATATTTGCAGCTGTTCAAGGTGTTAGGTTGTTTGAATCTTTTATTCGCGAAATTCAAGACGTAGACCGTGTCTACAACGGATTTATCGCCATGATGAATGTGACAACTGGTGACGTCGCAAAATCGAAATTAGAGTACCAATATGTTGCAGCTACGGCTAAGGCATATGGCGTAAGTTTGCAATCGCTCCTTCATACATATGCAAAATTATCCGCAGCAACGAAAGAAATTCTGTCAATAAACCAGACTAAAAAGGTTTTTGAGGCAATGACGGCTGTATCGACTGTCTTGCACGCTAAGGCAACGACGATTGATCGAATGTTTAACGCTGTAATTCAGATCGCCAGTAAGGGGCAATTGATGATGGAAGAACTAAAGCAGCAGTTGGGCGAACACCTTCCTGGCGCTTTGGCTCTAGCTGCTACGGCTATGAATATGACCATGGGCGAGCTTATGGACGCCATGAAGAAAGGTCAAATCGGCGCTAAAGAATTCTTATCTAAGTTTCCAGACACACTGATGGAAAAGTTCGGTGCGGCAGCTGAGGTAGCATCAAAAAGCCTCCACGCTACGTATTCGAGATTGAAATCGTCTGTATTCATGATGTTCCAGGAAATGTCGTCAAACGGCATTGCACTAGGTATGTCAGCGGTATTGATAGCAATCAATCAACACATTGATAGCGGTTCAGATTCGTTTAAGCGATTTGGCCAGGTTGTCGGTGAGGCGTTTGTTGATTTGGCTAAATTCATCGATCAAATAACTCCGCAAG
>JBATMZ010000141.1:0-1566 GCA_049290115.1 Saprospiraceae bacterium | reverse complement strand
GTTCAGTAGCAATTCGTCGAGTTCTGCCGAAAGCACCGGATCGAGTCCGGCTGAAGGCTCATCAAGAAACAGAATCAGCGGATCGAGCGCCATGGCGCGCGCGATGGCTGCGCGTTTGCGCATTCCGCCCGAGAGCTCCGCAGGCATGCGGTCAGCCGCATCCCCGAGCGACACGAGCTGCAGTTTCATGCGTGCGATCAACGCTGTGGCATGTTTCGGAAGGTCGGTGTGCGTTTCCAGCGGAAGGCGCACATTGTCCAAAATGCTCATCGACCCGAAAAGCGCTCCCGTCTGAAATAAAACCCCGATTTTGCGCAGGATGGATTGCCGCTTTGGGCCGTGCGCAGCGACGATGTCCTCCCCTTCAATGAGGATCGTGCCGCATTGTGGTCGATACAGACCTATCATCTGTTTGAGCAACGTACTTTTGCCGCTGCCTGATCCGCCTACTATCACAAATACTTCTCCACGCTGCACGTCGAATGAAATGTCACGCAACACGGTACGATCGGCGAAACCAGCAGTGAGATTGTTAACGCGGATAATAGGTGGCGTCATCAAATCCCCGCGTAATAGAAAATGACTGCAAAGAGACCATCAACTGCAACGATGAGCACAATCGCGCTCACAACTGCGCTCGTCGCGGAACGTCCCACGGCCGCGGCGCCTTGCCCTGTCTGCAAACCGCGCAGACAGCCGACGCCCGCGACAATTAAACCGAAAAGCAGTGACTTGCCAAGTCCGGTCAACAGGTCAGAAAGATCCAGTATCCTGAGCAGCTCCTGATAATAGGATGCCAGCGAAATACCGAATCCCATCATGACTACGGCGCCTCCGATGATACCGATCAGGTTTGCATACACGGTGAGCACCGGAATTACCGCCACTGCGGCCAGAATGCGAGGAACTGCAAGGAAGCGCACCGGTTCGAATCCGAGAGTGCTAAGTGCGTCTACTTCCTCATTCACCTTCATGGTGCCCAGCTCTGCGGCAAATGCCGCCCCGGAGCGTCCGGCGAGCAAGATTGCGGTCATCAGTGGGCCGAGCTCGCGCAGAACGGCCAGGCCAACCAGATCCGCGACAAAAATTTCTGCACCGAAACGGCGCATTGCCGTGGCCGCCTGGAATGCGAGGATGACGCCGAGGAGAAAGGAGATGAGGGACACGATGGGTAACGCATCAACGCCCGCCGCACGAGCGATTCGCAAAGCGTCGCCCCATCGAATACGCGCAGGATGGCGCAAGGCTATAAACAGAGCCGAGGTTGCTTCGCCGACGAAGCTGACCAGTGTGACGATCTCGTTGCTGACACGGGCGCCCCATTGACCGATGCGTTCGAGCCATGATGATCTGCCTCCCTGCTCATTTTTCGCGGCGAGCTTAGCCGGATCAAACAGCCCAAGGAGCTGCTGCGCCTGCTCGGGCAGGTTGGCAAACTCCGTTTCGACTCCTGCTCCGCGCGCGACTTGCGCGAGATCAAGCAGCATTGCCGCGCCGGAGGTATCGCAATAGTCGATCTGTGTGCCGTCGATCACCACGTGGGCGATGTCGATTCCAGTTAACGCC